>JBCCBB010000006.1:0-68255 GCA_039814545.1 Pseudomonadota bacterium
CGAAGCCGGGGACGTGCCGACCGTCGGCGACGAAGCAGCCGACGACGCTGCCGAAGACTGATAAGGGTGCCGGCGCGGTTTACGCCGCGCCGGCCACTCGATCATGGGCGACACCATCCGTGTCATCGCCGGTCTCGGCAACCCGGGCGCGGAGTACGCCGACACGCGGCACAACGCCGGTTTCTGGTTTGTCGACCGTCTCGCCGAGCGCCATGAGGCGCCGCTGAAATACCAGCGCCGCCTCGATGCCGAGGTAGGGCGGATTCGCACGGGTGGTGAAGAGCTTTGGCTTATCAAGCCCATGAGCTTCATGAACCGCTCGGGCGGCCCGCTGCGTGCCACGCTCGACTACTACCGGCTCGACATCGAGGAAACGCTCGTCGCGCATGATGAGCTGGACCTGCCTGTTGGAACGCTGCGCCTGAAGAAGGCTGGCGGTCACGGGGGACATAACGGTCTGCGTGACATCGTGAGCCACTGCGGGCCTGAGTTTTTCAGGCTGCGCATTGGCATCGGGCATCCCGGTCAGTCGGAGCGCGTGGTGGGTCACGTTCTGCGCCGTGCGGGTTCTGAGGAACAGGACAAGCTCGACGAGGCTATCGACCGCGCCATCAAGGCGCTGCCCAAGATGGTGCGCCGCGGGCCCGGTGTCGTCATGAACGAGATCAATCGCAAACCCAAGCCGCCCAAACCGCCCAAACCGCCCAAGCCGCCGGCCGAGTCCGAGGCGGGCGACGACGGCAACAAATCGGAGTAAGCCCCCGTGGGAATCAAATGCGGCATCGTTGGTCTGCCCAACGTTGGCAAGTCCACGCTGTTCAATGCGCTGACCGCGGCCGAGATCCCGGCCGAGAACTACCCGTTCTGCACGATCGAGCCCAACGTGGGGGTCGTCACCGTGCCTGATCTGCGGCTCGACGCGCTCTCGGGCATCGTCAATCCGGCCAAGGTGATTCCGACGACCATGGAGTTTGTCGACATCGCAGGCCTCGTGGCCGGCGCGTCGAAAGGCGAGGGCCTCGGCAACCAGTTCCTGGCCAACATCCGCGAGACGCACGCGATCGCGCACGTCGTGCGTTGCTTCGAGAATGACGACGTCACCCATGTCGCAGGAAAGGTCGACCCTGTCGATGACGCCGAGACGATCAACACGGAGCTGACGCTGGCAGACCTCGACCAGGTCGAGCGCGCACTGACGCGGGCGACCAAGATGGCCAAGGCCATGGACAAGGCGATCATGTACCGGCGCGACGTGCTCGCGCGCATTCGCGACCACCTGGCCGAAGGCAATCCGCTGCGCACGCTCGAGCGTGACGACAACGAGCGCGCCGAGATTCGCGATCTTCAGCTTTTGACGGGCAAGCCCGTCATGTACATCGCCAACGTCAACGAGGACGGGTTCGAGAACAACCCCTACCTCGACAAGCTGACGGCGCTGGCCGAGGAAGAGGGCGCGAGTGTCGTGGCAGTTTGCGCGGCCATCGAGGCCGAGATCGCGGTGCTCGACGAGGAAGACCAGCAGGCATTCCTCGATGACCTGGGCTTCGAGGAGCCAGGCCTGAATCGCGTGATCCGTGCGGGCTACAACTTGCTCGGGCTCAACACCTACTTCACGGCCGGGCCCAAGGAAGTGCGCGCCTGGACGTTCCCGGCTGGCGCCACGGCGCCGCAGGCCGCGGGCGAGATCCACACGGACTTTGAGAAGGGCTTTATCCGCGCCGAGGTGGTCGGCTACGACGACTACATCGCCAACCAGGGCGAGCAGGGCGCCAAAGAAGCCGGCAAGCTGCGCCTCGAGGGCAAGGAGTACCTGGTCCAGGAAGGCGACGTTATGCACTTCCGGTTCAACGTCTAGCGGCCGGGATACGGTTTTGCGCAGACGGTCGCTGGCACTGTTCGTGGCCGCAGCCCTCGCGGGTTGCGCCAGCCCGCACGATGATCTCGCACGCGATGGCGATCTCTATGAACTGCTCAGCGAGCAGTACATCCGCGGCCCCGGCGACACCATCGGCAGCGATGGTCCGCGCGCGATGGGCACCACGGTGTGCACCTACTTCAATCGCGACACCAACGCGCGCGTGGTCCGGCGTTTCCCGGGCGGCCTGCCGTGTCCGCCGGTGTTGTGACCACTGCGGGCGCGGGCACTGCAAATGCAGTGTTTAAAGTGTCGGCGGCTTGACAGCCAAGGACGCTCACAAGGACAATTCGCGGTCCCCAATCGGGGCGGGGGCCAAGCCCCAACGAAAACAACGGTGATGTAGCTCAGACGGTTAGAGCGACGGACTCATAACCCGTAGGTCGGTGGTTCGATTCCACCCATCACCACCAAACCCTTTGAAAATGCCCCCTCGTGGGGCATTTTTGTTGGGCGACGATCACCCGTCATCTGCAGGGAGCCCAATGATGCGAATACGCCTGAGTCTGCTCACAGGCCTTGCGGGTGTCATTCTCGTGACCGCCGGGTGCGTGACCCCGGTGCCTGCGCCGGAATCGTCTATCGAGGACGACACTGTTTCCTTCGACCGGATTGACGCTGTCGTCTCTACGCTCAACGACACCTACGGTTCGGACGAGGTGCTGGTCGTACTCGATATCGACAACACCATCCTCACGAGCAGCGTCGATCTGGGTGGCGACTTTTGGTACCAGTGGCAGCGCGGCCGGCTCGACGTCCAGCCCGAGCCTGACCAGAAAGTAGGCTGCCTGTTCGAGGACGCTATCGGATTGCTTTACGAGCTCGGCCCGATGCGGATCACCGAAGCGTCGTTGCCCGACAAGATCCGGTCCTGGCAGGACAGCGGTAACACCGTGTTTGCGCTCACCTCGCGCTCGCCCAAATACCGCGCCGCGACGGAGCGCGAGTTGATCCGGGCCGGTGTCGATCTGTCGCGTGCAGCGCTCTCGCCGTTGGGCGGCAGTGTTCCTGTGTACCGAGACATCGCCGATCGGGAATGGAGCTACATGCAAGGCGTCATGATGACGACGGGTATGAACAAGGGGAAGATGCTGCGGATGCTGCTCGACCGCACGGGACGGGACTTCTCTGCAATAGTGTTCGTCGACGATACGCGCCGGCATGTGGACCACGTATTTGAATCGTTCGAAGGTTCGGATCGAACTGCTGTCCGCGTGTTTCACTTCACGCGTATCGAGGCGGCGCGCGAAGATGCGCATGGCGCGGTATTGACTGAGCAGCAGGCGGCCAAGATGGCCGCCGACTGGCAACGGTTGAACGCTGTCTTGAATACAGTGTTTCCCGCGCGGACGACGACGGCAGGTTGCCTCGGCACACCCTGAGCGATTTGATACGGTTACTATTCGCGATCCGCAATTTACAATGCGCAAGGACGGCAATTACCGATGATGATTTCAACTTCGGGGCGCATGTTGCTACAGGCGATCGCGGCGATCGTCTTATCTCTCTGGACCGGAGGCGCGCAGGCAGAGGATGCCGAGATTCTCGAGCGCTACGCCGCCTACGAGCAGGCGACACGCAGCGGCGACTATGAATCCGCCGTTGGTCCCGTCAAGGCTGCACTGGACCGCGCCGAGGCGCTCTACGAAGACGACCATGAGACTGTCGCCTTGTTGTCCTACCACTATGGCCGCGCGCTGTTTCGCAAAGGACAGTGGCGGGATGCATACCAGGCACTAGAGGTGGCGCGTGAGCGCTACGGTAATGCGTTTGGTGAGACATCTTCGGACATGGTGACGGTGTCGCTTGGTCTCGGTGATGCCGCGGATACATCGGGTCTGGCCAGGCGGCACTACGAGGAAGCGGCGCGCCTTTCCGAATCGGTGAACGGCGCCAGCAGCGTCGCCCACGCACGTGTGCTCCTCAAAGGCGGCGTCGGGTTGGTCGAGACCCATCGTGCGGACACTGACGCAGGTATGCTGGAGAAAGCACGCAAGGTACTTTCGGCAAATGATGCGTCTTCGGGGTTGCGCGCCGAAGCGGCGATGCAACTCGGCAAGCTGCGTCTGATCCAGGGCCGAATTGACAGCGCGGAGACCTTATCGCTCGAGGCCATTGCGCTTGATGATTCGGCGCTCGTCGCACCAGCACATAGCTTGCTGGTCCGGATCTACGAGTCGCGCGGGGAGAGCGACGCTGCCACGCCACACGCATTGGCGGTGGGCCGGCTCAGCAATGAGCGGGACGGCAATGAGGATTACTTGCCGTTGTTTCGCATGGCGCCGATGTATCCGATGAATGCATTGAGGGCCGGAAAAACGGGCCACGTTGACTTGATGTTCACTGTGGATGAGAAAGGGTATCCGCAAGACATCAAAGCGACGGCGGGCGAGGAGCTTTCGACGTTCCGCGCCGCTGCGACCAAGGCTGCGCGTGGCTTTAGGTACGCGCCGCGTTTCAAAGATGGTGTTCCCGTAGCCACTCCAGGTGTCGAGACACGGATTCGCTTTCAGATAGAGCGCTAGCAGGTCTTACTGTGCCGAAATCCTTATCTATGAACCCGAGGCGAGCCGTTGCCCTGATCTTGGTTTGCGCCGCGCAGCTGTGTCACGCGCAGGACATCATGCCGTTACCCGAAGCCAACGAAGCGCTGCAACAGCTACACGGTCAATATTCGCTTCATTTGGAATCGTCCAACTTCGAAGTTGGCGTGGCTTCAGCGAGAGACATACTCACGGTCGCCCAGCGTGCGGCCTCGCCTGACCCCCGCACAGTTGCCCGAGCCAAATACAACCTGGCATTGGCGCGATGGCGGAGCCAGGACATCGGCGCAGCGCTTGCGTTTGTCGATGTGCTCGCCGAGTTTGAGGACGTGTATGGCGCAAACGCTGTCGAGCTCATTCAGCCTCTGGTGATGACGGCTGAGTCAGGCTTGATCTATGAAGCAGTCAATGGAACGCGCGCGACAATTGGGAGCGCCCAGGCAAAGGCGGTTCAGCACAAACGTCGTGCGCGGCGGATTGCGCTACGCCATTTTGGGCGGGACTCGATTCCGTTTCTTGAATACGAGCTTCGAACGGCGCGCGCCTCATTCCCCAATGAAGCCTTGTTTCGGAGTATTCACAGTCGCACGAAGAAACTCGGACCCGAAGGCGCCTTGCTGCACGCGCGCGCAGCAGACGAGTATGGGAACATGCTCATGGAGCGGCAAAACATGCTGGGTGTCATCGAGGTCACTGAAGGCGCAATAGAGCAGCTTGAACGCGCCGGGGTGTCAGCGCGCCGATTGCAGCGTCACTTGCACGGCCGTTTGGCGCGCGCCTATGAGATGAGAGGCGACCGTGACGTCGCGACACGGCATCTACTCGCCTACGCGCAGTATTCAACCGACTCAAGCCGGGCTCAGGCCGTGTTTCTCTCGGAGTATCAGTATCGCCGTTACGAGCATCGCTTTCCCACAGCCGTTCCCGTGCGAGTGTCCATTGACGAGGAGGGGTTCGTCACCAGGGCCGCACTCATGGCTAATGACGTGCTCGATTCATCGGCAACGCGGATGGCAATCACGGGTGCATACGCCCAGCGCTTTGCGCCGAGGCTTGATAACGGTATTCCTGTTGCCGATTTAAACCGAATCACGACAGTTCGAATTGATGATGCCGTGATCAGTCGCATTAACCGGGTGCGTTGTGAGTCAGAAGACGATCGCAGCGCGCTTACAAGATTCCTTGATTGGTCTTGCCGGGAGACTGAGTAGCCTGATTGCGGCAGCGCTGTGGGCGTCTCGCATTCTGTGAACTGTCTGCTGGCCAGCGATGCTATCGATGCGCCACAGTGCCGCATCATCACCACGTCTCCAGAATCCCGAGGAGTTGTTCTCATGGCGAACTGTCGATCTGCGTTGTTGCTGACGGTCCTGTTGACTATTGCTGCGTGTTCCGGCGATTCGAGCAAACCCGTGGACGCGTGGGTCACGGCGCGCCAGTCGGAATTACCGATGACGGCCGGCGCATTTGAGTGGCGCGAACTCACCGTCTATGAGAATCAAGTGATCGCGACCTACGTCGCCGCCGATCAGGATGGGTCGCTTAGCGACGAGCAGGTGTTCGAACAGGTCGCAGCAGCCGTTTGTGGCGTCACCGACATGGACGCGGTTTGGCAGTCGCGCTATGAACACTATGTGTCGGTAACGTCATCTAGTGGCGAGACGCTCCAGACAATCCGCACCAAGTCATTCGACTGCTGTGTTCTTGAAGCGTCGGCACGTATGAGCCGCGAAGAGGCTCAGAACAGCTGCCCTTACGAGGAGTATTGAGCTCGAGGTAGATCTGCTCACTCTTCAAACGAGTCGATGGGCTGCGCGATGGTCATCACCGAATCGCCCGCGCGCACCGGCGGCCCCGCCAGGCCGTAGATGCCGTAGCCCGACGCCGGTGCGGTCACGGTTTCGACGGTGTCGCCCCGATAGTCTCGGATCTCGCCGAGGCGCTCACCGGCCTCAACCTTGCCGGCGCGCCGTGTGGGATACCACAAGCCCGAGTGTGTTACCGGGACCGATTGCGTACCGTCGAAGTACCGCGGCGTCACTGCGGCTTGAGATTCGGGGCCTTGTAACAGGCCCAGGTAGGTCAGCGCGTTGCGCATGCCGCTGACAATCAAGTCAACGTGAACGTCGTCGCGGCTACCGTTCTGGCCGGCTTCCACGAGCACGGTCGGCAGACCTTGTGCGACGGCCTGGCGGTTGAGCGACCGGCGCTGATCAACCTGCTGTTGGGTGTTCATCTTGTAGCGCACGATATTCGGAAAGCCCATCGATTGCGCGACACCCAGCGCTTGTTCGTAGTTGGTCGCGAGCGGGCCGCCATAGACGCCGATGAAGGCTTCGAGCCATTCGGCGCCGTCGCCACCGTGGACATCGAACACAAAATCCGCAGCGGGAATGACGGCAGTAGACAGCAAGTGGGCGATGCGCTCGGCTTGCGTGCCGTCCGCTGAGCCTGGAAACGAGCGGTTCAGGTTTTTGCGGTCAAACGGATTGACGTAAGGCGCGCGGTCCTCGTAGGCCGAGATGTGAGCAACGCGCACGATGATAAGCGTCCCAGACAGCATCTCTGGCGTGATTTCGCGCGCGAGTCGATCGGCGGCCAGGATGGGCGGGAATTCGTAACCATGCACGCCCGCGACCATGAGGACGGTGGGTCCTTCGCGTTCACCGGCTATCACGGTCAACGGAATGAACGTTGCGGGGTCTTGCTTGCCGGCGGGTACTTCAAGCTGAAAGTCGGCGCGTTCGCCCCGCGCGACGTTGATGTCCGCCAGTTGCACGGCGGGTTCTGCGCCGCCGCATCCGCCGCACACCACGAGGGCAACGGCGCCCAGTGTGTTCTTCAGGTGCCGACTGCGCATGGCTATTCCGGGTTTGAGTATTGCGGCAGGTCGTCTATTCGCGTCGGATCGAACGGTGCGTCACCAAACAGTCCGGGATAATAGAACGCTCTCAGTTCCGCATGGAACGCCCTGACGCTGTTCTCGTAGTCGAGCACCGCGCTGACATCGGTATCGGCGAGTTTCTGAAGCCATCGCTCCAACAAGGCGGGCGGTGCGGCGATCGCAAACCACCCCGCGAGTTGATCGCGGCGGGTGCGCCCTGCGCGGTAGGCGCCCGACAGCGATTCGGTCGTTTGGTCGCCAACCTGCTGAAACGCGTAGTACCAACCCCAGTCGAAGCCGTCGCCCGTGTCGGTGTATCCCGTCCACTCGGGATGACGCGCGACGAACGGCGCCATGGTGTCAGCGACCGACAGGTCCCAGGCGTCGTTGACGGCTTCGCGCTGGGTCATGAGGATGTCGGCGCCTGTGGGCACCGACACCATGCGATCGATGATCACGCGGCCGCCGGCGGGCAACAGGGTGCCGAGCAGCACCCAGACGCCGATCAGGCTTGCAAGAATCACGGAGGCGGGACGTTGTCGACTGCCCAGCCACAGGCAGACCACCGTCCAGAAAAACACGTAGGCGGCCACCGCGGCGGTCGCACCCAGCAGTGTCGCAGCGCTCGTGCCGCTGACGGCACCACCCACGAGCAGTGGTACCAGTGCGGCGACGAGCACGCCGGCGGCGCGCAGAAACGCGCGGGTCCACCAGAGCGTGTTGTCGTCGCCCGCAGAAGATACGAGCAGGTTGAAGCGTCCCGCCGTGCGTTCGCCGGCCTTGATGTCATGCAGCAGGAAAATGAGCACCAGTGGCAAAACGAACGCGGCAAAGAACGCGAAGTCGAATCTGCCGATCAGGGCGAGCTCGGGATTGCCGGGATCGTGCTCGTAGATCTGTCCCTCGAGCGCGAGCATGCGCAGCCGATGTTTCCACGTTGACGCGTCCCGCTGCCCCATGGCAGCAAAGGCAAAGTCTGAGGGTGGGGCGTAGGTGAGGTGGAAGCTGTAATAGGCGGCGCTCCCCCAATCACTCTGGTTCGCAAACTCAGATGCCCGGTCTTTGCTATCGGCATCGAGCAGAAACGCGATGCTCTCGCGCTGTTGCGCGATCTCCGCCAACCCCGACCAGACTGCAAAGCCCGAGAAAAGAAGCACCACAAGCACCCATACCCGAAATGCGCGATCGCGCAGCAGGAACCAGACTTCTGATCGGAGCGTTGCGGATCCGCTCAAGGTCTTAGCCTCCCGCCGGCCCAGGCCAGCATGAGGGCCAACACGGCGACCCAGACCGCGAGCATCGCAATAGCCGAGCGAGTGCCGGCGACTCGAGTCGAAGCGCTGGCCGGCTCGTACTGAAAGGTCTCCAGCACTTGCCAGTTGGACGCGTCGATTCGTGCGCGCTCCCAGGAGGCTTCGTCGCGATTGCGATTGATGTCGTCGGTGTAGGACAGCGCTTCGGCGTGCGCGCGATTGAGACCTTGCACGAAACTGATGCGAAGAGCTTCGGCCTGGCGCAGGAAGCGGTGGTAGTGGAACAAGTCTGTGCCCGCCAGTGTTCGCGAGGCGACGGCGACTGCCAGCGTCGGTGTGAGCCAGCCGTGGGCGCTGACGCGGTCGGACTGGCGCATCTCCGCGGCCATGCGCCGGTCTGCATAGATGTTCAGCGTGTCGGTGAGGTCGGCCTCAGCCTTCTGCGCGAGGACGCCGCGAATATTGATGTCGAGCTCCTCGACAGTGGACACGCCGTACTCCGCGAGCAAACTCGCTTGTACGTCGTTGTAGACGGAGTCATCGACATCGTGGCCGTCACCAAGCCCTCGAATCTCTGTGAGCATCGTGAGCTCGGTCTCGATTTTCCCGGCCAGCGGTGCCGTCTGGGTTGTGGTGTTGACGGCGACGGCGGGCAGCACGAGCGTGAGTGCGAGCCAGGCCGCAGCAAGCATCGCGATCGCCGTTGCGCGTTTGTCGGCCAGGGCTGAAACCAGCAGCGTCAGCGCAACCCAAATCAAGAGGTAGACCAGGTAGACGCCCACCAGGGATGTCGCGGCAAGCACACGCTCGCCGGCACTCAGTGCAATGAGTCCGCTGATGAGCACGGGGACGAGCAGCAGTGTGACGAACAATGCGAGCGCGAGCAGCTTGCCCGCCACGAGCCTGCGCCCCGTGATTCCCTGTGCGAGCAGCGCGGGCAGCGTGCCTGCTTCCCGTTCGCGAACGATGGCGCCATGGCCGAGCACGATGACCAGCAGCGGCGCGAACAACTGGTACATCAAGGCGGGTGTCAGCCAGGACAGGCCGCCGAGATCTGCACTACTTGCGGACGCCGAGAACGTTGCCGAGTTCTGGCGGTGGCCTTCGAGAAACAGCGTCTGCCCCGTAATCGCGTCGAGACCGGGGTCGAAGATCGCGAGCGGCATGGGCGCTCGGAAGACATAGTGGCCGTAATGCACCATTCGGTGCGGATGACGGTCGGGCTGGTCGAGAAACGTCTCTTCCGAGACTTCCTGGTGGTGCTCTCGCTCGTGTGTCTCAGCCTCAATGCGCAGGTTTGTGAGCACACTGACACCGACAAGGATGACGACGAAGAGCGCGACAACAGCGAGCGCCAGCCTGGAGCGTAGCCAGTACCGCCACTCGTCGGCGGTGATCCTCAGCGTGGCACTCATACGGCGAGCTGGGTGTCAGCAGATCGGTCCGAGAATGCACGGTGGACGGTTTCGGTTTCGATCCGTCCGCCTTTGGGTGCAGAGAATTCACCCACGAGCTTGCCGCCACGCAGCAAGCCAATGCGGTCTGCGACCTGGCACGCACCGTAGACGTCGTGTGTCACCATGAGGATCGTTTTACCAGCGTCGGCAAGGTCACGGATGAGGTCGTGGAACTCGTCAATGGCGCTCGGGTCGAGCCCGGACGTCGGCTCGTCCAACAGCAGAATGTCCGTGTCTCTCAGGATGGCCAGCGCGATCGCCACCTTCTGCCGCATGCCTTTCGAATAGTCATTGAGCCTGCGCTCCCGCGATGCCGGCGCGAGTGACACGCGATCCAGGGCGGCTTCGAGCGCGGGCGGACCTTCGGGCCGGCCAGCGAGTTGCAGAAAGTAACGCAGATTTTCGTAGGCGTTCAGGTGCTCGTACAGCGACGCCGACTCGGGCAGGTAGGCGATCGCTTCGCGCGCCGCCTTGTGGTCGGCGCTAACGTCTGCGCCGTTGACCAGCACACGACCGCCAGCGGCCGGCAGAAAGCCCAGGAAGCTCAGCAGCGTCGTGGACTTGCCCGCGCCGTTGCCGCCCAGCAGCGCATAGACCTCGCTGCTCCCGAGGCTGAATGAGACCCCGCTCAGGACTTCCTTGTCCGAGCGGTAAACCTGAAGTGCGTCTGCTTCCAGTTTGGCAGTTGTAGTCACGTCGCCTTTACTCGTAACCGGGCTTAGAAGCGGAAGTCCGCCGAGACGCGGAAGAAGCGCGGGATGCCGGGTTGCACCCAGACGTTCGCGAATGAGTTGGTGTAATACTCTTCGTCGAACAGGTTGTTGACCTCTGCCCGCAGTCCTAGCGATTCCGAAATCTCGTAGCTCGCGGCAATCCGTGCCGTGGTGTAGTCGGGCAGCCTGAAGGTCGGGTCACCGAACTCACCGCTGCGGTCGTCGACATAAGTGATGCCACCGATGAGCGTCAGCGGTCGTCCAGCCAGCTCCATTTCCTGCGCCACTTGCGCGCTCAACTGGTGCTCCGGAACGTTGAGCAGGTCCGAGCCGGCAGGAATGAAGGCGAAGGATACGAAATCGGTGTAGTCGTTCTTCGTTTCGGCATCGACGTAAGCATAAGACAGCCACAAGCTCGTCGTGTCGGTGACGTTGCCAACGAGGTCGATCTCGATGCCCTGGCTGCCGGCTTCGCCGACGGCCGTGGGATTGAAGTCCGCGTCGAAGGTCGCGATGTTCGACTGCTCCAGATCGAAGAACGCAAACGTACCAACGAGTGCACCGTCGTTGAGCGCGAACTTGACGCCCACCTCGGTCGATTCCGAGATGTTCGGGTCGAGCCCGTTCTGATCCGTTGCGCCTGACAAAGGCCGGAAGTTTTCACCGTAGACCGCGTAGATCGACACCGTATCCGTTGCCTGATAAACCACACCGAACTGCGGGCTCACCCGAGTTTCCGAGTATTCAGACGTCGAGCTCGACAGGCGGTTGTTGAGCGATTGCTCGTAGTCGTCAAAGCGGGCGCCAACACGGATGTCCAGCTTGTCAGTCAGGCTGATCTGATCCTGGATGTACAAGCCCACCGATTCCTGCGTCTCAACACGATCGAGCTGCGGCGCCAGCGCGAGGCCCGACGCCGGCGAGTTGCCGTAAACCGGGTTGAAGATGTTGATGCTCTGATCCGTGGTTCGGTCGCGGAAGGCAACCTGGTCGTTCTCGAACTCATCTGCGTCGAGGCCAACAATGATGCGGTGCTGCAGGTTCCCCGTCTGGAAGCTGCCGCTCAGCTCCGCACGGAAGACCTGATAGGTCGCATCGTAGTCGCGGCTGCGGCTGAAGCGGCCGAAGTTGCCGGCCGCGTCCGGGGCGCCGAAGCCGTTTTCTGAAGCCAGCCCGTCCAGCTCCGTCTCGCGGTAGTTGACGCCCACGAGCGCGCTCCAGTCCTCATTAAAATCGTGCTGGAACTCGACCTGATGGCCAAGTACGCCCGTTTCGATCGGGCCGTAGCTCGGTTCGCCCAGGAAGCGGCTCTCGGGAATCAGGCCCAGCTCGTCATCGATGGCGATTACGCCGCGGTCAAACGGTGTTTCCTGGTCGCTGTATTCCATCTCATAGATGAGCTGGCTGGTATCGCCGATACGCCAGGCAATCGAGGGGCTGAACAGCAGCTTTTCTGTTTCGATCGTGTCGCGGAAGCTCTCGGCATCCTCATAGGCGCCGACGATACGAATGGCGACGGTATCGGACAGCGGCGTCGTATAGTCGAAGTCAGCCCGGTAGGTGCTGAAGCTGCCCGCGGACACGGAAAGTTCACCTGCCGTCTCAAAGGTCGGACGTTTGGTGACCAGGTTGACGGTACCACCGGGTTCCCCGCGGCCGTACAACGCGGCGCGTGGTCCTTTGAGGACTTCGACCGACTCAACTCCGGACAAATCGCGCGCGCCACCGAAGCCACGCCCGGCATTGAATCCGTTCACGAGGAAGTTGCTCGGCAGGTTTTCGTCGCCGACGAAGCCACGAATGGCGAAGCTGTTCCAGAGGCCGCCGAAGTTGTTTTGCCTGGCCACAGAAGCCGAGAGGTCCAGCGCCTGGACGAGGTCCACGGAACCCGCGTCACGCAGCGTCTGCGCGTCGATCTTGAGCTCGGCCTGCGGGATTTCGAAAGGCTCGAAATCGCCCTGGTACGCCTGGCGTGTGCCGATGACGGTGATCTGATCGATCTCCGAGCTTTCGGCCCCCTCTGATTGCGCTGTAGCAGCGTCGGACCAAAGCATGGCGATGGCGGCGCCGAGCAAGCAGGGCGCACAGGATTTGATGTTCATGAAGCTCTCCACACGATTAAGACATTGACGCATCGCCTGACCGGTATCGGCGCTGGCGACTGGGTGTCCTATTTTGATTGTTGTGCTGCTGGGCGAGATTCACGGACCGGCGTCGTCGCCGAACCGCCTTGGCAGGCAGAAACCTCGGAACAGAGTGAAACGTTATAACATAACAGTCATAGTATGGCGCAAATGAACCGTGGCCAGGCGCACGCCGCTTTGCGCCGGGCGCCTGAAGCTCTGATTTGGAGGTCCCGCTCTTCCCAATCCGCTAGGATGCGCGGCATGCTCAATCCTGACCTCATTGATCTTCTGGCCTGCCCCAGAGACGACTCGCCGCTTGTTGAGGACGGCGGACAGCTCAAGAGCAACCAGGCCGTCTACCCACTGCTCGGCGGCATCCCGTTTCTGTTCGCCGAGCCCGGCGTAGCACTCGACGAGTGGCGCGGTCGTTATCACGCCCGGCTGCAGCAGGTGGCACAGGAGATCGGGCGGCTGCAGGAAACGCTCGCGCGCGACGACCTGCACGCGCTCACGCGCAAGCGGATCGTAGGCAGCGTGTCAGCGCTGACGGCGCACATCGATGAGCTCAAGACACTGCTCGAGCCGCTCGACGTCACGCATTTGACAGCCGACCACACGACCTACCTCGCGCTGCGCACGCGCTTGCCCGAAGACCAGGGTCTCGAGACCTATTACGCCAACCTGCACCGCGACTGGTGCTGGGGCGACGAAGAGAATGCACGTTCGCTAGAACTGGTGCAGGCTGCAATGGCCAGGCACGAGGTCGGTAAGCTGCTCGTACTCGGCGCAGGCGGGGCGCGACTCGCCTATGACCTGCACCAGACCGCGTCGCCTGAACTGACAGTGGCGCTGGATCTCAGCCCGATTCTATTGCTCACGGCGAAGCACATGGCGGCCGGTGAAACTGTCGCACTGACTGAGTTTCCGATTGCGCCGCGCGACATGGCCAGTGCCGCCGTACCGCGCGAGCTCCGTGCGCCCGAGACGGCGGCGCCAGGCTTCGAGCTCGTGCTGGCCAATGCACTGCGACCGCCGTTTAAGCCGGGCAGCTTCAACACGCTGCTGACGCCTTGGCTGGCTGACGTGATCGGTGCGTCACTCGCGGACCAGGCCGCGCGCTGGAACCAGTTGCTGGCACCGGGCGGGCAATGGGTCTGGTTCGGGTCGCACGCGTTTCGCGACGCCGATCCTGCGCAGTGTTTGAGTCTCGAAGAATCGGCCGCGATCATCGCCGACGCCGGCTTCTCCGAGCCCGAGATCACGGAAGCCGAGGTTCCCTACATGGTCTCACCCGCGAGCCGCCACGGGCGACGTGAGCGTGTTGTCGTCATGCGCATGACCAAGACAACTGATGTCGCCGCCCCGGCGCGGCATGTCGCGCTGCCCGACTGGCTTGTGAAAAGCGACCTGCCCGTGCCCAGCGCTGAGTTCTTTCAGGTACAGGCCGCGCAGACGCGCATTCACGCTTTCTTTATGGCGCTCGTCGACGGTCAGCGCACGATCGGTGACATGGCTCGGCTCATGGAGGAACAACGCCTCATGCCTGCAGCCGAGGCTGAGGGCACGATTCGTAACTTTCTGATCCGCATGTACGAGGACAGCCGCGGCTATTCAACCTTCTGACGCGCGCGATTAGGCCGGGCGGCACCAGATCAGTGATACGGTGCCGGCGTTATCTACCGCTACGATAGCGTTCTGGCCAAACGCGCGACCGAGCACGCGCGCATCCTCGACATCGAGCCCAAGCACAAGTACACCGGGTTCATCGGGCCACTCGTTGGACGGATCGGTCGCGACCGTGTCTCTAAGATCGAACCCGCGTTCTTCAAGTCCTGCCCGCAGCGCGCGATCGGCAGCCGCATTGGCGTCTCCCGACTGGCGATCACTGCCGGGGTTGTAGGCTGTAACGATGGCGGCCTGAGAAACCCCCGCCCAACGCAACAACGCCGCGAGTGCGGCGCTGTTGCTACCAATCGAAAGATCGATGGGCGGGTCGGTCCGGACGCGATAGATGGCGGCCCGGTAGGCAGCCTCCAGCGCCCGGAAGTCAGTCAAGCGGGCGTCAGGCCGGCTTTCGGAACACGAGCGTCATGCGGTCGCTCTCGCCGATAGCGGTGTATCGATCGCGATCGGTGTCGCCGTGACGCAGCGTCGGCGGCAGGCTCCAGACGCCGCCTTCATGGTCCGCGGTGTCCTTGGGGTTCGCGTTGAATTCCCCGTCCTTGACGAGTTCAAAGCCCTCGCTTTCAAACATCGCAACGACTTCAGACTGCTTGAGATAGCCGTTGTGGCCGCGCGTGTAGTCGTAAGGGGCGTCTTCGTCGGCGCGGTGCTGAACGACGCCAACAATGCCGCCGGGCTTCAACATGCTGTAGAAGTGGGCAATCGTCTCATCAGTCATGTCTTTTCGGGCCAGGCCGTGGAATCCGCGGAACGTGACTACAGCATCGAGCTTGCCCGCCCAGTCGGACGCCTCGTCAATTTCGACGGCAGCGATCTTCTCGGCGTCAATGCCGGTCCATTCGGTAACGCGGCCCGGGAACGTATTGGGGAACGCCTTGAGGCGCGCCTTGCGTTCCTCGTCGACCGTCGCGTGATATCGCTCGACGTCTGCGCCTAGGGCGACGTAGGCCCCTTTCTCTGACACCAACGGCGCAAGTACTCGGGTATACCAGCCACCGCCCGGGCCGTATTCGCCGACGGTCATCTCGGGCGTGATGCCAAAGTAGCGCAGCGTCTTGCCCGGGTTCCGAAATTTATCGCGCGCCTTATCGTCAGCGCGAATATCAGACTCGAGTACTTGTGATAGTGCGTCGCCACCATGAGTGGCGGAATGCTGCGGATGGGCGCCTGCTGCTGCGGTCAACGTAGCAGCGAGTGCTAACGAGGCAATTCGAATCATGAGCGATGCTCCTGAAGCGGTGTTCTGAGGTGGGGCTGGAAGTCTAGCAAACCCCGGCCTCCCGTGGCCTCTCGGCCCATATGCAGCCCCGAAATCGGGTCTGGTTCCGTTTCTCACGTGGAAACCTTGACTTAGGTCTCAATACGGACAGCGCGTCGATGACGTGTCGCGGCAAAACGACAATACTCGGCAGCCTGCATCTTGGGGCTAAAGCGCGTGGGAGACGCCACGACAGTAGAGCAGGGCGCCGACAGCGCGCCAAAACCGACTGTGCTGGTTATGACGGGCACGGGTCGGCTCTCTTCCGTTCTCGAACCTGGTGACGCCTGGGCGGCCGGTTCGGGCGGCCCCTCCGTTCGTGCATCAGACATGTGGCCAGGCGCTGGCGGCAAGGCCGTCGGGGCGCTGATTCGCCGTGCCATCAAGGCGCGCCGCAGCCAGGTTTCGCGCGTCGATCTCATGCCCCGTCTTCCGGATATGGAGTGCCTTTGCGTACCGCAGGGTCGCGACGCCGCCTTGCTCGTCATCCGCGATCTATCGGGCGGCGCGGCGGACCTCGAGCGCATGCGTCGTCTTGCGTTCGAAGATCCGACTACGGGCCTGCCAAACCGGCAGCAGTTTTTTGAGGACCTGGAGAAGGTCGTCGGCATCCAGGGCCTGCGCGAGGGCCGCTCGGCCGTGCTTTCCGTCCACCTGGGCCGCATCGAAGACAACGTGCCCGGCCTGAGTTCGTTCCAACAGGACGCGCTGCTGCGCGAGGTTGCGGCGCGGCTCACGACGCAGGTGCGCGGCTCTAACTCGGATCTCGATGACGATATGGAGCGCGTGACGGTGATCGGCCGCACCGACTATCGACAGTTCTCCATGATCCTGCCCGACATCGAGTCCGGCACCGACGCCGAGTCCGTGGCCGAACGTATCGTGGGCGCACTCGCGCACGCGATCCCCGTCGGCGACCGTTCCGTTCTCGTGTCGCCAGCTATCGGCGTGGCGCTGTATCCCCAGGACGGAGAGGACGCGCAGACGCTGTTCGACAATGCGCTCGTCGCCATGGAAGCGGCGCGCAACGACAACGTGCCGGGCTACCAGATGCACTCGGGCACGATGCGACTGCGCGCGCTGCAGCGCCAGGATCTCGCGCTGGAGCTCAAGAGCGCACTCGACCGCGGTGCGTTTTCACTGAATTACCTGCCCATCGTGGATGCGGTGACCAGCAAGCCTGTGGCCATCGAGGCGCTGGTACGCTGGCCGAGTGCTTTGCTCGGCGAGCGCTCGGTGTCGCGCCTGGTCAACATTGCGGAACGCACGGGACTCATTGTCCCGATCGGCGAATGGGTACTGCATCAATCGCTGGCGGTGATCGCAGCCGCTCGCACGGCTGGCAGCGACGCGCGGCTTGCGGTAAACCTCTCCCCCCAGGAGCTCTCGCGCCAGGACCTGCCCGAGCGCGTCTTCGCCATTTCGCAGGAGTACGGGCTCGATGCCGAAGTGCTCGAGTTTGAAATCACCGAGTCCACGCTCGCCCGCGATGCCGCGAATAGCTTCCCGCGCGTCAAGGCGCTGCGCGCTATTGGTGCGACCGTGGTACTCGACGGGTTTGGTGCGGGCACGTCGTCCGTTGCCGCGCTGTCGCGCAGTCCCATCGACGGGCTCAAGATCGACCGGTCGCTGGTGCGCGATGTCGTGACCAGCGACGCTGCTGCGGCGGCCTGTTCGGCAGCGGCGGCCATGGGTAAGGAACTCGGCTTACGACTGATCGCCGTCGGTATTGAGACCGGTGAGCAGGCTGCAGCACTCGCGGGGATGGGCTGCGAGCAGCTGCAAGGATTCCTGTTTTCACGCCCCGTCGATTCACAAACGGTCCTGGAGCTCGGTCCGACTGCGGTCACGGCACAGGTGGCGGACTAAAACATGGCCGCAAGCGACACCTTCATTGACCGCCTTACGATGACCGCGATCGAATTCACCGGAGACTCGGCCGAGGAACGCGAGGCGATGCTTGAGGCCGCAGCGCCCGCGCGCGTCATGTTGATCGTGCGCGATCGCGAGGCGCGCCACTGGGCGCCACGCTGGCTGCGCAACGCGGGGCTGGAGGTTGTGTTGCCCGATGATCCTCGGCACGCGATTGCGGATGTCACGTCTGAGGCCCCCGACATCGTCGTGATCGATGCGGGAATCAAAACCGGGGAAGGCCAGCCTGTCTACGCTTCGCTTGCAGCCGATAACGCACCGCGCCCCATTGTGTTTGCGCTGTGCAAAACCCGCCGGGAGACGCAGGCGGCGCTCAAGGCGCGCAGCGTCGACGTGCTGCGCAAGCCCCACGACTGGGAAATGATTGCGCGCCGCGTGGCGCACACAGGCGACAAGATTGTGCTCGAGCGCCGGCTCGCCTTTGCCGAGAAGTCATTGCGCGACGCACAGAGGTTTGCTGACGACGCGCGCATGCAGCTCAAGTCGCGCGACTCATTCGAACCCGTCACGGGCCTGCCCAACCGCGCCCGATTCAAAGACATCGCCAAGCGCAGCATGGCCGCAGTCGAACGTGACCATAACAAGCTCGCTGTTGTGGTTGCCGGCTTCAGCCGATTCCGGCTCGTGGTCGAAGCCATGGGTCAGCAGGCCGCTGACCAGGTGCTGCTGGAGATTGGCGACAGTTTGTCGGCTTGCCTCAAGGAGGCCGGTGATACACCGGTCCAGGCGCGCGGGCTGCGGACGTCCATGGTCGGCATTCTCGACCACGCGCGCTTCGGCATCATGTTGACCTGGTCGGGTGACGACGACGAACTCGCGCGCTTCCAGCAACGGCTCATGCAGGCGCTGGCACGCCCGATTCAGGTCGGTGGTCAGACGGTCTACCTGTCCGCGTGTCTCGGCATTGCGATGTACCCCGACGACGCCGACAACGTCGACAGCCTGCTGCAACGTGCCGATAACGCCATGCGGGCAGCGCAGGGCCGCGGTGGCGGTGTGCGCTATCACTGTGCCGAAAGCGATGCTGCGGCCGTACGCAAACTCGAAATCGAGCATTTGCTGCACGAAGCGCTCGACGCCAAAGAGTTGTCACTGGCCTATCAGCCTGTCGTGGACATGCCGAGCGACGACATTATTGCCGTTGAGGCGTTGCTGCGCTGGCACCGACCCGATGGAACGACGATCGCGCCCGACCAGTTCATCGGTATTGCTGAAGAATCGGGTCTGATCATTCGCGTGGGCGAGTTCGTTCTCGACCAGGTTTGCCGCCAATACAATCGCTGGCGCGTGGCGGGACTCGACTGCCCGGTAGTCTGCGTCAACGTGGCGCGTGGCCAGATCACCGACCCGGAGTTCCCGGATCGCGTCGAGGCCATCCTCAAGGCGCACCAGGTGCCTGCGTCGGTCATCGAGCTCGAGATTTCCGAACGTGGTGCGCTACAGGGTGACTATGAGGTGATCAACCAGCTCGACCGACTCAAAGCGATCGGTTTGCGGTTGTCGATCGACGACTTCGGCACGGGCGACGCCGCGATCAGCTACATCAAGGACCTGCCGGCGGACGTCATCAAGATCGACCGAGGCTACATTGCAGGTATGCTGGGCAATCGCAAGGACCTCGCCATAACCTCGGCCATGGTCGCTCTGGGCCAGCGCCTGGACATGCTGGTCATTGCGGAGGGTGTCGAAACCGAGCCGCAGCGCGACGCGCTGATCGAGCTCGGCTGCCAGGCCTGTCAGGGCTTTTTCTACGCCCGCCCCACCACGCCGGCAGACTTCGCCGAGATGCTCAAATCGGGCCTTCCGGAACCCTCTGACGCGGACGTTTAACGACCACGTTATGAGAACCGCGTCACAATTTCAGGTGGCGCGCCCCGGACTTCGTCAACGCCTCGAAATCACTTCTCCTGCCTAATTGGCGTATAGCAATTGGGGCCGACCGGGATGGTCGGTACAACGGGAAGGGGATTCATGAAGAGCACGAGACTATCTCTCGTCGGGATGTGCATCGCGGGGCTGCTAATGGCCGCCACGGCGCTGCAGCCGGCGCAGGCGAGTGCGGCCAAGGCAGGCCTCTCGCACCCAATGTTGTTCCAGCACATCTCGAACGACCAGGGCCTCTCGCAGAGCAACGTCACGTCCATCCACCAGGATCGCGACGGGATGATGTGGTTCGGCACCGAGGACGGCCTGAACCGCTTTGATGGTTACACCTTTGAGCAGTTCAAGCGCGAGCGGGGCAACCCGAACGCACTGCCCAACGATTTCATCTGGGACATCGTTGAAGACGCCAAGGGCGATCTCTGGTTGGCGACCAACGGTGGTGGCCTCGTGCGCTACGACCGTACCAACGACCGCTTCGTAAGCTTTGGCCACGACGCCAACGACCCCAGCAGCATTTCCGCCAACATCGTGCGCCGCCTGGCCTTTGATCCCCAGGGCAACCTCTGGGTGGCAACTCGCGGTGGGGGCCTGGATCGATTCGACACGGCCAGCGAGACGTTCCGTCGCTACCGTCTGTCGGGTGATGCACAGGCCGCTGATCAGCTCTTCGCATTGCACGTTGACCGCGCCGGCCGCCTTTGGGTGGGTGGTGACCACGGTCTCACGCGCATCAACATCGAAACCGAACAGATGGTCTCCTACGCGCACGACGCGGAAGCGGCCGGTAGCCTGACGCGCGGCAGCGTGCGGGCGATCCTCGAAGACCACCTGGGCAACCTCTGGGTCGGCACCTACGGCGGTGGCCTGAGCAAGCTGCCCGCGGGCGACGATCAGTTCGTCACGCTGCGCCATAACGCGGCTGATGCCAAGACGCTGACGGGCGATCGCATTCAGACGCTATTCGAGGACAAGTCACAACGCATCTGGGTGGGCACGACGTCAGGTCTGAACCTGCTTAACCCCATCGACAACACGCTCGTGCGCTACACGAACATCCCGGCCGAAATGACGAGCCTGAGCGACAACAACATCACCACGATGTTTGAAGACCGCTCGGGTCTCATATGGTTTGGCACCAAGACGCGCGGTATCAACACCTGGAACCCGCGCACCTGGGGCTTCGGTTTCGAACCCGCACACGAAATGACGGCCAGCGCCGAACGGGCACCGGTCGTCACGTCGTTTGTGGAAGACACCCGCGGCCGACTCTGGGTCGGTACATTTGGTGACGGCCTCAACGCGCTCGACCGCAGCAATGACACGCTGACGCGCTACTTTACGGGCGCCGACGGTGGCCAGGCCATCCCGGGCAACCACGTTATGAGCCTGCTGCGTGACCGTGAGGGCGCGGTCTGGGTTGGCACGCTGCGCAACGGCATCACGCGTGTTGACGCCGACGCCAATGTGATCGACACGCTGCGCCACAATCCGGATGACGCGGGCAGCCTCGCGGCCAACGGCATCATGAGCCTCTATGAAGACCGAGCGGGCCGCGTCTGGGTCGGCACCTTTGGTGGTGGTGTGAGCCGCTACGACCGCCGCACGGGTCAGTTTACAAACTACGCGACGGGCGCGAGCGGTCTTGAAAGTAACCGCATTACGGCGTTTGCCGAAGACCCGTCGGGTCGCATGTGGGTGGGCACCGACGCCGGTGGCCTGTCGCTCTACGACCCCGCCACGGACAGCTTCCACACCTACCGCCATGATCCCGATGTTGTCGGCACGCTGGCTGATGATTCGGTCTACGACATCGCGGTGGATGCTGATGGCACGGTCTGGGTGGGCACGCGCGGCGGCGGTCTCGACCGCGTAGTTGGTGAGACCCGCACGCCCGCAGCCATCACATTTGCGAACCTGTCGGAAGTCGACGGGCTCGGCAACGACACGATCTACGGTGTTGAATTCGCTTCGGGTGGCTGGCTCTGGCTCAGCACCAACTACGGCATCACGCAGTACCACCCCGAGAGTGGCGAGATGCGCAAGCTGCACCGCCGCGACGGCCTGCAGGGTGAGGAGTTCAACTTCGGCGCGCACTATCGCAGCGAGTCCGGTGAGCTCTTCTTCGGTGGTACGAACGGCTACAACGCCTTCTTCCCCGAGCAGATCGCACGCAACAGCATCGCACCGCTCATCGCGCTGACGGGTTTCTTCCACGGCAACGACCCCAAGAAGGAGAACGTACCGCTCGATGAGGACGGCAACGTGTCTCTCGATTGGAAGAACAACGACGTCGGCTTCGAATTCGCCGCACTCGATTTCACCTCACCGCAGAACAACCTCTACCAGTTCAAGCTCGAAGGCTTCGACAAGGAGTGGATTGACCTCGGTAACCGCCGCCGCGTGACCTACACGGATCTCTCTGCGGGCCGTTACCTGCTGCGTGTTCGCGCCGCGAATGCGGACGGCGCCTGGAACGAGGCGGGCTTCACGGTGCCGATCGCCGTAGCCGCCGCACCCTGGGCGACCTGGTGGGCTTACCTCGGCTACGGCCTGCTGGCACTCAACCTCGCGCTGGGCCTGTACTTCAGCCACCGTCGCCGCCTGGCACGTGAAGCTGCCTACAGCCGCCGCCTGGAGCACGAAGTGCAGGCACGTACCACGAAGCTCGCGGACAACAACAAAGAGCTGCACGTCCTCAACAAGAAGCTGCAGGAATCGAGCCTGAGCGACCCGCTGACGGGCCTGCGCAACCGCCGCTTCGTCTTCGAAGAAGTCTCGCGCGACCTCGAGGTCATCCAGCGCCGCTTCGAGAACGACCGCAACGGCGTCGACACCGAAGACGCGGCCGATCTCGTGTTCATGATGATCGACCTGGATCACTTCAAGCCGATCAACGACACCTACGGCCACGCTGCGGGCGACAAGATGTTGCTAGAGCTGCGCGACTTGCTGCTCGACACCTGCCGTCGCTCGGACTTCGTTGTGCGCTGGGGTGGTGATGAGTTTGTCGTCATCGCCAAGCAGTCGCGCCCCGAAGAGGCCACGGCACTCGCGGAGCGCATTCGCTCGCGCATCGAAAGCCGCGCATTCGACATCGGCGATGGCCAGACGGCGCGCACGACCTGCTCGGTCGGCTTCGTCGCCTACCCGATGTTCGAAGGCCAGGCCGAAGACGCCAACCTCGACAACGTGCTCAACATTGCCGACTCGCTCATGTACGAAGCGAAGAAGCAGCGTAACTCGTGGGTCGGCATGCTGGCCCCCGATGAGGCGGTGACGAGCGCCAACTTTGATCATGACTCGATCGAGTCCACCTCGATCCTGTTCCGCGCACGTCGTGCGCACAACCTCACCCGGCACAATCCGGACGCTGTACCTTCGCGGGCTCCTCGCCTGCAGGTCGTTCGATAAGGGGGCCGGACGATGAAGACTGCAAAGCAAAATACGCTCCTGGCGCTTGGCATTGCCGGTGTGCTGGGCATCATGAACACGGTTTCCGCACCGACGATAGATCTGTCGAGGGTGACTGGGGCCCAGATCGATGATTCGCGAGACATGGCCGTTATGCCGATCACGGCAGTCGCAGCGCATGCGGGGTCGACGTCGCTGTCCATCAGCGTCGAGCAGGACCCGGTTGCGTACGCGACCGCGCTGGAGCGTGAGCACAACGCTGCTACTGCGTTGGTCGCCGAAAAGCGCGCGGCGCAGCGTTCATTGCGCGATGAACGTAGCGAGCACGCTGGGCGAGACGCCCAGGTTGATCCCGCGTCAAAGATGAGCGGTCGCCTGGCGGCACTCGCAGCAACAGGTGGCAACGCGCCCGTTGAGGTCGTCGTTAGCTACGCTGATCACCCCGAGCTGTTCGATGACGCGCGTGTCGCCGAGCTTGGCGGTGAGATCTTGCGCAGCTACAACAACCTGGATGTGCGTGCCATTCGCCTGCCTGCCGGCAGCCTCAACGAGCTCGCGCTCGAAGCGCGCGTTGACCGTCTGTCGCTCGATGCCCCAGTAATGTCTGTATCTGAGTCCGCACGCATTGCCGCCAACGTGCCCGAGGGCGCGCAGGCCAATGCCGTCTGGGAAGGCGCCGGTGTCGGTGTTGCGATCATAGATTCTGGCGTTGCCACACACAGCGTGCTGGCTGATACGGCGGTGCAGTTCGACTTCACGGGTGGGCAGTATCCTGTACCGGTGGTGATCAATGGCGTCGTTGTCGTGCCAAACAGCGTGCCGCGCGCCGATAAATTCGGTCATGGCACGCACGTGGCAGGCATTGTTGCGGGCGCGGGCGCGGACAGCGCCGGCGAATTCCAAGGCACGTCGATGCAGGCCCCGCTACTCGCGATGCGGGTGCTCGATGACAAGGGTGCGGGCAGCATGTCTGATGTCATGGCTGCACTCGACTGGCTGGTGAGCTACGGGCACTACTACAACATTCGCGTTGTTAACCTGTCACTGGGTAAGACGGTCAGTGAATCTAATGCCACGGACCCGCTCGTACTGGCTGCTGAAGCGCTTTGGGACTCCGGCGTTGTCGTCCTTGCTGCTGCTGGTAACGATGGCCACAACGGCAATTTCACGATCAACAGCCCCGGTAATTCGCGCAAGATCATTACCGTGGGCTCGCTCACGGACGGTGGTACGGGCAACGACGTAGACGATGACTACGTCTCGACGTTTTCCTCGCGCGGTCCGACGGTCGGCGACCTTGTGCTCAAGCCTGATCTCGTGGCGCCCGGCAACAAGATTGTCGCGGCGATTCCCGGCGACTCCGTTCTGAAGAACCTGCTGCCGCAGCGCAATGGTGTCTGCAGCATGGCCACATGTTCGGGCCTATACCTCGAGCTCTCGGGCACGAGCATGGCAACCCCGATGGTCGCTGCAGCCGCTGCGCGCATGCTGGCCAAGGACCCGACGTTGAGCCCCGACACAATCAAGGCTCGTCTCATGCGCTCGGCACGCAAGGTCGACGGAGAGCCGACATCGTATGGCGCTGGTGTGCTGGATGTGGAGGCCGCGCTGAATGAAACGGGATCTGTGCCAGGCCTCGCGCTCTCACCCGTGATGATTCGCGATGAATCCGGTAACGGCATCCTCGTGGAAGACACGGGCGGTCTCTGGGGCGACTCGCAGTGGGCCGCCGGCTACCTGTATTACTCAGGCTTCAACTGGTCCCAGGCTGATGGCGCGACGACGAGCAACGCGCTGAGCGGCATCTCGTCGACTGGGTTCATGTGGTCGGACGAAGTCGGAGCCAACGGTTTCCTCTGGTCGGACGAGGGTGTTTGGGCCAACGGTTTCCTCTGGTCTGACGAGGGTACAGGCGAGAATGTCTGGGCCCGCGGTTTCCTCTGGTCCGACGAGGCCGGTGGAACGGGCGCACGCAGCCTGCTCGATACGGACTGGGATTCTTACGGCTCGCTCTCCGACGACCCCTAAGCAGAGAAAATAAGAAACGAAAATGGCCCCGCAGGCGCTTGCCCGCGGGGCCTTTTTCATGGTCGGGTCTTAAGCGTCGTCGACAGCGCGCTTGGCGTCACCGAAATGATCGGCGTAGTCGGCGATTGAGGCCTCGATGACCTTGAGCGCGTGGTCGCGACCGTAAGGCTCGACGCCCGTGACAGGTTGCGACTGCCCGGGCTTCATCTTGTAGGTCAGGAAGTAATGACGGATGCGCTCGATCGTAATCGTCGGCAGGTCATGAATGTCGCGAATGTGACCGTGCACAAAATCGCCGTCGAGAATTGCGACGATCTTGTCATCGGCCTCGCCGCCATCAACCATTTGTAGGCCGCCCACGACCCAGGCGTTGAGCGTGATCTCGGCGCGGTTTATGGGGCGTTCACTGAGTACACAGATATCGATCGGGTCGCCATCGCCGCGCGTCGAGCGCGGACTGAGCGCCGATACGCGTTCCGCGCAGAAGGTCTGCGGAATGAAACCGTAGAGGCAGGGCATCTGTGCCGTCGTACGCTGCGGCCGATCGACGTGGATGAAGCCCGTCGACTTGTCGATCTCGTACTTCACGTGGTCGAACGGCGTCATTTCGACGAACACATTGACGTGTTCGGGCGCATGCTCACCAGGCGACAAACCGTGCCACGGGTGTGGACGGTGAAATGCGTAGCCCGCCTTGTCGGTCACTTGATATACCCCAGCTTTTCGAGCTTGATGAGCACGCGATGGGCCGCGAGGTCCGGCGTGAGCTTGGCCGTGTCGATAGCAAGCTCAGGCGTTTCCGGCGCCTCGTAGGGGTCATCAATGCCCGTGAAGCCCTTGATGATACCCGCCCGGGCCTTGGCATACAGGCCCTTGCGGTCGCGTGCCTCACAGACTTCGATGGGCGTGGCCACATGGATTTCGATGAAGCCACCCAAGGGTGAAATCACCTCGCGCACTTGCTTGCGCGTCTGGGCATACGGCGCAATGGGCGCACAAATGGCGATGCCGCCGTTCTTGGTGATCTCACTGGCCACGAAACCGATGCGCTGGATGTTGAGGTCGCGGTGTTCCTTGGAGAAGCCGAGCTCGCTCGAGAGGTTCTTGCGCACGATGTCGCCGTCGAGCAGCGTCACGGGGCGCGAGCCGTCCTCTAGCAGCTTGGTCATGAGCGCGTTGGCCACGGTCGACTTGCCCGAGCCGGAGAGGCCCGTGAAGAATATCGTGAAGCCCTGCTTGTTCCTGGGCGGGTAGGCCTGGCGCAGCTCTTCCACCACCTTGGGGTAAGAGAACCACTCAGGAATGTCGAGACCCTCGGCGAGCCGACGTCGAAACTCCGTGCCCGACAGCGTGAGCACCGTGTCGGACGGGTCGGTCGCGTCAGCGGGCACGTATTCGGCCTTGTTCTGCACGTAGACCATCATTTTGAAGGGCACCATCGTGATGTCCATCTCGGCCTCGTGCTCGCGGTAGAGTTCCTGCGCGTCGTAGGGACCGTAGAACGGGTTGCCGTCTTTATCATTGCCCGGGCCTGCGTGGTCGCGGCCGACGATGAAGTGCGTGCAGCCGTAGTTCTTGCGGATCAGCGCGTGCCAGATTGCTTCGCGCGGGCCGGCCATGCGCATGGCGAGGTTGAGCAGGCTCAGTGTTGTCGTCTGGTCGGGGTACTGCTCGAGCACGTGCTCGTAGCAGCGCACGCGCGTGAAGTGGTCAATGTCGCCCGGCTTGGTCATGCCCACGACGGGCTGGATCAGCAGGTTGGCTTCGACTTCGGCCGCAGCACGGAACGTGATTTCCTGGTGCGCGCGGTGCAGCGGGTTGCGCGTCTGGAAGGCCACGACCTTGCGCCAGCCGAGCTTGCGGAATCTGCCCCGCAGCTCCGAGGGCGTGTCGCGCAGCAGCTTGAAGTCGTAGTAGGTCGGCGGTTCGATTCCGCGCACGGTGCCGCCCACGTAGACGGGGCCCGCCTGGTGCATGAGGTAGCTCACGCCCGGGTGGGTGTCGTCGGTGGTGCCAAACACGGTCTGGGCCTCGAAGGCCTTGTCGGGCGTCCAGATGTCGCTGACTTCGATCACGGCCAGCATGACGCCCTCGGCGTCGCGCAGTGCGACGGTGTCGCCCGCGTTGATCGTGGCCGCGAAGTCTTCGCTGACATCAAGCGTAATCGGCATCGGCCAGAGCACGCCGCTTGAGAGCCGCATGTCGGCGCACACGCTGTCGTAGTCGGCCTTGCCCAGGAAGCCTTCAAGCGGCGAAAACGCACCGCACATGAGGAGATCGAGGTCGCAGACCTGGCGCGCGGTGAGATCCCACGAGGGCAGGTCGCGCGAGCGTTCGCGCATGGCGTCCGCCTCGTGTTCCGGCAGGTAGAGTTCCTTGAGTTGGCCGCCGTGCGGCTCTTTGAATGCGCCCATGTCTGGTGCCTTTATGTTTTGAAATGAGGAGGACGGGTCAGGCGACAGCCTGGACCACGCCACGGAGAATGAGGTCTGCGCACTGCTGTGCGAGAACCGTGGTGTCGAGGGTGTCGTCGCGGACGATGAGATCGCCCCAGGCGTTGCCGATGCCGATCACCGTTAGTGCGGCGAAATGGCTATCGAGGTCGGCGCGCAGCTCGCCTTTTTCGACGGCGCGCGCGAACAGGGCTTCGAGCGTCTTGCGGTAGCCGCTGCCGCGGGCGTGCAACTCGGTGCGGGCCGACTCGGGCAGGTAGAGCCGCTCGTCGTTGTAGACCTTCATGGCGTCGCGTCGCTCGCGAAACGCCGACAGGTGCGACTGGAACACGGCCAGCAGTCGAACGGCGAACGGCAGTGCCATAGCCGCGATGCCGTCGATCCGGCTCACGTAGTCTTCAATGCCGTAGGCGCAGACCTCTTCGAGTGCCTGCTGCTTGGACTTAAAGTAGTAGTAGAGGCTGCCCTGTTTGATGCCGAGGCGCTCGGCGATCGCCGTCGTGCTGGCGCCGTGGTAGCCGTGCTCAGCAAAGACGGCAGCCGCCGCCTCAAGGGCGGCGCGCTTTTTCTGGTTGTAGCGGGGCTGCTTGCGGTCGGCCATGACGGACGCTCAGTCGTCGGATGGCCAGAATTCTATGAATCTATAGAATTAATGCAAGTGAAAACGAGGTTATCGCGTCGATTAATTCCCAATCAGTGACTTAGGTCACAAGAAGATCGGTAATCCTATAGAAAATAGACCGCAAATCACTCCGCGGCGTCGCTGACGCCCAGCCGCTCGTGCATGACCGGGCTCGTTGTCGTGTACTGCAGGTGCACCTTCTTGCCGGGTTCGAGCCGTGCCTTGATGGCAAACGCCGCGAGCGCCGCCTCGTGGAAGCCCGACAGGATGAGCTTCTTCTTGCCAGGGTAGAAGTTGATGTCGCCGATGGCATAGATGCCCGGCGTAGAGGTCTCGAACTTCTCGGTGTCGACATTGATCGTCTTGCGATTGATGTCGAGTCCCCAGTCGGCGATCGGGCCGAGCTTGGGCGCGAGACCGAAGAACACCATGGCGTGGTCGGCGTCGATCGTGCTCTCGTTGCCTTCCTTGTCGACGATGGTCACGGATTCGAGCGTACCGTCGGTGCCGTGAAAGGCCTTGGCCTTCGTGTTCTCGTAGAGGTCCATCTCACCTGCGGCCACGAGCGCGCGCATCTTGTCGACGGACGCGTCGACGGCCCGGTACTCGTCGCGGCGGTGGATGAGCGTGATGTGCTCGGCGATGGGCTGCAGTGCCAATACCCAGTCGAGCGCCGAGTCGCCACCACCGAAGATGACGAGCTTCTTGCCCGCATATTGCTCGGGGTTTCGCACGCGGTAGACGATGCCCGTGCCCTCGTAGTCAGCAGCATCGGCTGCCCGGATCTGTCGTGGCTGGAACGAGCCGACGCCGGCCGCGATGATCACAGCGCTGGCCTCAAACTCGACGCCCTTAAAGGTCTTCAGATAGAAACCGTCACCGCGGGGCTCGAGCTCGGTCACCTCGTCGCCCAGGTGCAGCTCGGCGCCGAAGGGCTCGATCTGCTGGAGCAGGTTGTCCGTGAGCTCCTGGCCCGTGCACACGGGCACGGCCGGGATGTCGTAGATGGGCTTGTCGGGGTAGAGCTCCGTGCACTGGCCGCCGGGCTGCGCAATCGAGTCCACGACGTGTGCCTTGAGGCCCAGCAGGCCAAGCTCGAATACCTGGAACAGGCCGCACGGGCCCGCGCCGACGATGACGACGTCTGTCTTGATCAAGGGTCTTGCCTTCGCATTGGAGGAACCCGCTGATTATATCGAACCGGCCGGCGTGCCGCGCCGCAAGGCGCTACCATGTGGGGATTCGACACACCGCCGCGACAAGGACCCGCCACCATGCGCGACTACCTAAAGTTCTACATCAACGGGAAATGGGTTGACCCGGCCGAGCCGGCCACGATCGAGGTCGTCAACCCCGCCACAGAGCAGCCGTTCGCGCGTGTGAGCGCAGGCAGCGCCGCCGACGTCGATCGCGCCGTCGCCGCGGCACGGGCGGCATTCGAAAGCTGGTCCCAGTCGACTGTCGAGGACCGAGTAGCGCTGTTCGAGCGCATCGTCGCGGGCTACAAGGCGCGCATGGGCGAGCTGGGTGCCGCCATCAGTGAAGAAATGGGCGCGCCGGCCGGATTCGCCACGAAGGTGCAGGCGGGCTCGGGGCTCGGCCACTTCATCACGATGCAGAAGCTCTTGCCCAAATTTGAGTTTCAAGAGCAGAAGGGTGATCACTTCCTGAGCCGCGAGGCCATCGGCGTCTGCGGGCTCATCACGCCCTGGAACTGGCCGCAAAACCAGATTGCCTGCAAGGTCGCACCCGCGCTTGCCGCGGGCTGCACGATGGTGCTCAAGCCCAGCGAGGTGGCGCCCATCGACGCGATGATCCTGGCCGAGATTCTCGATGAGGCCGGCGTGCCGCCGGGCGTGTTCAACCTCGTCAACGGCGACGGCCCGTCTGTGGGTGCCGCCATGTCCGCGCACCCCGACATCGACATGATGTCCTTCACGGGCTCGACGCGCGCGGGCGTGGCTGTGGCCAAGGCGTCAGCTGACAGCGTCAAGCGTGTGGCGCAGGAACTCGGCGGTAAGTCGCCCAATGTGCTGCTCGACGACGTGGACCTTGAGGCCGCCGTGACCAGTGGTGCGCGCCAGGTGTTTGCGAACTCGGGCCAGTCCTGCAATGCGCCCACGCGCATGATCGTGCCGCGCGCGATGCTCGCAGACGCCGCGGCGATCGCTGCGAAGGTGGCCGAGAAAACGACGGTCGGCGATCCCAACGACGAGGACACGCGGATCGGGCCTGTGGTCAGCGAAATTCAGTTCGGGAAAATCCAGGAGTTGATCCAGGCCGGCATTGACGAAGGCGCGACGCTTGTCGCGGGCGGCACGGGTCGACCCGAGGGTCTCGACACGGGTTACTACGTGAAGCCCACCGTGTTCAGCGACGTCACCAATGACATGACGATTGCGCGCGAGGAAATCTTCGGGCCCGTGCTCGTGCTGATCCCCTACGACCACGAAGACGATGCCATCGATATCGCCAACGATACGCCTTACGGCCTTGCGGGTTACGTGCAGGCGGGTGATCCGCAGCGCGCGGTCAGTGTGGCCGCACGTATCCGCGCCGGGAGCATCCACATCAACGGCCAGGGCCCGTCGCTCATGGCGCCTTTCGGAGGCTACAAGCAGTCAGGCAACGGTCGCGAGTGGGGGCCGCTGGGCCTCGAGGAGTTCCTCGAGGTGAAATCGGTGTTCCTGCCGAAGTCAGCCTGACGCGCGCGGCCAGCGCACGCAGACGAGGCTGCGGTCGACGAGCGTGAGCTCGCCAGCCTCGGGACCCGCCTGATCGGGATGGCTCGAGAAGGCGAGCTGCCAGGCGCCAGTGTCGGCAATGTCGGGCAGGGCAAAGGGCACGTCGCAGCCCGTCGGGTTCATGAGTACAGCGACCGCTTCGTCTTTGGGCGACTGCGGTGCGTCATTGTCCGTGGCGACGAGCAGCATGGTCAGTGCCTGCGCGTGGTGCCAGTCGATGCCCTCGAGCGGCCGGCTGTCGGGCGCAAGCCAGTCGATATTAGGCACGCCTGACGCGTTGGCACTCGCGCCGTGCCGATAACCAGCCTGGCGCAACAACGGTGTGCTGCGCCGCAAAGCGATGAGCTGCCGGACGGCGTCGAGGAAATCGGCGTCCACGTCTTCCCAGTCGACCCAGCTCATCGCGTTGTCTTGCGCGTAGGCGTTGTTGTTGCCCTGCTGCGTGCGGCCGAATTCATCGCCCGCCAGCAGCATCGGTGTGCCCTGCGCGAGGAACAAGGTTGCCAGCAGGTTCAGACGCTGACGCCGGCGTAAAGCCTCGATATGTGGATTGTCTGTGGGCCCTTCGACGCCGTGGTTGGCCGAGAAATTGTGTTGGTGGCCGTCGCGGTTGTTTTCGCCGTTTGCTTCGTTATGCGGTCGGTCGTAGCTCACGAGATCGCGGAGTGTGAAGCCGTCGTGGCTCGTGATGAAGTTGACGCTGGCCCAGGGTGGCCGACCGCTACCTTCGAACACGTCGGCCGAGCCGTGCAGGCGGCGCGCCATAGCTGGCGACTGGCGCTCGTCGCCGTGCCAGAACTGCCGCGAGACATCGCGGAAGCGGTCGTTCCATTCGGCCCAGGGTGCTGCGAAGTGGCCAAGCTGGTAGCCGCCCGGCCCGATGTCCCAGGGTTCGGCGACGAGTTTCGTGTGACGCAGGACTTCGTCTTCGGCGATCTTGCGCAGCATCGGGTGCGTGTTGTCGAAGCCCGTGAAATAGCGTCCGAGGATGGGTGCCAGGTCGAAGCGGAAGCCATCCACGCCCATCTCACCGGCCCAGTAGCGCAGGCTGTCGACAACAAGCTGCTGTGTGGCCCAGTGGTCGGCGTTAATCGTGTTGCCCGTGCCCGTGTCGTTCACGTAGTCACCGGGCGCCTGCGGCAACACGCGGTAGTAGGCCAGGTTGTCGATGCCACGCAGCGAGAGCGTGGGGCCTGATGCGTTGCCCTCGGCGGTATGGTTGTAGACCACATCGAGGATAACCTCGAGGCCGGCATCGTGCAGCGTGTCGACCATCTCGCGAAATTCGGTGACGGGATCGTCGCCCGCGTAACGTGGCATGGGCGCGAAGTACGAAAGTGTGTTGTAGCCCCAGGTATTCGACAGGTCGCGCTGCGCGAGAAAATGCTCGTCCACAAACGCGTGCACGGGCATCAATTCGACCGACGTGACGCCGAGTGCTTTCAGGTACTCGACGACCTGGCCGTTGGCGAGCCCGCGGAAGCGGCCGCGTTCGTGGTCATCGAGCGCCGAGTGGCGCATCGTGAAGCCGCGCACGTTGAGCTCGTAGAACATCGTGTCGCGCCACGGCACCTGCGGCCGTCGGCGCACCGTCGGCCCTTCGGCTGTGACGACACCGCGCGGCACGTAGGGTGCGCTGTCGCGTCGGTCGGCCAGCGCGCCGCCGCGGCCGCGATGTGCGAACAGCGTTGGGTGCCACTGGAAGGGTCCATCGATCTGGCGGGCGTACGGGTCGAGCAACAGCTTGGCCGGGTTGCAGCGCAGGCCCTTGGCCGGTGCCCAGTCGCCATGCACGCGGTAGCCGTAGCGCTGCCCCGCCGTGAGTCCGGGCACGAAGCCGTGCCAGGTATCACCCGAGCGCGCGGGCAAGTCGAGTTTGTTCGTCTCATTGCCTTCGGCATCGAACAAACACAACTCAACGCGCTGCGCCGCCGACGAGAACAGCGCGAAGTTCACGCCGTCGTCTGTGACGGTTGGGCCTGGGCGCGCGGGGTCGCCCGCTTCGATGATCACCAGTCCCCGAGCGGGGTCAGCCGCCAGATGTCGTCGTTGTACTGGTGCATCGTGCGGTCCGTCGAGAACCGTCCCGAGGCGGCCGCGTTTAGGATGCTCTTGCGCGTCCATGCTTCAGAGTCGGCGGCCAGCGTATCGACGTCGTTTTGTGCCGCCAGGAAGCCTGCGAAATCGGCTGACGTCATCCACGGGTCATGCGGGTCGCGCAGCGACGCAATGATACCGTCGAAGATGCCGGGCTCGCGCTGGTTGAAATGCCCCGACTCAAGCAGACGAACGACGGCCGCAAGGTCAGGGTCCGCCGCAATGATCGCGGCCGGGTTGTAGCTACCTTGGGTGGCTTGCACCTCCTCGACGGTCAGGCCGAACAGGAAGAAGTGGTCTTCGCCTACGGCTTCGCGAATCTCGACGTTGGCGCCATCGAGCGTGCCGATGGTCAGCGCGCCATTCATCATGAACTTCATGTTGCCCGTGCCCGACGCTTCCTTACCGGCTGTTGAGATCTGCTCAGAGAGTTCCGCAGCGGGGCAGATACGTTCCATGGCCGAGACGTTGTAGTCGGGGTAGAAAACGAGTCGCAGCAAGCCCTCGGTGCGCGGGTCGTTGTTCACGACCGTCGCCACATTGTTGATGAGTTTGACGATCTCCTTGGCGCGCACGTAACCGGGCGCGGCCTTGCCGCCGATGATGACGGCGCGTGGCTGCATGCCGTCAGTTTCGCCTGCAGAGATGCGGATGTAGCGGTGGATGACGTGCAGCACGTTGAGCAGCTGGCGCTTGTACTCGTGGATACGTTTGACCTGCACGTCGAAGATCATGTCGGGCGTGAGCTTCACGCCCGTGCGCTCGCGAATATCACGCGCCAGCAGCAGTTTGTTGTGGCGCTTGGACGCACGCCAGGCGTCGCGGAACGCGGCATCGTCGACGAGCGGTCGCAGTTGCTCGAGTTGCGGCAGGTCCGTGACCCAGCCGTCGCCAATGCGGCTCGTGATGAGCTCCGACAGGGCCGGGTTGCAGGCTGCGAGCCAGCGGCGCTGTGTCACACCGTTGGTCTTATTGTTGAACTTGTCGGGCGTGAGCGCGTGAAAGTCGCGGAACAGACCTTCTGTGAGCAGCGCCGAGTGCAGCGCGGCCACGCCGTTGACGGAGCGGCTGCCAACGATGGCCAGGTAGGCCATCCGCAGCATGGGCGCGTGGCCTTCTTCGACGAGCGACATGCGACGCAGCCGTGTGGTGTCACCGGGCCAGCGCTGCGCCACGTCGGCCAGGAAGCGGGCATTGATTTCGAGAATGATCTCAAGCACGCGCGGCAGCAGGTCGCGGAACATGGCTACGGGCCACTTCTCGAGCGCCTCGGGCAGCAGTGTGTGGTTGGTGTAGGCCATCGTCGAGGTTGTAATGGACCAGGCCGTATCCCAATCCATTCCGTGGTCGTCCATGAGCAGGCGCATGAGCTCGGCAACCGCAACGGCCGGGTGCGTGTCGTTGAGCTGGAAGCAGTGCTTGTCAGCGAAGGTCGAGAAGTCGTCGCCGTGGCGCGCCTGCCAATCAGCGATGATGTCCTGCAGGCTCGCGCTGGCGAGGAAGTACTGCTGCCGCAGTCGCAAGACCTGGCCGTTTTCGTTCGCAGCATTCGGGTAGAGCACCATCGTGATGTTCTCGGCCGTGTTCTTGTCGCGCACGGCGTCGGCATAGCTGCCTGCATTGAACTCACCAAGGTCGAAGGCTTCCGCGGCTTCGGCCGACCAGAGGCGCAGCGTGTTCACGACGTTGTTGCGGTATCCCGGAACCGGCACGTCGTAGGGCACGGCCGATACAGTCTCCGCATCGACCCACCGCCAGCCTATGCTGCCGTCGTCGCGCGCGTAGCTTTCGGTGCGGCCGCCGAAGCGTACCTGGCGCACGAGGTCGCGACGACGGATTTCCCAGGGGAAGCCGTCGGCAAGCCAGGAATCCGGCTCCTCAACCTGGCGACCGTCGCGCAGCTGTTGGTGGAACATGCCGTAGCGGTAACGAATGCCGTAACCGATCACGGGCAGCCCCAGTGTGGCGCAGCTGTCGAGGAAGCAGGCGGCGAGGCGCCCGAGACCACCGTTACCGAGGCCGGCATCGTGCTCGGCTTGCTCGACGTCTTCGAGTGCGATTCCGATGCGCTGCATGGCTTCACGCGCGGCGGGTTCCAGGTCGAGGTTGAGCAGGGCGTTGCCGAGCAGGCGCCCCATGAGAAATTCGAGTGACAGGTAGGCCGTGCGCTTGGCATCGGCCTCGACGCGTTTTTGGTGCGTCTCCGACCAGCGCTCCATAAGCCGGTCGCGCACGGCGTAGGCCAGCGCCTGGCAGGCGTAAGGGTTGCCGGGCTCGAGCGCAAACTGCCCCAGCGTGAGGCTGAAGTAGTGGCGAAAGTCCTTGAGGATGGCGTCCGCATCCATGCCCAGCGTTTCTGCGGCAAGCGCCGCGTCGTGTTTGGCGGTCGGGTGTGTACTCACGAGTCGGTACTCCTCGGCTCGTTGTCATCTGCGGGCTCAAGAATCAAGGTGGCCAGCGGCGGTAAGGTCAAAGTCAGTGAATGCGGCTGGTCGTGCCAGCCCTGAGGTTCCGTGTTCACGGCGCCGTCGTTGCCAACCCCGCTGCCGTCGTACTCGCGCGCGTCGCTGTTGAAGCGTTCGCGCCATTGGCCCGGCTTCGGTGCGCCGACACGATAGCCTTCGCGCACCACGGGCGTCATGTTGACAACGCAGAGCGCGACGCGGCCTTCGCCGTCGAAGCGCAGCCAGGAGAACACGCTGGCGTCGGCGTCTTTCCAGTCGAGCCAGGTGAAGCCCGCGCCGTCGAAATCCTGCGTGTGCAGTGCGGGCGTGCTGCGGTAGACGTGGTTCAGGTCGCGTACTAGCTGTTGCATACCGGCATGCGGTGCAAAGGCCGTCAGGTGCCAGTCGAGTGACTGATCATGATTCCACTCGTCGTGCTGGGCGAACTCGCCGCCCATGAACAAGAGCTTCTTGCCCGGGTGTGCGTACATGAGACCAAAGTAGGCGCGCAGGTTGGCGAAGCGCTGCCAGTCGTCGCCGGGCATGCGACCCAGCAGCGAGCGTTTGCCGTGCACGACTTCGTCGTGCGAGAGCGGCAACACAAAATTTTCGTCAAACGCGTAGACGAGACCGAACGTGATCTTGTCGTGATGGTAGCGACGGTGGATGGGGTCTTCGCCCATGTAGGTCAGGCTGTCGTTCATCCAGCCCATATTCCATTTGAACGTAAAGCCCAGGCCGCCATCGTAGGTTGGCCGCGAGACGCCGGGCCAGGCTGTTGATTCCTCGGCGTAGGTGGTCGCGCCCAGCGCGTGCACGGTCTCATTGAGACGCTTGATGAAGGCGACGGCCTCGAGGTTTTCATTGCCGCCGTGTTCATTCGGTACCCACTCGCCATCTTCACGCGAGTAGTCGAGGTAAAGCATCGAGGCCACGGCGTCCACGCGCAGGCCGTCGATGTGGAAGGCTTCAATCCAGTAACGTGCGCTGCCGATGAGGTAGTTGACGACCTCGTTGCGGCCGTAGTTGAACACGAGCGTTCCCCAGTCGGCGTGCTCGCCCTGGCGTGGGTCGGCGTGTTCGTAGAGTGCGCTGCCATCGAAGCGACCGAGGCCGTGCGTGTCGCGCGGGAAGTGCGCGGGTACCCAGTCGACGATGACGCCGATGCCGGCCTGGTGGCACTGGTCCACAAAGTAGCGAAAGTCATCGGGCGAACCGAAGCGCCAGGTGGGTGCGAACAGGCCGATGGGCTGGTAACCCCAGGAGCCATCGAACGGGTGCTCGGTGACGGGCAGCAATTCAATGTGCGTGAAGCCCATGTCGACGACGTAAGGCACGAGCGTCTCTGCGAGCTCGCGGTAACTGAGCCAGTCGCCGTCGCCATTGCGACGCCATGAGCCGAGGTGCACCTCGTAGATGGCCTGCGGCGTGGCCATGGAGGGCGAGCCGCGTTCTGCGGCGATCCAGTCGGCGTCGCCCCAGGCGTAGTCACTCTCGGTGACGATGGCAGCGTTGCCGGGCGGCGGCTCAAACGCGTTGCCGTAAGGGTCCGTTTTCTCAGGCAACAGCGTCCCCGCGGCGTCGAGCAGCTCAAACTTGTAGTGCGCGCCGTCGCTGACGTCGGGCACGAATAGCTCCCAGACCCCAACGCCCGGATGGCGACGCATCGGGTGGCGGCGGCCGTCCCACTGATTGAAATCACCAATGACGCTCACGCGGGACGCGTTGGGCGCCCAAACAGCGAAACGCGTGCCACGCGTGCCTTCACAGGTCACCACGTGCGCGCCCAGCGTGTTGTAGATGTTCTCAAGCCGGCCTTCGCCAAGCAGATGCAGATCGACATCGCCGAAGCTTGAGCAGAAAGCGTAGGGGTCGCGCAGGTCCGAGCGGGCACCGTCGGCCCAGACGACCCGAAACCGGTAGTCGGCCGTATCCACGCGGCCGGCAAAAACGCCGTCGGCGTGAATGCGCCGCAGCGCCGAGACTTTATTGCCGTCGTCATCGATCAGGTGCACGGACTCGGCGCCGGGTTGCAGCGTCACGACCGTGTCGTAGTCGCCGCGGCTGTGGCGCCCGAGCACCGCAAACGGGTCGGGGTGCCGGCCATCGGCCAGCAGTTTCAGATCAGCGGGCGAGGGCAGCGGGCCGCGTTCAGTGTGCGAAGCCATAAAGCTTCTCCATGTAATCGCGCGCGGCGTCAGACCAGGGGAATCGCGCGTGGCTGGCAGCCTCCGCGATGTCGGCGTAACTCTCGGGCGCCTCGCGGAACATCGCGATGGCCTCGTGGGTGCGGGCGATGAACGCGTCGGCTTGCGCTGCGGCGCCGTCGCCCGCAAACGTGAACCCGGTGAGCTCGTCGGCGACCGTGTCATTGAGGCCGCCGACCGCGTGCACGAGGCAGGGTTGCGATGACCGCATGGCCAGCATCTGGCTGATGCCGCAGGGCTCGTAGCTCGACGGCATCAGAAACAGGTCGCCGCCGCGGTAGAGCGCGTCGGCCAGCGTTTCCGAGAACCCGCGCAGGAATACGAGACGGCGGTCGCGCTGTGAAGCCTCGACCAGGGTCCGTTCGATGTCGGGGTCGCCCGTGCCGACGAGCGTGAGCATGCCGTCGGGGTCGAGTGCGTCGAGTGCGTGCTCGAGCGCGGTTCGGCCGTCCTCACGTGGCTGCATAGCGATCGCTAGCTTTTGGTCGGTCAGCCGGCCGACGCTGGTCAGGAGCATCGATGGTTTCTCGGCACCGTGGGCCTCAAAGTTGGCGCGCGCCAGGTCGTGCAGTGCACCGTTGACGCGGTCTGACAGACGCCAGTAGTGTAGCGTGTGCAGGACCGTATCACGGACCGCCGGCCAGTCGAGTCGGCTGGCATCGACGTCGTAATCGCAGCCGTTTAGGATGCCGTGCAGTCGACCCTCGACATCGGCTGCGAGCAACGCGTCTTGCAGGCCCTCGCCGCCGCGGTAGCCGCGCGCGGGATCGTCGGGCGAGAGAATCTCGCGCGCATTGGTGGGCGACACCGTATTCACGGCGTCGGCCAGTCGGATGCCGGCGAGCATCGGATTGAAGCAGTTGCTGTAACGCGGGTCAGCCACCACGCGCTCGCAAACGGTCAGCGCTGGAAACCAGGCGGACAGCGATGAGGTATCGTCGGCCAGAGGGCGGATGCCCTGAATCCCCAGATTGTGCAGCGTGAAGACGGTGCGCCACTGCTGCAATACCGAGAGTGCCGGCTCGTAGGCGCGCAGCACGGCCAGGGGTGCGGCGTGCCAGTCGTGCAGGTGCAGGATCGCGTCGTTTGCGGCGTGGGCCGGCAGCCAGGTCGCCGCCGCCGCGCACAGCAACGCAAACCGAGTGGCGTCCGTGGCGAACGGACGCAGCGGACCGTCGTCGTGGTAGATGCTGCCTTTGCCGTCACCGTTGAAGCCGTCGTGATCGAACACGAGATGCGTGACGCCGCGGTCATCCACGTGTTGCCAGCACTCGACGGACAGGGATGTGGCGCCAAACGGTACGACCATGCGGGTCGTGAAGGTCATGCCATCGACGTGGTGCAGCTTGCCGTAGGACGGACACAACACGGTGACGTCAACGCCGAGCGCCGCGAGTGCACGCGGCAGCTCGCGCACGACGTCACCGACGCCGCCCGCCTTGCCGCCGGGCAGGGCGCCGTTTTCCGACGCCACCATGTAGACATGCGGATACTCGCTCATGGCCTTAGCGCGTGAAGTGCAGCTCCTGGCCGAGCATGTCAGGTGTGACCAGCGTCAAGCCGGAGTCCGTCACGCGGAAGCCGCGCGCACGATCGGCGTCGTGGTCCTCGCCGATCACCGTGTGGTCCTCGATGACGGCGCCGCGGTCGATGATGCAGCGATCGATGCGGCAGTGCTCACCGATGCGTACATCGGGCAGCACGACCGAGTCGCGCACCACGGAATGGGAATGCACGTCCACGTTCGAGAAGAGCACGGAACGGAATATCGAAGCACCGGAGACGACGCAGCCGCCCGACACCATCGAGTTGATGGCCTCGCCGCGGCGGCCGGGTTCATCATGGACAAACTTGGCGGGCGGCAGCTGTGCCTGCACGGTGGTCACGGGCCACGTGCTGTCATAGAGGTTGAGCTGGGGTACGACGCTGACGAGCTCCATGTTGGCTTCCCAGTAGGCCTGCAGCGTCCCGACGTCGCGCCAGTAGGCCTGCTCCTGGGTTTCGGGGTCGCGGAACGGGTAGGCGTAGACGCGATAGTTCTTAATGATCGAGGGGATCATGTTGCGACCGAAGTCGTGTGCCGACTGCGGATCGTCGGCGTCCTTGATCGCCTGCTCGAACAGAAAGTCCGTGTTGAAGACATAGTTGCCCATGGACGCCAGGCAGTAGCCTTTGCGGCCTGGGATCGAGACCGGCTCTGCGGGCTTTTCGTTGAAGTCGATGACGCGACCCGATTCGTCGACGGTCATGACGCCAAGCTGGCCGGCGGCCTCTTCGACAGGGACCTCGAGGCAGCAGACCGTCATGTCAGCCTCGGTCTCGGTGTGCGTCGCAAGCAGCGGGCCGTAGTCCATCTTGTAGACGTGGTCGCCGGCGAGTATGAGCACGAGACGCGGTGCGTGCGTCCGGATGATGTCGATGTTCTGGTAAACGGCGTCTGCCGTCCCGCGGTACCACTCACCGCCCACGCGCTGCGACGCCGGCAGGATCTCCACGAATTCACGCTCACCCGAGTATTGTGACGACCAGCCGCGCACGAGGTGGCGAATCAGCGAGTGCGCCTTGTACTGGGTCAGCACGCCAATCCGGCGGATGCCCGAGTTGAAGCAATTCGACAGCGGGAAATCGATGATGCGGAATTTACCGCCGAAGTAGAGCGCGGGCTTGGCACGCCAGGTGGTGAGCTCCCGGAGTCGCGAACCCTGACCGCCCGCCAGAATCAGCGCGAGCGTCTCGCGCGTGAGTCGACTGACGAAACGCGCGTCGTCCGCCTTGAATTGCGTTGCCATGCTGGTTGCTCCCCTTCGCGTCACACCGGTTCGCGATGATAGCGCGTTGCGGTCCCTGGGCCGCGATCGCTATGGCATCAGCGGCCTGTGCGCTGCGAGAGGGAGGCGATGCGGTCGCGCATCGCGGTGTCAAATTGGCCCGGCTGCAGTCGCCAGCGCCAGTTGCCGCCCGGCTTGCCCGGCGTATTGAGGCGGGCATCCGAGCCCAGCCCGAGGAAGTCCTGCATCGGTACGACGGCCATGCAGGCACGGCTTTCGAACGCCATGTCGGCCAGCGACCAGTGGACAGACGCCGCGTCGCCGCCCGCGAGCTCGAGCGTAGCGCGCTGCATGTGTTCCACTTGCTCCTGCGAACGGACGTCCTCGCCTTCACCGTGGAACCAGCCCAGTGTCGTATCGTTATCGTGCGTGCCCGTGTAGCAGACCGAGTCGACCTCGATGCGCGACGGATCGAAGCCGGGCTCACCGACAAGAAACTGCAGCACGGACATGCCCGGCATGCGCTGGCGCAATCGCAGCTGGTCGACGGCGTCCGTAATAGCGCCCAGGTCTTCGGCGACGATGGGGATGTCGCCCAGCGCCTCTCGCATGGCGTCAAACACCGCATCGTTGGGTCCTGGCTCCCAGGCGCCGTCGCGCGCGGTTTCGGCACCGAAGGGCACGGCCCAGTAGGCCTCGAAGCCCCGGAAATGATCGATGCGGACAATGTCGACCATGCGCATCGTGTGGCGCAGCCGCGCGATCCACCAGGCGTAGCCTTGCTGTGCGTGATGCTCCCAGTCGTAGAGCGGGTTGCCCCAGAGCTGGCCGTCTTCGGAAAAGTAGTCGGGTGGTACACCGGCGACGTGCGTGGGCACGCCATCCATGTCGATGCGCAGCATGGCCTTGTAAGCCCAGGCATCGGCGCAGTCGAGCGCGATGTAAATCGGCATATCCCCAAACAGCAGAACGCCGCGTTTGGCGGCGTGGGCGCGCAGCGCCTGCCACTGCCGGTAGAACATGAACTGCGCGAACTTGATGGCCCGGATGGCGTCGCAGTGCTCCTGGACCACGTTCGCAAGCGCCGCGGGTTCGCGCCGCCGATAGGGTGCGTCCCATTCGAGCCAGGGGCGCTGATCGTGCAGAGACTTCAGGGTGCGGAACAGCGCGTAGTCGTGCAGCCACTCGGCGTCGTGTTCACCCACAAACGCCTCGTACTCGGGGCGCAGCTCGGGCGTCGCACCAGAGAAGAAGCGCGCGGCGGCCAGATCCAGCAGTGCGGTTTTGGGACCGATCACTGCGCCATAGTCGACGGTGTCGGCGGGCAGGCTTTCCAGTGGTTGCAAATCGTCTGCTGCAAGCAAGCCGAGCTCGACCAGCTCTCGCAGTTCGATGAGCATCGGATTGCCGGCGTAGGCGGAGAGCGGCTGGTACGGCGAATCACCGTAGGCCGTGGGGCCGGTCGGCAAGAACTGCCAGACGCTAAGACCGGACTCGGCCATGGCATCAATAAAGGCGCGCGCGTCGCGCCCGATTTCGCCGATGCCATGCGGACCAGGCAGCGACGTGATGTGCATGCAGGTACCCGCGCGGCGGTGACTGGTTATCGCGTGCGGTTCCGCGGCACCCAAAGGTCCCGAAGTGGCCACGGCGTGCGCGGCGGGATGCTCAATGTGCATTGGTCGAACCTGCGTCGAATCTGTGTCCGGTTGATTACCCACAAACCGGATCATTTTTGTAGCGCCGACGCAACACGTCGGTACGTCTCCCCACGAAAACGGTACGCGGGAGGGTGCCTGCGGGCAACGCTCTGCATACGTATTCAACGCATGAATACGTATGCAGAGCGTTGATTCAAAACAGTATCGTTACCTACCATGATTAGCGACCGGGGTCTCTAACTGCCCGAAATTAAAACGTTACCTTGGGGGGTAATCACACATGGTCACGAGTTCGCGTAAACACAACACGCGTAGCGGGCACACCGCGCCGTCACTGCGGCGCACTGCGCTGTCTCTGGCAGTCGCGGCAGCACTGCCCGGCGCTATGTCGCTGGCGCCCGCCGCCTACGCACAGGAAGACGATGCCTCTGCACAGGGTCCTGCCCTGGAAGAAATCGTCGTCACCGGCTTCCGCCGCAGTCTGCAAGACTCGCGCGCACTCAAGATGGACAGCGAGTCCATCGTGGAAGCGGTCAGCGCTGAAGACATCGGTAAGCTGCCAGACATCAGTATTGCTGAATCACTGGCGCGTCTGCCCGGCCTCGCCGCCCAGCGCCTGAACGGTCGCGGCCAGGTGATCAGTATTCGTGGTCTTTCGCCCGACTTCACCACCGCGTTGCTCAACGGCCGCCCGCAGGTATCGACGGGTGACAACCGCGGCGTCGAGTTCGACCAGTACCCGGCTGAGCTGTTGAGTGCTGCGGTCGTCTACAAGACGCCTGATGCGGCACTGATCGGCCAGGGTCTGGCCGGTACCGTTGACCTGCGCACCGTGCGTCCGCTGGAGTACGGCAAACGCGCTATCACGGGCAACGTGTTCTACGAGTGGAATCAGCTCGACGCGCTCAACGACGGCGCTGAAGACACGGGTAACCGCTACACGCTGTCTTACATCGATCAGTTCGCGGACGACACCATTGGTGTTGCGATCGGCTACTCCTACCTCGACTCGCCGTCGCAGGGTGAGCGCTTCAACGCCTGGGGTTACCCGGGTACGGGCGACGCCGACAACAACCTGATCATTGGTGGTGCCAAGCCTTACGTGCAGTCGAACCAGCTCGAGCGGTCGGGCACGATCGGTGTTCTCGAATACCAGCCCAGTGACACCTTCTCGGCATCAGCTGACGTGTTCTACTCGGACTTCCAGGACGACCAGCTGCTGCGCGGCATCGAGCTGCCGCTCTGGTGGTCTTCGGCGCAGCTCGCACCGGGTTACCAGGCGTCGGACGGTTTCGTCACCGACGGCACATTCAACAACGTCAAGGGCGTGATGCGTAACGACATCAACACCCGCGATGCGCAGCTGCTCGCCATCGGTCTCAATGCCGAATGGGTGGTTGGTGAGAACTGGACGCTGACGGCCGACTACGCCACGTCGAGTGTCGAGCGTGACGACCTGATCCTCGAGACCTACTCGGGCACGGGGACGGCGGGTCAGGGCGCGGTCGACAGCCTGGGTTTCCAGCTACAGGGCGACGGCACCCAGTTCTTCTCGACGCTGGACTACGCAGATCCGAACCTCGTGATGCTGACCAGCCCGCAGGGTTGGGGCGGCAACGTCGTACCGGGCGGCCAGGTTGGCTATTTGAACAGCCCGACGGTTGAGGATGATCTGGACCAGATCCACCTCGCGGCCAAGCGTTTCTTCGACGGCAACATCTCGAGCATCGAATTCGGCATCAACTACGCCACGCGTGACAAGTCGCTCGTCGCCAACGAGTTCTTCCTTGCGCTGGCGGGTGGCGTCACCGAAGCGGCGATCCCCGTACCCACGGGTGTCACACAGCTCGACTTCCTGGGTATTCCGGGCATGGTCAGCTACGACCCGCTGGCGGCACTCAACAGCGGCGTCTACGAGCTCACGCGAAACCCCAACAACGACGTTACTGTCAAGAACTGGGGTGTCGAAGAGGACGTCTTGCTGGCCTTTGCGAAGATCGGTGTCGACACCAACTGGGGCGATGTCCCGGTCAACGGTAACTTCGGTGTGCAGATCGTTCGCACGGACCAGTCGAGCTCGGGCTTCGCTGCTGGCTTTGCCACGGTGCCGATCTCGGGTGGCAAGGAATACACGGACATCCTGCCCAGCCTGAACCTCAACTTCGAGGTGGCTGAGGACCAGTACGTCCGCTTGGGTATCGCCCGCACACTGGCACGTCCGCGTATGGACGAGCTGCGTGCGAGCAACCAGTTCAACTTCGACGAAAGCCTCGTGGGCCCGAACGGCGAAACCATCCCCGGTATGCCGCCGTTCACGGGCAGTGGCGGTAACCCGGAGCTGGATCCCTGGATTGCCAACTCGATCGATATCTCCTACGAGCGTTACTTTGATGACGGCTTGGGCTATATGTCGATCGCCGGTTTCTACAAGGACCTCGAGAGCTACATCTTCGAGGAAACGATCGAGAAGGACTACACGGGCTTCCCATTCAACGGACCGACGCCGGATACATTCATTGGCACCGTGACTGCGCCAAACAATGGCAGCGGCGGCAAGCTCTCGGGTATCGAATTCGCGCTCTCGCTCACGGGTGAGATGTTCACACCCGCGCTCACGGGCTTTGGTGCGATCTTCTCGGCCTCGTTCAACGACAGCGACATCATTTCGGATCCCAATGATCCGTCGACGCCGCTGCCGGGTCTGTCCGAAGAGATCTTCAACGTCACGCTGTTCTACGAGAGCGGTGGCTTCCAGGCGCGCGTCAGCAACCGCTACCGCTCCGAGTTCCTCGGCGAGGTATCTGGCTTCGGAAATGGCCGCGACTTGACCATCGTCGATGACGAGTCGCTGCTCGACGCCCAGGTCAGCTACGAGTTCCAGGAAGGTCCCGCGGCCGGTCTGCGGGTCCTGCTGCAGGGCTACAACCTGACCGACCAGGAATTCGTGACATTCCTCAACAACGACCCGCAGCAGGTACGTGACTACCAGCGCTACGGTCGTAACTTCCTTGTGGGTCTCTCCTACAGCTTCGAATAAGTCGGTAAGCACTTAGACGAGAAGCGAAGAACCTGAGAGGGGACAGTGCCCCCGGCGCGCGAGGCGCCGGGGGCATTTTTTTTGTGCGGCCTGATTCGCATACACTGCAAGACATGAAAGTGGGGGACATCGTTTGAACACCGAGCAGCCGATCCGGCGGGTTGTCATCGTGGGCGGTGGCACGGCCGGCTGGATGGCGGCCGCCGTGCTTGCCAAGACGCTGGGGCCGCGGCTCGAGATTTCACTGGTCGAGTCCGAGGCGATTGGCACGGTAGGCGTTGGTGAGGCGACGATCCCGCAGATCCGTCTGCTGACGGGATTGCTCGGCATTGATGAGAACGCGTTTCTCGCGGCAACCAACGGCACCATCAAGCTCGGCATTGAGTTTGACGGCTGGCTGCGACCCGGCGAGCGCTACCTGCATGCGTTCGGTCGGTTGGGCCACGACCTTGGCATGCTGCGGTTCCACCAGTACTGGCTGCGCGCCCGCGCGGCTGGCTTTGGCGGCTCGCTCTGGGATTACTCACTCAACAACGCCGCGGCGATGCAGGGTTGTTACGCGCATCTGGACCGCGTCGAGGGCACACCGATCGAAGGTCTCGTGCGCGCCTACCATTTTGACGCGTCGCTGGTCGCGCGCGTGCTGGGCAAACAAGCCATGGCCGCAGGCGTGCGTCGCGTTGAAGGTCGCATCGTCGACGTCGCGCTCGACAAGGACACCGGTGCGGTCGACAACGTGCAGCTCGAAGGTGGCGAACGCGTTGCCGGTGACCTGTTTATTGACTGCTCGGGCTTTCGCGGGCTCGTCATCGGCCAGGCGCTGGGTTCCGGCTACGAAGACTGGACCGAGTGGCTGCCCTGCGACCGCGCTGTGGCGGTGCCGTCGGCATCGACGTCACCGTTGCTGCCTTACACCCGCGCGACGGCGCGCGAGGCGGGCTGGCAGTGGCGCATCCCGCTGCAGCACCGCACGGGCACCGGCCACGTGTACTGCAGCGCGTTTATGGACGATGCGCGTGCGACCGAAGTGCTGCTTGAGAATCTGGACGGCGAGGCGTTGGCCGAGCCGCGCGTGTTGCGATTTACGACGGGTCGGCGTGAGCACTTCTGGCACAAGAACTGTGTGGCGCTGGGTCTTGCGGCGGGCTTCATGGAGCCGCTCGAGTCGACCAGTATCCACCTCGTGCAATCGGGCTTGAGCCGGCTGTTGGCGCTCTTCCCCAATGCCGGGCTGCGTCAGTCGGAAATCGACGAGTACAACCGCCAGGTTACATTCGAGTACGAACGCATCCGCGATTTCCTGATCCTTCACTACCACGCCAATGAGCGGCACGGCGAACCCTTCTGGGATGCGCGTCGTGAGATGGCCATTCCCGATTCGCTGGCGCACAAGATTGCTGTGTTCCGAGACAACGGCCGATTGTTTCGTGAGGGCGATGAGCTCTTTACGGAAGTCGGCTGGCTGCAGGTACTTGTCGGCCAGGGCATCGTGCCAAGCGGCTACGACCCCATGGCCGAGGGCATTGACGCGAACAAGCTGCGCGGGTTTCTGGACAACCTGCGCGGCATCGTCAACGGCGCCGCACAGCAGCTGCCGGCGCACAGCGAGTTCATCAGCCGCAACTGCGCGGCGCAGACCTAACGCGCGATTTCGAGAATCAGGGCGCCGCGTGCCGGCAGTGTCAGCGTCTCGCCCAATCGAACCGTCTCACCCGTCATGACATCCGTCGCACGGTCCGCGTCGTTCAGCAGCGATCGGTAGCGCTCCAGTGGCAGTTCGCGTGCCTCACCTTTGTTAAGCACCACCATGACCTCGGCCGCGTCTCCGCGGAAGTAGACATAGGCGCCATCCTCAGGCGCGAAATGACGCAGCGCGCCCCGATGCACGGCAGGCTGCTCGCGGCGCCAGTTGAGCAACTGCTTGAGCCAGCGCTGGGCTTCACGCGCGTCATCGTCGAGCCCTTCGGCCGTGAAACCGTTGCTGTCGTCGCCGGCCCAGCCGCCCGGGAAGTCGCGGCGGATGACGCCGTGCGACTCTGTTCCGGGGTTGGCGAACAGAATTTCGGAGCCGTAGTAGAGCTGCGGAATGCCGCGTGTCGTCAGCGTGAATGCGTGCGCGAGCTTCCAGAGCTCAAGATCTTCGCCGAGCTGTGTGTAGATGCGGCTCATGTCGTGGTTGTCGGGGAAGATCATGAGCGCAAACGGGTCGCCGTAGAGGAAGTCGTTGGCGAGCAGGCGGTAGATTTCACCGAGACCGCTGTTCCAGGCTTCCTCGTCATTGAGCGCACGGACCATCGTGGCTTGCAGCGGGAAATCGAACAGGTTCGGCACATTCGACTCGTAACCGTCGTTGCGCGCTGTGCCCGCCTGCCAATACGCGAGCAGTGACGGGTTGGTGGTCCACTCCTCGCCGACGATGCCGAGCTGGGGATATTCCATACGCAGTCGCCGCGCGTATTCGGTAAGGAATGCCTTGTCCGAGTAGGGCCAGGTGTCGACGCGAATGCCGGAGAGGCCCGCATACTCGACCCACCAGATCGAGTTCTGGATCAGGTAGTTGGCCATCTGCGGGTTGCGCTGGTTGAGGTCCGGCATGCTTTCAACGAACCAGCCATCCGCAAATCGTTGCCGGTCATCGCCGGCTGCGTAGGGGTCCAGCAGCGCTTCACGGTGGTGGTTGGTCGGCACGAACTCACCACCGAAGTTGATCCAGTCGTCAGCCGGCAAGTCTTTCATCCACCAGTGCGCGTTGCCGCTGTGGTTGAGTACCGCATCAATGATGAGTCCCACACCGCGCTTTCGCGCCGCATCGGCGAGTGCGCGGTAGTCTTCGTTGCTGCCGTAGCGCGGGTCGACGGTGTAGAAATCGGTCGCGGCGTAGCCGTGGTAAGACCAGGCGGGTTGCGCGTTCTCAACGACGGGATTGAGCCAGATCTGCGTGAACCCCATATCCGCAATGTAGTCGACGGCTTCCGTGATGCCGGCAAGGTCGCCGCCGTGACGGGCGTACGGCTTGCTGCGGTCCAGCACATCGCCGTAACCCTCGACGGTGTCGTTGTCAGGATCACCGTTGGCGAAGCGGTCGGGCGTGATCAAGTAGACGACATCGCTCGCATCGAAACCCTGCCGGTCCGCGCTGCCCGATTCTCGTTGCGCGAGGGTGTAATCGTGGGTGAGCACAACGCCTGAGGCATCACTGAATGTCAGCGTCATGTCGCCGGCTTTGGCGTCAGCCGAGATATCGAGGTCGAGGAAGAGGTAGTTTGCGTTGTCGGTGCGCGTGACGTTCTCGAGCGTCACGCCGTCAGCATTGAGCCCCGGTTCGAGGCTGGCGATGTCATTGCCGTGGACCAGCAACTGTAACGACGAGGACTGCATGCCCACCCACCAATTGGGTGGTTCCACGCGTTCGAGCGTGGTTTCTGACCAGACGCTGCCGCTTGCGATAAGCAGCAGCACGGCGATCGTTCTTTGAATGCGCATGCCATCGGCCCCCTTCGATGTCGTTGCCGGATTATTTCAAACGCGTCGAGGACTTGTCCTTATGAATTCGATTGCAGGCGGGGGCTCTGGGGGCTTGTCGCTTGCTAGAATTGGGAGTCAGAACTGCGGGGGGCAGCTCACATGGGGAACAAACTCGAGCACATCGCCATTGTTGGTGGCGGTTCGGCGGGGTGGATGACGGCGGCGGCGCTTGCGCACGCGGTGGGTCAGAATTGCCGGATCACGCTGATCGAGTCGGAGGCTATTGGCACCGTCGGTGTGGGTGAGGCCACGATTCCCCCAATCAAGCTCTTCAACCAGCGCCTCGGTATCAGCGAGGCCGACTTCGTTCGTGCCACGCAGGGCAGCTTCAAGCTGGGCATTCAGTTTGTAGACTGGGCGCGTAAAGGCGAGGCCTACTTCCACCCATTCGGCACCTACGGCGCCGACTTCGATGTCGTGCCGCTGCACCACTACTGGCTGCAGGCGCGTGAGGCGGGACGTGCCGCCGCGCTCGACGACTATTGCATGGCCTGGGGTGCCGCGAGCCGCAGCCGGTTTTCGCAGCCTGTTCCGGACCGGCGCATGGTGCAGTCGACGTTCGACTACGCCTACCACTTTGATGCGGGGCAGTACGCCGCGTTCCTGCGCCAGTACGCTGAGGCGCGCGGCGTTACCCGGCAGGAAGGTCGCGTGGTCGACGTGGCGCTGGACGGTGAGTCGGGCGACGTCGCTTCGGTCACACTCGACGACGGCCGTGTTGTTGAAGCGCAGTTCTGGGTTGACTGCTCGGGCTTCCGCGGCCTGCTCATCGAGCAACACCTGCACACGGGCTACCACGACTGGACGCACTGGTTGCCCTGCGACCGCGCCATGGCGGTGCCATCGGCGCCCGCCGATGATCTCATCCCTTACACGCGCTCGACGGCCAAGGCCGCGGGCTGGCAATGGCGTATTCCACTGCAGCACCGCACGGGCAACGGGCTTGTCTACTGCAGCCGTTACCTGTCCGACGACGAGGCCGCCAGCACGCTGCTCGATGGCCTCGACACGGAGCCACTCGGCGATCCGCGCCCGTTGCGGTTCCGCACGGGCCGGCGCCGCAAGTTCTGGAACCGCAACTGTGTCGCCATTGGCCTGGCTGCGGGCTTTATGGAGCCGCTCGAGTCGACGAGCCTGCACCTGATCCAGACGGGCATCACGCGTCTGCTCGCGCTGTTCCCGGACGCGCGCATGGACCGGCTGGCGGCGGCCGAGTACAACCGCCTGACCGCGGCCGAGTACGAAGGCATTCGTGATTTCCTAATCCTGCATTACCACGCCACCGAACGTGACGATGCGCCGCTCTGGCGGGCCTGCGCCAACATGTCGATTCCCGATACGCTGGCTTACAAGATGGACCAATTCCGTGCCGGCGCGCGCCTCGTATCCTCGGGTGTGGAGCTGTTCCAGAACCCGAGCTGGTTGGCCGTACTTGTGGGTCAGCACGTGGAGCCTGAGCGATTCGATGCGCTCGTCGAGCAACGCCCGGATGTCGATGGCATCGGGCGGCTCGCAGGGCTCAAACGCGTGATCGCGGAGAGCGCCGAGGCTATGCCGACGCATGCCGAGTTTATTGCGCAGCACTGCCGCGCCCAGACGCCTGTCGCAGCCGCCGCTGCGGGCTAAGTTGATGTAAACGTATTCATTTGTTCCTTGCGCCACGCCGTGGCACAAGGAACGGCACGCATGCTGGCTGGGGGGCAACCATGCAACAAAAACCTGCACTCGGATTCTGGCAAATCTGGAACATGTGTTTCGGATTTCTCGGCATCCAGATGGGATTCGCGCTACAGAACGCGAACGTCAGCCGCATCTTTCAAACGCTTGGGGCGGAGATTGACGATGTGCCGATCCTTTGGATTGCGGCACCGCTGACGGGGCTCATCGTGCAGCCGATCATCGGCTACATGAGCGACCGCACCTGGAACCGGCTCGGTCGCCGTCGGCCGTATTTTCTGGTCGGCGCGATTCTCGCGTCGCTTGCGCTTTTTGTCATGCCCAACTCGCCGGCCCTTTGGATGGCGGCCGGCATGCTCTGGATCATGGACGCGAGCATCAACGTGTCTATGGAGCCATTCCGGGCCTTCGTCGGAGACAACCTGCCCGAGAAGCAGCGCACCGCCGGTTTCGCGATGCAGACCTTCTTCATCGGCATCGGCGCAGTGATTGCCTCGGCGCTCCCCTGGATGATGGCCAACTGGTTCGATGTCTCGAACACGGCGCCCGAGGGCGTTATCCCGGACTCCGTGAAATGGTCATTCTACATTGGCGGTGCGGCGTTTTTCGTTGCCGTAATGTGGACGGTGCTCCAGAGTGAGGAATACTCGCCCGAGGAACTGGCTGCGTTTGAGCGGGCCGGTCCCGATAGTCACACGGGCATCGATTCGATGCACCGCGCGGCGTCGAAGTATCGCAATGGCGGACTCGCCTGCATTGCTGTGGGCGCCGCATTCACAGCATGGGTCGCGAGCTCGGGTCTCGATCAGCAGCTCTATGTGCTGGGCGGTGGCGTCGCTGCGTTCGGGCTTCTGCAAATCGTCGCTGCGCTCATGCAGAACGCCGGCAATACCGAGAATGGTGTGTACGAGGTGGTACATGACCTGTTTCACATGCCGCGCGCCATGAAACAACTGGCCGTCGTACAGTTTTTCTCGTGGTTCGCGCTGTTCGCAATGTGGATCTATGGCACACCTGCGGTCGCTGACCACCACTTCGGATCAACCGACCCCACCTCGGCCGCGTATAACGAGGGTGCAAACTGGGTTGGTCTGCTGTTCGGCTCCTACAACGGCTTCGCGGCACTCGCTGCCATCGCGATCCCCCTGCTGTCGCTGAAGCTGGGATGTCGTGTCTGCCATCTCATTAACCTGGTGCTCGGTGGTCTGGGCCTCGTCAGCTTCTACTTCTTTCGCGACCCGCAGATGTTGTTTGTGTCGATGATCGGCGTAGGCATTGCCTGGGCCTCGATTCTATCGATGCCCTACGCCTTGCTGGCCAATAGCCTGCCGGCGCACAAGATGGGCGTGTACATGGGTATCTTCAATTTTTTCATCGTGATACCGCAGCTGGTCGCCGCGAGTGTGCTGGGTCTTGTCGTGCGCGACGTGTTTGAAGGGAAGGCCATCTTCGGCCTCGTGACGGGCGGCGTGCTTATGATCATCGCCGGCGGCCTGGTTTTGCTCGTTGACCGTGAAGCTGAACCTGTCGGCGTGGCGCAGCCCGCATGATGCGACGCGCTACAGGTTTCGTCGTCGCTTGCGCCGCGACGCTCGCAAGCTGCCAATCCGACCAGCCGGCGCCCGACCGTTTCGTCGGCACGGACCACCCGTTTGCCGCTGAGTCCGTGTACTTCGTCGTCACGGACCGCTTCGTCGATGGTGATCCGAGTAACAACTACCCGGAGCAGGGTGGTGAGAATCGGAGTTTTGACCGTCCGATCGTCAACCCTGACGGTCAGGATGCCAACCTCGGTTACCTCGGCGGTGACTTCGCCGGCATCGTGCAGAACGCGGACTACATCGCAGAGATGGGTTTCACGGCCTTGTGGCTGACACCCATCGTCGACAACCCGGATGCCGCGTTTACGGGCGGCGCTGAGGTCGGCCAAGAAGGCGCGTTCTTCACGGACAAAGGCAAGACCGGGTACCACGGGTACTGGGGTGTCAATTTCTTCGCGCTCGATGAACACCTCGTATCACCCGGGCTAGACTTTCGTGCGCTGAGCACGCAACTCGGCGACAAAGGGATCCGCGTCGTGCTCGATGTCGTGTGCAACCACGGCGCGCCGTCGTTCGACATGCCCGAAGACCTGCCCAAGTTTGGCGAGCTTTACGACCAGGACGGCACGCTCGTGGCCGACCACATGAACACGCACCCCGAAGCACTCGATGACGCCGAGCCGTTGCACGCGTTCTTCAATCGCGAGACGGACATCGCCCAGCTCTCGAATTTCAATGAGAACAATCCCGAGGTGCTCGACTACTTCGTGCGCGCGTATTCGTACTGGATCGATCAGGGCGCGTCGGCATTTCGAATCGACACGATCAAGCATATGCCCGACGCCTATTGGGCGAAGTTTTCGGCCGAAATCCGTGAGCGCCACCCCGACTTTTTCATGTTTGCAGAGAGCTACAGTTTCGATGCCGCGGAGATCGCGCGCCACACCTGGCCCGAGAACGGCGCCATCAGCGTGCTCGATTTCCCCATGCAGTCGGCGATGTCGGATGTGTTTGGGCGCAAGCAGACGGGCTACGAGCAACTCGCCGGGGTTCTGCACCTCGACGACCAGCTCTATCAAAACCCGTACGAGCTCATGAGCTTCTACGACAACCACGACATGCGGCGCCTCGACGCCGATGCCAGTGGTTTCATTGACGCGAACAATTGGTTGTTCACGGCGCGCGGAATTCCCGTGTTCTATTACGGTTCGGAAATTGGCTTCCGCGCCGGACGCGGTGAGCATGGTGGCAACCGCGACTACTTCGGTGCCAAAAATGTCGAACGCGCTAAGTCGCACCCGATCCGCGAGCAGCTCATCAGGATTGCCAACGTGCGCCGTGAACACGTCTCGCTGCAGCGCGGTCTGCAATTCGGCCTCGAACTCGAGGGCGATCGCGCCGCGTTCTTGCGCGTGTACCAGGATGCGGGCGTCTCAGAGACGGCGCTCGTATTACTCAACAAGGGTGATAGCGCGCAGACATTCAAAATTGATGCGCGGGTCCGCGATCAGTCCTGGCGTGACGCGTTTGCTGGTGATGGTTCGGTCACCGGCGCCGTCACGGTGCCTGCACATGGCGTGCGCGTTCTGATCAGCGATTCGCCCATTCGCGATTCAGGATTGCTGGACGCGCTGCGCGCGTTGCAGTCTGCCGCGTCGCGCTAACGCGGGTGGCCGCCGCAGGAGCGGCGCACGACCAGGCGCGGTTCGATCAGTGCCGATGCCACGGGGCGTTCGTGGATCAGGCCAATCAGGTTGTCTACGAGCAGCGCGCCTGCGCGCAACGTGTCCTGCCGAATCGTTGTGAGACCAGGGTTCACATAGGACGCCGCGGGAATGTCGTCGAAGCCGACCAGGCCGACATCTTCAGGTACGCGCTTGCCCAGTTCCTGCAGCGCGCGTAGTGCGCCGATTGCGATGAGGTCGGAACAGGTGACGATGCCATCAAACTCTGCGCCGCCCAGCACCAATGACTGCACGGCGATGTAGCCCGCGTTCTCGCTGTTCTCGGCATCGCGTTGCAAGGCCGGATCGGGATCGATGCCCGCCGTCTTGAGTGCGGCTTCATAGCCAAAGTAGCGCGCGCGAAACTCTGGAAAACCAGGGCCGTTGTCGCCCAGGAAGGCGATGCGCTTGCGGCCCAGTGAGAGCAAGTGTTCGGTGGACTGGCGCCCGCCCGACACGTTGTCGCAGCCCAGCGAGCGGCCATCATGCTGCTCAATCGTCGGGCCCCAGATCATGTAATGGGCGCCGCCATCGTCGAGGGCTCGTAGCTTCTCGCCGTAGTTCAGGTAGTCGCCGTAGCCGAGCAAGATGATGCCGTCGGCGCGATTACTGGCCTCGTAGCGGCCCTGCCAATTATTGCTGAGCTGCTGGAATGAGACGAGCAGGTCGTAGTCGGAGGCCGCGGCAGCGCGCGCGATACTGCCCAGCATCGAGAGAAAGAACGGGTTGATTTGCGACTCGTCGGTGCTCGAGTCCTCGAACAGCAGCAGTGCAATCGTGTTGGAGTGTCGGCTGCGCAGACCCGCGGCATTCTTGTCGACGCGGTAGTTGAGTTCGCGCGCTACTTCCATGACGCGCGCCCGCGTCTCGGGAGTGACCTCGGGGCTATTGCGCAGCGCACGCGACACGGTCGCCTGCGAAACGCCCGCGGCGTGTGCGATATCTCGAGATGTTGGCTTGCCGCTCTTCAATGGGCCCCCCATGCGTTCGGCCCCGCAAATGTAGCGCCCGGGCGCAGCATTTTGAACCATAGGCGTCTGGAAACCTTCACAAAACGTAAACAAATCCAGGACAAGAAGTGCCGAGATGGCCGCGACCTCGCGCTCAGGCTTGCATTGCCAGAGTCGTCCGGCTCTAATTTTGGCTCCCGCGCGGCACGGCTGGTCGCCGGGCAACGCGCGGCAAGAGGGGACCAGCGTGATTCCATACAGAGACCTGTTCGGGCCGGGCCCGTCGAACGTGCCCGACGCGGTGCTCATCGCACTCGCTCAGCCCACGATTGGTCATCTAGACCCTGTGTTTCTCGAGGTCATGGACGATGTGGTTGCGGATCTGCGCACCTGCTTCATGACCAAGAATCCTGTGACCTTTGTGATGTCGGCGCCCGGGTCGATCGGCATGGAAGCGTCGTTCGTGAACACCGTTGAACCCGGTGACAAAGTCATCATTTGCATCAACGGGGTGTTCGGCGGTCGCATGAAGAGCATCTGCGAGCGCATCGGCGCCGAGGTGGTGACGGTCGACGACGAGTGGGGCACGCCCGTCGACCCTGAAAAACTCGCGGATGCGCTCAAAACGCATCCCGACACGGCCGTTGTCGCATTCGTTCACGCCGAAACCAGCACGGGCGTGCGCTCCGATGCCAAGACGCTCGCGTCGCTCGCCAAGGACGCGGGTTGCCTGGTTGTCGCCGACACCGTGACCTCGTTGAGCGGCGTGGAATTGCGCGTCGATGAGTGGCAACTCGATGTCGTGTACTCAGGCAGCCAGAAGTGCCTGAGCTGCGTGCCTGGATTGGCGCCGATTACATTTTCGCCTGCGGCCATCGAAAAGGCCTCGCAGCGCAAGTCGCCCGTACCCAGTTGGTTCTGCGACACCAATCTGCTTGCGCCGTACTACATGGATGGTGAGTCCAAGCGCGCCTACCACCACACCGCGCCTGTGAATTCGTTGTTCGCGATGCGCGAGGCGTTGCGCCTGGCGGTCGAGGAGGGCTTACCCGCCCGGTGGGCGCGTCACACCAACGCGGCCGAGCAGCTCTGGAAGCGGCTTGAGGCCGCAGACCTCTCGTTGCCGGTGGCAGTCGAACATCGCCTGGCACCGCTGACCGTCGTATCGATTCCGTCCAACGTCAACGACGCGGCCGTGCGCGAACGACTGTTGCAGGCGCGCAGCATCGAGATCGGTGCGGGGCTGGGCAAATTCGCGGGCAATGCCTGGCGCATTGGGCTCATGGGCGCCAACGCCTCTATCGAGCGCGCCGACTTCATCGCCGATGCATTGATCGAAGCGTTGGGCTAGTCAGCCCTTGGCTCGCGTCAGGGCCGCCTTGCTGGCGTCCAGGTAGTCGAGCGCCGCGCTGCCGGCGCGAATGGCCGTGCAAATCTGCAGCACGTCGAGCATGGCGAGCTGCGCGAGTCGGGAGCTCATCGGCGTGTACAGGGCCGTGTCTTCATCGACATCAATGAACAGCGGCGTTTGCGCAGCCAGCGCGAGACGCGAACCCGGCGAGGTGAGCGCGATCGTTGCGGCGCCCGCGCGCACGGCATCCCCAACAGCGGAAACTACCGCCGACGACTCGCCCGTTTTAGAGATGGCGACGAACGCGGTGTCGGCCGCGCTGACGGCGGCCGCCTGACGGATGCTTGGTTCGTCGCAAAATGCCGCGCAGGCGAGGCCCAGGCGAAAAAACTTGTTCTGTGCATCGAGCGCCACGCTCGCAGAGGCACCGACGCCCACGAACGCGATGCGGCTGGCCTGGGCCAGCGCATCCGCAGCCTGGTCCAGTCGGTCGCCGTCAACGGCCTGCTGCACCCGGCGCAACTCGCGGATACTCGCACCGATCACTTTGTCGGCAACGGTCGTGGTGGCGTCCTCAGCGGCCACCTCGGCGTGCAGTACTTCGCCGCGCGTGGCCAGGTAACCGGCCAGGCGTAAACGCATGTCCCGAAATCCTGTCGCGCCGACGCTGCGGCAGAACCGAACAACCGTGGGTTCACTGACACCGGCATTCTCGGCGAGCGTTGCCAGCCGCAGGTCGCCGAGTCGATCGGGGTGGGCGAGCAACCAGTCGGCGACGGCCATTTCGGCCGGCGACAGACGGTCACGGAGCTGACTGATGCGATCGAGCATGTAGAAATACTACATGAATTCGATTGCAAATCTGGTCAAAAACCGTCGATTAGACGTTTAGCTGTAGTAAAATTTCGTAGTCTGACGGCAAGCCGTCACCTCAGGGGCCCTTACGCATGGCGCAGTTCCTTCCCGTTGACCCGTTCGACCTCGTAATTTTTGGTGGCACGGGCGACCTTTCGAAACGCAAGCTCCTGCCTGCGCTGTTCCACCGTGACAGCGACGGCCAGTTCCCGCCCGGAAGTCGGATCGTTGGTGCTTCGCGCAGCCAGTTGTCCAACGAAGAATTCATCGCGCTCGTGCGCCAGGCGCTCGAAACGCACCTCTCGAGTGACGCGCTCGATGACGAGGTCTGGCAGCGTTTTTCTGCGCGGCTGAGTTATCACGCGCTCGACATCACCACGCCCGATGGCTGGCCCGAGCTTGTGGCGGCACTCAGCGATGCGCCTGCGGACGCTGAAGGTGGCACACGGTGCCGCGTGTTTTACATGGCAACCGCGCCGCGCCTGTTCGGTGAGACGGCGCATCGGCTGTCGGAAATCGGGGCCATCGACTCGGGCGCGCGCATCGTGCTCGAGAAACCCGTTGGCAGTGACCGCGAGAGTGCGCGCGCCATCAACGACGCCGTCGGTCAGTGCTTCGAGGAAGGCAACATCTTCCGTATCGATCACTACCTGGGTAAGGAAACGGTGCAGAACCTGCTTGCGCTGCGCTTTGCCAATGCGCTGCTCGCGCCGCTCTGGAACCGAACCCACATCGACCACGTGCAGATCACGGTCTCAGAGAATCTGGGTGCCGGCAATCGTGCGCAGTACTACAACCACAGCGGTGCGCTGCGCGACATGGTGCAAAACCACCTGCTGCAGTTGCTGTGTCTCGTGGCCATGGAGCCGCCGCAGAGCATGCACCACGACGACATTCGCAATGAGAAAATAAAAGTGCTCAAGGCGCTGCGGCCCAGTGATGCGGCAACGGTCGGCCGCGTGACGGTACGTGGCCAGTACGCCGCGGGCGCGATCGACGGCGAAGCAGTTCCCGGTTACGCCGACGAGCTGGGTGAGACGAGCGACATCGAGACCTTCGTGGCCGTTCGCGCCGACATCGACAACTGGCGCTGGAACGACACGCCGTTCTACCTGCGCACGGGCAAGCGCCTGCCCCGCAAGGCGTCTGAGATCGTGATCCAGTTCAGCGGTGTGGCGCACTCGATCTTCCCGCAGGAGGCGGGTGGCCTCGAGGCGAACCGTCTCGTCATTCGCCTGCAGCCCAACGAAGGCATGAAGCTCACGATGGTGACCAAGGAGCCCGGCCCCGGCGGCTTCAAGCTGCGCTCGCTGCCGCTCAACCTGAGCTTCAACGAGACCTACCAGGTGCGCTACCCCGACGCCTACGAACGCCTGCTCATGGAGGTGCTGCGTGGCAACCCCGCACTGTTCATGCGCCGCGACGAAGTGGATGCGGCCTGGGCCTGGATCGACGGCATCATCGCGTCCTGGCAGGAAGCGGGCACGAGCGCACTGCCGTACCAGGCAGGCACCTGGGGCCCGACGGCCTCAGCGCTGCTACTCGATCGTGACGGTCGCGAGTGGTACCAGGAACCATGAGCCAGTTTATCCAGCAGTTTTTTGACTCGCGTGAGCGCGCGGCCATTGCGCTGGCCGACGCGATTGCGGCCCAGTTGGACGCCGCCGTCACTGCGCGTGGTCACGCCACGCTCGTTGCGAGTGGCGGCAGCTCGCCGTTGGCCGCATTCCGCGCGCTGTCGGCGCGCGATATCGACTGGTCCAAAGTCACTGTGTTGCCGTCCGATGAACGTTGGGTGCCCGAGACGAATGGCGCCAGCAACGGCGGCATGCTCGACCGTGAGCTGCGGCGCAACGCAGCGGCCAGGGCGCAACGTGTGAGCCTGTTTGCCGAGGGGCTCGAGGGCGCAGAGGCGGTCGCTGCGATTGACGCCCGGCTCAAGGCGTTGTCGCGACCCTTCGACGTCGTGCTGCTCGGGATGGGCGGCGACGGGCACACGGCGTCGCTGTTTCCCGATGACCCTGATATCGAAGCGCAGCTGGCGAGCCGCGACGACGTTGTCTTCGCGCGCCCACCGAGCCAGGACGTGGCGCGCCTGAGCCTCACGCCGCGCGCGCTGCTCGACGCGCATCACATTGCGTTGCTGTTCTTCGGCCAGGACAAGGCCGAGGTCTTCGCGCAGGCCTCGGCGGGCGGCGAGCTTGCGGAGTTGCCCGTGCGCGTCGTGCTGCGCCAGCAAATCGTGCCCGTCACGACCTACCACGCCCTCTAGAGGAAGGACGATGCTGAACGACACGCTCCATCGCGTCACTGAGCGCATCATCGAGCGCAGTGCCGAGACGCGCGCCGATTACCTCGCGCAGGTCGACGCCGCGCGCCGCGAGGGCCCGCACCGCAGCGAATTGTCGTGCGGCAACCTGGCGCACGGGTTCGCCGCGCACGATGCCGACGGCAAGAAAGTGTTGGCGGGTCGCGAGCGCCCCAACGTCGCGATTGTTTCTGCTTACAACGACATGCTCTCCGCACACCAGCCGCTGGGCGATTATCCGCCGTTGCTCAAGGCTGCCGCGTGGAAGGCGGGCGGCTTTGCGCAGTTCGCGGGCGGCGTGCCGGCCATGTGCGACGGGGTGACACAGGGCCAGCCGGGCATGGACCTGTCGCTGTTCAGTCGCGACGTCATCGCCATGGCCACGGCGGTCGCGCTTTCGCACAACATGTTCGATAGTGCGTTGTGCCTTGGCGTGTGCGACAAGATCGTACCCGGGCTTGTCATTGGCGCGCTCGCGTTCGGCCATCTTCCTGTGATCTTTGTGCCTGCGGGTCCCATGACCTCGGGCATGACCAATGCCGCCAAGGCGCAGGCGCGCCAGCTCTACGCCCAGGGCAAGATTGGTCGCGAAGAATTGCTCCAGGCTGAGTCCAAGTCCTACCACTCGCCGGGCACCTGCACCTTTTACGGCACCGCCAACTCGAACCAGTTGCTCATGGAGTTCATGGGGCTGCAGTTGCCCGGGACCTCGTTTGTGAATCCGCACACGCGTCTGCGCGGCGCGTTGACGCGCGCAGCGGCGGAACGTGCCGTGGCCATCAGCGGGCTGTCCGATGACTACACGCCCATGGCGCGCGTGTTTGACGAGAAGGCGCTCGTCAACGGCGTCGTGGGTTTGCTGGCGTCGGGCGGCTCCACCAACCACACGATCCACCTTGTGGCCATGGGCGCCGCTGCCGGTATCCAGATCAACTGGGACGACCTGAGCGACCTGTCGGGCGTCACACCGCTGCTCGCGCGCGTGTATCCCAATGGCCAGGCTGACGTGAACCACTTTGAAGCGGCGGGCGGTATTCCCTTCATGATTCGCGAGCTGCTGTCCGCGGGTCTGCTGCACGAAGACGTGCACACGATTGCAGGCGAGGGCCTCTCGAACTACACGCAGGAAGCGGTGCTCGGCGACCCCGACGAAAACGGTCTCGACACCGTGCGCTGGCAGCCCGGTCGCGATGCGTCGATGGACGAGGACGTACTGCGTCCCGCAGCCAACGCTTTCGCGCCGACGGGTGGTCTCAAGCTGATGCAGGGCAATCTGGGTCGTGCCATGACCAAGACGTCGGCCGTCGATCCGTCGCGCCATGTCATCGAGGCACCTGTGCGGGTCTTTAATTCGCAGCACGCGGTCGTGGACGCGTTCAAGGCCGGCGAGCTCGACCGCGATGTCATCGTCGTCGTGCTCTACCAGGGCCCGCGCGCCAACGGCATGCCCGAGCTGCACAAGTTGCTGCCGCCGCTGGGCGTGCTGCAGGACCGCGGCTTCCGCGTTGCACTCGTCACCGACGGACGCATGTCGGGCGCATCGGGTAAGGTACCCTCGGCGATCCAGGTCTGCCCCGAGGCGCTAGCCGGTGGCCCGCTCGCGAAACTGCGCGATGGCGATGTCGTGACGCTCGATGCCACGCGCGGTGTGTTGGAAGCCCACGTTGACGCGGAGACGCTCGCCGCGCGCGAGCCCGCGTTGTCCTGTGACCCGTCACATGAGATCGGCATGGGCCGCGAGCTGTTTGCCGCGATGCGACGTATCGCAAGCAATCCCGAGGCGGGCGGCAACGCGCTGCCGATCGACCGCAGCGTGGTCCGCAATGGCGTCACCGCTGATGTCTGAAATCCACGCAATGATGGCCGTGTCGCCCGTGATTCCCGTCGTGGCCATGCCTGACGGTGCCGATGCCGTGGCGCTGGGTCGCGCACTCGCCGATGGTGGCGTCGGTATTATCGAGGTCACGCTGCGCACGCCGGGTGCCGTTGATGCGATTGCGGCGCTCGCCCGCGACGGCGCATTAACGGTTGGCGCTGGCACGGTGTGGCGCGAAGACCAGGCGCGCGCTGTTGTCGACGCGGGTGCTGAGTTCATCGTGACGCCGGGTCGGTCGCTTCCGGTCTGGGAGGTCTGCCAGGAGACGGGCGTGCCGCTGCTGCCGGGCGCGCAGACCACGAGTGAGATTGCTGACTGGGTCGCGCGCGGTCTCGAGGCAGTGAAGTTCTTTCCGGCGCAGTACGCGGGCAGTATTGGTGCGCTCAAGTCGTTCGCGGCGGTGTTTTCCGGCCTGAAATTTTGCCCGACGGGCGGCGTCAGCGCGGGCAACCTCGCGGACTACCTGGCCGTACCGGCCGTCGCCTGTGTCGGCGGCTCCTGGCTTACACCAGCGGCCGATATTTCGGCTGGCAACTGGTCCGCGATCTCGACGCGCTGCCGTGAGGCTCTGAAGATCGCATCGGGGGCATGCGGCTGAAATCTTTTTGGCCGCGCCCCGGTCAGCTCGCGGGACACTCACTGGAGCACAACCATGACCCGCACAATCATTGCGCTGCGCAGCCTTGCAGCGATTTTCCTGTTGAGCCTTTCGGCAGTTGCCGCTGCAGACAAAGACCCCGTCTACACGGGCGTCTTTTCGAAGAATGCCCTCAAGGGCTACGACGCCGTCGCCTACTTTGAAGCCGGTGAGCCGCGCAAGGGCGACGCTGACTACGCGTTCGAATGGCAGGGCGCACGCTGGCTGTTTGAGAGCGCCGAGAACCGAGACGCCTTTGTCGCGAATCCTGAGCGTTACGCGCCCCAGTACGGCGGCTACTGCGCCTGGGCCGTATCGCAGGGCTACACGGCGAGCGGTGACCCTAACGTATGGGCCATCGTCGATGACAAGCTCTACATCAACTACAACAAAAAGATTGGCGAGCGTTGGTCGGTCGATCCCAAGGGCTTTATCGTTCTGGCCGACAGCAACTGGCCCAAGGTGCTGACCGACTAACGACGTCGACGGCTCGCCAGCGTTTCAGCAAGCAGCGCAGTGAGGCTGTGGGCGTCAAACGGTTTCGTAACGACGGCCGCAAAGGCCTGCGTTTCGGCCGGGGGCGACTCCGCACCGAATGCCGTCGCAATGACGGGCGCTGTTTGCCGCCGCTGCGCGAGCCAGGCGGCGAGCGCTTCGGCACCACCGTCATAGAGCACGGCCTCGGCCAGCACGATGTCGGGGCGCACGCCCTGCGTCAGCTGATCGAGTGCACGGCTGTAGCCCCGCGCAAGGACCACGTCGTAGCCGGCGCCGGCGACAATGCCGTAGGCCTCCATGAGCGCTACGGGTGCATCGTCCACGATGAGTACCGTGCCCTGGCCCGGTACGAGCACGCGCGGTGTTCGCGGTGGGACGGGGCCGTCAGCCGGTATCAGTGGTGCCTGCAGCGTGACACGCGCGCCGCGGCCCTGTGCAGGCTCAATCACGACATCGCCGTCGAGCGCTGCCATCGCGAGTAGTGCGTGGCTGAGCCCCAGGCCCGCCCCCGGCATACGTCGCGTTGTGGTGAGCGGATCGAATTCGCGACCGGATAACACCGGGTCGAAGCCCGGGCCGTTGTCGCTGACAGCGATGTGCCAGTGGCCGTTGTCGGTCCCAAGGTGGACTTCAATTTGGCCGCGTTCGTCGGTCGCGCGTACGGCGTTGGCCAGGATGTGCAGCAGCGCCTCGTAGACAAGTGTCGGGTCGGTGACGACGGCAAGTTCGTCGTGTTCTGAAACGAGTCGAACGCTGCCCTCGGCTGCGGTCCAGTGCGCGAAGCGGTCCATCACTTCTTTGATTTCGGCCACGAGGTCGACGCCGCGGGTCGCGGGCTCGCGTCGCACACTGAGGCGGTCCAGCGCTGCGACAAGCTTGGCAATGCGTTCGCCGGCCGTGCGCACGTGACCCAGTGCATCTCGGTTCGCCGCATCTGCACCCAGCAGGGCGAGGTCCACGTGCCCGAGCAGCACCGTAAGCTGATTGTTAAGTTCGTGGGAGATTCGGGCCACAGTCTCGCCAATGGCGCGAACGCGGGTCTGGCGGTCGTCTCTGACCGGGGCGTGGGCCTGCGATTGCGACGCATCAACCATTTGCGAACGGTATCACCGGATTGTTGCATGCGTCACGCGCGCGTTCGGGCGCGATGGGGTACGCTCGGGACCATGTTCCACCGACCCACAGTGCAGGGCGTCGCAGGCGCGACGCGGCCGCGTCGTATTGTCGTGCTGAACCCCAAGGGTGGGAGTGGCAAGACGACTTTGGCGACTAATATTGCGGCTTACCTCGCGCGCATTGGTGGCAATCCGGCGCTCATTGACCACGACCCCCAGGGGTCGGCCATGCACTGGCTGGCCGTTCGGCCCGAAACGGCCCCGGTCATACATGGTGTTCCGGCCTATCAACGGCGCATGAATGTCACGCGGAGTTTTCAGCTTCGCGTGCCGCCCGAGTGTGGTTATGTCGTAGTGGACTCGCCTGCGGGTTATGACGCGGCGCAGCTGCGCGAGCTGACGCGCGAAGCCGACAAGGTGGTCATGCCGGTACTGCCGTCGCGTTTCGACATTCATGCCGCGTCGCGTGCGATCGCAGACCTGTTGCTGGTCGCAAAACTCGATCGTTCGCGCGGCCAGTTGGGCGTCGTCGCCAACCGCACGCGCCGCAACACTAAGGTGTTCGAGACGCTCATGCGGTTCCTGGCCAGTCTCGATATTCCCGTGGTCACCATCCTGCGTGATGCCCAGGTCTACGTGCGCGCTTCGGAGGAGGGGCTCGGCATCTACGACCTCAAGCCCTACGAGTTTGCGGCGGAACTGCCGGCCTGGCAGTCACTGACGGGCTTTGTCACGCGCGGCGCCGGTGCGCTCGACGGCTCAGCCGGTGGGGACGATGCTCGAGTCCGTGTCAATGCGTTCGAGTACGATCGATGACGTCGCGTCTTTGACGCCGGGCAGATTCAAAATCTCACGCTGAATGAAGCTGCCGAAGGCGCGCAGGTTCGGTGCCACCACGCGCAACATAAAGTCCACCGACCCCGACAGCATGTAGCAGTCGCGCACCTCGGGCAGGCCGGCGATGGCGCGGCGAAACTCTGCCGCGTATTTCATGTTCTGACGCTCAATGCTGACGGCCACGAAGGCCTCGACGTCGTAGCCCATGGCCTGCAGATCCATGTCGAGCGTGAAGCGCGAAATCACCCCGCGGTCGTGCAGTTGGCGGGCGCGACGCTGGCAGGCGCTGGGCGACAGGCTGACGCGCTCGGCGAGTTCGACCCAAGACATCCGTGCGTCGTCCTGGAGCGCCCGCAGTATTGAGAGATCATATCGATCCAGTGTGAGGGAATCTGTCATTGATTAGCTTTTCAACGCGTGAATCCTGCGTAAATATACGCAAACGTGGCTGAGAACGCGAAGATCACACGGGTGCGATTGGTATCATGGTCGTTTACCCGCCCCCACACGAGGACACGCCATGGCACGCCAGGCCGCGGAGACGCACGCGACACCCACCGGTTTCGAAAATCCCATGGGTACCGACGGATTCGAGTTCGTCGAGTACGCCGCACCCGATCCCGAAGCTCTTCGCACGCTGTTCGAGCAGATGGGCTTTCCCGTGGTCGCGCGCCACCGTTCCAAGGACGTGACGCTGCACAAACAGGGCGACATCAACTTCATCATCAACGCGGAGCCCGACAGCTTCGCGCAGCGCTTCGCCGAGAAGCACGGCCCCTGTGCCTGCGCCATGGCATTTCGAGTCGGCGATGCGCAGTTCGCACTCGATCGTGCCGTCGAATTGGGCGCGACGGCCGTCGACCCCGAACCGCGTCCGATGGAGCTCAACATTCCCGCGATCGAAGGTATCGGCGGCAGTCGGCTTTATCTTGTGGATCGCTACGGCGACCAGACCATCTACGACGTCGATTTCGTGTTCGAGCCGGGCTGGGAAGACAAGATGGCGGCGGCCAGCACGAATCTGACCTACCTCGATCACCTCACGCACAACGTGAGCCGCGGGAATATGAAGACCTGGGCCGAGTTCTACGAGCGCCTGTTTAATTTCCGCGAGATTCGCTTCTTCGATATCGAAGGCAAATCGACGGGCCTCGTGTCCAAGGCGATGACGAGCCCCTGCGGCAAGATCCGGATTCCGCTCAACGAGAGCCAGGACGATCACAGCCAGATCGAGGAATTCCTGCGCGACTACAACGGCGAAGGGATTCAGCACATCGCGCTGGGCTCACGCGACATCTACAACACAGTCGACGCGATTCGCGGCAATGGCGTGAACTTCCAGGACACGATCGAAACCTATTTCGATCTCATCGACGAGCGTATTCCGGACCACGGCGAAGACGTGGGCGAGTTGCGCAAGCGGCGCATCCTCATCGACGGTGCGCCCGGCGACGAGGGTCTGCTGCTGCAGATCTTCACGGAGAATGTGATCGGCCCGATCTTCTTCGAGATCATTCAGCGCAAGGGCAACGAAGGTTTCGGTGAGGGCAATTTCCAGGCTCTGTTCGAGTCACTCGAGCTCGATCAGATGCGCCGGGGCGTCATTCCGAATACGGAGGACTGACGAGAGCCGGCCCACGGCCGCTCTCGTCATCGCGAGCCCGCGTCGCGGGCGTGGCGATCTCTCAACGCTGTCGCGACGTTTAGCGGCACGATTGCCCACGGAGATTGCCGCGGGCACTTCGTGCCCTCGCAATGACGGGGTGTGGAACGTGTGCCCTCGCAATGACAAGCAAACCGGGCCGGCATCTTCGGCCCGTTTCGTTTGTCACATGAACATCGTCGCGGGGTGTTCGATGTAGCCCTTGATCACGCGCACCATGTCGGCGGCGTCGTAGCCGTCGACGAAGCGATGATCGAAAGACACCGACAAGTTCATCATCGTGCGGATCGTGATCTGACCATCAATGACGACGGGGCGGTCAACGGCCTTGTTCACGCCGATAATGCCGACCTCGGGGGCATTAATGACGGGCGTCGTCACGATGCCGCCCAGCGCTCCCAGGCTTGTGATCGTAATGCTGGAACCGGTCAGTTGCGCCTTGGTGGCCTTGCCATTGCGTGCGAGCTCCGAGAGCTCTCGAACTTCGCTGGCAAGCTGCCAGACGTCCTTGGCCTGCGCCTGGCGGATCACGGGCACCTTGAGCCCATCGTCGGTTTGCGTGGCGATACCGACATGCAATGCCTTGTGTCGCACGACGACTTCGCGATCTGCGTCGTAGGTGGCGTTGCACTGCGGAAATGCTTCGAGTGTCCTCGCGAGCGCCGTAACAAGCAACGGCAGGAACGTGAGCTTGGGCTGCCCTTCGCGACGTGTTTCGTTGAGGTGGCGGCGCAGCGACTCAAATTGCGTGACGTCGATTTCGTCGACGTAGGTGAAATGCGGAATGTTGCGCTTGCTCTCGCTCATCTTCTTGGCGATGACGCGGCGCACGCCGATGATCTTGATCTCCTCAACCTCGTCCGTCTCCCGGGTGGCGGGCGCCGGTGCGGCGCCACCGACGCGGCCGCCACTGGCGATGAACGCCTCGAGATCGCGCGCGAGCACGCGGCCGCGTGCGCCGCTGCCCGGGACATTGGCCAGGTCGATGCCGGCCTTCTTGGCGCGCGCGCGAACCGCGGGCGAGGTCATCACGCGGCCACCCTTTCTTGCGGGTGCCGCGGGCGCTGCCGCGGGTTTCTCAGGCGCGGGCTCGGCGGCCGGTGCCGGGGCCTCAGCTTCCGCTGCTGCGGGTGCCGCTGTGTCACCGCTGTCGCCCTCGACATCGAACACAATGAGGTTGGTGCCCACGGCCACGATGTCGCCAGGGTCACCGTGTAACGACGCGATGCGCCCGCTCACGGGCGCCGAGACTTCTACGGCGGCCTTATCGGTCATCATGTCGACGATGACGTCGTCTTCGTTGACGCGGTCACCGACCTTGACGTGCCATTCGCCGATTTCCGCCTCGACCGTGCCTTCGCCCAGGTCCGGCAGCTTGAATACGTACTGGCTCATGCTTAGTCCTCGAGCACGCGCTCGAGCGCGTTGATAAAGCGTTTCTGGCCCGGGAAGTAGTCCCACTCGAAGGCGTGCGGGTAGGGCGTGTCCCATCCTGTGACGCGCAGGATGGGCGCTTCCAACGCGTAGAAACAGTGCTCCTGAATGCTCGCCGAGAGCTCGGCACCGTAGCCACAGAAGCGCGTCGCCTCGTGCGCGATGACGCAGCGTCCCGTCTTGTTGACCGACTCGGCGATCGTGTCGATGTCGAGTGGCAACAGCGAGCGTACGTCGATGATTTCGGCGTTCACGTCCGCCGCTTTGGCCGCAGCCTGAGCGACGTGGACCATCGTGCCATAGGTGACGATCGTAACGTCCGAGCCTTGCTCGATAACGTTGGCCTTACCGATGGGCACCGTGAAGTAGCCCTCGGGGACGTCACCCTGCGGGTGCGACGACCAGCCCACGGCAGGCTTGTCGGGGTCACCGTCGAAGGGCCCGTTGTAAATGCGCTTGGGCTCGAAGAACACGACGGGGTCGTCGTTTTCAATCGAGGCCAGCAACAGGCCTTTTGCGTCGTAGGGGTTCGACGGCATCACCACCTGGATCCCGGACACGTGCGCAAAGATGCCCTCAGGGCTCTGTGAGTGCGTCTGCCCGCCGCGGATGCCGCCGCCGCAGGGCGTACGGATCGTCATGGGGGCGGCAAAGTCGCCGGCGCTGCGGTAACGAATGCGCGCAAGCTCACTGACCACCTGGTCGAAGCCCGGGTAGATGTAGTCCGCGAACTGAATTTCCGCCACAGGACGCAGTCCATTCACGGCCATGCCGATGGCCGTACCGACAATGCCGCCCTCGGCAATCGGTGTGTCGATGCAGCGGTGCTCGCCGTACTTGCGCTGCAAGCCGTCGGTGCAGCGGAACACGCCGCCGAAGTAACCGACGTCCTCGCCCATGACAATCACGTGCGGGTCGCGGTCCATTGCAATGTCCATCGCCGAGTTCAGCGCTTGGATCATGTTCATCTTGGCCAAGACTAAAGTCTCCGTATCTCTGGCACGCGGGCGTTAGCCCGACTCTTTTTCGCGACGCCACTCGTCGCGCTGGCGCTTCAGGTGCTCGGGCATGTCCTTGAAGATGTCTTCGAACATGAGCGAGGCGTCGAGGAACGGGCCTTCGTTGAGCATCCCGTAGCTCGTCG
>JBCCBB010000178.1:0-2567 GCA_039814545.1 Pseudomonadota bacterium
AGTACGAGCGCGGGCAAGGCTTCGAGAATCTGTGCCATGCGTTCGGCGAGGCGCTCACGCGCTGCCGTCTCGCGGTTGCGGCTGTTGCGTGCACGGCGCAGCGCGGTGGCCAGCGTGGCGACCTGCGACTGCAGGCGATCGTAAGCGGCGTTGAGTTCCAGCGAGTGTGCGTTGAACGCCTCGAAGGCCGCCGTGAGGCCGGCCTCGGTCGCTGTCGTCGCTGTCACGTTGTCTGTGTTCACCTGAGGTCCCATTCAATCCGTCGAAATGGTGTCAGGACAGTAAAAGCAAGTTGCGTGCCACATCCGTGTGAGCACTTAAAATCATTTAATTCAGCAACTTACGATTCTTCCGTCTGTCGTCAAAACGTCAATTTTTCGTCGCCGGCTCAGGCGGCGCGGAGTTTTTCGACGAGCGTCGTGCGGCGCATGTTCAGCAACCGGGCCGCGCGGGCGACCACACCATCCGCACGCGCCAGGGCGCTTTCAATGAGCGAGCGCTCGAGATCGCGCAGGTAGTCCTTAAGCGCAATACCCTGTTCGGGCAATGCACCTGCCGCGGCTTCGGCATCGACCGCTTCAACGTCGACGGCGGCGCCCCGGAATTTGTCGGGCAGGTCGGCCACGGTCACGATGCCTGTGGGGTGCAGGATCGCGAGTCGCTCGACCAGGTTGCCGAGCTCGCGCACGTTACCGGGCCAGGCGTACTGCGCGAGTGCTGCCAGCGCGCAGGGTTGCAGCCGCAGTTTGCGCTGCGCGCCCGATTCATTGCCGAGCAAGAGCTCTGCGAGCAGACCCGGGATGTCCTCGAGTCGCTTGCGCAGCGGCGGCATGTCGATCGGAAATACGTTGAGTCGGTAGTAAAGGTCTTCGCGGAACTGGCCTTCGGCCACGGCCTGCTGCAGGTCGCGGTGGGTAGCGGCAACGATCCGCACGTTGGCGGTCCGTGTCTCGCCGCTGCCCACGCGCTCGAAGCAGCGCTCCTGGAGCACGCGCAGCAGTTTGACCTGCATCGGCATGGGCATGTCGCCAATCTCATCGAGAAACAGCGTGCCGCCTTGCGCCAGTTCAAAGCGGCCCTTACGCGTCGCGACGGCGCCCGTGAAGGCGCCCTTTTCATGCCCGAACAACTCACTCTCGAGAAGCTCGGCGGGAATTGCGCCGCAGTTAACGGGTACGAACGGGCCGTCCGCGCGGTCCGACAAATCGTGAATCGTGCGTGCGACGAGTTCCTTACCTGTGCCCGACTCGCCGTTCACAAGGACGTTGGTATCGAAGCAGGCAACCTGCTCTATGAGACCCCGAACCCGCGCGATCGATGCGGAGCTTCCGGTCAGTCGCTGGCGGCGCTGGTTGCCGCGGTAGCGACTGGCCTGCTCAAGAAGGTGCGCAAGGCGCGAACGACGGACGGGTTGTTCGACAGGCCACACCGGTGCCGAATCGAGCACGGGCAGCAGGGCGTCAACGTCGCCGGCGTCACGCAGAAGCAGAATGGGTGTGTCCGCGGGCAACTTGTCGCGAGCGGCGTCCAGGCTGGCCCGATCGGCAACAATGGCCGTGATGCGGTCTGGCAGGGGATCCGTGTCGACGTCGATTACGGGGTAATCGAGGAATTCGATACGGTGGCGGAGATCGGCGAGCTGGCTTGAATCGGTGTGCATCACCCAAACAGCGTGCCGAGCGTCTTTTGCGACGTTCTTGTCTGTCATGGCCTGTCCTTTTGCATACCCGCCAAAGTCCTTATGGCGGTGTCGCTACCCTGCGACAGGACAAAGCATAGAGAGACGTCCGGCCCGAACTGTGCCGGAAATCACATTTTTCTAGTTAAAACCTACAGTTTTGAAGCTTATGTGAAGTCGGTCCGCAACAAACTTCAGATTTGAGCGGTCTCTGCGTAAGCCCGGGATGCACGGCGTCCCAGCCGCAAACCGTCGATTTCTGCCGCCACGCGGTCGCGCAGCGCGGTGAGTTTGATCCGGAATTCCGCGTCTTGTCGCGCCAATTCCTGCAATTCTGTGGGTTCGAGGCTGGGCGCCAGCTCGCGAATCAGAACGTCTCGGTCCTGCCCGCACTGAGCCATTTGCGCAGCATCATCGGCCGCAACCGCTTCAAGCAATGCCGCCTCAATTGCGGCAACCCGGGCCAGCTCCGTATCAGCCATCGCTGGCCACCTGCGCCGGTACCTCGTCACCAATGGCGTCCCAGGCACTCTTCACTTCGCGAACGAGCCCTTCGACTTCATCAATGATTGCGACATCGCTCTTGAGGTTGGCTTCGAGAAGCCGACGCGTCGCGTAGCTGTACAGCGCCACGAGGTTCTCAGCGAGCCGGCTGTCATGGGCGTCGTCGACGGCGACTTGAAGCACGTCAAGAATCGCCACCGCCTGGCTCAGGTGTTCGCCCTTGCCGGCCACATCGTTGTTGCGAATGCAGTGCTTGGCCATCGACAGGCGCGCCACGAATCGCGTCATCAGCGATGCGATGAGCGTGTAGCCGTCGGCGGTTTCCACCGTGTGCTCGGCGGCCGAGTTGCGATAGGCCTGGTTGGCCGTGTGCGTGGGTGCGTAC
>JBCCBB010000096.1:0-10373 GCA_039814545.1 Pseudomonadota bacterium
TCCCGGTGACTTCGATGCCGTGGTCGCGCTGCCCGGCGTGGGGCGTTCCACGGCGGGCGCGATCCTGTCGCTCGCCGACGACGCGCGACACGCGATTCTCGACGGCAACGTCAAACGCGTGCTGGCCCGCCACGAGACGATAGACGGCTGGCCCGGGCGCAGCGCGGTGCTGAAAGCGCTCTGGCAGGCCGCCGAGCAGTTCACGCCTGACGCGCGCGTCGCGGATTACACACAGGCCATGATGGACCTCGGCGCCACGCTCTGTACACGCCGCGCGCCGGGCTGCGAAGCCTGCCCCGTGCGCACGACCTGCCGGGCGCGCGCCGAAGGGCGCATTGATGACTTGCCGGGTCGCAAGCCGCGCCGCGAGAAGCCGCGACGGCGCGCCCGCATGTTCGTCTACCGCAACACCTCGGGTGCGCTGTTGTTCGCACGTCGACCGCCGACGGGCATCTGGGGCGGGCTGTGGTCGTTTCCAGAGCAGCCGGACGGTGAGCCACGCCCCGAGGGTTTGCCTGCCAGTGAGACCGCGCCGCAGCTGTTGCCGGGCTTCGTGCACAAGTTCACGCACTTTGATCTTGAGATCCTGCCCGAGCTCTACGACGTGACGACGTCTGCGGACGGTGTTGCCGAAGCCGGTCAGCGTTGGGTGCGGCCGGCCGAGCTTGCGGCGCTCGGTGTACCGCGGCCTGTCGAACGCATCGTCGAGGCGCTAGAATCGCCGCAATCCCTGTTACAGGAATCGTCATGACCAGAATGGTGGACTGCGCGCTGCGCGGTGAGTCGCTCGAAGGCCTCGATCGTGTGCCGTATCCCGGCGAGCTTGGGCAACGCATTTACGACAACGTGTCCAAGGTGGCCTGGCAGCAATGGCTCGCGCACCAGACGATGCTCATCAACGAGTACCGGCTCACGCCCATCGAGCCCGAGGCACGCAAGTTCCTCGAGGGCGAAATGGAGAAGTTCTTTTTCGGCGAAGGGTCGGCGAAGCCCGGCGGCTTCACGGAGGAGCCCGCCGGCGACTAGCGCTTGGCTGCTGCCACGCGGTAGAGCTGTGCTACGGGCAGGCCCCGCGGGTCGCCCGGCATATTGAAGCGCACCTCGGCCACGAGCTCGAAGCCCGCGACGGGCGCCGGCGCCTCGGCCAGCGCGATAAACAGCGCCGGGTTAATGCGCCGCACCGTGTCGATGTCGCGCAAACCGATGCGCCCGCTCTGGAATACGTAAAGCCCCTCGATCTGGGTCAGCACATAGCGCGTGCCCTCGGGTGCCGCGGTCAGGAACGCCTCAGGCGTCAGCGACGTCAGCTCGGCGAGTTGCGCAAGCTTGGCCTCGTGTTGCGGCGTGAGCACGAAGTTGTTCGCAAGCACGCTGCAGTCGGTGTGGTAACGCACGGGGTGTCCGTCGTTGTTACCCGCGATCACGAGGCCCGGTTGTTCTGCGCAGGCGTCCGCCAGCGGTGCGAACAGTCCATAGCTCATCTCGTATGCGCGGCGCAGCCCCGCGGGCTGATCAGCGAACAGCTGGCCTGAGAGCTGCGGCTGCACGCTGATGGCCACGACGATAAGCGTGGCGACGGCCGTGCCCGCGCGCGGCAGTGCTTTGCCCAGTTGTTGCAGGATGAGCACCGCCACGATCACCATGGCCGCGAGGCCGAAGTACACGAGCCGTTGCTGCAGCAACATGAGCGTGAGACCAAACAGCGCCCAGGCCGCGAACGCGATCTGCGAGGGCGCCACGCGGCGTGTCAGTGTCCAGACGCACCAGATCAGCGCGAAGGGCACGAGCAGGATCAGGTAAGAATAGAGACTGAATACGGCCGGCCTGGCGCCCGCGATAAACAGGTCCGCGACGGGGCTGCGCACTTCGGAGATGCGGTCGAAGAGCAACAGCTCGCCGCCCAGGAACGCGCCGCCGAGCAAGAGGCCGCCGATGAGCGGCACACCGAGCACGGCCGCACTGCCTACAACCAGCGCGAGTCGGCGTCGGTCGAAGGGCTTTGCGGCCATCAGTACCGTAACGACTGCCGTGCAGAGCGCCACGTAACCGTGAAACGCCGAGAGCGTCGTCAGCGAAAACTGCAGATCGCGGAAGGGCGCGGAGGGCAGCAGTGTCAGCAACGTCACACCCACGAGGGTTGCAGCAAACACACGCGCCTGTGGGCTGGGTGGCAGCTCGCCGCGGAGCCAGACGATGGCGAGCGCGATGAGCGCAGGCACCTGTAGCACGAAAGCGCCCGTGTGAAATGCGACGGCCGCGCCCAGCACGGCGCCCGCCACGGCGGCCCGCCCTGATTGTCTGGGCGCATCGAGCCAGCGCATGAGCGCGAGCACACTCGCGAGCACAAAGCTGAGCTCAACAAAGTGGTGGTCGATGATCCCAAAGCCGTGCAGCGATTGAAGCGCACCCGAGAGTGCGAAGGCGAGTGCGGCACAGGCCACGAGTTCGATGCGCAGGCTTGCTGCTGAGGCAAGTGCCGTAAACAGCGCGACGTTGGCGAGCACCCAGATCACGGGGATCCAACCCAGCACGGCCATGGGACGGGCGTCGGCGTCGACGACGCGCGCTGCTGACAGCACCTGACCGCCCAGCCAGTCGTAGGCCCAGGGCCAGGTGATCCAGCTGCCTTCAGGCGTGTGCATTCGGTCGTCGAACTGTGTGAGGCCACGACCCTCGGCGACGTCGATCATGCGCCGCGCGTGGTAGAAGCTGTCGTTGCCCATGGGCACATAGCCGTCGCCCACCTGCGCGCTGTCGCGCATGAGTGCGGCGAGCCACAAGGCCACGAGCCCGCAGACGAGGGCGATAGCGATACGGTAGAGGCGTTCGGAGTCAGCGGGCGCGTTCACCGGTAAACACCACGTAGTGACTCAGGAGGTAGTTGCTGACGGTGCCGATAGCCGACGACACGACGAGTGCTGCGAGCGGCACGCGCGCGAAGAACTCGGTGTAGAGCACGAGCCAGGTGAAGGCAGCGAGCCCGAGCAACGCGCTGACGATCTGCGCCATGAGGTACTTGCCGAGTTCGCGGCCGCGCCGGCTTGCGCGGCGGTCGGCAAAGGTCAGGCGACGGTGCATGAGCCAGGTCGTGAGGACGGCTACGGGAAACGAGGCCAGGCGTGCGGGCAACGGATCCAGGCCGGCCCAGACCAGACTCTGCAGCAGAACAGCGTCGACGAGGAAGCCGCAGCCGCCCACGAGGACGAACTGCGAGATCTGCCGCCCGGAGGTGACACTCAATCGCGTGTTCCCGAATCGAGCACGCCCGGAATCTGCAGGTAGCGCAGGCGCTTGAGTTCCTGCCGCCCACGCGTGACGGTCGCGAGAATGAGCCCGCAGACCAGCGACAGGAAGGCGAGCAACATCATGCCCGTGGCAAGAATCGCCGTCGGGAAGCGCGGCACTTCGCCTGTGTTGATGAAGGTGATCACGATGGGGATCGCGAGCACGATTGCCGCCGCCGCGAGCAGCGCGAAGATACTGCCGAAGAAGGCCAGCGGGCGTTCTTCCTTGAGCATGCGCACGATGGTGACGAGGATTTTGAGCCCGTCACCGTAGGTGTTGAGTTTGCTCTCCGAGCCTTCCGGGCGTTCCTTATAATCGGTTGTGACTTCGGCCTGCGGCATGCCCAGCTCAAGCGCGTGCACGGTCATCTCGGTCTCGATCTCGAAGCCACCCGAGAGCAGCGGGAACGACTTCACGAAACGGCGTGAGAGCACGCGGTAGCCCGAGAGCATGTCCGAGACTTCGCTGCCGAAGCTGAAGGCAACGAGCCCCGTCAGCAAACGGTTTCCGAAACGATGCCCCGTGCGGTAGGCGGCGTCTGAGGAGGCCGCGCGAGTGCCCGTCACCATGTCGAGGCCGTCATCGATAAGCCGGTCGACAAGCTTGGGCGCTGCGGGCGCGTCGTAGGTATCATCGCCGTCGACGAGCACGTACACGTCAGCCTCGATGTCCGCGAACATGCGACGCACGACGTGCCCTTTGCCCTGACGCGTCTCGGTTCGCACTACGGCGCCGGCAGCAGACGCGACGGCTTTGGTGTCGTCGCTCGAGTTGTTGTCGTAGACGTAGATGGTCGCGTCGGGCAGCGCGGCACGAAAATCCTCGACCACGGTGCCGATGGTCGCGGCCTCGTTGTAGCAGGGCACCAGGACGGCGATGTCTCGGTCGCTCATGGGTTCTCCGTGTGTTGCGCGCTGGGCGCGCCGTGGCGAATGCGAAACAGTCGCGCGGCCGCGTAGGGGCGGCCGTCGTCGAGCGGGCGTTCGGCGATGAGTTCGTAGTTGGCGGGCAGGTTCGGGTCCAGCGTCAGCGCCATGGCCAGCGGCGGGTTCGACTGCGAGAGTTCGTCGAGCGTCGGTTCGCGCAGGCCGGTTTCCGTGTAGAGGAAGAGGTCGTTGAGCACGACCAGAACGTAGTCGATGTCGGGCCGTGTCTCGACCAGTGCCTGGGGTGACAACGACCAGGCCTGCTGCAGCTCGCGGATCTTGTCCTCGTGCTGCGGCGTCAGCAGAAAGTTGTTGGCGATCACCGAGCACGACGAGTGGTAGCGCACGGGGTGGCCGAAGTTGTTGGACGCAAGCGCGAGACCCGGCTCCGCGTCGCAGGCCGTCCCGAGCGCCGTAAACAGATCGACGGCCACTTCGTAGTCGATGTCGAAGGAGAGGTCGTGCGAGGCGAAGAGCTGGTAACGCAGCGGCCGCTGCCAGGCAACGGCGACCACGGCCAGCATGACGAGGCTCGCAAGTGCGTCCCGGCTGCGCATCTCCGGCAGGTGGCGTTCAAGGATAAGCGGCACTGCGAGCAGTAACGCGAAGCTGCCGAAGTACTGCATGCGCAGCTGCGCGAGCATCAGCACGAGGCCAAGCAAACCGGCAGCGGCAATCATGATGGTCTCAAAGCGCTGCTCCGCGGCGAGCCGCCACGTGTACCAAAGCGCGAACAGCGGCACGAGATAGATCAGCAGCGAATACAGCATCACGAGCTGCGAAGAACGAATGGGCTCGAACAAGCCGGGTACCGGGCTGCGCGCTTCCTCGATGCGGTCGAACAATAAGATGTCGCCGCTGATAAAGGCGACGCCGCCGGCTGCCGTCAGCAGGATCGGTGCGGCCAGTACGGCTGCAGCGGCGGCCGCGATACCGAAGCCGCGACGGCTGCATTCAACGCGTGCCAGCAATGCCGTCATCGCACCCGTGCAGAACGCGACGTAGACGTGATAGCCGCTCAGCAGCGAATAGTCGAATGCGCCGGCGCGGAAGGGGGCACTGGGGATCGCAATGAGCAGCGTGGTGATCGGCAGTGTGATGCCGAAAGCCAGCGCGGCGTCACGCGACGGCGCGAGGCCACGCAACCAGGCGACGCCAAGCCCAAGCAGCAGCGGCAGCTGCAGCACGAACATTCCGTTGTGGAACGCGGGCGCGAGTCCCAGCACGACGGCGAGCGCGATAGCGCCGCCACGCGAGTCCGGCTGACGCGCCCAGCGCACGGCGAGCAGCGTCGCCAGCAACACAAAACTGTGCTCGACGAAGTGGTGGTCGATGGCACCCGTACCGTGCATGAGCTGCGTGAACGGGAACATCGCGTAGGCGAGCGTCGCGACGGCGCGCAAACCTGCCGACAAGCCCGCCGCGCCCGTCAAAAGGAAGAACAAGGCCACGTTCGCCACGAGCACGAACGGTGGGACCATCGCCAGAAAGCTCATGGGCTCGGCGTCGGGGTTCATGGCCAGGTGGGCGGCCAGCAACTTGCCCATGAGGTAGTCGTAAGCCCAGGGCCAGGTGATCTGGCTGCCCTCGGGCACGTGGATCGTCTCGTCGAACTCGTAGAAGCCGCGTTCGCCGGCCGTGTCGATGATGCGGCGCGCGTGGTAGAACGCGTCGTTGCCAACGGGGTGGTAGACCCCGTCACGCAGGCTCGCATCGCCAACCTGCAGCGCCAGGAACACCGCAATCGCAGTGCAGGCGGCCCAGGCCAGAAGCAGCCACTTGGGCTGGTTCTGCGGCGCGAGAGTTGGACGGTCGTGTGACATAACGCGCAAGTGTAGCGGCCGGCGTCCGCCAATGGTGTGAAGCAGTTCCGACCTGAAGCACGTCGTTGCAACGCGCTACAATGCGACCGTAGAGCGAAGGACCCGCCAACCGGGCCAGGAACCGCATGGACGCACCGGCATGACGCCCGTCGCGAGTCGGCTAGATGTCGACCGAATCAGCGACCGCAATATTGACGGCGAGGACGAGCCGCGGACGGCGTTCGACCTGCTGCGCCGCAGCGCCGAGCGCTGGCCGGGTCGCGCCGCACTGCATTTCCTCGCGGACCCCGCGCGTATCGAGCGCGCCCGCACGCTGACTTTCGAGGATCTGTTCGAGCAGGTGTGTGCCGCGGCCACCCTGTTCCAGACTCATGGCGTCGACGCTACCGACGTGGTCGCTGTCGCCCTGTCCAACCGCCCAGAGGCCCACATCGCGATGTGGGGCGCGCAGTCCGTGGCGACGGTGATGCCCGTCAATGGTGGCATTCCGACTGGTGATTTCGCCGCCCTGCTCGCGCTGGCGAAGACCCGGATACTCGTCGCCGACGCGGGCAGCTGGGCGCATCGCGCCGACGAGATTACGGCGGTCTGCCCGCAGCTTACGCATGTCTTTCTCGTTGGCGAGGCCGCGGCGCACGCGCACCCTGATGTCGACGTGCAGGACTTCAATATCGCGCTGAGCGGGATTCGCGGCGATCTCGCCCAGTCTGCACCGCCGCCTGAACACCTCGGGATCATTAATTGCACGGCCGGTACCACGGGGCGGCCGCGATTGGTCCGCCGGTCGCTGGCCGCCGAGATGCGCACCGTGTGCGCGCTGAGGCCAATGTTCGGTGACCTGCTCAACGAAGGTACCGTGGTCGCGGGCGGCCTGCCGTTGTTCCACAACTCCGTGGCGTCGGCGTCTGGCTTGCTGCCCTGGTCGCAGGGCGCCTGTGTCATCACAGCGGGCCCACGCGGCTTCCTGAATCCCGATTTCGTCAAGAACTACTGGCGAATGGTCGCGCACTACCGCGTCACGCTGGCCTTGCTCGTGCCCGCCGTGATTGCCCAGCTGCTGCGCGTGCCCATCGGCGAGGCCGACATCACCTCGCTGTCGCTGGCCATCTCGGGCGGCGCGCGTTTGTCAGCAGCCCTGCAGCGTCGCTTCGAGCGTGCTGCGGGTGTGCGTTTGCTTTCGAGCTACGGCGTCGTGGAACTCGGCTGTCTCGCCACCATGACGCCGCCCTCGGGCGAGCGCCGCGCGGGTTCCGCGGGCATCGCTTTGCCCTGGCACCGCACACGCGTGGCCACGTTCGATGATGCGAACCGGTTTCTGGGCGACTGTGACATAGAAGAGGTCGGTCGCCTGCTCGTAAACGGCCCCGGACTGCTCGAGACCTACATCGATGAGGATCGTGGCGACGTGGACTGGGTCGAGTGCGGCGACGGCTTGCTGTGGCTCGACACAGGCGATCTCGCGAGTGTCGATGCCGACGGCTACCACTGGATTGCGGGTCGACGCAGCGAGGTCATTCGTCGCGGGGGTCGCTACGTCGATCCATCGACGATTGAAGAGGCCTTGCTGCAGCATCCCATGGTGGCCATGGCGGCGACCGTTGCGCGGCCCGACCCTGTCTCCGGAGAGGTGCCTGTGGCCTACGCCGTGTTGCGCGAAGGTGGGCAAAGCGATGCAGAGGCTCTGCGTGAGTTTCTGCGTGACTCTCTGGCTGCGTCTTCAGACCTGCCTGTCGATGTGCTCATTGTCGACGCGCTGCCACTGACGCCACTGGGCAAGGTCGACAAGCGCGCGTTGCAGCAACGCGAAGCGCGCGTGGCGATGAACAGCATCAAGCAATCCCTGGGCGACGCGGCGAACGCCGACGACGCATCTGACTAGCGTCGTTCGTCTTTTGTGCGGCAGTACTGGACGCTGAACAATGCGTCGGCATCCTGCCACACCGTGTCCACGGTGAAGCCGGCCGCATCCGCGAGTGCCGCGAAATCCTCTAACGAGAATTTGTAGGAACACTCGGTGAGCAGGTACTCGTCGGGCGCGAACTCGAACTGCTGGCCGGCCAGATTGACCGACTGGCGGCACTGGCTGACGAGGTGCATCTCGATGCGTCCCTCGTCCTCGTTGTAGAGGGCGCGGTGCTTGAACGCCTCGGGGCGGAAGTTCGTGCCCAGTCGGCCGTTGAGGTGGTGCAGCATGTTGCAGTTGAACGCCGCGGTGACGCCGGCCTCGTCGTTGTAGGCGCGCTCGAGCACCTCGGCGTCTTTCTTCAGGTCCACGCCAATAAGCAAACCACCACCGTCGCCGGCTGTGCGCCGCATCGTCGTGAGCAACTCCTGAGCCGCCTCGGGCGGGAAGTTGCCGATCGTTGAGCCCGGGAAAAACACGATGTTGCGGTCGGGCATGACGCGCGGTGAGGGCAGCTGAAACGGCCGCGTGAAGTCGGCCGTGACGGGCAGTACTTCTATCTTCGGGTAGGCCCGCGCCAGCGTGTCGGCCGCGGCCTGCAGGTGGTCGCCCGAAATGTCGACGGGCACGAACACGCCGATGCCCGGCACGTGATCCAGCAGGATGCGGACTTTGACGCTGGCGCCCGCGCCGAACTCGATCAGGGAGACGCCCGTGCCCAAGGCCTCGCCAATGGCCTCGATGTTCTCTTCGAGGATGCCGATCTCGGTGCGCGTCGGGTAATACTCGGGCTGCTCCGTAATGGCCTCGAACAATTTGGAGCCGCGCTCGTCATAGAAGTACTTGGGCGACAGCCGCTTCTGCGGCAGGGCCAGGCCCGCAAGCACTTCTTCGAGATCGGCTGCCTTCCTGGCAGCCTGCACGTCACTGTCGGTCATCTGGGGTCCTTGCGGTCAGGCGTCGCCTGCAAGTCGGAGCCCCGTGCACTGCCAGCGCGCATCGGGGTAGAAGAAGCTGCGGTAGGTGGGGCGCAGGTGGTCCCGCGCGCTCAGGCAGGACCCGCCGCGAATCACGATCTGGCTGCACATGAACTTGCCATTGTATTCGCCCAGTGTGCCTGCGAGCGGTTTGAAGCCCGGGTAGGCGGCATAGGGTGACGACGTCCATTCCCAGACGTCGCCGTACCACTGCGGCCCGTCGCCAGCGGCGGGGTGCCAGTAGCCGGACTCTGCAAAGTTGCCCTGCACGGGGCTGTCGCCGACAGCGGTCTCCCATTCGGCCTCGGTGGGCAAGCGGGCGCCCGCCCAGCGTGCGAATGCGTCAGCCTCGTAGAAACTCAGGTGCGACACGGGCGCGGTCGGGTCGATCTCGCGCAGGCCACCCAGTGTGAATTCCTGCTCCAGGTCTTCGGACCAGTAGAGCGGCCGGCACCAGCCTTCTTCGGTGACTGTCGCCCAGCCGTCCGAGAGCCAGAGCATGGCGTCGCTGTAGCCGCCGTCTTCAACGAAGCGGCGGTAGTCAGCGTTGGTGACGAGTCGGTCGGCGATCCGGTGTGGTTGCAGCAAGCTCGCGTGCCGGGGTGTTTCGTTGTCGAAGCAGAAGTCGGGCGCGTCGGTCGGTGCGCCGATCTCAGTTTCGCCACCGGCATGGCGGATCCAGTTGGCGTCGCGTGCGTCCGCCTGCGCCGGGATGGCCAGATCGGGACACATTGCGGGCTTGAGCGGGTTGCACCAAAGCACGTGCTTGATGTCCGTGAGCATGAGCTCCTGGTGCTGCTGCTCGTGGTGCAGGCCGAGCTCGATAATGCTGTGGACTTCCGCGTCGACGCCGTTGGCGAGCAACGATTGCATGGCGTCGTCGACATGCGCGCGGTAGCGGTGCACTTCTGCGACCGTGGGTCGCGATAACAGACCGCGCCTTGGCCGCGAATGCATCTCGCCTGCGCTTTGGTAGTAGCTGTTGAAGAGATACGCGAAGCGCGGGTCGAAGGGCGTGTAGCCCGGCACGTGCGGGGCGAGCACGAAGGTCTCGAAGAACCACGTGGTGTGTGCGAGGTGCCACTTCGTCGGGCTGACGTCGGGCATGGTTTGCACGACCTGATCCTCTGCGCAGAGTGTCTCGCACAGGGTCAGCGAACGCGATCGAACTGAGTCGAAACGTCCGATCAGGGGGTTGTTGCGTAGGCCGGCATCGCCGGCTGCGGCGGCCATAGCGCTATCCGCTGCGTAACAGAGGTTAAAGGTTAGAGAGGCGCCCGGGGGCTGTCAAAAGTCGGGCGCGTCCGCGGCGTAGAGGACGCAGAAGGCGCGTGCGCAGGAGTCGATATGTTCGTCGAGTTTCTCGATCGGACGGCCAATGGTGACGGGTTCGATCCAGAGCGCCTGGTTCAGCATGCCGAAAAAATGTCGCAACGCCGTGCGGGCATCGCACTCGCGA
>JBCCBB010000149.1:0-4056 GCA_039814545.1 Pseudomonadota bacterium
CAAAGCCTTTGACCTCGGTGACTGTGATGCCCTGGATACCGATATCGGCAACCGCCTGGCGCACGTCATCGAGCTTGAAAGGCTTGATGATGGCTGTGATCAGCTTCATGGATGCTCCTTCTCGTGGCCGCTGGGGCCGACCCTTGTCATTGGCTGCACTTGGCGCCTCCCTTCCGCAGGCCGCCCCCATCGGTGTCGACGGGACCACCTGCGACGCCTGGGCCGCATGCTGCCGAGGTTTGCTCAAAGCACTAACCGTGCCAACACAAAAACACATTGAAATGAGGGGCTTAGCATTCCCCGTGATACCCTTTCGCACTAACTTGGTGCAATCCGGGCTTCGCGATGCACCAGCTTGGAGGGCGATGAGGTGCGGATTCCTGTCTCGCGATGGGTGTCTTTCTGGCACCATCGCGACGAAACGCATGCGGCGCGTCGGGCGCCGCCCCGGAGAGCATTCAAGTGACCAATGACGACACGTTGAACGGGCTGGCCAAACGCCTCGCCGACGCGATCCCGCAGAACCTCAGAACCGCGCACGAAGACATCGAGCGCAACTTCAGGTCCGTGCTGAGCTCGGGCCTGGGCAAGATGAACCTCGTCTCGCGCGAGGAATTCGATGTTCAGGCCGCCGTGCTCAAGCGCACCCGGGAACGCCTCGAGGCGCTCGAAGCCAGCCTGGCCGATCTGGAGCAAGGGCTCAGCGACGACTGACGAGCGTCCTCCCGCTCCGGTTACAGGAGCGGGCGATGGGATATGCCAGGGTGCGGTGCCGCGGCGAGCGTGGGCTCGACGCACCACCGGTTTCGGTGGAAGTGCAGCTGGCGGGCGGCCTGCCCGCCTTCAATATGGTGGGCCTTGCGGAAACGACGGTGCGCGAAAGTCGCGACCGTGTACGCGGTGCGCTTGCCAGCGCAGGGTATGACTTTCCTGTCTCGCGCATCGTGGTCAATCTCGCGCCTGCTGACCTACCGAAGTCGGGTGGTCGTTTTGATCTCGCTATTGCGCTGGCCATCCTGGCTGCTTCGGGGCAGCTCCGCTCGACGGTGCTCGATGACACCGAGTGTTTCGGTGAGCTGACACTGGCGGGCGAGGTCGCGCCCGTCGCGGGTGTGCTGCCTGCGGCGATCGCGGCCGCTGCTGCCGGGCGCAGTGTCATCGTGGGGGCTTGTGACGCAGACATTGCCGCGCTGGCCCCCGGGGCTCGCGCCCACGCCGTAGCGACACTCGCTGATGCTGTGGGCCACCTGTCGGGCAAGCAATCTCTGGCTGTGGTTGCGTCGCGGCGCGTTGTTGATGACGACGCAGCACCGGTTCTAGATCTTGCCGATGTGCGCGGCCAACAGGGCGCAAAGCGTGCGTTGGAGGTAGCGGCGGCCGGTGGACACAATCTGCTTCTGATCGGGCCGCCGGGCAGCGGCAAGAGCATGCTCGCGGCGCGCCTACCCGGTCTTGTACCCGAAATGACTGCAGCCGAAGCGCTAGAGGTGGCCACGATCCGATCCGTTACCAGTCATGCGCTTTCCAAAACAGGATGGCACCAACGACCCTTTCGTGCGCCACACCATAGCGCGTCGTCTGCGGCACTTGTGGGTGGTGGCTCACGACCGCGCCCCGGCGAAATCACCTGCGCCCACAACGGCGTGCTGTTTCTCGACGAGTTGCCCGAGTTCTCGCGCCACGCCCTCGAGATGTTGCGCGAGCCGCTTGAGACAGGCCGCGTTCATATCGCTCGCGCCAATGCGTACGTTAGTTTCCCGGCCCGATTCCAGCTCGTCGCGGCGATGAATCCCTGCCCCTGCGGCTATCTGGGCGACCCAGACACGCTATGCCGCTGCTCTCAGGATCAGGTGCTGCGTTATCAGGGACGTCTGTCAGGGCCTTTGTTGGATCGCATCGACCTCAGCGTCAGTTTGGGCCGTGTGCCGTTCAAGACGCTGCGCAGCCAGTCACTAAGAACCGAGTCTCCGCCAGTTGCTGCCCGGGTCCGCGACGCGCGCGGGCGGGCGCACCATCGCCAGGGTTGTTCCAACGCCCGCTTGAGTCCGGCGCGGCTCGGCGCCTTGCTCGAAGGCGCAGATGCGGCGCAGGCGCTGCTGGAACGTGCGGCTGATAGGCTGCATTTGTCGGCGCGCGCCTGTCACCGCGTATTGCGGGTGGCGCGTACGGTGAGCGACCTAGCCGACCGCGATTACATTGGTGAGGACGACATGGCAGAAGCGTTGTCGCTTCGAGCGCCCACGACAGCTCCTGCTGGTCACCATAGCCCCTATCCGCAATCGCAATAGCCAGACTTACGTTTGAGGCTCACTGCTCGCGAAACAGGTCGGCCTCTTCGCGGACTATGTGAACGACCATGAAGCGCTCATCGAGTATCCGGAATCCGACGATTGGCACGTCGATAAATGTCTCCGCGTCTATAAGATCCTGCAGTCTTTCTATCGCGCGGATTCGGCGAAACACCTCAATAGGCATCTCGAGTCTGCAAACGGCTTCGGCGCACTCGGTTCTGATTTGGAGACGGTCTTGCCCAATTGCCCGCTCCATGAACTCATCCACTAGGCTGACGTTGCGCTCTATCACCCGGAGATCTGCGTTTGGCCGACTGAACTGCTCATCCACCCAGCTAGTGAACTCGTCACCGGGCGTCGCAGCAAACCCGGAAATGAACCGTGATCTTCGAGTCTGGCCAAATCTGTCGATCTCGCCCCCTGGTCTTTGGCGATACAGTTCATAGAGTTCCGCATAGCTGGCAGATTGTTGGAGGCTAGTGGGTTGTGCCTCATCTTTGACCGATTGAGACTGGCCACTTGGATCCACGGAGCCAGCAACACCTTTGCGGACGATTGCTGCATCGCGCGCAGTGTCGACAGTGGCCGCAACAGGCGTCTGGCTGTTCAAGACCTTGTCCGCACAGTCCTGCCCTTCACCTGCTAGCTCACTGCATACCGATTGACCCCTAGTGGAGCTAGGCGGTGCTGGCTGGCTAAGGCAATAGTGGATTGATGCAGCAAGTGCCGCGGAAACGGCTAAGAATGCACCTATGACGCCTACGCGCGTTTTCATATTCCATCGCGACCTGTGGCTTCGATCTACACACTAAGGTGGGAGTAGATTATTACCCTCTAGGCAGATAATCAGGGTGTTGCAGTACCCGCTCGCGAACGACGATATTGACGAGTACCAGTGTGCCCAGTCGTAACGATCTGCAGTGCCCGGAAAAGCCGCATCGTATTCGCCATCGGAATCGTAAATATCGGTTCGAGAGATTTCGTTGAATGTCCCATTGACGATGAGAGCGACTCCGAGAACCAAGGTATCTCCGGACCCACCCAAAAGGACGTCGCCTTGATTCGGGTTGGCATCAACCAGCGCTATGTCATATTCGAGAGACGAATCGTTTGGGATATCGATTCCACTAGCGCCAGCATCGATTGCCCCAAAAAGGCATGCACACACATGCACACAATAGAGCAACGAGAACGGCTCTTTCCGTTTTCCATTCCCTGGTACGCAGCACACGCCTCAGGGCCAAGCATCCTTGCCTGAGCGGAAACCAGCACGTCAACAAGACTTGCATTCAGAAACACCTGCGAACGAGTCTCGGATTCGTGGATTGCCCCCGGGGCCGCGGCCAAATGGCTACCCGATAGCATCTAGGTTCATCCCTACATGGACAGCACCGTTTTGCTCTCTCTCTAAGGGATAGAAGCCGCTGTAGCACACAGGTGGTAATACTCGTTGTAACTGTTCGTTAAAACCTTATTAATGTATACGGTCGTTACGATATAACAGACGCGCTCGGCCGAAACTGCGGCCCTGCACCAGTTCCGTCTAACTGAGCCGTCCGCGGGCTTGGCTGGACCACCCCATGATCGTTACCGGTGTCCGCAAGCGGGCGCCCGGGACGACAATACGTATTGATGAAGGATAAGGAGTCAACGTGAGCATTACTGAATCGGAACTTGATCAAGCCAGAGTCGCTTGGGGCGAAGCACTGATCGCCATTGCCAAAGCCTACGATGCGGACGGCATCGATAGCGCCCGCAGCGTTGC
>JBCCBB010000183.1:0-2228 GCA_039814545.1 Pseudomonadota bacterium
AGTCCCGTCTCGAGGTTCCAAAGGTACTCGGCGTCGAATTCGCGCCGGCCGTCGGGCACGGTGCCCAGGTTGAAGCCGCCCATCTTGTAGCCGCGCGCCAGCGACACGTAACCCGTCGCTGCGTCGTTGATCGCGTGCGTCAACGAGATGTGTCCGCCAACCGCCGTTTCAGACGGGTCGAGGCTCAGACCAAAATCGTCCTCGTAGTCCGCAGTGCGCCGCTCAACGCGCAGACCCAGTGACAAGTCGGTGCGCTCGCCCGTAGCGATGTCGAGCTGGCCGAATACAGCCAGCTTCAGCGACTCGTAGCTGCTGTCGCTCGATGCCGCAAAAGGATCGCCCGGGAATGTGCCATCACTGAACACGCCCGAGTCGAAAACCGTCAGGTCTTCTGTCAGACGCAGTGCGTAGACGCCGGCGAGCCAGTCGGTAGTGTCGTCGAACAGACGGCCGTCCGGACCCGACTGGAGCCGGAACTCCTGATTGATCGTGTCGCGTTCGCGATCACGACGCGAGAAGAAGTCGTACTCGGGCGTGAACGGCGTTGAGCCCGGCGGCGCGAAAAACGGAATCCAGTAATCTGGGTTGCCCCAGTCCGCGTCAAAACTGAACTCGACGTCGGACTGCGCGATGCCGGTGATGCTCGTAAACGACCAGGCCGCACTCGGCGCGTGATCGGCGCGGATACCCAGACCCACCGAGCGTTGTGCATCACGGCCCGGATCGTCGCTGAAGGTTGTGAAGTCGTTCTCGAGTGTGAACGCGTCGTAGCCGTTGTCCTGGTCGACGAACAACAGCGTCGTGTCGACACGCGTTTCATTGCTGGGGTCCCAACGCAGCCGTGTGCGCAGCGTCAGCTCATCACGCTCGTTGGTGTCATCGCGCCCCAGGAACGGATTGTCGCGAAAGCCGTTGGACTGAAACTGCTGCAGCGCGACGCGGTAACCCAGCGTGTCGTTGACCGGCCCGCCGAATGCCAGCGCCGCGCTCGCCAGACCGTCATCGCCCGACGTGACCTGCGCACGCGCATCAAACTCGGGCGTCGGGGCAACGCTTTGCACGAATACGAGCCCGGCCAGTGCGTTCGCGCCGTAACGCGTCGCTTGCGGACCGCGAAGCACCTCAACGCGCTCAATGTCCCAGGTTGTGGCGATACCGCCAATCCCGGAAAAATCAATGTCATCGAGGATAAAGCCCACCGACGGATTGGGCGCCCCCTCGTACTGGCTGCGCTCGCCGATACCGCGAAGCTGAAAATATCGAGCCCGGTTACTGCCGCCTGCAAAGTTGAGGTTAGGCACGAGAAACGAAAGCTCCTCGAAGTGCTGAACGGCTGCGTCCTCTACGGTGCTGCGGTCGATGACGGCAATGCTTGCCGGGATCTCGACGAGCGTGCGGCCACGCAGATCGGCGGTGACCACGATTTCGTCGATAGCCGCGTCCTGCGCGTGCGCATCGGAAACGAATAGCGAGAGTGCCGCGACAGCGGCAACGGCGGGTTTGTGCATGTTGTGCTCCCTACGCCGGCATTACCCGGATCAGGTTCCAAGGGTTCCCGCCGCACAGGCGAATCTCAGGCCGTAGCCACCCCGTTTTTTTGACGTCGCGGATGATACCCGACGGCCAGGTTGATGTCAGAGTGCGTCCGCTAAACGCCGAGCGCGACCGCGATGGCCAGCGTAGCCGCGCCCACGAGCAGCAACTGGCCGATGAGCGGCGCGATAAACCGGAGCCAGCGGCCATAGGGAATGCCCGCGATACCGAGGATCGCCATGAGGACGGCATTGGTCGGGACCACCATATTCATGAAGCCATCGCCCATCTGATACGCCAGCACGGCGACCTGGCGGGATACGCCGACGATGTCAGCAAGTGGCGCCATGATGGGCATGGTGACATACGCCTGCCCCGAGCCCGACGGAATGAAGAAGTTGAGCGCGCTCTGCAGCAACAGCATGCCGGCCGCCGACAATGCCCCGCCCATTTGCTCGAGCGGGCCCGACAGCGCACTCACGATCGTGTGCAGCACCTGACCATCGGTCAGCATGACCTCGATGCCGCGCGCGAAACCGATCAGTAACGCCGTTCCGGTGAGCTCGCTGGCACCGTGGATGAACCGGTTCGCCATGTCGTCAAGTGACTGCCGAGAGGCAAGACCGATCACGATGGCCATCGCCGTGAATGCTGCACCGAGCTCGACGAGATACCAGCCCTGCTGCTTGATGCCC
>JBCCBB010000103.1:0-9909 GCA_039814545.1 Pseudomonadota bacterium
ACCTGAATGTTGAGTGGCGCCCACTCCGTAGACACCGTCTTGGACAGGTAGATCACACCGGCGCGTGCCGCACAGGTGTGCGCCACCTGCGGCATGCCGCGGTGCACCACAGCCACCACATTGATGATGTGACCGGGCTTGCCCGTATCGCGCCACCGCTGTGCGGCCGACTGCATCATGTACCAGGTGCCGTTGAGATTCGTGTCGATCACGGCGTTCCAGCCCTTGACCGAAAAATCGATGGCGTCCTGGGCGAACTGCCCGCCGCCATTGTTGACGAGCACGTCGAGCCCGCCGAGCTGATCCCAGGTGGCTTCCATGAGCGACTCGACCTGCTCAGGCCGACGAATCGACATCGCGTGCCAGGCCACGTCAGCACCGACGAGCTGCTTGATGCTCTCCGCGGTCGTTTGCAGTTTTTCTTCACGACGGCCGCAGATCATGACCTTGGCGCCCAGACGTGCGAGCGTGAAGGCCGTCGCCTTACCGATACCGCTGCCGCCGCCGGAAACGACAAACACCTTGTCGGCAAGCAAGTCGGGCGCGAACACGAGCGGGTGTTCGGCAAGCTCTACGTCACTGAAGCCGTAGGCCTGGTTGGGGACTTTGGGTTTGGGATCCGATGCCATTAGTTCATGCCCCCGAGAATGGAGATGCTCGCTACATTCCGATTGGGGATGCCGCCGAGGTTGTGGGTGAGGCCAAAGTCGACGCGGTCGAGCTGTCGGTCGCCGGCGCGGCCAAGCAGCTGCTGGTAGACCTCGTACAACATGCGCAGGCCACTGGCGCCGATGGGGTGGCCGAAGCACTTGAGGCCCCCATCGATCTGGCAAGGAATGTCGCCGCTCGCGTCGTAGCGACCGTCGAGAATGTCAGCGGGTGCTTTGCCCGGCGCCGAAAGACCCAGGTCTTCCATGACCACGAGCTCGGTGATCGAGAAGCAGTCGTGCACTTCGATCATACCGAGGTCTGCTTTGGGGTCCGTGATGCCGGCTTCGGCGTAGGCCTTGGCCGAGGCACGCCGCGTGGTCATCGTGTGCGCGCCGTCCCAGGAGGTGTGGCCCGCTTCGACGCCGTTGCTGATGGAGAGCTGTACGCTCTTCACGCCAACGATCTGGTCCTTGCCGAGCTGTGCCGCGATTTCAGGTCGCGCCACGATCGCACAGGCGCTGCCGTCACTGACACCGCAACAGTCGAGCACGCCCAGCGGATAGGCCACTGGCGGTGCATTCAGCACATCGTCCTCGGTGATCGCACGGTGCAGGTGCGCTTTGGGGTTCTTTAAGCCGTTGTCGTGGCTCTTCACGGACACGTGCGCCATGGCGCGCTTGAGGTCGGCCATGTCGATGCCGTGCTTGTGGCTGTAGGCACTCGCGAGCTGTGCGAAGGCGCCCGGCGCCGTCGAGTTGGGCAGCCACAGGTCTTCAAAAGTGCCGTTGGTGCGCTCGGGCAAGCCTGAGAAGCCCGTGTCCTTGAGCTTCTCCACGCCCAGCGCGAGCGCGATGTCGGCGGCACCCGAAGCGACGGCGTACACAGCACCGCGAAAGGCCTCGGTGCCCGTTGCACAAAGATTCTCGACGCGCGTCACGGGCACGTTGTTGAGCCGCAGCGCGTTGGACATGGGGATCGCCGACTTGCCGATGTTCTGCTCGTCGAAGAACACGCCGAGCCAGGCGGCCTCGATGTCGTCGCGGTCGATGCCGGCGTCACCGAGCGCCTCGGTGAACGACTCGACCATGAGGTCGGCGGCGCTCATATTCCAGCGCTCGCCGAACGACGAACAGCCCATGCCAATGACGGCGACCTTGTCGCGAATGCCTTCGGCCATGTCAGTGCTCCCGGACCGGCACGGCTTTCCAGAAGTAGCGCTGGAAGCCACGGTTGCGGTCGATGTCCTTGATGCGGAATTGCATGCTCACGCTGTCGCCAACGCCAAGCTCGCCTGACGCCGTGTCCGTGAATTGCATGAAAATGTTGGCGCCACCCTCGAACGTGATGTTGCCGTAGAGCAAAGGCGGCGCTGGTGAGTAGGCCTGCCAGTCCTCAGTGAATGACTTCACGGTGCCCGTCAGGTCGGCAAACGGGTGCGGCACCTGCGTATCGAAGGCGCGGCAGTCGGGGTTCACGCAGGCGCGCGTGCGCGGGTACTGAACGGTGCCGCAGGCGGTGCAGCGCCCGCCGACGAATCCGGACACCTGGTCGCGGGCGCGGTAATACGCGCTTTGCGCAGTGCGCACATCGCGTTCCGCGCGCTTCCCCCAGTCCATCTGCAGCAAACCGCGGTGGCTCAGGTAACGCAGGTAGTTGTCATCGGCCGCGCCGGCAGCCAGCGCGTCGGCAAACGCGGTCGGGCGACGCGCCGTGGCGCGCAGCAGTAAGAGGTCGGCGCCTTGTCCGAAACCACCAACGATGAGCAGGTCGCCGTCGGCCGCACGTCCCAGCGCTTCGGCCAGCATGAGCATCGGCGCCGCGCAGCCCGCGTCGCCAATTTGACCATCAACGGCGGAATCCGTCGCCGCGTTGCTGAGCCCCGCCTGCTTCGCGATGCGCGCGCGCACCCGCGCCGGCGCGTTGATTACAAACTGAGCGACGTCGCCGGCTTCCAGGTCGTTGCGCGAGAGCAGCTGCGGAATCATCGCCGGTAGGTCTGCGAGATAACCTTCGTCGCGTACCCAACGCGCCTCAAACGCGTAGTCGAAGTCGCTGTCGGCGGCGCGGTAATGGTCGACAAAGTCGGTCGCAAGTGTCTCGCCGTCGATGAACTCGGCCAGCACCGGTTCGCCACAGTGCACGGCAACACCGGCATCGCCCTGCCCAATCTCTTGTTCACTGGCAGGCTTCGCAAGCCGCTTCTCGGCGGCCACGACGACCGCGTTCTGTTGCCCGGCACGCAGTGTCGCGAGCAAGGCCGAGGTACCCGCACGCGCGCTGGCGCCAGAATCCTGCGTGGCCGTGGTCGGATCGAGCTGCAGCGCTTCGACGAGCAAACTCGCGTGCGATCGATCCGCAAACGGCATGCTCGTTGAACAAAACTGCAAACCGGCGATGTCACCAGAGAGTCGGCGCGCCGCGGCATGCGCAAGCGTCACGCTGTCCTCGTCCCAATTGGCCGCTGTGATCTGGCCCTTGCCGCGACCCTTGAGCCCGGGCACGGCCCAGGCGTGCGCGGACGCGATGGCGCTGCGCTCGAGGCGGGCGCGCGGCAGGTACACAGCGATGTCGGCGATGCCGATACTCATTCTTCGATGACGTAGTCGGCGAGCTTGGGCTCGACGGCGAGCCCTGTCGGCAGGTTCGCACTGCCAATGCGTCGATCGAGCTCTTCGTGCCAGTGGTAGATACGCCGCTCCTGGTAGTTGAGCGGAATACCTTCAAAGCCGGGCGACTCGACAGAGGCCTGAATCTGTGGCGCGAACTGCGTGTCTTCTTCGAGGATGCGGTCAAAGTTTTCGATGCGCTGCTGCCAAAGCGGGTCGCGCTCACCCTCACCCCAGTCGGGCGCGAACCAGTGCACGTCGAGCTTCGTGTGATTGTCGCCGTCGGGCCAGAAGACGATGAACGGCATGCCCGTCTTCGCCGTGGGCGTGACGATGTTCGGGTAGATGTTGTAGCTGAAGTTGTTGTTGGCGACGAGGTCGGGCATCGAGGTGATCTCGGCCATGCCAACCGTGCCCGGGTCAACCCAATCGGGGCGGCGGTTGGGCGTCACCATCAGTGAATGTCCGCGCGGCCAGAGCGTGATCGTCGTGCCCGTGTGATCGAGGAATCGATCCACGGTTTTCTGATGGATCGAACGCAGGTGGTAGACCTCCAGGAACGCGTCCTGGATCACCTTGACGTTGCAGGCAACGTCGAACGACTCGCTCTCGACGAGCCGCAAGTTGTCGATCTCGTAGTTGGCGAAGTGGGACGCCACGGGCCCGAGGTAGTCGAGCAACGGCTCCGCATTTGGGTCTTCACTGACAAAAAGCCAGTTGCCAAAACGCTCGCAGCGCACCTGCTTGAGCTTGTGCGTGCTCTTGTCGAAATCGGGGAAGTCGCGTTCGTCACGCAAGCCGATGAGCTTGCCTTCAAAGTCGTAGCTCCAACCGTGGTAGCCACAGACAAGGCTGCGCACTTTGCCGCAGTCCTCTTTTACGAGCGGCCCGCCGCGGTGCTGGCAGGTGTTGTAGAAGGCACGGACGGTGTCATCGCGACCGCGAACGAGGAAGATCGGCGACCCCGTGCGCGTGAACATTTTGAAGCTGCCCGCGGCAGGAAACTCGTCCATGTGGCCCGCGTAGACCCAGGCCTTGCGCCAAAGATGCTCGCGCTCGAGCACCTGGAATTCAGAGGCGACGTACCGACCACCGGGGATCTTGGGCAGCTGCGGAAAACCCGGCGGCGGCTCTTTGCGCGCAGCCTCATAGGCCATGCCCTCTTCGATGCGCTGCAGAACGGCCTGGTCCACGCCGGCTCCCCCAAGTGCGAAACTTCCCGAATTCCAGTATAGGTAAGCAGGTCCACAAAAGAAACAATCCTGACTGTTTTTTTCTTGGGGTTGCTGCGGTATGCTCGCAGGCGTTCTCAGAGCGGGCGGGTAATAAGGCCGATGGACTTTCGACTGACCGAGGCGCAGCAGGAAATGCAAAGTGCCGCGAGGGCTTACGCACAGGACAAGCTGCCCGAGCTTGCCGACCACATTGAGCGTACGGCCGAGCCCCCCACGCACAAGCTCATTAAGGAATACGCTGAGATGGGCTTTCTCGGGATCAATATTCCCTAAGCACTCGGCGGTCTCGGTCAGACCAGCCTCGACGCGCTGATCGTGCTCGAAGAGTTCGGCAAGATTTCATCGGCCATCGCCTTTCCCGTCTTTGAAAGCTGCACGGGTCCCGTCAAAGCCATCGAGCACTTTGGCACCGAAGCGCTCAAGCAGCGTGTTGTGCCCGCCGTGTGCGCGGGCGAGATGGTCGTGGCCATCGCCATGAGCGAACCCAACGCGGGCAGCGCACTCACGGACCTGACCACACGCGCCGAGGTCGGCAGCGACAGCGTCCGCATCAACGGCATGAAGCGCTGGTGCTCGGGCGGCGGCCACGCCGACGGCTACCTGGTCTACTGCCGGATGAGCGACGACCCAGGTGCCAAAGGCATCGGCGCCGTGTTCATCGAGAAAGACACGAAGGGCGTGAGCTTCGGTGAGCAGGAACACCTTATGGGTTTCCGCGGCGTGCCCTCTTCCGACATCTTTCTCGATGACGTCGAGATCCCGCGCGACAACGTCGTCGTCGGTGCGGGCGGTTTCAAAAAGCTCATGCAGGCCTTCGACCTCGAGCGCTGCGGCAACGCGACCATGTCCATGGCGCAGGCCGCCGGCGCACTCGACGAGGTCATCGGCTACGTGCAGGAGCGCAAACAGTTCGGCAAGCCGATCATCGATTTCCAGGCCGTGCAGCTGCGCCTGGCCGAGATGCAGATGCAGGTCGACGCGGCGCGCTTGCTCATCCACCGCGCGATCTCGAATGCCGAGGCCGGCATGCCGAGCATCCAGGAAAGCTCGATCGCCAAATGCTTCGCCAACGAGATTTCGCGCACGGTCACCGGCAACGCGGTGCAACTCATGGGCGGCTACGGCTACTCCAAGGAATACCGCATTGAACGCCGCATGCGCGACGCCTGGGGCTGGGGCATCGCCGGCGGTGCCATCGACATCCAGAAAACCAACATCGCGAGCGCGATGGTGGGGCGGCGGTTTAATCAGCGGGCGACGTAGCGTCGGCTTCGGGCGTGTTGCACGCACGATAATCGCTCAGTGCATCACCCATGTTGGTCGTCTTGGTCTCAAAACTCACAGCCCACCGGGGATCGGGATTCGCAGTCAGCAAACCCGACACAACCACGTCAGTTCGCGCTTCAAGCGCATCAAGCACCTCGAGCACCGCGTCGCCAGTCAATGAATAGCGATACTCCGAGATCGTCTTGGTCTGCCGGCCAACGTAGACGGCTTCTCGGTCCAACGACCAGCTTTGATCTCCGACTCGTAGCGTCATGTCGCGAGCGACGCCCGTTTGTCGGGCGCGAAAGCTGACGCGAAGCGTGTGATCGCGATCCGTTGGCGGCTCCGGCATTGCTGTAAGTCGCCGACGTAAGTCTGCGATCTGCTCTGGCGACAACGATCCTGACAGGTCTTCGTCGAGGCGATCCCAGTCAAGCTCTACGAGCGGGACCGCGTGCGGTGGTCGGCGCGTAAACTCGAGACGGTTGCCGTGTTTGGGCTGTTGAACGAGTGTGCACACCTGCGTCACCGAGCGGCTGAATACCCAGGGCTCTGAAAGGTCCGTGGCGTCACCGTCGCGATAGCGCCGAAGTAATGACAGCCAAGCTTCGATCCGCTCGTTGAATCTCGATCTGCGCGGCAGGGGCGTGCTCAGCGGATGCGGACCGTTCTTGCTGTCCAGAAACAGCAAGTGTTGTTCGCCTTCGAGCAGCGATATACCGCAGTCCGAGCTCGATATCGGACCACTGTATTCGGGCGAACTCGATTCGTCCTTGAGCAACTCGAGCATTGCATAGCGGCACCGTATGAACGCACCGCTCCAGGATTGCGGGTCTTTAACCCACTCACAGTGGTCCACGATCGCGACCATGACGCGATCCGAATAGGTGAAGGCGTCTTCGAGCGTATCCGGCGGCATTGGGCAACTTAGCGATCGTGCATCAACGCTAAGCGTCACTAGTATGACTAGCGTGGAGGGCCAAACGGATCGATATCGCCAAGCATCCATGCCAGATTCTCCACTCTAATCCGTGCTCACGTAGTCGCTCGCGCGCAGATCAATGTAGACGCGATTCGGCAGCACTGGTTCCGAGGCGTCTACCGCTCCAAATACGCCTTCACAAGCGGATCAATAACTTCATAGACATCCGCCTCATCGCGCCGCAGGAAGTCTTTGCCGAGCAGCACGTCCACAGCCTGATTCATCGACGACGCGGCCATACCCGCAGCGGCCAGAAACTCCTTCGACGTCGGCCTCGATGTTGGCCGGCGGGCCAACGCGGCCAACACGGCACGCTGATTCGTCGACAGGGTGCTGAGCGCCAAGTGAATCTCGTGGCGCTCCTTCTCGAGCAGACTGTCCCAGAGCGCGGTGACGTCGGCAGGCTTCGGCGGATTGCGATGCCGCCAAAGCTCCAGGCAGAGCAAATTGACGTAGAAGGGATGCCGATCGGTGACCTCGAGAATACGTTCTGCGGACGCCTCGCCAAGCTGTTTCTGCCAGCGCGCCTTGGCTGCATCCGCGAAGTAGGCGTGGTAGTGCTCGGCGGCAATGCGCCCCACGTTGAGCCGCCGGCAGAGCTTATAGAGCGGCCGCTTCCGGTTCTCGAACATCTGCTGCAACAGCGTGCGCTCGCTGCCCAGGAACACAAAGCTCGTGGCCTTGGTGCGCTGCGCGACGTTGCGGATGGCGCCTTCAATGGCGTGCTGCCGGTCGATGAGCGCAATCTGCTGGAATTCATCGAGGATGAGCACGGCGCGACGACCGTAGGCTTCAGCGGCACGGTCCAGGGCGAGCAACACCTCGTTGATGCTGGCGGCCGAGGGCTCGGCAGTGAACAGCTCGATCGAGATACCCTTGCTGCCCAGCGTCACCTTGGGTTTGAAGGCATCAAAGATCTCGAGCAACGCATCCATGGCCTTGCGCCGCTTGGGCACAAACTGTGCCGTGAGCCGGCCCACGGCATCGCGGATCGCCTTGTCGAGCGTTGTGATGTTGTGCACCACGAACAAGTCCACGCTCTCGGTGTGCACCTTGACGTTGCGCTTGCGCCCAAGCTCGAGGGCGACCTGGCTGACGAGACTCGTTTTGCCGAATCTCCGGACACCCATGATCCAGGTGTGCGAGCCAGAAAGGATGTTCTGCGCCAGTTCGGTGCGCTCCGCATTCCGATTGCAAAACGCCGCACCCGTCGCAATACCGATGGGAAACAGTGTGTCGCCGATACGTGATGGCGCGGTAGGCATCGCGAGTACTCCCTGCTGCACGAAGTGGCGTTTCGTGACTTACGATTCATAACTAATGTTTCATAGTATATGAAATATTCTCGCGTCGCGCGCGTTGCGAATCAGCTGCACGCTTTGACATGCGCAACACTCCCAACACACCATGCGCGCATGATCCTGAGATGCCTGCTCCTGCTCTGGTGTTTCCTGCCCGCCGCTGTGGCAACGGCTAGCGACTGCGAGGTCTCGCTGCTCGTGCTCGGCGCCGGCCAGGATGCGGGCGCGCCGCAAATCGGAAACTCAGCAGATCCGGGTTGGCGGAACCCAGCACTGCGGTTGACCGCCACCGCGCTTGCAGTGGTCGACCATGCCAACGACAAGCGCTACCTGTTCGAGGCAACACCGCACCTGACCGCGCAACTGCAGCGACTCGACAGCATGGCGCCGTCGGCAGCACCCGGGCTGGGCATCGACGGCATCTTTATCACCCACGCCCACATCGGCCACTACGCGGGGCTCATGTATCTAGGTCGCGAAGCGGCCGGCGCTCGAGAGGTTCCTGTCTGGGTGATGCCACGCCTCGCCGACTACCTGCGCCGCAATGGCCCCTGGTCGCAACTCGTCGCGCTCGAGAACATCCGCATTTCCGAATTAACGCAGGCCACACCCAAGAAGCTCTCGGGCGGTATCACCGTGACGCCACAGCTCGTGCCGCACCGCGACGAGTTCTCGGAAACGGTGGCCTTCATCGTCCGAACGAATGGGCAGTCATTTCTGTTTGTGCCCGACATCGACAGCTGGGACACGTGGGCGGAGGACTACGACACGGCGCTCGAAGACGTCGTCGCAAGCGTCGACTACGCGTTCCTGGATGCGACCTTCTTTGACGACAACGAACTTCCGGGGCGCGATATGAGCAAGATCCCGCACCCGCGTGTGGCGGCCACCGTGAAGCGCCTGCAGCACCTGCCTGACGCGGCTCGTTCACGCGTTCATTTCATTCACTACAACCACAGCAACCCGATCCGCGATCCCGCGTCCGAGGCGACGCATTGGGTTCTGGGCCAGGGATTCAGCATCGCGCGTGAGGGCGACCAGCTTTGCCTCGCAGTACAAAATTGATCCCATTCGCTCATATGTGACACACTGAAGCGGCGTGTGCAGGGGGAGTGTGGGGATGCCTGTCCTGCAAAAAATACGCAGTCTCTGGGAACGACCCTGGATTCGGGTGGGACTGTTTGGCGGTCTGTTCGCCGTTTTTGTGCGCCTCTTCGACGGGCGTAACTGCTCTGTCACGCTCAGCACACCCGATCTTGCGAATTTCTTCGTGCCGCCCGACGCGTGGACTGGGTTCTACGGCGCCGAGAAACTACGCGAATTGTTGGAACCCATCGCACAGTCTGGCCGTTCACACTACGCGCTCACCCAGGTCACGCTCGACGTCGCCTTTCCTGCGTTCTACGTGCTCGCACTCGTTCTGGCGTTGCGATGGGTATTCCCGGCGGGCAACCGTTGGCGCATGTTTGCGCATGTGGTGCCGATCGCGGCCGGTGTCGCAGACCTGCTCGAGAACGTCACCACAGCCTGGATCGCCTGGCAGGGTGACTACGGCAGTGCGATTGGCGCCGCAGCGGGCGTCTTCACCGGCATCAAGTGGATCGCGCTTGTCCTCTCGCTCGCGTTGCTCGTGCTTGGCTACCTCATCGTGCACACCAGTCGCTCGCGCCGGCTGCTGCAACACCTGTTCTTTATTCGCATCCCGTTTCTGCTGGGCCTGCTCGTGATCGCGCTGTCGGTGCTGGGCCAGAGCCAGCAGTGCGAGGCGCCCTCGGCGAAACCCACGGGCCTTGCCACGGTGCAAAACCTGCTCTCGGTCGACAACACGATCCAGTATGGCTTCGCAGTCTTCTGCGCGTTCATCGCCT
>JBCCBB010000070.1:0-14655 GCA_039814545.1 Pseudomonadota bacterium
CGAAGGCGGTATGGGTCGGGTGTACCGCGCCGTGCGCAGCGACGGCAGCTTCGATCGCGAGGTGGCCATCAAGGTGTCGCCGGTCGGCGGTATCGATGATCGCGCCCGGGAGTTGTTCCTGCAGGAGCAACAGGTGCTCGCGGGGTTGAATCACCCCAACATCTCGCAACTCTTCGACGCAGGTGTCACCGAAGAGGGCTGGCCCTATATTGTCATGGAGCTCATTGACGGTGTCTCGGTGACCGAGTTCGCGGCGCGCGGCGACTTGTCCACTGAGGCGCGTGTTGGGGTGCTCATCGGCATTGTCGATGCGGTTGCCCATGCGCATTCGCGACTGGTTGTGCACCGCGATCTCAAGCCGTCCAACATCCTTGTCGATAACGAGGGGCGCGTAAAACTGCTCGACTTTGGCATCGCCAAGCTCATCGATCCCGATGGCGATGCGGTGACACGTGAACGACCGCTGACTCCCCGCTACGCGAGTCCGGAGCAACTACTTGGCCAGCCGGTCAGCGTGGCATCAGACATCTACCAGCTGGGTCTGCTCATTTCGGAGCTGATCTCGGGTGAGCCGATAGATCGCGGCGAAACCCTGTCGGATGCCATTCAGGCCGCTGCCGGTGGCGGCGAGATCCAATTCAGCGCAGCCCAGCTTGCGCGCCTCCCTGCCGACATTCGGAGAATCGTTGCACACGCACTTCGCGGGGACCCCGATGCGCGGTACAGCGGTGCGGCTGCATTGCGCGATGACTTGCAAAACTACGTAGACGGATTTCCGCTAGCGATTGCCAGTTCGGGTCGCGGCTACAGGCTCGGCAAATTCCTGAAGCGCAATTGGCTGCCTGTCGGTACGGCGGCCGTCGCGCTAGTGATGCTTGCGGCCGCAACCACCTGGTACACGCTGGGACTCACGGCGGCTCGCGACGAAGCACGCGCGCAGGCAGAGCTGGCGGAACAGGAAGCAGAGTCGGCGAAGCGCGCGCAACAGGAAACGGCCGCCAGCGTTCGGTTCTTCAAAGAGGTGTTTCGATCTGTTGCAGTCGACAGCCGAGAACTGGATGCCATTTCCGTCCGCGACATGTTGGAGGCCGGCGCCGCACGCGCCGACGAAGTCGTTCCTGAAGAGCCCTACGTGCGCGTGCCGGCGCTCAACGAGCTCGCGGGGCTTTACTTCGAGTTCGGCATGTTGGATGTCGCTGGTTCGCTAGCTGACCTGTCGCGCATGGCAGCCAAGGACAGCGATGCACCGCCTTGGGATATCGACCAGGCGGATAACATCAAACAAGTCTTGCTCACCGTTGGTGGCGAACACAACGCGGCACTGCAAATCAACAAGGATCGGTGGCAGAGGATTCAGGCGTTCGATGGTAGCGGTGAGCGTTGGGTGTCAGTTCGCAAGATGGCCATATCCACGAGCTTGTCCACGGGATATCGCACGCTCGGCCGGTTCGAGGACAGCAAGGCGTGGCTTGAGCGCGCGCTAGAGCAAACCGAAGCGCTTGAGATGAACCCGGACTATCACGTCAGCCTCATCAATACCCTTGCGGTCATGAGCGATGAAGCACGCGACTTTTCCGAGGCACGGGGTCACTATGAGCGCGCGCTCGCACTGGCGCGCGAGAGGCTTGGCGATCAACACGTCTGGGTGGGTCAGTTGCTGCTCAATCTTGGGGTTCATCACCAATGGCAGACGCATTTCGATACCGCGCTCGAGTATGTCGAGCAGGCATCGCCCGTATTTGAGTTTGTTCACGGCAAGGATTCTGCGCAGTACGCAGATGTCTTGCTGGCCCGAGCCACCGCGCAAGGGCTGATGGGTGATCTCGAAACGGCCGCGGCGACATCCGAGGAGGCCTTGGCGTTGCGCGAACAATTACCCGGTATCTCAGGCCCGGAGCTCGCGCCGTTCGTGACTCAGGTCGCCGGCGTGTACCGCGAGCGCGGCCAACTCGAGGACTCGATGGCGGGTTACGAACGCGCGATCCGGTTGCTGGCTGATGAGGGTTACTACCAAGCTCGCTACTGGGCGCATCTGGGCGCATCCAATACGGCGCAACGCCGGGGGCAATTCGACAGGGCCGCAGGCCATATTGACGCGGCATCAAAGATCGCGCAGCAACATTGGGAACAGGACGACGTGCGCATGGCGCGGCTCGATGCCGCGCGGGCAATTCAGGCCTGGGCTCGCAACGAGGTTACCGAAGCGCGCGCGCTCTGGACCAGGGTAGAAATCCTGGCCCAGTCGGACACCGCGCTCGACGAGCTCAATGTGTTCCTGGCAGCTCGGCGTTACTTCACCTATCTGGACGCGAGCGGCAGGACGGAGGAGATGGAAGCGATCGTCGCAAGGAGTCGCGTCTTCGAGCGCGTGGTACCGCCCTAGCGCCAGGTTGTCGTGATTGCGCGTTTGCGCGTTGAAATCAAATCATCGAATACGCGCGTGTGGCAACGCCTAGAACGGGATGTCGTCGTCGAAGACGGGCGGCGGCGCCTCATCGATCGGCGGCGGCCCATCCTGTTGGCCGGCCTGCGCCTCGGGTCGCTCCACGCGCCAGGCTTTGACGTCCGTGTACCAGCGCCCGTTGTACTCCCGGCTCTCAAGATCAAAGTGCACGGTCAGTGATTCACCTTCCGTAATCTTGAACTGGTCTATCTTGTCGCCCCACACCATGAAGCAGACCGACTTCGGATAGTCGCCGGGGATTTCAACGACGTATTCCTGCTTACGCCATCCGCCGCGAGACGAGGTGCCCGACTTTTCGGCCAGGACGTGGGTGATTTTGCCGGTGAGTTCCAAGGTGCTATTCCAACGATTGGGGCGGCGTGGGCACGGTGACGTGCCGCCGGAATGCGACATGATACTGAGGCGCGCCGCATGCTGTCATGCGTAAATCGCGGCACGGCGTCTAGATAGGTCTGCGACTAGCGGGCGCCGTCGATGATGGCCTGAATCTGCTTCACGTAGCTGGGATTCAGATCCGTGCTGCCCAGCAATTGCTGCGCTCTCGCGGGATTGTTAGCGGCGAGCGCGTAGAGCTGATTCAGAAGCGCGCGATCACGAATCTGCGGGTCCGAGATGCGCCCGGCCAGCGACATCGCCTGGTCTGAGCCCGGCTCGAGACTCTGGATGACGGTGTTCAGGCTATTGTCCTGGTTAATCCCTGGGGGCAGGTTGATCACATAGTTCAGTGCGCCTTGCGGGTCACTCCGTTGCCAGCTGCTCACGATCCGATGCGTGGCCATGTTCAGGCCATTCTCCGTTCTCAATAGATCGAGGCGTTGCAGAGCGCCGCGCGGGTCGCTGTCCGCCTGCACCGCCAGTACTTCTGTGTAGATACCGTCGCGTTCGTCGTCATCCTGGATGCGTTGCGCGAGCCGCAACGTTGCATCGGGCTGCGTGTTCATGGCCGACATCGCAAGAATGCCCAGCATTTGGTCGTAGTCCTCGTCGTTCTTATATTGATCAACAAAGCGCTCGGCTTCGGCAATGCTGCGCTCCCGGGCCAGATGACTTGCCAGCTGCCTACGCAACGACTTGCCGCTCGCCGGCGGCAAACGCGTCAGCAGCTCTTGAGCCTCATCGAGGTTGGTTCTCAGCAGCGCCATGCCAATCACCTCCTGCGCGGCGCGGCGGTTGGGGACGTCGCTGGCCTCGACCCATTCATACGCGGCGCGCCAGTCTTTTCGCGCCCATTGCTGCGCCACCTGCGTGATAAGACTCTGGCGATTGCTGTTGTCCGCAACAAGCGCCAGCAGTTGTGCTGCTCGCGCCGGATCGTTGGCCGCCGTAGTGTTGATGATGGACGACAGGGCACTGGTGCGCGCCCGATAGTCGGTGATCGCCTGCGCTTCGAGCATCGCGATATCTGGGTCGCTCTGCGCGAGCTGCGACAGTACCGTCGCCAGTAGCTGTTCGTTACCTGCGGTGCCTTCGGACTTCACCCAGGCCAGCGCGCGTTGCGGGTCCTTGCTTGCCATGCGCATGGCCAGAACCTGTCCGAAGTTCTGTTTCAACGCTTTGTCTTCGGTACGCCGGTACCAGGATTCCGCGGCATCGAGATCTTGCGCGAGCAGCTGTTGATAGGCCTGGATGGCAGCAGTGCGTGATTGGTCCGTGATGCGGCCCGCCAAGGCGCGCTCTAGCGTCGCCGAGGGATCGCGCCGGGCGCGCAGGTTGTTGAGTGTCGCCTCATAGATCTGTCGTGTGATGTCGTCCTGCAGCAATTCCGTGTACTGCCCCGCCTGTTCCAGGCCATAGCGCTGAACAATCGTCATAGCCAGTGACCCGACGAATTGCAGTCGCTCCTGCGAGTTCGGCAGCGATTCAACATAGGTGAGTGCCTCGACGGGACTGTCTTCCGCTAATGCAGCAATGCGGAGCATCTGCGCGTTCCGGTCGGGCGCCACACCCAGCGTCGACTCGATGTACTGTGCCTGCGCATCGTCGATGCCACGCAACGACGCGTAGAGCGACTGAGCGGCTCGACGCCGCTCAGCACCAGAAAGTCGTGACGCGACATCCAGAGCGCCTTCGAGATCAACGCGACCCCAGTTCTCCCAGATGAAGCGCTCGAAGCTGCGCTCATTGGCGAAGGCTGGCGACTGAGCGATGGCCACGGCCGACATGGGATCGAGCTCTGTGAGCCTCAAGAACAGGATCTGCAACGCGGCGGCGCGGTCGAGCCGCTCGCTGATCCGCGCGGCGTCATGAATCAGATCCTGGAGCTCGGCCGACGTGGATCGGCCCGCGATCACATAAAGCGCTTCGGTTTGTGCAAAGTCTGTGGGGAGCGCGAGTGTTTCAGCGATTGTCGTGATTTCGGCGTAGCGCTCAGCACGGTGCTGTTCAGCGGCCTGCACTGAGAGCGGCGCGATTTCTCCGATGTCGCGTTCCGGCGCGGCTGAAAAGGCAGCCTCGATGGGGCGATCTGTGAGCGCGTAAGTGCCCAGAGCGCCAAACGCAGCCCCGAGGACCAGGAAACCCAATTGCTTGCGCATAGGCCGACGCTCCTGTCAGTCGAATCTCCTGCGCATGACTATAGCGCAGTGTTACATGAGGTAAGCGCTTGCGGCGTCATAACCGCTTTCAACTCAGGACGCGCCGCAGCAGTGTTCTAGAGAGCGCAGAATTGGCGAGCCGGCGGAATAGCTGATCGCGGCCCGTTGCCAGTGCGCGATTGCTCGACATAAAGAGAGGTGTCAACCAACGGCTGGCGCGCTGAAAGGGTGTGAGTTGCCTGGCGCGCGTTCGGGCAAAGTCGTCAGCGGCCGCGCGAATGTCGTTGCGGCGGGCGATCGATCTCGCGAGCTGTTCGGCATCTTCAATGGCGAATTGTGCGCCTGCCCCGAGTAGGGGGCTCATGGCGTGCGCGGCGTCACCGATCAAAACGGCCCGTCCATTGACCCAGTGTCGGCATTGCACCTCGCGGTAGGTGACTACCCGGGGTGAGTCAGAATCTGGAGGCAGATCACGCAGCAGGGCACCGAAGCCCGGGTAAGCTGCGGTCAGCCAGTCTTGCCAGGGCGGTAAAGTGTCGACGTGCTGCGTTTCTTTGGGCGTTAGATTGATTGCGAACGCGAGTGTGGCCGTGCGATCCACCGGATTCGTCGCGACCGGCCACACGGAGACGTGGCGCGTGGGGTCGTAGACCTGGCGCAGCGTGTTCTTGGCCAACGCCTTGGGCGCAGGCAGTACACCCACCAATGCCGCCGACGTCGACAGCGGCTGTTGGCGCCGATTGCTGTCAAACAGGGCTCGAAGGCGCGAGTGCACGCCGTCGGCAATGAGAACAAGATCGAATGGGCCGTACTGCTGACCGGACGTGTCTCGCAGGACGCCCTGTTTTGTGTCGAGGCTGCAGATATCGATCCCCGTCTGGACCTCGGCGATCCCGGAATCCACTGCTGCGAGGATTCGGTGCAGCGCTGCTCTTTGAATACCCAGTGAGCTTGCGCCCTTTGCGATGTCGTCATAGTCCAGGGAGAACAAGTCGTGCCCGTCAGCGGTCCGTGCGCGTATTCGACGGATCGGTACACCTTCCTGTTGAGCCGCTTTGAGGACTCCGAGCGGCTGAAGCAGTCGTTGTGCTGCCGGATGCAGGATCATGCCGGCACCGCGCGCGCCCGGAGCGGGGCGTCGTTCGAAGTGTGTGATGTCCAGTCCGAGGGAGCGCAGGTGAATCGCGGCCGACACGCCGGCGATGCCGTAGCCTACGATGGCGATGCGAGTCTGCTGACGCATATCAGACGCCGCCATGTTCCTTGGAGGGATCACGGTCGAAGATCGACTCGGCGTGGTCAACGACCGGGTCCAGACCTTCACGGCGCGGCAGGACCTGTGGCGTCCGGATGTTCCAAGCCAAACCCAGGCGCGCCAACAGACAGATGAACGCGAAGCCAGGATCAGTCTGGCCGGGGTAGAGTCCGTGTCGTGCCGACGCAGGAAACGCGTGATGGTTGTTGTGCCAGCTTTCTCCCATAGAGGGGATCGCCGCCCAGGGCACGTTGTGCGCTTGAATCGAGCCCCCCTTGACGTGCCAGCTCTGCGGCCCGTGCGAGTGACAAATATAGCCCACGAACCAATGCATCGTGACGCCGGTCGCCACACGGACAAACACGCCCCAGACCAGCCATGGCATACCACCGAGTGCGAACAACGCGATGGCTACAGGCACTTGCTGCAACATCCAGTAGCGCTGCAGAAATCGGTAGAAGCGATCGTCTGAGATCCCAGGACCGGGATCAAAGCCTGGCGGCACGGCGAGCTGCAACTGACAGTGCAAACTCCAGAAGGCATCTTTGAGCCGACCTTGGCCGTGACGCAGATAGGGATGGCAATCGGGCTGGCGTTGCGCCCAGTCGCGAAAGTCGTGTGACTGAATCACCCAGAACGGGCCCTGCATGCCGACCAGCGTGCCGAGCCAGACAAGCACTCGCTCGAGCCACTTGGGGCATTCAAAGGTCCGGTGGATCAAGCGGCGGTGAAAGCCGACGGAATGCCCTGCAAGCATGGTGAGCTCCAGGAGCACGACAAAAACAAGGACCGCGTCCCAGCTGAAGTAGATCGGCCCCAGGACCACGGCCGAGATCAACATGCCGCCATTCCAGAGAGAGCGCCAGGGATCCCAGGTCACTGTGCCCTTTGACGGGTCTGCGTCGGGGTCGATCCTTAGCGAATTGACTTTGTAGGGTCCGGTCGCAGCTTCGTTGCGCGCGTTGTCCGCTGCGTTGGCGCGCTCAGAAATATGTGCATCTTGGGGTCCGGGAAAGGCCTTGGTTGCCGACATGGCGGGTGCTCCTGTTGCGTGCGCGGCGGTGTCGCGTTGGAGCGCCAACCTAAGGTGTCTGCAGTGTCGTGACTTCTGGAATGTGCAATCAGGAATAAGTCGCCAGATTGAGACTAATTATCAGCGGCTTACAGAATTCCCGGATGATCTATTGGGAATCTGATCGGGGCGTCTTGCGATTCTTGCGATACGTTCCGGGGGCAACGCCGGTGATGTCGCGAAAGGCGGCATAGAAATTCGACTGGGAGCGAAAGCCGGTCGACAGCCCGATGGAGAGCACCGAAGCCGATGCGTCTTGTTCCAGCAGCCGGCGGGCCTCGGCAACCCGGTACTCGCGGATGTAGCGCGAAAACCCAATGCCAAACCGTGTGTTGACGAGCTCCGAGAGCTGGTGCGCTGACAGGTCCAGTTCCTCTGCCAAAGATGACAGGCTCAGGGCCTCGTTCTGGAACACTTTGTCGACGCGCATGAGCCGTTCCAGGGTGCCAATCACGGCGTCGACATCAACCTCGGTTAGTGTTGATGACGCATAGGTCGCCTGGGCTGCCTCTGAAATATCGCTTAAGATTTCCGGGAAGATGATCAGCGCGGCGACGACAAGCAACAGGGACAGCCCAATCGCATTGGCGTATCCGAAGTAGAACAGTGCCGGGTTGAGATAGGGGATGGACAAACCCAGCACCAGCACGAGAACGGCGAGTACCGCAAACAGCGAGAAAAAGAACATCTCGAATCGGAATCGACGTTTTTGTCGGCGCATCCCAAACACCAAGCGCGCAAACCAGAAGGCATAACCGGTCCCGATAAGAAACGCGATGGGCGCAACAATACTCGCAGGCAGCGCCACGAATAGGAGCAGCGGACCTGCGTGTACGAGATCGCGCCACAGGGGTCGCCGCTCGGGAAGCAGTATCTCCCGACTGAAGAAATAAAACGCGGGTGGTGCCAGTAGCAGCAAAACCACGTAATCCGCGGCTTCGAAAAGCGCGACACCTGATCGTAGGAACCGGAAGTGTTGCAACTGAAGCCCAGCAAGTGTGGCCAGAAGCACTGTGCAGGCCAGGGTACCCGCCAATGTCTTCGGCATCTGCCGCATGAACACCGTATAGGCAAGCAACAGAATCACGGCGCCAAACACCGAGAACCCAATGATGAGTATCGTGAAGCCCGTAGCCATTCGCAGCAGTGTACTGAACCTGAATCGGCAAGCCACGCGCCCAGTCAGCGCGAAGTGAGTCTCAAGCGGTCATGATGGCGCGCTTGAGCGCGCCCACAATGGCCGGGCCTTCATAGATAAAGCCCGTGTAGATCTGCAGCAGGTCGGCGCCCGCTGCGAGGCGTTCACGCGCGCTGTCTGCAGATGCGATGCCACCGACGCCGACAAGTATCATGTCGCGCCCCGCTGTTTCCCTGATTAAGGTCATCACTTCCGTCGCGCGCTGCCGCACGGGACGCCCGCTGACACCGCCGGCGCCAATGTCCTCGAGTCGGGCCGCCTGGGTGTTGAGACCGTCACGTTGGATCGTCGTGTTACAGGCCACAATGCCGTCGATACCGAGCTCTTGGACGAGATGTACCGTGTCTACGATCTGCAGGTCCGGCAAGTCGGGTGCGATCTTGAGCAGGATCGGCTTGGGCACGGAGAGTCCCTGATTCGCGTTTTGCAAATCACCGAGAATGCGGGTGAGGGGCTCACGGTCCTGCAGATTCCGAAGCCCGGGCGTGTTCGGCGAACTCACATTGACCACAAAATAATCGACGCGGTCGTGCAGCCCCCGGAAGCAGGCTACGTAGTCGTTGACAGCCTCGTCGGCATCCGTGTCCTTGTTCTTGCCGATGTTGCCGCCGACCACGAGGCCCTCGGGGCGCTGCTCGAGTCGCTCGCGCATGGCGTCGAGTCCGTCATTGTTGAAGCCCAATCGATTGATGAGCGCTTTGTCTCGCGGCAGCCGGAAGATCCTGGGTTTCGGATTGCCGGGCTGCGCACGCGGCGTCACCGTGCCGACTTCCACGAAGCCGAAACCCAAGGTCTGCAGAGCGGCCAGGTGGCGTGCGTCTTTGTCGAAGCCGGCTGCCATGCCGATGCGGTTGGGGAAGGTGATCCCCATGATCTCGGTGGGTTGGTCGAACTGCCGTTTGGCGTAGCGCTGCGTGAGCAGGGCCTGCGCCGGCGCGGCCGCCGCGGAAAGACGATCCATGACGAGATGGTGCGCGCGCTCGGCATCGAGCTGGAACAGAAGGAAGCGCAGGAACGGATACATGGCGTAGGCAAAGGCGGATTTGGACGGCGCGTAGTATCGCATTCCGGCGTCCATGCTGCCGCGTCTCATCGAGAGAGTTTGTTGCCGATTCAATGTCGACTACAATTGCGGCCACGCGCCCGTAGCTCAGCTGGATAGAGTACTGCCCTCCGAAGGCAGGGGTCGCAGGTTCGAATCCTGCCGGGCGCGCCACTCCCTGACCCTCTCGTTTCCGCCAGTTCCCCGCCTCTCCCCGTCGCGAACCCTGCGATGACGCTCGACTTCACTGCCACAGCGTTTCTAGAAGCGCAAAAAAAAAAGCGCCGCACGGTGGCGGCGCTTTTTCAGATTCAGGTCTGAAGACGGGATGAATCAGTCATCATCGTCGTCGTCTTCGAGGAAGTCATCAAAGTCATCCGCTGCGTCGACGGCTCTTTCCGCGTTGATGAAGCCGAAGCCTGTGTCGAAGTTGAAGCCCGGAACCGCATCACGGTTGACGATGTTCCCGACCGGCGACGTGTGGTGCGGAGGTCGACGTGCCGAAGAAATTCGGAAATCTGTCGCCCTCGAAGTCACCACCAAAGAACGTCGTGTTGCCACCGTCGGGACCAACGAGCTCCGGCTTCAGGCGAACGTCCACCTGCGGCAGACGATTGCCCTCGGTGTCAAAGAAGATCGGCACGCCGCCGCGTGCGGAGAAGCCGTTCAGGCAGGCCGGCTGACAGACTTCGCTAAACGCTTCGGTGTTGAAGTAGGCCGATGCACCTGTCGTGAAGGCGCCCGCCGCGTTGGCGTGACCGTAGGCCGGTAGCGGAGCCGGCAGCGCATTAAGTAGTCTGTAAGCTAGACGCTAGGCAATGCGTATTGAGCACTAATGGCGCAAACAGTCGTTTTCTTTGGACAAAATTTAGTCATTGGATCGTCGGGTGATCATGCAGCGCAGCCGCCCTGCTCGAATTGCCTCGCTGGGATGTCCCGGTCCGGGCGTGCCTGCCGATCTCGTCAACAAGATCTTCGTGCCTTTTTTCACGACGCGCGAGGGGGGTTCGGGTGTCGGGCTTGCGCTGGCGCGGCAGGTCATGATCGCGCATGGCGGGTTCATCCGGCTTGTAGAGCCTGTCGGGCAGGGCGCGACGTTTACGCTGACGTTTTAGCCGTGACGCGCCGCCAACGGGATGCTGCGGCACGCGCTACCCGTGCACGGGAATACCGGGCACCAGAAACAGAAAAATGAACATCGGTGTCGCAAGGCCCACCGCAACAATCAACAGTGACCGGCGAACCTTGCGGCGGTTCTGAAAGAGGATGACGAGGCCAGTGAGGGCAAAGATCAACATGCCGATCGCTGTGATGTCTACAAGGACAGACCAACTCAGGCCGGCGTCCCGGTTCTTGTGCAGATCATTGAGCGTTGCCAACCAGGAGCCACGCTGGGCATCGATGAGCATGCCTTCCTGGGTGACCAGCACATCCGCATCGGCCGCCGGCGCAGAATAGGAAAGCGTGATCTCGCCGTAGTCACGGTCGAGTTCGATGTTGGTCGGCTCACGCAGCCCGGCACTGCGCTCGATGAAGTCGGTCAGGGCATCGATATCCGGATCCCAAACATCGGGCGCCAGCCCCTTGGCGAGTACATCCGGGATGGCCAGCTCGCGCGAGTCGCTGCGACTGCCCGAATCGAGGTACCAGCCATGGCTCAGGGTCACGCCCGTCACACAGAAAAAGGCCAGAGACGCGAACAGCGCTGTTGAGCTGTACAGGTGCACGCTGCGGATCAGCGTAAAGAACCGCTGCCGCGTCATGGCTGCGTACCCAGCGATGACAATCTATTCATGATCAAAAGGTTATGTGGCTGACACTACAAATACAAATGATTCTCATTTGTATTTAGGTGAAGACGGTGCGAGGATGTTTTTTCTGAATGTTGGCGGAGCACCCCCATGACTCGAGTTATACCGTTCGCGGTGCTCGCGTTTTTCGCGAGTACGGCAGTTGCCGGTGATGGCACCGCAGAAAATACGACGACCAAGACCTCAGTGAGCGCCGCCGAGGCGCGCATGGCGCAGTGGAAGCAAGAGGGTCGTCGCATGAACTTCATTGCCGATCATGACCACGACGGTGATGGTCGGGTCAGCTCGATCGAGTTCGAACAGTCCCGGCGGGATCGCTTTGATGTCACTGACACGAACAGTGATGGCATCGTCGACGAGCAGGAATACGTTTACGAGTGGGAAGATCGTCTCGACGCACAACTGGAGGTCGACCGCAGCGGGCGCGCCAAACAGACCTACGTTCGGTTTGCCGCCATGGACAAGGACGACGATGAGTTTATGTCCTGGGACGAGTACGCAGCGTCGGGTGATCGGATCTTTACGGGCTGGGATACCAACAAAGACAATGTCATCAATAGCGCTGACCCGGAGCGCAGCTACAGCTGGTCGCCGAAGCCAGATAGCGAGCTGACGGCCGAAGAGCGCGAGCAGCGCCGCGAACGTCAAATGTCATATGCGCGGTCCATACTGGTGATGCCCACGACACATAATCTGGCCGGCGTCATGGCACGTTACGACCTGAATCAAGACGGTCGTATCGAGCGGGATGAGTTTGATGGGAAACGGCGCGCCGATTACGACCTCACCGATTTCAACGGCGACGGGACACTCGAACCCGACGAGTACGCCGGTGAGTTCGAGGATCGCATGGATGCCGTCATCGATACGTACCGGGCCGAGTCGGTTCAGCAGAGCCGACGTCGTTTCGGAAAGCTCGACAACGACAGCGACGGTCAGATGACGTTCGCGGAGTACCGAACATCGGGCAATCGCATCTTCGCGCGCTACGACGGCAGCCAGGACGGCTATGTGTCGCTCGACGACCCAATGCCGCCGAGATTCGAAGCGGCAGACGAGCAGCAGCTTGCTGCCAATACCGGGGACTAGCGCCGGCTGCTAGACATCCTACGCTGATGAAAACGCGACCGCTGCAGGTGGTCGTGGCCCTTCTGGCTGCGACGGGTCTGGCCGGGCCGGTGTCGGCCGAAACGATGACGCGTCATTACGACGGCGTGCTGGGCACCAGCATGGATGTGTCAGTAGTCGGCGTGAGTCGTTCCGAGGCGGACGCCGCTTTCGCGGCGGCTCTCGAGGAAACGTCTCGTCTCGAGGCCTTGTTGTCCGACTATCAGGCCGACAGTGAGGTGTCGCGGTTAAACCAGGCGCGAGTGTTGGAGACGATGTCGCCAGAGCTTCGCGAGCTGATCGGTCATTGCCGCCATTGGGAGTCCGCGACCGATGGGCAGTTCAGCTGCAAGCTCGGTCAGCTTCGCAGTGCCTGGCGCGATGCGGAGCGTCAGGACGCACCGCCCGCCCGACGTGAGTTACGCGCGCTGGCCAGAACGCTGCGCGCGACCGAGCTACCGGCGCCCGGTAACGGCGCATATGCGCTGCCCGAGGGCGTTAGTCTCGACCTGGGAGGCATCGCCAAGGGCTACATCATCGACAAGGCCATGGCCGCGATGCGCTCGGTGGTGCCGAATGCGGTCGGCATCAAGGTCGATATCGGCGGGGATGGTCTTTATGTCGGCACGGGCGAGGCGCAAGCGCCCTGGCGAGTGGGTCTCTCTGCGGCGCCCGCTGATGTCACAGCCCACAACGGTACCGTCGAATTGAGCAACCAGGCGCTTGCGGCAAGCGGTCACAGCGGCCGGACTTTTGCGGTTCGTCGCCGCGACTACAGCCAGATTCTTTCCACGCGCGACGGTTGGCCCGTGGCGCACGGGACATCCAGTTTCGCGATTGCGGATACCGCGTTGGCGGCCGATGTCGCCGCAACCGTTGCCGCCAGCATCAGCGGCAGCGATGCGCTTGAGTGGGCGGCCGGACAGGAGCGTGTGGAGCTGCTGCTGGTGTTGCAGGGTGGGCAACAGCTCGTGTCGGACGGCTGGCGTGCCTTTGAGCGCACAAGCGATTCAGCGTCGATACCGGTGATGACCGTAGACTTTCAGATTCCCCGGGTGGAAAGCGGCAAGTACCGTCGTCCCTACGTCGCACTGTGGATCACCGACAGCGAACGTAAGCCGGTTCGTAATCTACTGATCCTCGGCGACAGCCAACGTTGGGCGCAGGAAAACCGGCGCTGGTGGCGGGCAGTGGGGCGTGAAAACCGTGGGCTTCTCGACGGCTACGCGCGGGCCACGCGGCGGCCCGGCAGTTATTCCGTGACCTGGGATGGGCGGGACGACCGCGGCAAGCCGGTTGAGGGGAGCCAGTTCCGCCTGCACCTCGAGGCGGCCCGCGAGCACGGCGGGCACACCTATCAGACGTTTGATGTCGACCTCTCCGCGCCCGTCGACGCGCGCGTCACCGCAGAGGGTGAGTTGGGCGACATCGCCATCCGCTGGCAACCTGTCGCCGGTACGAACCGAAATGGTGGAACCGTCAGTTCCGCGTCGACGGCACGCTGAGTGTCGTCGGTCAGGTGACTGGCGGTCGCGACGGACCTAGCAGCAACAGCTGTCCGCGCAGCACTCGCAGCTTTTTTCTTCGCAGCATTTGCTGGATTCGCAATCGCAATCGCAATCGCAGTTCTTTTCGTCGGTCATGGCTGACTACCTCCCAAGTTTGCAGGCCTAGCCCTCAATCTGATCCGCTAGCGCGCGAAGCCTGTGGGCGACGTCGCTGCGGTTGAGGGAATAAACACGTTCACGTCCTTTTTTCTCCATCTGGACCACGCCTTGCTGGGCGAGCACCTTCAAGTGGCGTGAGACCACGGATGAATCAACGCTGCAGCAATCACAGAGACACATGGCGTTCTGCGGTGCATTGCACTGGCACAGCTCATACACCAAAGACAGGCGATTGAATTCGCCCAGCGCTTTGAGCAGGTCAGCGAGTTCCTGGCGTTGGTCATCATCCATCTACCGATATTTGCGTATTTGCGCAAATTAGTCAAGGACGGTGCCTATGCGAGAAAAATGTGAGACGTGCGCGTCCCGCCGGGCGCGCCAACCGTTATTCCACTTCGAACCGCCACCACGTGAAGCCGTAGCGATCGTTGTGTGCGTCCTGCACTGGCGTCGCGACGCCCAGCGTACCGTCAGGCAAGAACAGCACCGGGACATATTCGCCAGC
>JBCCBB010000084.1:0-11642 GCA_039814545.1 Pseudomonadota bacterium
TGCGACGTCGGACTCAGAGGGCGCCACGCGGGGAATGAATACGTCAAACCGCGTGCCCACACCGTCTTCGCTTTGCACCCGAATGGCGCCGCGGACGGCTTTCACCACGCCAAACACGGTCGCGAGCCCCAGCCCGTGACCCAGTTCGCTGTCCGTGTAGTACGGGTCGAAGATACGGTCGATGCGGTCTTTGGAAATGCCGTGGCCGCGGTCCTCGACGCTGATGAAAACCCCGTCACCCGCGTCTTCGGCCAGCCAGGTATGCATGTTCGACGCGGTGCGACCGACGAAGGACGACAGGTCCGCCTGGCCGAGCTCGATCGTGATCGCCGTGTTGGGCGCTGATGCCTGCTTGGCGTTGAGCACGAGATTCACAAGCACCTGACGCACCTGGTCGGGGTTTGCATGCACCGTGCAGTCGGCTTCGGAAATGTTGAGCTCCAGCGGGTGCTCCGCTTGCAGCGATAGCTTGAGCAGCTCCGCGCTTTCGCGGACGAGGGCCGCCAGGTCGATGCTGCGCCGGCCGGTGTCTGTCTCAGCACGACCGCCGATGGCCAGTAACTGGCGACACAGAGCCGAGGCGTGCTCCGTTGCGGCAAGGATCGACTCGAGGTTCCCGCGTTGGTCTGCGGGTACATGCTGCATCGCGAGCTCCGCGTTACCCGCGATCGCAAACAACAAATTGTTGAAGTCGTGCGCCACGCCGCTGGCCATGAGGCCCACGCTCTCGAGGCGCTGCGCGATGCCGAGCTGGCGTTGCGTTTCGTGGAGCTCGGTCACATCAATGCCGACACCACCCAGCATGCGCTCACCGTTGATGCCGCGAATCGGGAACTTGGTGTCCCAGATCTGGCGGTCGGCGATGTCGCCCGGCAATCGCAAGGGCCCCACCCAGGTCACCGTCTCTTCGCCGTACATTGCTTCCTTGTCGGCCTTGATCAGTGCCTCTGCGGTTTCGAGGTTCATGAGCTCGCGGGCCGTCACACCGATGAACGACTGCAAATCGGTACCGGCGAATCTCGCCGCGATCTCGTTGCCGTAGATGTGCCTGCAGTCCTCGTCCTTGATGTAGACGGCCGCGGGTACCTGGTCGAAGAAAGCCCGGAACCGGGACTCACTCGCCGCAAGCTGATCGCGGGTTGCCACCCGCTCTGAAACGTCGCGGACGATACCCAGCATACTGTGAGGCTTATGACCCGGGCGTGCGTGCCAGATGGCCCAGGCCGACACCCACACGGTGCTGCCGTCCGCGCGTAGCATTCGGAACTCGGCGCTGTAGCGCCCACCGGCGCTGTAGGAAGCTTGCACGATGGACTCGTGCCGCACACGATCATCGGGGTGAGTGATCCCCATGAGGGTGGGTGCCTCGGCGAGCGATGATTCTGAGTAGCCCAGCAAGGCCACAAAGTTGGGTGACCAGAAGAGCTCGTCGTCGTCGATATTCCAGAGCCAGACGCCGTCTGCGGCGCGCTCCAGCAGATTCCAGAGATCGTGCTGTGCGACCTGCGTACCGCTTAACACTCTGGGCTTGAGGTGCGCCAGATCCATGCATGCTCCCCGATCACCGCGCGAACCCCTTTGCGCGGCAGCCAACGCTACCGCGCGCAGTGGGTCTGCTGCGAGTAATTCATTGAATTTTCAGCTCGACAGGTCTACGACACCGCCACCGCATCCGTGCGCGCCTCTTCGAGGACACGTTGTAGTTCTGCCAGCGAGTACGGTTTCTGCAGAAACCAGACGCGTGGATCGTCTTCGACCTTAAAGGCGGAATCATTGAAGCCACTGGCGAGCACGACTGGCTTTTCTGCGTCGAGCGCACGCACGGCCTCCAGTACACCAATGCCACCGATGTCGGGCATCGAAATGTCTGTGATCACGGCATCAAATTCCATGTGCCGTTTCCTGAGCACGTCGACGGCCAACGCACTGCTCGTGTAGGAGGTGACCTCGAGGCCCAGACGCTCGAGCCAGGCCACCACAATCGCCACGATTTCCGCGTGATCGTCGATCACCATGACGCGCTGGATGCCGGGAACCGTGTCGGCAACGACGGCTGGCGCCTCGCTGGCCAATGCCGCGCCTTCGGGCAGGCCCACACGCTTCAGGTAGACCTCGAAACGCGCACCCTCGCCCGGCGTGCTGTGCACGCGTACGGCGCCATGGGCGGCTTTGACGATACCCAGTACCGTGGCGAGCCCAAGTCCATGCCCAAGCTCGTTGTCGCTGTAGTACGGGTCGAAAATGCGCTCGATCTGCTCGCGCGACATGCCCCTGCCCTCATCGCGAACGAAGACGCAGATGCCCGCGCCCGCGTCGGCGGGCAGCCACGAGTGCATCTCAGGGCCTGCCACGCCTTCGAGCGTATCGAGGTCAATATTCTCGACACCAACGGTGATCGTCGCGCCCGATTCCGAGGCCTGCTTGGCATTCAGGATGAGGTTAACGAGCACCTGCCGGAACTGTGCGGCGTCCGTCATGACGTCACAACCCACGCAGCCTACCTCGAGCTTGAGTGGGTTTTCTGACTGCAACGTCATCTGCATGAGCTCAGTGCTCTCGATAACCACGTCGCCCACATTAATGAACTCGGCTTCGGGGTCGCCCTTACCGCCGACCGTCAGCAACTGCCGACAAAGTTCCGAGGCGTGCTCGGTGGCCGAGAGGATGGACTCGATGACAGCCCGCTGTTCCGGTTCGACATGCAGCAATGCGAGCTCCGCGTTGCCGGCGATCGCGAACAGCAGGTTGTTGAAGTCGTGCGCCACGCCGCTGGCCATCAGCCCCATGCTCTCGAGCCGTTGCGCAACGGCCAGCTGCTTCTGGGTCTCGTGCAGCGCGGTGACGTCGATGCCGATGCCGCCCAGCAGGCGCTTGCCATCGGACCCCTGGATCGGGAATTTCGTGTCCCAGACGTGACGCTCACTGTGTTCACCCGGCACTTGCACCGAGCCGACCCAGGTCACCTTTTCATCGCGCTGCATCACCTCGCGATCTGCCGTCATGAGCGCATCGGCCGTCTTGGCGTCGACGAGTTCGGCGGTCGTGGCACCCAGAAACGTTTGCAGGTCCGTGCCCGCGTACATGGCCGCGAGCCGGTTGCCGTAGAGATGTCGGCTGTCTTCGTCCTTGATGAACACAGCCGCAGGCACCTGGTCGAAGAATGCGCGGAAGCGTGACTCGCTGGCCTCAAGCCGCTGCTTGGTGTCGACGCGCTCGGTGATGTCGCGCACGATGCCAAGCATGCTGTGTGGCAGCTCGCCGGGGTTCTTGTGCCAGATGGCCCAGGCGGAAATCCAGACGACCTCGCCGTCGGAGCGAACGAGCCGGACCTCGATGCCGTAACGACCGCCCTCGGCGGCCGACGCCTCGACGACCGCCTGATGGCGTTCGCGGTCTTCGGGGTGCGTCATCTCGATGAGATTGGGGGCCTCGCTGAGCGTTTCTGCGGTGTAGCCCAGAAGATCAGCGAGCTTCTGCGACCAGAACAACTCCTGGTCGGCGATCTTCCAAAGCCAGACACCGTCGGCCGCCCGTTCGAGCAGGTTCCAAAGGTCGTCGTGGCCGACCTGAGACGATTGCAGAATTGTTGGTTTGAGCTGCTTGAGTTCCATGCCTCCCCCAAGCCAGGCGGCTTATTCGCTGCCGCTTCGCCCCAACACTATACCCGCGCGGGCGCTACGGACGCACGGGGGCGCGGCTCCGGCGGCTTCCAGCTGCCGTTGAGAACCGATAGTTGCGGCTGGTACAAACGCAGCACGTAGCTCCATCCGGGCATCACGGGCAGGCAGTTGCTGCGCCCGTCATCACAGGCGCCGAAGTGGATCGTGACGCTGCCATCGGCGTCCACCTCGGACGTCGCCGAGTTGAACGCGTAGGCTTCGCGCGCGTTGGTTTCCATGAAGCCCTCGGCGTTGTAGACCGTCACGGACCAGAACCCGTCTGCGGGCACGTCGCGCAGCGTGAGTGCGTGTGCGACAGTGCCGTCGTTTTTCTCGGGCAGCACACTTTGATACCAGGCTGCCTCGACCGGATTGCCGCCCCAGCCTGACGCCGTGCCCAGCAGATGGCGTACGGGGTCAACCTTGCCGCGTGCGCCGAACATGCCCTCGATGCTCGTCAACGTGGCTGCGAGCTCTTTGAGCTGCCCGCGGATGCGGCCCAGCGACTCGCGATCCCAGTCGGGTGCTTCGAACTGGCCCGGGTCGACTTGCTCCACGCGAATGGCGTCCTGCAAGGCGTGCGCCCGAGCAATGTCGCGCCGGTAGTTGGCGTCGATGAACAGCCGCACGATGACGGCGACATAGCGCGTTTCAACGTCGTCGCGAGTGAGTGTGTAGCGCCCCGCGCCGTGCTCCACCGTGATCGTGTAGTGGTCCTGGTCCACGATGTGCAGCGATTGGAATCGGTCGCCCGGATCCGGCATCACGATCGTGACGGGCTGCGTGAGATCGAACACCGCAACCGAGTAGAGCGTGTCGCGATTCATGCGAACGATATGTTGTGCGTTGATGGGCGTTGGGACGCGGCGGTGTGTGAATGAGCCGATCTCGCCCTGCGCCAGCGTGCGACGGAACGCCGTATCCGTTTCTGCACGGATGAAGTTGTCGACCGTGACGGGTTCCTGCGCATTGGCGCATGCAGTGACGCAAAGCGCGACAAGTGTTGCGACATGTTTCATCGTTCGAAGGCCTCGTAGCGCACCCACTCGAAGCGGGCGACATCGCCCGTGTCGATGCCATTGCCTGTCGCATACAGCCCCAGGTGGGCGCCCGTGTATTTCTTGCTGATGATGTAGCCCGCGTCCATGGCGAGCACGGGGTTCGGTTCGCCGTCCTCGCCCAGCGTGTAGGAGAACGCGTACTGATCGTCGCGCGACACGACGCGCAGGATGATGTCGCCTGCGTAATCGTTGAGCGTGGTCTCGTGCACGAGCATTGCCTCGGGCGTCGCGTCGCGGTTGCTCTTCGGTGCGATGGCTTCGATGCGCAGCAGCCAACCCGTATCATCGCGTCGGACTGTGTACGCGATGTGATTGTTGTCCTTCTGGAACAGGTTCAGCCCAGCCTCGCTGCCGACTGTATCGCTGTCGAAACGCAGATGCGCCGCGTACTCAAAGTCGCTTTCGGTTTGGCGAAAGCCGAAGAGGTTCGCGCGGCCGCGTTCTCGAATCATGGCGGCGGTGGCGCGCAGGTGCGCCGCGCCGTCCTTAACGACCACCGTGCCGGGTTTGGGGACACGTCGATAGGCCCATTCCAGTCCGAGCGTGTCGCCCTCGAATTCGTCGACGAATGTGTTGTTGCGCTCCTGCGGTTTCGCCGGGAATGGCAAGCCCGTATTGCGCTCAATGCGGCCCGTCTCGGGCGCGACGACGGGCCAGAGCGTCTTGACCTCCTGCCACCAAGACGGCTCGCGCTCCCAGGTGACGGGCACGAGGTGCGTCTCGCGGCCCATATTCGAGCCGCGTTCGTAGTCGCCGCGAATACCCAGCGCGACGAGATACCAGCGGCCGTCCTCGAGCTCGATGAGATCGGCGTGGCCCGTGCTGTTGACCCAGAAGTCGTAGGAGAGGTGGCGCGAGCTCAGGATCGGGTTGCGCGGGTTGGAGGCGTAAGGCCCCGTGATGTGGTCGCTGACGGCGATCATCACGGCGTGATTAAAGCTCGTGCCGCCCTCGGCGATCATGAGGTAGTAGCGGCCCTCACGTTTGTAGAGGTGCGGGCCTTCGGACCAGACGCCGCCGCAGGCGCCGCGCCAGAGGAAGTGGCGCTCGCCTTTGAGTTGCCAGGTCTCGGTGTCGAGTTCCTGCAGGTAGATCTCACCCTCGCCCGGGAAATTGGGCTCTGCGGGGCTGTGCGTGCCGACGTACCAGGCGCGGCCGTCATCGTCGAAGAACAAATCCGGATCGATGCCTGGCGCACCCTCGATGACGATAGGCTGCGACCAAGGGCCGCGCGGGTCGTCGGCCATGACGATGAAGTTCACGAACTCGGTTTCGGCGCCCGGCTCCGGCGGCAAATACACGTTCGTCGTGATGATGTAGTAGCGGCCGTCGTGGCAACGAATGGTCGGCGCGTGGATACCACCGTCGCTTTGGACGTCGACGAGGTTCACGGCACCCGTCGCCTGCTCGGGGCGGTGTAGACCGTGGCCGATGAGCGTCCAGTTCACGAGGTCCGTGCTGTGATGCACGGGCAGGCCTGGAAAGTACTCGAAGGTGGAGTTCACGAGGTAGAAGCCCGTGTCGTCGCGACAGATGGACGGGTCCGGATGGCCGCCGCGGATGATCGGGTTGGTGAAGTGGCCGTGTTCGGCGGCGGCCGAGTTGAGCAGCGTGAGCCCTAACACCATTGCGAGTGTTGTACTACTCATGCGCGTCATATGTCCCCCAGAACGACAATTCGAATCGCCGATATCGCATGAGATGATCGCACGCATCGCGCGGGGCGCAAAAATCGAGATAGTCTCGCTATCTTTCGATTGCCACAATGCGTCCGTCAGCACGTGGATGATCGTCAATGCCCTTCTTCTCTCGCCGCCCGCTGCTCGACGAGGCCACTACGGCCTGGATGTTCGATACATTCGCTTGAGCGCTTGAGCAATTCGGCACCGATGTCTTCGCGCAATTCTCGGCGCTTGTCTTGCCTACCGACGCGTTCTTTCCCGACAAGATCGAGGACCAGGGACAGGTAGCAGAGGTGCTGTTTGAACGCGTGCGCAAACACGCGGGAATGGAAGACTGGCCCTGCGAGCTCGTAGCTCAGGAAGCCGACATCGATGGGCACGTCCATCCGGGACAGCTGATTCCCAGTCCACCCAGTGGGCCAGCAGGCACGTTTTCTGTCAGCGGCACTGATCGCGCGGTGACGATCACCTACAACCCTTCCTTGTTGGGACGGCCTGAAGCCATGATCGCGACCTTTGCGCACGAGCTCGCGCACTACCTCGCGCATTCCGTCGATGTGCTGCCGCCTGGTGGCGAAGACTTCGAGGAACACGCGACGGATCTACTTGCTGTGGTGCTCGGTTTTGGCGTGTTCCTGGCGAACTCAGCATTCACTTTTGAACAGTACACCGACAATGAGTCCATGGGCTGGTCGGCGCAGCAACAGGGGTATCTCTCCGAGACGCAGCTCACCTATGCACTGGCCGTATTCGTCGAGCTCAAGATGATTGATCCCAACACTGTCGAGCCGTATCTCGACCGAAACCTGCGCAAGTTCTACCGCAAGTGCCACAAGGAGCTGGGGCGGCGTGGGGAAGAGATTGAGAAACTGCGCGCAATCCGGTCGTACAAAATCGCGACCCCTGCGATGTAGGGAAGGAATGGTGCCGGCACCAAGATTCGAACTCGGGACCTACTGATTACAAATCAGTTGCTCTGCCAACTGAGCTATGCCGGCATTTGTGCGTAGCTTAAGCCTGCGGCGCACGCGGCGCCAGCCGATCAGCCGTTCGGGCAGCGCCCCGCGTCGCCCATGAGCACGAGGTCCGTGCCGTAGGTCTCGACGAAGTCACCGCCCTGACCGTTTTCGGGCAGGCGCACGTCGAGCCAGAACACCGTGGCCTCGCGCGAGCGCTCGCTGATGTTGGCTTCGATGCCCATCGACTTGGCCTGGAGTTCCGCGCGCTCGGCGTTGGCGCGACCCGAGAACAAGCCGATGGCGATCACGTCTTCGCCCGGGCTGCCTGCGATCAGGTAGGCCTCTTCGAGTCCGCCCGCCTTGAGCGTCGCCAACGTCTCGCGGGCTGTCGCGCGGTTGGGCAGGTTGTCGACAAACGTGAAGTGGCCAATGAACACGTTGCCCTGCGTCGCGCGCTGGCGAGCTTCTGCGCCACCCGCGCGGATTGCGGCCAGTTCGGTCTGCGCCTCGGTGACATCGGTGAAGGGCCCCACACTCAGGCACGCGCGGCCGATCGTGGCGGCCACGGTTTCCACCGGGACATCGGGCTGCGCGTCGACAGCCGCCGGCTCGACCACCTCAACGGGCGCCTCGTCTTCTTCGGCCAGAGCAATCGGCGTGCCCAACGTGTTGGGATCCACGACCGTCACGCCCGTCTCGGGCTGGCGCTGCTGGTACTGCTGCCAGCCGAAGAACAGCACGTTCGCGATCACGAGCAGGAAGAAGATATTCCTCACGCAGCAAGTCCTCCGTAGGCCGCCAGGCCGTCCAGCACCAGATTCGGTCGATACTCGTGCCCGCGATCGAGCGCCTCGGCCAGCGCCTGACCATCGCCGCCCGCAAAGCGACAGACGATGGCGTCGGTGGCCACGCCAGCTCGATCCGCAAGCAACGCCAGCGACTGTTGCACGGTGCCACACAGCGCGAGCAGCGCGCCGTTAATCACAGCCGCACTCGTCGACTGCCCGAAAGCAAGCTCGGGCGCCTGCTCGTCATCGACACGAATGCCAGCCGTGCGGCTCGTGAGCGCATGCGACATGAGGTCGTTACCGGGCACGATGAACCCACCCAGGTGTGCGCGGGCATCAACCACAGCATCGACAGTCAGGGCCGTGCCGGCATCAACGGCCAACGCCGCACCATCGGTTTCGGCCGCGACAGCCAGCACGGCCATCCAGCGATCGATGCCTAACCGCGAGGGATCGGCATAACCGCAGCGCACGCCGCAGGCTTCTTCGGACGTCTCGGCAAAAACCGCCTCGACACCCGTGGCACGCTCAATGGCCGCACCCGTCGCGTGATTCGTGTCGACACCCGCAACGCTGCAAGCCAGCACCTGGTCGACGCCATCGGCGAACCGCCAATGCGCGGCATCACCGGAATCCACAGGCTCAAGCGTGCCCGTCTCGGCCACGGCACCGTTGCGCCAGAGGCCCCACTTGGCGCGGCTGTTGCCGAGATCCACGAGCAACGCCGTCAAGACGCCGCACTCCAGGCGAGCGGCACGATCTCGCCGCTCTCGAGTGCACGTTCGTGGCCGTCGTTCATGCCCACGACGAGCAAGCGACCTTCGGCATCAACATCGCCGCAGCGCATCATCTCGCCCTCAAGCTCGCAGGCGCGGTCGTGTAGCCAGTTGCGACGATTGAAGGCCTCGACAGTCTCGGCCAGCCAGGCATGTTCGAACGCCGCCAGGCACGGCAGCCAGGCACCCAACACCGCGGCGCCCAGGTTGGCGAGCGTCGTGTCGACCTGCGCTGAGGCGAGATCGACGATGCCCCGCGACCAGCCGCTTGCGGAATCATCGAGCGAAAAGGACTCAGGCAGCTGCAGGTTGATACCCACACCCGCGATCACCCGGAACACGCCGTTCGGCGCCACAGAAGACTCCACAAGAATCCCGCCGAGCTTGCGATCCTGCCAGACCAGATCGTTGGGCCACTTGAGCATGGCCTCACCCAGCCCCAGCGATTCGAGCGCGCGTGCGGCGGCCACGCCCAGTGCGAGCGTCAGCGCGGACGCATGCGCAGACATGTGCTCATAGGTCCAGCTCACCGAGAAACACAAACCCGAACCGCGCGGCGCCTGCCACGTCCGCCCCGCGCGGCCGCGGCCCGCGGTCTGGTGCAATGCGAGCACGGCCTCAGCCGCGCCCGCCGCGGGCGCGGGACGCTCGCTAAGCCAGGTGTTCGTCGAGCCCACGGCATCGAGCGTGTGCACAGCACAGGGCACGGCCGCGGCCTCTGCCGCAGCGAGCAGCGCGCTGCGAATATCGTCGAGTGTCATTTACGAAAAACGGAGAGCTGGCCGAGACGCGACTCGGTGCCCTCGCGCATGCGCGTGATGTTGATGCGGTGTGTGAACACGATGAAGCAGGCCATGACGAGCGCGTAGACGAACAGCGCGTTCTGCTCGGGAAGCCAAAGGATGGCGATGAACACCCATGCGGCGTGGCCCGTGATCATCGTGGCCAGGCCGACGTAACCGATCACAAGGATCGTGGCAATCCAGACCGCGAGCATGGGCACGACGAGAATCGGCGCGAACACGAGGTACGTGCCCACGACCGTCGCAGCACCCTTGCCGCCGCGGAAGCCGTGGAACAGCGGGTAACAGTGGCCGAAAACGGCTGCACCACCACAGGCGTAAGGCAGCCAGTCGGGCGACGCACCAAGGCCCAGCGCGAGGCCCGGAATCACGCCCGCGGCCACGGCGCCCTTGCCGACATCAATAATCATGACGCCCAGCGCGAACAGCTTGCCGCCGCTGCGCAGCGCATTGGTGGCGCCCGCGTTGCCACTGCCCGTGGTGCGGATGTCGAGCGCGCGAAAGCGCCCCAGCAACAGGCTGCCCATAATGCTGCCGCAGGCGTAGGCGAGCAGGATCTTGACGATGGCGTCGGTCATCCCGCGATTATCCCACAGCTCGATTGCGGCCGGGCTGGCGCGCGCCGAGGTAGATCGCAACGAGCGCAATGGCCGCGCCGGCGACCTCGGGCGGGGTCACAGGGCGGTCGAAGAGCAACACGTCCCAACCAAAACTCAGCAGCGGCTGGATCAGCAACGACAGGCCAATCAGGGCCGCAGGTACGTGCGCGAGGCTGCTCGCAATGAGCAGCCAGCCAAAGATGTGCGCGAAGAGTGCGTAGGCCACGAGCCAGCCCCCGTCCTTGAGCGTCGGAATGGCTAGCGACTCACCTTCGGCCCCCGCGACGCCCGCCAAAAAGACGGCCGACGCCAGCGACACAATGGCCAGTTCGCGCACAGGCAAGGCCGTGGGTTTTGAGCGCGACAAGGACTGCGCGTGTCGGAAGCACAAGAGGTAGGCGGCGTAGCAGGCGGCCGTGGCCAGGCCAAAAATGACGCCGAGCCGGTACTCGCTGCTGAGCAGAGACCAATCCACGCCTACGATAAGCCCAAGTCCGACCAACGCCATGGGAATCGAGATGAGCTGCATGAACGTGGGCCGCTGCCCGAGCAGCACAAAACCCGCGGCCGTCATCACGAACACCTGGAAATTGGCGAGCAAGGTCGCGAGCCCGGGGCCGACATAGATGATGCTCTTGTGCCAGAACCAGAGGTCGAGTGCGAAGCAGACGGCACCCAGCAGCAGCATCGCAAACACGGCCGCGCGCGGCCTGCGCCAACCGCCCGTGGCCAGCATCCAGCCCGTGAGAATCACGCCACCAATCGCCACGCGGTAGAACGCGCTGTTCGTCGCCGACACGGACACGAGCGCCACAAAAACCGGCGAAAAACTGATGAGCGCGGCGCCCGCCAGCAGCCGCAATACGGGGTTGGCCAGCATGTTTAGGTGGCGCGCAGCGTCAGCCCGCGCAGGGGCGGCGTGTCAGGTGTGGCGGGCATGCGCGTAGTGTACCGCCGTCGTCGAAACTGGGCTCAGGACTTGTATTTAGATATTTATCTAATTATCTTATAACCCATGCCCGCACAGCACTTGTTCAAAGCCCTGGCTGACCCGACCCGCCGCGAGATCCTGCGCTTGCTGCGCGACGGCTCGCTGCCGGCGGGCGACATCGCGGAACACTTCCCCATCACGCGCGCGTCGCTGTCGCACCACTTCAACCTGCTCAAGCAGGCGGAGCTCGTGCGTACGGAGCGGCGCGGGCAACACATCGTTTACTCGCTCAACACGAGCGTGCTCGAAGACGCCGCCGGCCTGCTCATGGAGCTGCTGCGGCCGAAGTCCACGGAGACCACCGATGAGTCGTAAGTTCGCCAA
>JBCCBB010000195.1:0-1770 GCA_039814545.1 Pseudomonadota bacterium
CCGGCCCGTGTCTCGCATGGTCTTGATGACCTTGTCGAGCGAGACCATGTGGCGGCCGTCGCCTCGCAGCGCCAACCGGCTTGCGTTGATGGCTTTGACGGACGCCATGGCGTTGCGCTCGATGCAGGGCACCTGCACGAGTCCGGCAATCGGGTCGCAGGTCAAACCCAGGTTGTGCTCCATGCCGATCTCGGCCGCGTTCTCACACTGCTCGGGCGTACCGCCGCGCACCTCGGTCAAGGCGCCGGCGGCCATGGAGCAGGCCGAGCCGACTTCACCCTGGCAGCCGACCTCGGCGCCAGAGATGGAGGCATTTTCCTTGAACAGGATGCCGATGGCGCCGCAGGTGAGCAGGAAGCGGCGCACGCCGTCGTCGCAGGCGCCCTCGCAGAACTGGGTGTAGTAGTGCAGCACGGCCGGGACGATGCCCGCGGCGCCGTTCGTGGGCGCCGTCACAACGCGGCCACCCGCGGCGTTCTCCTCGTTGACGGCCAGCGCCCAAAGATTGACCCAGTCCATGATCGTCAACGGGTCGCTAGGACCCGCGCCTGACTCGAGCTGGCGGTAAAGGTCCGCGGCGCGACGCCGCACCTTGAGGCCTGGCAGCACGCCGTCGGTGCGGCAGCCGCGCGCAACGCAATCGCGCATGGCCTGCCAGATGGCGTCGAGCCCAGCGTCGATTTCGGCGTCGCTGCGCCAGGCGCGTTCGTTGTCGCGCATGACGTCGGAGATGCTCATGCTGCGGGCTTCGCAGTGCGCGAGCAGCTCGGCGCCTGTCGTGAAGCGCAACGGCAAGGCAACGTCCTCGGCCACAATGACGCCTTCGCTGGCCTGTGCCTCGTCGACGACGAAGCCACCGCCGATGGAGTAGTACGCGCGCTCGCTGAGTGTGTTGCCGCGAGCATCAGTCGCCGTGATGCGCATAGCGTTGGGGTGGTAGGGCAGGCGCTTGCGCACCTCGAACAAGAGATCTTGTTTCGGGTCAAAGGTGATGGCGTGCTGCCCGCCAAGCGCCAGCGACTGCGTGTCGGCGATCTGGTCGAGCAGGCCAGGCACGGCGTCAGGATCCACGGCATCCGGCGCGTGGCCCAGCAGACCGAGCTGAACGGCCTTGTGCGTGCCGTGGCCGCGACCTGTCGCGCCTAGGGAACCAAACAGCGCCACGCGTACGCGAGCGACATCGGCGAGCGCGCCATCGGCGACAAGGCTGTCGACGAACTGCGCGGCCGCCACCATGGGCCCGACGGTGTGCGAGCTCGATGGCCCGATACCGATCTTGAACAGATTGAAAACGCTGATGGTCATGCACGCCCCCATGCAAGGTCGGGCAATTCTACAGGGATGCCGACGCGCAGGGGTGGTCCGACACAATGCAGGTGATTCGTTTAAGCTTCCGGCACGACGAGCGCCCGGAGCCTTTCAATGCGATTTTTGTCCTGTGCCCTGATCACCGTGCTGTCCCTGTCTGGCAATACGTTTGCCGACGACGACGCGGCGTGGGCCGTCACCGAACTGCCTGGGGACGCCAGCAGCATCCGCATCGACACCGACGAGGGCACCTGGCTCAGCCTTGACGTGAGCCCCGACGGCAAAACCATCGTGTTCGACCTGCTCGGCGACATCTACACCGTGCCCGTGACCGGCGGCGATGCCGTGAACCTCGCGCCCGGTATCGAATGGTCCATGCAACCGCGCTTCTCGCCCGACGGCAGTCAGATCGCCTACACCTCGGATGCCGGTGGCGGCGACAACATCTGGATCATGGACGCC
>JBCCBB010000165.1:0-3136 GCA_039814545.1 Pseudomonadota bacterium
CAGCAGAAACAGCTGCACAGGTCCGAGAAACGGCTTGCGCCGCCCCTCGGCGAAGGCGCGCGTCAATGCGCCGGGTCGACGCACCAGCTGCTTGAACGTACGGATCAGCCGCGAGTCGACGTCCGTGACTTCTTCGAATGCTCGACGCAGAAACGCAAGCACAGTCCGGTCCGCGCTTGTGATGCGTCGCTCACCACACTCGGGGCAGAAGTTACCCTCGTACTGGGCGCCACAGCTGACACAGGTGTGCATGCTGGCCTCGGTCATGGGTGGAGCTTACCGGACGGCGAGACCCCGGGCGCATTCGGCGATGGTGTGGTAGCCGAGACGAATGCGGCGGCTCGTGTGCAGGTCGCGGTGCGTGACGAGCCAGACGGGGATCTGGATCCGCGGCATGTCGGGCAGCACTTTGTTGCTCGGTTTGTGGCGGACTGAGACCGGCAATACAGCGCCAGGCCGGCGCCGCGATCCGACTGTGTTATACAAGCGTATTGCAGCCGGCAGGAGATTGATGGTGTTTGTTTCGAAGCGAAAGCCGCCTCCCGCGCTGACACGCGCTGCGATGGCGCTGACCACACTGCTACTACTGCTGCCCGCCGCTACACAGGCAGCGCATCATGCGGGCGAGTCAGAAACCGCCGATAGCGCGCTGCGGGACTACGCCGGCCTCGGTGCCATCAGTTTCCCGAACTCGGGCGCGCCAGAGGCGCAGGACGCGTTCTACCGCGGCGTGCTGCTGATGCACAGCTTCGAGTTCACCGCTGCGGCCGAGGCTTTTCGGGAAGCCCAGGCGATCGATCCGGATTTTGCGCTGGCCTACTGGGGTGAGGCGATGACCTACAACCACCCCTTGTGGCGCCAGCACGACGCGGCGCGTGGCGCGGGAACGCTGGCAAAGCTTGCGGCAACGACGGCTGCACGACGTGCCAAGGCCGGCAGCGAGCGCGAGGGGATGTATCTCGACGCGATCGAGATTCTGTACGGTTTCGAAGGTACGAAATCGGCGCGCGATCATGCCTACATGGAGGCGATGGCCAATTTAGCTGCCGCGTATCCGGATGATGATGAGGCGCGCACGTTTTATGCCTTGTCGATTCTCGGCAGCGTGAACGGCAGCCGTGACTTCGCCACGTACATGCGGGCTGCCGCGCAGGCGCTACCGGTGTTCGAACGCAATCCACGCCACCCGGGTGCCGCGCACTACATCATTCACGCCTTCGACGACCCCATTCACGCACCTCTGGGGCTGCCCGCCGCGCTGGCCTACGCCGACATCGCGCCGGATGCCGCCCACGCGCAGCACATGACCTCACACATCTTCCTTGCGTCCGGCATGTGGGAGCAGACGGTCGCCGCCAACAAACGCGCGCATGCTGTGCAGAACGCTGACTTCGCGGCGCGAGGTCGTCCTGCCAACGTCTGCGGGCACTATTCGTCATGGTTGCACTATGGGCACCTGCAGCTCGGCCAGGTGCAACAGGCTGAAGCGCTCATGGATCGCTGCCATGAGCGCGTGCAGAGCGACGCGACGCTTAGCGAGTGGGCCTATTTTGTGTCGATGCGCGCGCGACAGGTCCTCGATTCAGAGAACGCGGGGTGGGTCGAACGCTGGCGCGTGGCGGCTGAGCAGATACCCGGTGGCGACTCCGACTGGGGGTACGGCAGTCCGGCGTTCAAGCACCGGGTTGTCGAAGCCCTAGCCGGCCTGCAGTTGGGCAACACCGGCGAGGCGCGCGAGTTGCTAGAGCGGCGTGGTCCCGAGGCGGCAGGTGCCGCGCTGCAGCTCGACCAGGTCGCCGGCATGTTGGCACTGCACGATGGCGACATCGATCGGGGCCTGTCGTTGTTGCGTCAGGCGGCCGAGGCGGAAGCTGAGTTGCCGCTGGAGTTTGGGCCGCCGGGTACCGTGATGCCGACTCACGAAGTGCTGGGTTCTGCGTTGCTGGCACAAGGCCGATTCCCGGAAGCTGCCGATGCGTACCGCAGTGCACTGGCGCGCACGCCGGGCCGATTGCCTGCTTTGCGCGGCCTGGCGGCCGCCGATGCGGCAATGACGAACTAAGTCAGCCTTTGAGTCATTTCGAGCGCGGCAGCAGCGACCGGGGTGGCTCTGCGGCGTTCTGAGATCGCCGCGCCGCTTCGCGGCTCGCGATGACGTGTCTGGACGGGCGTCGGCGGCCCTCACCCCGTCACTGCGAGGGGCCGCAGTCTCTAACCCGTCATTGCGAGGGACCGCAGGCTCTAACCCGTCATTGCGAAGGGCCGAAGGCCCCGCGGCAATTTCCCAACGCTATGATGTCCCAATCGAAAACCACGGACCCAACGCATGATCATCGACGCCTGGGCGCAGCACCCGACGCTGCGCCACGCGCAAAGCGCGATCTTCGAGTCGCTGCGACGCTGGACCAAAACGGCAGCGCCGACGGAGGCGCCACCGGTCGCGGCAACTATCGCCGCCATGGACGCGGGCGGTGTCGACAAAGCGCTTATCAGCGCTTGGCAGGCCCCACACCAGGACTTGATCACAAACGATGAAGTGGCGGCGTTCGTCGCCGAGTACCCTGACCGCCTCGTCGGCGTCGGCTCGGTCGATATCTCGAACCCCATGGCGGCGGTACGCGAGATCCGCCGCTGCGTCGACGAGCTCGGCTTCAAGGCGATCCGCGTGTTGCCCTGGCTGTGCGAACTGCCGCCAATAGACCGACGCTTCTACCCCGTCTACACCGCGTGCTGCGATGCAGGCGTTCCGTTCTGCACACAAATCGGCCACACGGGACCACTCATGCCCTCCGAAGTGGGACGCCCGATCTACCTCGACCAGGTCGCACTCGACTTTCCCGAGCTCGTCATCGTCGGCGGGCACATCGGCTATCCCTGGACCGACGAGGCGATTGCTGTGGCAACCAAACACGAGAACGTCTACATCGACACCTCGGCCTACACGGTTGCGCGCTATCCGCAAGCGCTGGTCGACTACCTGCGCGCCCACGGCCGTCACAAGGTCCTGTTCGGCACCAACTATCCGATGATCCTGCCCGACAAGGCACTGGCCGGACTCGATGCACTCGGTCTCGACAACGACACCCGCGCCGCGTTTCTGGGCGGCAATGCACAGCGCGTGTTTGCGCTGTAAGGA
>JBCCBB010000144.1:0-4237 GCA_039814545.1 Pseudomonadota bacterium
ATTTGCTGGACAGCGTGTAGAGTGCGCCCGGGCGAATTTCGGCAAGACAGCTCTGGAGATCGGCCCAGCGCTGCACCACCGCCAACTCGGCGTAATCCATGCCCGCTCGGCGCACGCTCTTCTCGTCAAGCGAAAAGCCTAACGGTTCGATAAGGTGCAGTCGCGTACCGGTATTGCCGCAGAGCCGAATCACGTTTCCTGTATTCGGTGGAATCTCGGGCTGATAGAGAATGATATGGAACATGCAGGCCGCTCGCGGCGCACCATCTAGATCGGAATAATCTGGGGCTGTGCGAATTCGGTGAGCACTATACGCGCGTCCTCAGCATCCGGAGTACGAGCCCGACGGCCGAGAATCATGCTGTCAGGGTTCGCACACATTCGGTAGCTGAACGACGTCGGAAATGCCGTGTGCGTGTCAGACGTCGAGTTTGTGCTGCGCGATCTTGCGCGTGAGTGTATTGCGGCCCCAGCCCAACAACTTCGCCGCTTCACCGCGCTGACCGGAGGCCATTCGGAGCGCTGCGCGAATCAGTGTGCGCTCGAAGGCCGGGATGGCGTCATCAAGCAGCGGGCGCTCTCGCGACACGTCGAGCTCCCGCTCGGCCCAGTGTTGCAGGTTGATGGTCCAGGACTGCGTCGCAGCCTCACCACCCCGCAAGGCACCAAACTCCTCGGGCAGATCATCGACGCCAATGGCACGACCGGGTGCCGTTACCGTCAGGCGTCGGCAGGTATTGACGAGCTGTCGCACATTGCCTGGCCAGTCAAAGGCGTACAACACCGTCTGTGCGGCTGGGTCGAGTATCTTGGCGTCGACATCGAGTTCGTCAGCAGCCGTCTTGAGGTAGTGTTCGAGTAGCAACGGGATATCGTCGCGACGCTGGCGCAGCGGCGGCGATTCAATGCGAATCACATTGAGGCGGTGGAACAGGTCCTCACGGAACTGACCCTCGGAGACCGCTGTGGCGAGATCCTGGTGCGTGGCGGCAATCACACGAACATCGACCTTGATCGGCATCTGCCCACCGACGCGGTAGAACTCGCCCTCTGCGAGCACGCGCAGCAAACGCGTTTGCAGTGCGGGCGACATGTCGCCGATTTCATCGAGGAACAGCGTGCCGCCATCCGCTTGTTCAAAGCGACCAATGCGACGCGACTCGGCACCCGTGAAGGCGCCTTTCTCATGCCCGAACAACTCGGACTCGAGCAGCTCCGAGGCGATGGCTGATGTGTTGAGTGCGATGAAGGGCCGCGTGCGGCGAGGGCTGTTACGGTGCAATGCACGGGCGACGAGTTCCTTGCCCGTGCCCGACTCGCCTGTGATCAACACCGTCATACTCGACCGCGCGAGCCGGCCTATCGAGCGGAACACGTCCTGCATCGCGGGTGCCTGGCCGATGAGCTCGGGTGTCGGTGCGTCGGACGCGGGCTCGCCGTAAGCATCACTGTCGTTGGCAGCCACGGCGCGGCGAACCAGTGCAACGGCATCGTCAACATCGAACGGTTTGGGTAGGTACTCAAACGCGCCGCCGTGATATGCGGCCACGGCGCTGTCGAGGTCCGAATGTGCCGTGATCACGATCACGGGCAGGCCCGGGTGGTGCTGCTGCAGTGCGTCCATGAGGGCGAGGCCATCGATGCCAGGCATGCGAACATCGGTGACAACCACATCGGGTGCGCCCGATTCGATTACCGCGAGCAGCGACTCGGCTGTCTCGAAGGTTTTGACGTCGAGACCCGCCTGGGTCAGGGCTTGCTCGAGAACCCAGCGAACGGACTGGTCGTCGTCGACGACCCAGACGGTGGGCGATGCGGTCACGTAGACGACTCCATCGGCAGGCGAATCTGGAACACCGTGTGTCCGGGTTCGCTCGTGAATTCAATGAGACCACCGTGGCGTTGGATGAGCTCCTGCGACAGCGGCAGGCCAAGCCCCGTGCCGTCAGGTCGACCCGTGACCAGCGGGTAGAAAATGGAATCGCGAATCTCGGGGTCAATACCGGGGCCGTTGTCGGCGATTTCGATGCTGGCGATGACGCGATGCGGTACCGCACCAATGGTGTCGTTGGTCAGTGCGCGCGTGCGCAGCGACAGCTCGACATCGGCTCCGTCACTGGCGGCGATGGCGTTGCGCACAATATTGAGCACCGCCTGTATCATTTGGTCGCGGTCGAGCAGCAGCGTGGGCAAGCTCGGGTCGTAGTCGCGCTGCCAGCGCACGTTGACGATACGGTCAGCGTCAACGAGGCGAATGACGTGTTCGAGCACGTCGTGCAGATTGACATCACTTTTGTTGATGCTGCCGCCGGGACCCAACAGCGAGTCGACAAGCCCGGCTAGACGATCCACCTCGTTGATAATCACGGCCGTGTAACCGGTAAGCTCTGGGTCATCCAGGTGGCGGCCGAGGAGCTGCGCCGCACCGCGCAGTCCACCGAGTGGGTTTTTAATTTCGTGTGCGAGCTGGCGAATGATCATCCGGCCCGTGTCGTGCTGGGATCGCAGCTGGTTGTCGCGTGATACGCGTACGCGTTTGGTGACGTCTGAAAACTCGACGATCAACCAGCCCTCTGCATTGCCCGTGTAGGGCGCCACGCGGCAGTCGATGTACACCGGGTCGCGGGCATCTTCGCCGCGCCGCAAGACCAGTTCACTCAGGTAACCGCGCGAGGCGTGACGTGCACTGTCCAGAAGTTCACGGAGCGCATCAGCATCGTGGACATGGCGTGTCAGGGGTTGGCCACGCAAGTGGTCGCGGCTGACCTGCAGCAGATTCTCTGCGGCGGGATTGAGCTCGCAAACCTTGAAGTCCCGGTCGAGCAGGACAACGCTCGTGACCAGGTGCTCCAAAATGTGTGCGTACCCGGGCTGGTCGTTGCCGCTCAGCGGCGGCCGCGGATCGTCGCCTGCTGGACGAAGAACGTCACGGGTGCCGTCGAGAAGACGGTCGCCCCCTGGCTGTCCACCACGTTCGCCGTTAGTGTGTGGGCGCCCCGATACACCGGTGTCAGCGTCGTCTGCAATCCCAGCACCGGATCGCCGATCGGTTGGCCGTCCAGCAGCCACTGAATCCGGTGCGAACCCGCCAGTGCCGGCTCCAGCGTCATCGAGACGGACAACTGGGTCGCTATGTTCCATAGGACCTGTTGCGCTTGGGGCGTTGTGATCGTCGCGCTACGGTAGCTGCCCACGGCCTCGAGCACATCCTCATCGCGATTGATGGCGCGTCGAGTCGATTCGCCGCGAGCAATGCGACGGGCTGGATTCGAGTAGCCGTCGGGCACGTCCAACTCGACGGTTTCCGCCCCATCATTGGGCGGCGGTTGGTCCGAATAATGGACCACACCGTTTTCATCGACCCAGCGGTAGACCTGCTGTGCGGCCGCTGTGGCGCACAATAAAAGGCTGCAGACGATAAAAACGCTTGCTTGTCGCATGGTTCGAGCATAGCGCTTGGGCCCCAAGGGCACCAGTGCCCCGCCGCAACGGGCGGGGCACCGGACATAATCATCAGAGGCTGTAGTACATGTCGAACTCGACAGGATGCGTTGCCTGGCGCAGGCGCTGCACTTCCTCGGTCTTGAGCTCGATGTAGCCATCGATGAGGTCGTCGGAGAACACGTCGCCAGCCTTCAGGAACTCGCGATCTGCTTCCAGGGCGTCGATGGCCTGGTCGAGCGAGAAGCACACGGTCTTGAGTTCCGCTTCTTCCTCTGGCGGCAGGTCGTAAAGATCCTTGTCGGCGGCGTCGCCGGGGTGGATCTTGTTCTTGATGCCGTCAAGGCCAGCCATGAGCATGGCCGAGAACGCGAAGTACGGGTTGGCCATCGAGTCGGGGAAGCGCACCTCGATACGGCGGCCCTTGGGGTTCGCGATAAACGGAATGCGGATCGATGCCGAACGGTTGCGGGCCGAGTAGGCCAGAATCGTCGGTGCTTCGAAGCCCGGGATCAGGCGTTTGTAACTGTTCGTCGACGGGTTGGCGAACGCGTTGATGGCACGCGCGTGCTTGATGATACCGCCGATGTAGTAGAGCGCCGTCTCGGAAAGACCGCCGTAGCCGTCACCCGTGAACAGGTTCTCGCCGTCCTTCGACAGCGACTGGTGGACGTGCATGCCGTTACCGTTGTCACCGACCAGCGGCTTGGGCATAAACGTCGCCGTTTTGCCGTAGCTGTGGGCGACGTTTTGCACGACGTACTTCAGGATCTGAACCTCGTCGGCCTTGCGGACG
>JBCCBB010000090.1:0-10811 GCA_039814545.1 Pseudomonadota bacterium
CGACTACCCCTGGTCGACGGGTATTTTCCGCGATTGCCTGCTGGCGGGTTACCTGTGTCTCGTCATCGAGCAGGCTGGCGAATTGCGGGGCTACGGCATCTTGTCCGTGGCGGCCGGCGAAGCGCACGTGCTCAACGTGTGTGTGGCGCCTGCATTTCGGCGTCGTGGCTCAGGGCTTGGGCTGTTGCAACATTTGATCACCGAGGCGCGCAAGGCGCGCGTAAAGCGCATGTTCCTCGAGGTGCGCCCGTCGAACCTCGCGGCAATCAACATGTACAAAGGCATCGGCTTTGCTACGATCGGCCGCCGCCGCGACTACTATCGCGCGGCCGACAACCGGCGTGAGGACGCGCTGGTTCTCGCCCTGACCCTGTAGCGGAGCCCAAATGAGCGCTATCGGAGCCGAGGTCGGCAGGCGCCGGACCTTCGCCATTATTTCGCACCCCGACGCCGGCAAGACGACGCTGACCGAAAAGCTGTTGTTGTTTGGGGGCGCCATTCAGCTCGCGGGTACGGTAAAAGGCCGCAAGGCCAGCCGGCACGCCACCTCGGATTGGATGAAACTTGAGCAGGAACGTGGCATTTCGGTGACCTCATCGGTCATGCAGTTCCCGTTTGGCGACACGGTCGTCAACTTGCTCGACACGCCTGGTCACGAGGACTTCTCTGAAGACACCTACCGGACGCTCACGGCGGTCGACTCGGCCATGATGGTGATCGACTGTGCCAAGGGCGTAGAGCAGCGCACCATCAAGCTCATGGAAGTCTGTCGGCTGCGCGACACGCCCATCGTCACCTTTATCAACAAGCTCGACCGCGAAGGCCGTGAGCCCATTGAGCTGCTCGACGAGATCGAGTCGGTGCTCGATATCACCTGCACGCCCATCACCTGGCCCATCGGCATGGGCAGCCGCCTCAAGGGGGTCTACCACCTCGCCGAGGACCGGATCTACACCTATCACGCGACCGACAAGGAGCGGGCGGGGACGACAGAGACCATCGACGGTCTCGACAGCGACGCCGCGCGTGAGCTGCTCGGAAGCGACTGGCAAGACTACGTCGATGAGATCGAGCTCGTGCGCGGTGTGTACGCTGAGTTTGATCGTGAGACCTACCTCGCGGCCAAGCAGACGCCCGTGTACTTCGGTTCGGCCATCTCCAACTTTGGTGTTCGCGAGCTGCTCGCCGGATTTGTCGATAGTGCGCCGCCGCCACAGGCGCGCGCGGCCGAGGAGCGGATCGTCGATCCCGACGAGCACAAGCTCACGGGCTTCGTCTTCAAGATCCAGGCGAACATGGACCCCGGCCACCGCGACCGCATCGCGTTTATGCGTCTGTGCTCCGGTCAATTCAGACCGGGCATGAAGGTGCGGCACATGCGGCTTGGCAAAGACATCAAGATTCCTGAGGCCATTACGTTCATGGCCGCCGATCGTCACAAGGCCGACAGCGCCGTCGCCGGCGACATTATCGGCTTGCACAATCACGGCACGATCAACATCGGCGACAGTTTCTCTGAAGGCGACACGGTCAATTTCACGGGCATCCCGAGTTTTGCGCCTGAGATATTTCGACGCGCCATGTTGGCCGACCCGCTGCGGCTCAAAGCGTTACAGAAGGGACTCGCGCAGTTGTGCGAAGAGGGTGCGACGCAGTTGTTCCGCCCGATGCGCAACAACGACCTAATACTGGGCGCTGTGGGGGTGTTGCAATTCGATGTCGTCGCAGCGCGCCTGCGCGACGAGTACAACGTCGAATGCCGCTTCGAGTCCGTGAATGTGCACACCGCGCGTTGGGTGGAATGTGATAACGCCAAGATGCTCGATGAGTTTCGGCGTAAGGCGCATGACAACCTGGCCATCGATCACGGCGGTGCGCTCGTCTATATTGCACCCACGCGCGTCAATCTCGACTTGACCCAAGAGCGCTGGCCAGACGTCACGTTCCGGGCCACGCGAGAGCTCTAGACGCACACACCACGGAGCGCAGCGATGGCCCTGAAACTGCTGAAAAAGCGACCTATTTTGGGCTGGGTGCTCTATGACTGTGCGAACTCGGCATTCGCACTGTCGGTGGTTGCCACGCTGTACCCGGTGTTTCTGAGTAACTATTGGTCTGAGGGTACCGACGCGTCGCTCGTGACCGCGCGCCTCGGTCTGACGACGGCGGCAGCCAGCCTGATCATTGCCTTCGTGGCTCCGGTGCTGGGTGCCATCGCCGACGCCGGGGGTGCGCGCAAGCGATTCCAGATCGTGTTCACGGGGTTGGCGCTCACGTCGACAGGTGCGCTGTATTTCGTCGGTCAGGGTCAGTGGCAAGCGGCGTTGGGCCTGTATCTCATTGCACTGGTCGGCTTCTACGGTGCCAACACGTTTTACGACTCAATGATCGTCAACGTGGCGAAGCCTGACGAGTTTGAGCAGGTGTCCGCGCTGGGCTTCAGCATGGGCTACGGTGCGAGCGTACTGTTGTTCCTATTCAACCTCTGGATGGTGCAGTCGCCCGAGACGTTCGGGCTGGCCAACGCGGCCGTGGCCACCCAGATTGCTTTCGCGCTCGTGGCTGTGTGGTGGCTCGTGTTCACCATTCCACTCGTGCTCTTCGTCAAGGAGCAAAAGAACGAGGGTCCGTCTTTGGGGCGCGCCATCGTCGACGGCTACCGCACGCTCATCAAAACCTTCCGTGAGGTGCGCAAGTACAAAAACCTGGGCCTGTTCCTACTGGCCTACTGGCTCTACATCGATGGCGTGCACACGCTGTTCTTAATGGCCACAAATTTTGGCCTGCGCCTGGGCTTCGAGCAGAACGACCTCATGCTCGCGCTGCTCATCACGAACATCATTGGTGTGCCAGCGACCCTGGGCTTCGGCTGGCTGGGTGACCGCATTGGGCCCAAACGCGCGATCTACATCGGTGTGAGTGTCTACCTGCTCATCGGGCTCTGGGGCCTGGTGCTTGAGGAGGTCTGGCAGTACTACGCCATGGCGATTGGCGTGGGGCTCGTGCAGGGCGGCGTACAGGCCATGAGCCGTTCGCTCTACGCGCGCCTTGTGCCGCCCGAGAAGGCGTCCGAGTTCTTCGGCTTCTACTCGATGCTGGGCAAGTTCGCTGCGATTTTGGGACCGCTGCTCATTGGTCTGCTGGCGCTCGTCAGCCATGACCCGCGCGTGTCGGTGCTCGCGCTGATCCCGCTGTTCGTTCTGGGGTTGATCGTGCTCACGCGCGTCGACGTGTCAGACGTCAAACCTGCGGGTTAGGCCTCGGCGCGTTTGCGCGGCAGCGACCGCACGGCACGCCGCAGCCGGGGCACGGCGTCCTGCTCATCTCCGTAGCGTGCGGCTAGGTAGAGCTTTACCGCGGCATCGATGTGGGCCGCCTGCGTGGGCCGCGCAACACCGGCACGCCGCGCCCAGGAAAGCGGTGCTTCCCCGCGTAAGGTTCTCGTCCCCGTGCGACGTTGCAGCGCGCGGTAGGCGCGGCTTGCCGCATCACGCGTGGGCGGTCTTTGCTGCCACCACAAGAGCCCCGTGATCACGGCCATGATGCTGATGAGGCTCACCGTGAGCAGTACGATGTAGTCGCGCCAGTCGGGGTTCTCCAGCCCGAGCCATTCGAAGAAATTGCGCTGCGTCTCGGGGCCAAAACCGAGGACCCATTCATCCCAGCGTGCGTTGATGAGGTCCCAGGCCACCTGCAGGCGTTCCATGATGGGCAGGTCGAAGGCGCCGGGCACACGCTCGCCCGACTCGCGCAGCGCGCTGTCGAGGTTCTGCTCGATGCGTTGGGGTGCGACGGCCGCCGTCGGGTCGACGCGCACCCAACCGCGATTGGCAATCCAGATTTCTGTCCAGGCGTGCGCGTCGGACTGGCGCACGGTCAGGAAGCCGCCGAGCGGATTGACCTCGCCGCCCTGGTAGCCCGCGACGATGCGCGCGGGCACGCCGGCGGCGCGCATCATGAAGGCGAAGGCTGAGGCGTAGTGTTCACAGAATCCGCGACGCGTTTCGAATACAAACTCATCGACGGAGTTGCGACCCAGGGGCGGCGGCGACAGCGTGTAGTAGAACGGTTCGTTACGAAAATGGCTGAGCACGCGATTCGCGAAGTCTTCGATAGATACGGATTCGTCGCGCAGTTGGGTCGCAAACTCGCGCGCACGCGGATTGACGCCGTCGGGCAGAAGCGTGTTGTAGCTATTGCGCTTCTGCTGCATCCGCGTATTGGTCTTGTAGTCGAGCACCGAGACCACCGTGTATTCCTTGCGCTCGTTGATGGGCTTGCGGCTCTCGAGGGTCTGGAATCGGGTCATCAACATCTCGCGACCGTCTCTCGAAACCGGCATATCGAGCGCGTACATCCAGCGCTGGTCCGTCGGCTCCATACGGACCGTGTAGCGAATCTCGGGCCCATCGGGCAGAACCGTGTTGGGCTCCGGCATAGCCCAGTCCTCATTGGCCGCCCAGCTGCGACCGTCGAAACGGTCCATGACGATGGCGCGCCAGTAGCGTTGCGAGGGCGCCGGCGTCGGCCCCTCGAAGCTCGCGCGGAACGAGAGCGCGTTGGACTTGCTGAGATTGGAAATGTCGCCCGGGCTCATCGTGTTTGAGAGCCCTGTATTCGCGCTGCCGGATTCTGTGGGGATGGCCCAGAAAGGCCCCGGTACGCGAGGGAACAGGACCCAGAGCGCGAGCAGCAGGGGCAGGGCGAGACTCAGGGCGACGCCAGCCTCGCGCGCATACCAGCGTCCGGTGCGCGGCGCGCCGTCGCGGGCGGCGGCACTCCAGGCCGCGAGCGTGACCCCGAAGGCACCGAACAGGTACACGACGGACCAGATGTGCTGCCCCTGCAGGAAGCTCGCGAGGATCATGAACAGGCAGATAAAGAGCAGCACGAACTGGTCGCGCTGCGAATGCGTCTCGAGCAGCTTGAGTGCGGCCATCACGGCCAGCAGCGCGCTGCCGGGCGCCACGCCATTGATGCCGCCGTAGACCTGCAGGACAGCAATGAAACTACCAAGCCCGAGGACGGTGCGGATCCAGGCGGGTGTCAGGCGCAATCGACGGCGTTCGGCCAGCAGCCGGTAGCCTGCGCAGGTCACGAGGAACAGCGTGATCCAGGGCGGCTTGGTCGCGATCTGCGGCAGGAACGCCGCGAGTAGCGCCCCAACGATCAGCGGCAGGCTGTGCGCGAGTCGACCATCAGCCCGCATGGTCGGGCTCCGGGCTGCCGAACCGCGCCAGGGCATCCAGGCAGCGGTCGCGATGTGCCGCGCCCCGTGCGGGTGCCAGTGTGCTGTCGGGCAGGGTCAGGCCATACCGGTCGTCAGCGGCTTCGGCGGCAATGATCCAGCTCGCGAGCACGGACAGACGCCGCTCCGGGTCGGTACCGGGTGCGGTGTCGTAGTCGATCCACTGCGTCGACACGCTAGCGCCCGAGAACTGCTTCGAGGCGAGTGTGTCGCTGCGCGCGAGATGCTTCCAAGCGATGAGTCGCGGTGAGTCGCCTTCGCGGTAGTCGCGCAGCCCCGAGAAGTCCTCGTCACCGAGCTCGCCCGCGCGGCCGCCGTCGGCGCTCGGTGCGACAGGTCGCGCCGGCGCATCGTCTGCTGGGCGCGGCCACACGGTGCAGCGCGTATCCACGTGCAACCAGGTCCAGCAATTGAGCAAGGCTAGCGGATAGCGTGAATTGAGTGAGATGCGTGCGACGGTCAGCGCGCCGCGGCGCTTTGTGGGCACCTCGATGCGGATGCGTGCGGTGTTGCCCGCCTTGACGTCGATGACCCGGCCCCGGTTACCGCCGATGCGACCCGTGAGCTCGATGCGTTCGCCGCCGCTCGTGTTGGTGACCTCGATATCGAAGTGCGCGACTTCGCCCGCGTAGACGGGGGCGGCATGTACGGCGATGACTTCGAGTCCCGACAGGTTGCGGTGGCAACGGTGCATGGCGACGAGGCCCGTGGCGACGAGCAGGAAGGTCAGCGCGAAGCCCATCGAGTTGTTGTAGTTCATCGAACCCAGCAGCATCGCGAAACACACGATGCCGAAGGTCGTGCCAACGGGCGTGGGCAGGATGTAGAGGCGGCGTGAGGTCAGCTTGAGCGGCAGCGCGTCTTCACCCTGCCGCTTGCGGACCCAGTGCGCGACGCGCCGGTAGAGCCCGGCGCGAAGCGGCCTAAGGGATGGCCACGGCGTCGAGGACATGCGCGGCGCGGTCGGCGGGCGACAGGTGTGCGAACTCGCTGGTTACGACAAGGCGGTGGCCCGCAATGGCGCTAAACACAGCCTGCAGGTCATCGGGGTAGACGACACTGCGCCCCGCGAGCAACGCGTAGGCGCGCGAGGCATTGGCAAGCGCGATCGAGGCGCGCGGCGACAGGCCGGTCACGAACTCGGGCGCGTTGCGCGTGTGCGCGACGAGCGCCTGCAAGTAGTCGAGCAGGTGCGCATTCGCCGTGACGCCCGCCACTTCGCGTTGAAGCGCGACGATATCGGCGGCACTCAGCGCGGGCTTGATGGTGTCGAGCGAGGCGCTTGGGTTTTCGCCGTCGAGCAGGCGGCGCTCAGCGTCGCCATCGGGGTAGCCAATCTCAACACGCATGAGGAAGCGGTCGAGCTGTGACTCGGGCAGCTCAAAGGTACCGATCTGATCCGTCGGGTTCTGCGTGGCCACAACGAAGAACGGCTCGGGTAGCGGACGGCGCTCGCCGTCAATCGTGACCTGGCGCTCCTGCATGGCTTCAAGCAACGCGCTCTGCGCTTTGGGCGTGGCGCGATTGATCTCGTCGGCCAACAGCATCTGGGTAAACACGGGGCCCGGGTGAAAGCGGAAGGTGCCGTTGTCTTTCTGGTAGATGGACAGTCCCGTGATGTCTGCGGGCAGCAGGTCACTCGTAAACTGTATGCGTGCGAAATCGAGCCCCAGGATGACGGCCAGCGCCCGTGCCATCGTCGTCTTGCCGACACCGGGCACGTCTTCAATGAGCAGGTGGCCGCGCGCGAGCAGGCACGTGATGGCCAGATCGATCTGTTGCGGCTTGCCCAGGATGATGCCGTTAAGCGCGTCACGCGCCGCGACGAGTGCACCGCGCGCCTGTTCAGGCGTGGCTTTCGAAATCGAAACGGGATCGGTCACAGGAGACCCTCGGGGGCGGTATCAACACGCATCATGGCCAAATCACGGCCGCCTTGCACGGACGCCGCACTCAGAATGTGACCCATTACCGGCTGATTGGTGCCCCGGGGCTCAATCTGCGAGCGATTCGAGCTCCGCGATCTGTGCTTCGAGCCGCGAGACCGTCTGTTCGTGCTCTTCGGCGCGGGTCCGCTCCGTGGCCACCACCTCAGCCGGTGCCCGGTCGACAAAGCTCGGATTGTCGAGTTTGCCTCGGGTTCGGGCCAGGTCCTGGCGCGACTTGTCGAGCTGCTTGCTCAGACGTTCGAGTTCCTTGCCGACATCGATGAGCCCGGCCATGGGCACGTGGATGCGCATCTCGCCGTGCAATGCTGTGGCACTCGCTGGCGCCGTGTCGCCCTCAGCGATCACGTCGAACGATTCGATGTTGCCCATCCTTGCGAGCAGCGGCCGGTGTGCGCTGAGCAGGGCCAGGTCGTCGTCGGATGCGGCTTTGAGCAGCACCGGCAACGGCTTGCCGGGTGCGATGTCCATCTCGCCACGAATCTGACGCACGCCCAGCACGAACTGTTGGACCCAGCCGAGCTCGCGTTCGGCATCGTCGTAGCGCGCGCCAGTCTCAGGCCAGCGCATGTCGCAGATTGACTCGCCGGTTACCTGCGCGAGCGGTGCGACCTTGAGCCAGATCTCTTCGCTAATGAACGGCGTGATCGGGTGCAGCAGGCGCAGCAGCGACTCGAGCACCTCAACGAGCGTCGTCATGGCGGCAGCTTTATCGCCGGCGGCGGCATCGTCGGCGTAGAGCGTCGCCTTGCTGAGTTCCACGTACCAGTCGCAGAACTCGTACCAGGTGAACTCATAGAGCGCCTGTGCCGCGAGGTCGAATCGGTAACGCGCGAACTGGCGCTCGACTTCCGCCGCGCAGTGCGCGAGCCGCGAACGAATCCAGCGGTCAGCAAGACCCGGAGTCGGCGTGGCTACGTCGCCGCCCTCGAGCGGCTCGGTCACACTCAGCACGAAGCGCGAGGCGTTCCAGAGCTTGTTGCAGAAGTTGCGGTAGCCCTCGATACGGCCCAGGTCGAAACGAATGTCGCGGCCCGTGGTGGCCAGAGACGCGAAGGTGTAGCGCAGCGCATCGGTGCCGAATTCGGGAATGCCGTCCGGGAATTGGCGACGTGTCGCCTTCTCGATCTTGGGCGCGAGGTGCGGCTGCATGAGACCCGTCGTGCGTTTGGTCACGAGCGACTCAAGATCGATGCCGTCGATGAGGTCGATGGGGTCGAGGACGTTGCCTTTCGACTTCGACATCTTCTGGCCGTCCTGGTCGCGGATCAGGCCGTGGATGTAGACCTCTCGAAACGGCACATCACCGGCGAACTTGAGCCCGAACATGATCATGCGCGCGACCCAGAAGAAGATGATGTCGAAGCCAGTGACGAGCACGTTGGTCGGGTAAAAGGTCTTGAGCTCGGGCGTCTCGTCGGGCCAGCCCAGCGTCGAGAACGGCCACAGCGCCGAGCTGAACCAGGTGTCGAGTACGTCGTCGTCCTGGCGCAGGGTGAGGTCTGCCGCCAGGCCGTACTTCTCGCGGACATCGGCTTCGTTGCGGCCGACATAAATGCCGCCGTTGTCGTCGTACCAAGCGGGGATGCGGTGCCCCCACCAGAGCTGGCGACTGATGCACCAGTCCTGGATCTTGTGCATCCAGTCGAAGTAAGTCTTGGACCAGTTTTCCGGCACGAAGGTGATGTCGCCGTTCTCGACTGCGGCGATGGCCGGGTCGGCGAGCGGCTGGATCTTCACGTACCATTGGTCTGTCAAATAGGGCTCGACCGCGGCACCGCTGCGGTCGCCGCGCGGCACCTTGAGCTGGTGCGGCTCGACGCCCTCGAGCAGCCCCAGCGACTCGAATTCCGCGACGACGGCCTTGCGGGCGTCGAAGCGGTCCATGCCGCGAAAACGCTCGGGTGCGTTGTCATTGATGGCCGCGTTGTCGTCGAGAATGTTGATAATCTCGAGACTGTGGCGCTGGCCGATGTCGTAGTCATTGAAGTCGTGCGCGGGCGTGATTTTCACGCAGCCTGTGCCGAACTCCGGGTCGACGTAGTCGTCGGCTACGATCGGAATCAGTCGATCGACGAGTGGCAGGCGCACCTGTTTGCCGACAAGTCTGCGGTAGCGCTCATCATCGGGGTGCACGGCCACGGCCGTGTCGCCGAGCATCGTCTCGGGGCGCGTCGTGGCGACGGTGAGGTGGCCAGAGCCGTCCTCGAGCGGGTACCGGAAATGCCAGAGGCTGCCGTTCTCATCTTCGGAAAGGACCTCGAGGTCCGATAGTGCCGTATGCAGCACCGGGTCCCAGTTGACGAGACGTTTGCCGCGGTAGATGAGACCTTCATCGTGGAGCCGCACGAAGACTTCAGTGACCGCGTCTGACAGACCCTCGTCCATCGTGAAGCGTTCGCGGTTCCAATCGACGGAGGCGCCCAGACGACGCAACTGGTCGTTGATGCGATTGCCCGAGGTGTCCTTCCACTCCCAGACCTTTTCGACGAAGGCGTCGCGACCGATGTCGCGGCGCGAGGTGCCTGCCGCATTGAGCTGACGCTCGACCACCATCTGCGTGGCGATGCCAGCGTGGTCGGTGCCGTGCTGCCAGAGCGTGTTGTCGCCACGCAGCCTGTGGTAGCGCGTGAGCGCGTCCATGATGGTGTCTTGGAACGCATGGCCCATGTGCAGCGTGCCCGTGACGTTGGGCGGCGGGATAACGATGCAGAATGCGGTGTCGCCACCCTGCGCCTGAAAGCGGCCATCGGCTTCCCAGCGCGCGTAGTGCCGGGCCTCGATCGCGTGCGGCGAGTAGGTCTTGTCCATGAGTGTCTGTCCGCCCGGGGCGGGCTTTGAAAAGGGCTAGCCGGCGAGTGTAGCCAGTCGGCCTGCGGTCGGCTAGCCGTCGGCTTCGTCGTGCTCAGCCTCTTGCTTCGCGACGCATTCGGCAAGCGCGGTTTCGACGAGGCTGGGCAGCCGCTCCATGAGCTCTGCCATGACGCGATCTGTGAGCAGCGCATCGATATCGACGGCCGCCGCCTGGATCAGGTCCGCGACCGCATCGCGGCAATGCGCTGTGACGTCCTTGACGACGGCCGCGCGCAAATCGGGTGTCAGCGTCGGGTGCGCGCGTCGTTCGCGGCGAACGACCTTGGTGAGGACCGGAATGTCGTCATCGTTCATCGACTCAGAGCTCGTGCATGTCGAGATCGAGGCCGCGGCCGCGGTAGTTGGCGTAGCGCTGCCGGCCATTGGCCCGGGCCGCGTCGTCGCTGCTCACGATCTCGGCGATGCGCGGACAGTCTGCGTCCACGGTATCGTCGCAGAGGTTGATGCACACCTCTGTCCCGTCGGGCAACGGCCGCGCGGCGTCGGCCAGCGTCACGGGGGCCGTGCGTTGCCCGTCGAGCGTGACATCGTGCGGCACGAAACTGTCGTCCTTGAAGGTCCAGAGCAGTGTGTCGAGCCGCTCGAGGGCGGCCGCATCAGGCACGCGCAGGTGCACCGCGTGGTCGAGGCCGTAAACCTTGGCCGCGAGCCGACAGGCAAACCGCTCCCGCGCGGCGTCGCCGGCGTCGCGCAGCAGGTAGAAGTCGGCGCGCGCCACGAGCGCCTAGTCGATCTGCTGCAGC
>JBCCBB010000022.1:0-35496 GCA_039814545.1 Pseudomonadota bacterium
CGCGTTTCGGGGCCCGTGAACGTGCAGCTTGCAGGCGGCACGCTCGTGGTAGACTGGCGCCCGAGCGGCGGGGGCATCGCCATTTCCGGCCCCGCACAGACCGCATACGAGGGCTACGTGACACTATGACCACCGGCGCCAAACCGCGTGCAAGCGCCCCCGCAGCCGTGCTCGATGACGAGGCGGTTGCGAACTACCTGAAACAGAATCCCGAGTTCTTCGAGCGCAACCCGCGTTTGCTGCAGGCGCTGGCCCTGCCGCACGAGTCGGGGGGCACCGTGTCGCTCGTCGAACGCCAGGTGGCGACGCTGCGCAACAACGACCGCACGATGAAGCGCAAGCTCAATGAGCTCGTGGGCCTGGCGCGGCGCAACGACGCTCTGGCCAGCCGTATCCACGCCCTGGCGCTTGCGATGCTTGAGGCCGGCTCGCTGGCAGACACGCTGGCATCGATTGAGGAACGCCTGCGGCGCAGTTTCTCCGCTGATGAGGCCGTGCTGGTCCTGTTCGGCGACCCTGCGGACTACGCCACACTGCCGCGCTCGCGCTTCCTGCGCGTGGCGCCCCGCGACGACGAGACGCTGGCGCCTTTCACGACCTTCCTTGAGCGCGGCAACCCGCGTTGCGGCCAGGTTCGTGATACGCAACGCGAGTTCCTGTTCGGCGCCTCGGCTGAAGAAATAGGCTCGGTGGCGCTGCTGCCACTGGGCGCCGAGGCCGACATGGGCTTCCTCGCAATCGGCAGCCACAACGCCGAGCATTTCCACCCGGCCATGAGCGTCGACTTCCTGCAGCGCATCGGGCAGATCTTAAGCGTCGCGCTGGCGCGGTTCTGACGACGGGCAACGCGCAGCACGCCGTGGCGCCCGAGAGAGACCCGCTCGTCGCCCGCTTCCTGGGCCACCTCGGCAACGAGCGGCGCCTCTCCAAGCACACGCAGCGCGCCTATGAGCGCGACCTGACGCAGTTCCGGGACTGGGCGCGGGATGCCGGCATCGCCGACTGGCGCAGCGTCGAGCCCGCGCAGGTCAAGGCATTTGCTGCCGCCCGGTTTCGACGGGGCATATCGCCGCGCAGCATTTCCCGCGCGCTGTCGGCGCTGCGGGCCTTCTACCGCTACCTGATGCGCGAGCGCGAGGTTACGCGCAACCCGGCGGACGGCGTCACGGCGCCACGCGCGACGAAACGGCTGCCGGGCACACTCGACAGCGACACGATGGCGCGGCTGCTCGACATCCGCGGCGACGAACCGCTCACGCGCCGCGACCGCGCCATGCTTGAGTTGCTCTACAGCTCGGGGCTGCGGCTCTCAGAAATCGTGGGACTGAACCTCGGCGACATCGACCTCTCGGACCGCACCGTGCGCGTCATGGGTAAGGGCAGCAAGCAACGCATCGTGCCCGTGGGGCGCAAGGCTATCGCGGCCATGCGTGACTGGCTGGCCGCGCGCGGCAACCTGGCCGGCGACACTCAGGCCGTATTCGTGGCGCAGCACGGCCGACGCATTGGCGCGCGCAGCGTGCAGCGTCGCGTGGCGCATTGGGCACGCCAACAGGGCATCGACGCCCGCGTGCACCCGCACCTGTTCCGCCACTCCTGCGCCACCCATGTACTCGAGTCGAGCCGCGACCTCCGTGGCGTGCAGGAGCTGCTGGGGCACGCCGACATCGCCACGACCCAGATCTACACCCACCTTGATTTCCAGCACCTGGCACAGATATACGACGAAGCGCATCCCCGCGCGAAACGGCGCCGCGACTAGGCGGCGGCCGTCCACGACGGGCCAGGATTTCAGCATGCAGCAATTTGACGGGACGACAATCGTCGCCGTGCGCCGCAGCGGCAATGTCGCCGTAGCCGGTGACGGCCAGGTCAGCCTGGGCAACACGATCATGAAGGGCAACGCCCGCAAGGTGCGGCGCCTGTACAAAGACCGCGTCATCGCCGGTTTCGCTGGCGGCACGGCCGACGCCTTCACGCTATTCGAGCGTTTCGAGCAGAAGATGGAGCAGTACGGCAACTTAACGCGCGCGGCCATCGAGCTTGCCAAGGACTGGCGCACGGAACGCAGCCTGCGCCGCCTCGAGGCCTTGCTCATCATTGCCGACGCCTCGACCACGCTCGTCGTGTCGGGCAACGGCGATGTCATCGAGCCCGAGGATGAAGTGATCGCCATCGGCTCAGGCGGCTCGTTCGCGCTGGCTGCCGCGCGCGGGATGCTCGCCGCGGGCGACCTCGAGGCCGCCGATATCGCCGAGCGCGCGCTGCGCATCGCCGCCGATATCTGCGTCTACACCAACGACAACATCACGCTCGAGCGCATCGACGCCTGACCGCGTCGTGCTCGGGCGTTCGCAACGGATCCCCCATCATGTCCATGACCCCCCGCGAAATCGTCCAGGAACTGGACAAGCACATCGTCGGCCAGACGGCCGCCAAGCGTGCTGTGGCCATCGCACTGCGAAACCGCTGGCGCCGCCAGCAGGTCGACGACGCGCTGCGCCCCGAGATCACCCCCAAGAACATCCTGATGATCGGCCCGACGGGTGTCGGCAAGACCGAGATCGCCCGACGGCTGGCGAAGCTCGCTAACGCGCCTTTCATTAAGGTCGAGGCCACGAAATTCACGGAAGTGGGCTACGTGGGTCGCGAAGTCGACTCGATCATCCGCGACCTTGTGGAAACCTCAGTCAAGCTCACGCGCGAGCGCGAGATGGCCAAGGTCAGCCACCGGGCCGAAGACGCGGCCGAGGAGCGCGTTCTCGACGCGCTGCTGCCCGCGCCTATCGCTGGCCAGCCCGATGACCGCGCGTCGGACACCCGTCAGATCCTTCGGAAACGCCTGCGCGAGGGCGACCTCGACGAGCGTGAGATCGAAATTGAGCTCGACGCCACAGCGCTCGGTGTGGAAATCATGGCGCCGCCAGGCATGGAGGAGATGACGAGTCAGCTGCAGAGCCTGTTCCAGAACGTGGGGCAGGGCCGACGCAAGACCCGCAAGGTGCCCATCGCCGAAGCGCTCAAGCTACTGACCGAAGAGGAAGCGGCCAAGATGCTCGACGAGGACGTGCTCAAGCAACAAGCCGTTGAGGCGGCCGAGCAGAACGGCATCGTGTTCCTCGATGAGATCGACAAGATCGCGCGCCGTGCCGACGTGGGTGGCGGTGCCGATGTCAGCCGCGAGGGCGTGCAGCGCGACCTGCTGCCCCTCGTCGAAGGCAGCACGGTCACGACCAAGTACGGCATCGTGAAGACCGACCACATCCTGTTCATCGGCTCGGGCGCGTTCAGCGTGGCCAAGCCCTCGGACCTGATTCCCGAGTTGCAGGGCCGACTGCCCATTCGAGTCGAGCTCGACTCGCTCAAGACCGAAGACTTCGTGCGCATCCTGACGGAGCCCGACGCCTCGCTGACCAAGCAGTACGCCGCGCTCATGGCGACCGAGGGCGTGACGCTCGAGTTCGTCGACTCCGGCGTGCAGCGCCTCGCCGAGATCGCCTACCGCGTCAACGAGCAAACCGAGAACATCGGCGCCCGGCGGCTGCACACGGTTATGGAGCGTCTGCTCGACACGATCTCGTTCGAGGCGGCCGACCACAGTGGTCAGAGCTATCAGATCAACGCGGGCTACGTTGACGAGCACCTGGGCGCGCTCGTCGAAGACGAAGACCTGAGCCGCTACATCCTCTGAGCCTGTGAACGACGCTGCACCGCCGACTGGGATTACGCTGCGGCGCCAGTCGCGCTGCCTGGAGCTAACCTGGGGCGACGGCCGCAACGACAGTCTGTCGTTCGAGTTTCTGCGCGTGCACTCGCCCTCAGCCGAAGTCCAGGGGCACAGCCCGGACCAGGTGCAGCTGCAATACGGCAAGCGGGACGTGCGTATCACGCGCATCGACCCCGTGGGGCAGTACGCGCTCAAACTCGTGTTCAGCGACGGCCATGATTCAGGTTTGTTCAGCTGGCGCTACCTGCGCGAGCTCGGCGAAACGCAGGAAGCCCGCTGGCAGGCCTACCTTGCCGCGCTACAGGCCGCTGGCCACAGCCGCGAGCCTGAGACCGGCACAGACCACTAGCCGCGCCGCGGCTTGCTACAATTCCCCTTCCTGAAGGCCCGCGGTTACCCCCATGAGCGGAAACGCCGACGACACCACCCACTTCGGCTACGAAACGGTCGACATCGAGGACAAGGCATCACGCGTACGCGGGGTGTTTGACTCGGTCGCGGGCAACTACGACCTCATGAACGACCTCATGTCGGCCGGCATCCACCGCATTTGGAAGCGCCACACCGTGGCGGCGGCGTCGGTTCGACCGGGCATGCATGTTCTTGACCTAGCCGGGGGCACGGGTGACCTCGCCATGGCCTTTGCGGAGAAAGTCTGCGAGTCCGGCTACGTCGTACTCGCAGACATCAACGCGGCCATGCTCGAACAGGGCCGCGACCGGCTGCTCGATGCCGGCATCAGCGGCAACGTCGATATCACGCAATGCGACGCCGAGGCGCTGCCCTTCGCCGACAACAGCTTTGACCTCGTCACCATCGCCTTCGGCCTGCGCAACGTCACGCGCAAGGAACAGGGCCTGGCCGAGATGTACCGCGTGCTGCGCCCGGGCGGGCGCCTGTTCGTGCTCGAGTTCTCGAAGCCCGACCCCTTGTTGCGCCCGGCCTACGACCTGTTTTCATTTTCGGTGCTGCCAACGCTCGGCAAGCTCATCGCCAACGACGCCGACAGCTACCGCTACCTGGCCGAGTCGATCCGCATGCACCCCGACCAGGACACGCTCAAGAGCATGTTCGAAGCCGCAGGCTTCGAGCGCTGCCGCTACGAGAACCTGACAGGCGGCATCGCGGCGCTGCACATCGGCTCCAAACTTTAGGCGCACCACATGTTCGACCTCGGCCCACTGTTCACCCCGCTCACGCATCTCATCAACAAGCGTATTGCCGAGCAAACACCCGCACGCGAGCTCGCTGAGTCGCTCGAGGGCCAGTGCATGGCCGTGCGGGTGCGTGACACGGGACTTGCCGTGTACCTGCAGGTCGAAAACGCCAAGCTGCGGCTGCGCACGCGCTACAGCGAGGAACCCGAGGTCGTGCTTTCGGGCAGCCCCATCTCGCTGGCCGAGCTCGCGGGCAAGGACCCGGCCGCGCCAATCCGCGACGGTCGTGTGCGCATGAGCGGTGATGCGGCCGCGGGGCTCAAGTTTCAGGGTTTGCTTCGCTTTGCCGCGCCCGATCTCGAGGATGAACTGGCCAACGTGGTAGGTGACGTCGCCGCACACCAGGCCACGCGCGTGGCACGCGGCATCGCTGGTGCGGCGGGCAAGCTCGGTGACCGCGCGTACGCCAGTGTTGGCGACTACCTGACCGAGGGCGCACAGACACTGCCTTCGCGAGACCAGTTCGACCGCTTCCGCGCCAGCGTGGAAACGCTGCGCGACGATGTGGCGCGTGCGGAGGCGCGCCTGCGTTTGCTGCACGATCACCTGGCGGCAGAGGACGACGAGGCCTGACATGCTGACCTGGTCACGCACCAAACGGCTGATCAGCATCCAGCGGGTGCTCGTTAAGTACAGTCTCGACGACCTCATCAAAACCTCGCAGGCGCTGCGACCCCTGCGTTTCGTCTTCATGCTGGGGGGTCGTCGCCTCGACCGCGACGCACCCATCGGCCAACGCATCCGGCTCGCGCTCGAGGAGCTCGGCCCAATCTTCATCAAGTTCGGCCAGGCCCTGTCGACGCGACGCGACCTGTTGCCCAATGACATCGCCGACGAGCTCGCCAAGCTGCAGGACCAGGTGCCGCCATTCGATGGTGCCGTGGCACGCGACATCATCAACCGCGCCTACGGCTTCGACCTGTCGGAGATCTTCGCGGAATTCGAAGAGACGCCCATGGCGGCTGCGTCCATCGCGCAGGTGCACCCGGCGAAGCTTAACGACGGCACCGAAGTGGTGGTCAAAGTGTTGCGCCCCGGCATGCGCGAGGTGATCCAGCGCGACCTCGACGTCATGTACGGCATGGCCGAGCTGACGCAGCGTTACCTGCCCGACGGCGAGCGTCTGCGCCCCGTTGAGGTCGTGGCCGAGTACGACAAGACCATCATGGACGAGCTCGATTTGCTCCGCGAAGCGGCCAACGGCTCGCAGCTCCGGCGCAACTTCGAGCACTCAAGCCTGCTCTACGTGCCCGAGGTCTATTTCGACTACTGCCGCCGCGAGGTGCTCGTCACGGAGCGCATTTTCGGGGTACAGGTCAGCAACATGGATGCCATGCGGGCCGCCGGGACCAACATCCGCCGCCTGGCCGAGAACGGCGTCGAAATCTTCTTCACCCAGGTGTTCCGGCATAACTTTTTCCACGCCGACATGCACCCGGGCAACATTTTCGTCGACATCCGCGACCCCGGCTTTCCCGTCTACCAGTCCGTTGACTGGGGAATCATCGGCACGCTGTCCCACGAAGATCAGCGCTACCTGGCCGAGAACTTCTTAGCCTTTTTCGACCGCGACTACCATCGTGTGGCGCAGCTCCACGTCGATTCGGGCTGGGTGCCGCCCGACACTCGTGTGGACGAGTTTGAATTTGCGGTGCGCACGGTCTGCGAGCCGATCTTCAACAAGCCGCTGGCAGAGATCAGCTTCGGCACGGTACTCATGCGGCTGTTCGAGACCGCACGCCGGTTTGAGATGGAAGTCCAACCGCAGCTCGTGTTGCTGCAGAAGACGCTACTCAACATCGAGGGGCTGGGGCGCGACCTCTATCCCGAGCTCGACCTGTTCGAGACCGCACAGCCGATCCTGCGATCATGGATGGAAGAGCGTCTGGGCGGCAAGGCGGTGATTGACGACCTGCGTACGCAGTGGCCCGACATCCGCGAAGGTCTGCGGGAGCTGCCCACCGTGCTGCGCCGCGTCGGTGAACAAGCCGCGAACGGCCAGCTTCGGGTTCGTATGGACGCCGGGGAGTTGCGCGCGCTGCGCGAGGACCTGAAGCGCCAGGATCGGCGCCGCTACGTGGCCACGGCCGGTATGGCCGCAGCGCTCATTGGTGCGGTGCTCGTGTTTGAAGTCGACCCGCAGGGTGCGGGCTGGCTGACCATGGCGGCCGGCGTGGCCGTCACCCTTTGGGCGCGACCCCGCTAGACGCGGTTAACGCGACGCCTGCATCTGCTCGTAGTCGTTGAGCCGCTCGCGGCTCGCGCCGAGTTCTTCCGCCAGGTAATCGGCGTGGTCCTCAAGCTCACCCTTGCGCTCGGCAAGACGTCGCGTCTCGGAGAGGATGTGCAGCCGCTCTTCGGGCGTCAGGCCATCACCGATCATGCGCAGCGTTTCGTGCTCCATGGCTTCTTCGAGGTCGTCGATTTCGCGCTCGGTCTGGGCAAGCTCAGAGGCAATCTGGTTGACGTCGCGACGTAGCGTGTAGAGCGTGCGCCCGTCTTCGTAGGCGGCCAGGAAGGCGGGCTCCACCGTTGACGGGCAAACGCCCGCATAGCTGCCGCCACGTTCACCCAGCGTGTAGCCATTCTGCGGCCGGCAGAACGTCTGCAGACCTTCAACTCGGCCCGCCTGGTAAGCGTCGAGGTCGGGAGTGACACCAGCTTTGGCGCAGGCTTTTCGGTAGGTACCGATCGCGGAACCGCTGCGACCGAGCAGGCCGTCTTCGTAGCCGACCGTGCGCCAGTCGGACATCTGGCACTCTTCTTCGCTCATGGCGGCACAACCCCCCATCAGGGCCAGCGCCGGCACGATGAGCATCGCAAGTAACAGTGTCTTCAGTTTCATGACCGCGGTCCTCCCTCAATGGCTACCGACGATACGCGCCGGCGCCTGAACTTCAGGTGAACGCGGTCACAGATTGCAGGGGCAGGAGCGCGCTGTTATGTCGAATCGGGGCTAAACCAGAATTCGATCTCGTCGGTGGCTGCGTCAAAGCGTGCCGCATGCGGCTCGTTGGGCTGGATTTCGTACCAGTCGCCGGGGCCGTAGCGCTCTTCGCGGCCGCCCCGCGTGAGCACAAGCTCGCCGCGCGTGATGACACCCACGTTGTGCGTGTCATGGTCGTGCTCTGTGATGTCGGTACCCGCGGGATAACTCGCAAAGAGCACCTCGCAACCGGAAGCCTCGAGGCGATGGGCATCAAACGGACCTTCGAACGCGGGCAAGGCGCGAAGCAGCGCCGGGAATCCTGTGGTGTTCTGGCTCATGTCGCGACCCCCTGTGACGCCCGGGCGGGCATGCTTGCGCTTGTGGCATATTAACGTGCTGATCCTATTTATTGATCTTGCCCGCTGTTTGCCCCGCCTGTTCCTGGAGACCAACGCGATATGACCGACCACGCCCGGGAGCTGTTCCGGCCACCCGCAGCCGTGTCCATCGTCATTGCCAACATGGTCGGGACCGGCGTCTTTACGAGCCTGGGCTTCCAACTCGTCGACATCGAGTCGGGCTTTGTGCTCATGTTGCTCTGGTTCGTCGGCGGTGTGATCGCCTTCTGCGGTGCCATGAGTTACGCCGAGCTCGGTGCCGCATTGCCGCGCTCGGGCGGCGAGTACCATTTTCTGGGGCGCATCTATCATCCCGCCGCGGGTTTCGTGTCTGGCTGGATCTCAGCGACGGTTGGTTTCGCAGGGCCAACGGCACTCGCCGCCATCACGTTTGCAAGCTACCTTGCGGCCGCGGTGCCCGGTGTACCGGCACGCAGTGTGGCGATTGCACTCGTCGTGGCGCTGACCGTCGTGCACGCGACGCACCGCCGGGCGAGCGGCGGGGTGCAGGTCGCCTTCACGGCCATCAAGGTGCTGCTGATCATTGGCTTTTGCATCCTGGCGCTCAGCGCTGCCGGCACGGCCCAGCCGGTGGGCTTCATTCCCGCATCCGGTGACGGGGCACTTGTTGCGAGCGGCGCTTTCGCGGTGAGCCTCATTTATGTGAGCTACGCCTACACGGGCTGGAACGTCGCGACCTACCTGTCGAGCGAATTGGAGTCGCCGCAGAAGAACCTGCCCCGCGTTCTTGGCGGCGGCACGCTGATCGTGATCGCGCTGTACCTGGCGCTGAACTACACCTTCCTGCACGTCGCACCCATAGACGCGATGCGCGGCAAAGTCGAGATCGGTTATGTCGCGGCTGAGTACGCATTCGGGGCCAATGGCGCACGCATCATGGGCGTTATTCTGGCTTTGCTGCTGATCTCGACGGTCAGCGCCATGATCATTGCGGGTCCCCGCGTCTACCAGGCCATTGGCCAGGACCATGAGCTGTTCGCCTGGCTGGCGCGCACGAACCGACACGGCGTACCCGCGTTTGCGATCTACGCCCAGGGCGCACTCACAGTGCTGTTCATCGTGACCTCACCGTTCCAATTTATTCTGTTGTTTTCGGGCTTCACGCTAGCGCTCAACACGCTAGCGGCGGTCGTCGGGGTGTTTGTGCTGCGCTGGCGCGAGCCTGACCTACCCCGGCCCTTCAAGGCCTGGGGCTACCCCGTCACGCCGATCATTTTCATGGCGCTCACGGCCTGGACGCTCATCTTTGTGCTGGTCGACCAACCCAAAGCCGGGTTGCTCGGGCTTGCCGTGGTTGCATTGGGCGTGGTGTTTTACTTCGCGACTGCGCATGGTCGGGGCCCCGGCCTCGTGGCGGAAAAGACCGCCGACGCGCGCCCCGAGGGCTGACTCACTCAGTCGGGTAGGTCTTTCGCAGGTAGGCGACGGACTTGCGCACGAGCTGACCCAACACCTTGAGATCGATGGCGTCCAGGTCCTTGATGTAGAGACAGGACTTGCCCGTTTTGTGCGGGCCAAGTTGCACCATGAGGTCGTCGTAGCCGTCGAAGCCCCCCATGATGTAGAGCGTCAGTGCCTGCTTGCGGTTGGCAAAGCCCGTGAGCAGAAAGTCGCCCTCGCGACCGCTGTCGTATTTGTAGTGGTACTTGCCGAAACCCACGATTGACGGGCCCCACATCGTCGCGGGGCGTTTCGTGATGCGGCCCATGAGTTGGCTCACGGTCTCGCACTGCGTCCGGCGCTTGTCGTCATCGATGGCAGCCAGGTAGTCGTCGGCCGACGCGGTCGTGGCCTGGGTTTTGTTCTTCGCCCTACTCATGCCGTTTCAACCCTGTTCGCCGATATTCGCGCCATGATCACTACACAAAGCGCCGCGATCAGCGATTTTACGACACCACCCAGGACAAACGGCGCCACGCCGTTGAACCAGGCGGCTACGAAGCCCACACGAGCGGCGAGCAGGATGCTGCCCACGGCGAGAATAGCGACATGCGCCAGAATCATGGTCAGCGCGGCCGGTACCCAGCGGTGCAACATGCCGCGGTCGGCCGCATAGCCCGTCAGCCCGGCTGCGAACCAGAACCCGATGAGATAGCCACCGCTTGGACCCAACAGTACGTCGAGGCCGCTGGCACCGTCGGCGAACACGGGCAAGCCAAGCGCACCGGCGCAGACGTAGATCCCGACCGCCAGGGTCCCCACCGTCAGACCGCCAATGCCGCCCGCCAGCAGGACCATGAGGGTTTGGGCGGTCTGCGGAATATCCGTGCCGGGCAGGGCGATCGGGAAGCGCGCTGCAATGCTGATCGCCGCCGCCCAGGCGACCGCGGTCAGTAGTACGCCCAGACCGAACCCGGCCTCGGGATCGCGAGCCCGGGCCTCAACCCTGGGCGATGTGGAAGACACAGAGCTTGTTTCCGTCGAGGTCGCGGAAGTAGCCCGCGTAGAAGCCGCCTGTGCCCCGGGGCCCGGGTGCGCCTTCGTCAGTGCCGCCCAGCTCGATCGCCTTGGCGTGCACCGTATGCACGAGGTCGGTGTTGTTCACGACGAGCGCCACCATGGTGCCGTTGCCGACCGTGGCCGCATTGCCGTCATGGGGCTTGATGACTGATACGGCCGGGCTCGCGGGGCTCGTGCCCCAGGCAATGAAGGTGTCGTCGGACATGCCGCGACCGGCGCCGATTTCCGCCAGCAGCGCGTCATAGAAGGCGCCAGCCCGTTCAATATTGTTCGTACCGAGCGTGACATACCCGATCATGTGCATCCCCCCACGCGATGCCGTAGTGGTCGTGAATGATACCGCAGCAACCCGCGCCACAGCAGTGTTTGCGCCGCTTTGAGCGTGTTGCACGAAAACCCGACCATGTTGCGCAACATCCTTTGCTGCACCCCATCTCAGCCGCAAACTGCAGCAAAACCAGAAATACCGTGCTGCAGTAAGAGTTGGTAAGCTATTGTTTTTTATAGATCGGAACCGGGAGGACTGCGCACGATCTGCTGTTGGCCCAAAAAATGCAGCAAGACCGCGGGCGCACAACACCGCCGGTTTGTGCTGCAGCATGAGCGCTTTCGTCAGCCTGCCACCAAAGCGGGAGCGATGATTCGCCGCCAATGCTCAAGCTTCTGCCCAGGTCGCATGGCCGCGAACGCGGGGCTCGTCGAGGGCAGCTGCTCAAAGGCCATCGCCTCCGCACGGTCGCCCAGCACAGGCGCCACCTCCCGACGCCAGGCCATGGTGGCGGCCGAACCATTGCCACAGACCAGCACCAGCTCGGGTTGACGGTCGATCAGCCCAGAGAAGTCATTAATGATGCGGGTTTTGGGCCGGATATCTGCGTCCAGGCTACCCGGGCGCTCGCAGAACTGCAGCACGTCCCAGACGGCAACCCCTGCGCTCGTGACCGCGCTGACGCGATCGGCGTAGGGCAGCGAGGCCTCAAAACCGACGATTTCAGCCATGATCCCCCAGAATGCGTTCTGCGGGTGGGCGTAATAACGCTGCTCCGCGAGCGACTGGCGACCGGGCATGGAACCCAGCACAAGCACACGCGCCCCGGGCGCCTCGAGCGGCGGGAACCCGTGTGCGGCGTCACTCACTGGACGAACTGCGGCGCGCCGTGGGCAGACGCCAGCGGTAGCGGATCGCCATAAAGCGCAAGGCAAAGCAGACCAGGGCGCCGACGGCCATGGCTGGCGTGCGGGGCAGCGCAAACACGTGGGCAAGCGCTACTATGACGGCGCCAACCAGCGCCGCAGAGGCATACAGGTCGGAGCGCAGCACGACGGGCACTTCGGCCACGAGAATGTCACGAACCAGGCCACCGCCGATCCCGCTCAACACACCCAGCAGAACTGCGCTCGTTGGGGTCAGGCCGAAACTGAGGGCCTTGGCGGTGCCCGCGACCACAAACAGTGACAAGCCTGCGGCGTCGAGCATCCGCACCGGGCGCTCAAACACCTGCAACCATTGCTCCCGGTAGAAGACAATCACCCCAGCCGTGCAAGCCGTCGCCAGATAGCGCCAGTCGGCCAGCGCGACGGGGGGTATGGCGCCAATGAACATATCGCGGGCCATGCCACCAGCTGTCGCGGCCGCAAATGACAGCACGAGCACACCAAATAAGTCCGCGTCGCGTCGGATACCCACGGCAGCGCCACTCGCCGCGAAGACGAAGGTACCCGCAAGATCGATGATGGAAAGCCAGGGCAACATGCCGGTCTCGTGAAACGGTCGGCGGCAGTCTAACGTAACTGTCGAGCGGTATGATCGGGTAGGGCTAGCGGAGGCGGGACTATGGCCGACGACAAGATCAAGGTGGAGAACATCAACACGCCCGGGCGCAGCACGCGGGTCAACGCGGCCAAATATCAGGCGATGCGCAAGGCCTACCTTGCCGTGCTGCCCAAGTCGCCGCCGGGCATGACGCAGGCCGAGCTCATGGACGCCGTGAAGCCGAAGTTGCCCGACGATTTGTTCCCGGGCGGCGCCACGAGCGGCTGGTGGGTCAAAACCGTGCAGCTTGACCTGGAATCGAAAGCGCTCGTGACCCGGACGCAGACCAAGCCCTTGCGCTGGCACCACAGCTAAAGCGCAGACCCACCCGGCCGCTACCCAAGGAGCGGCGACGCAAGATGCGAAGCGCCGCAGCACCCGGGTAAGGATACGGAGTGGGCGTGTCAGGCAATCCTGTACATAAACTGGGCCGATATGAGCTCAGACGAGAACTTGGTCGGGGCTCGCAGGGATGCGTGTACATGGCACGTGACCCGGAGCTCGACCGTGATGTCGCGATCAAACTGCTGACCTCGGACAAGGCCGAGTTCCGGCTCAAAGGCCACAACGGCGCACCGCTTGAGGCGCTTACGGCCAGCAAGATCGAGCACCCGCACATCATTCCGATCCACGATATCGGTGAGAGCGCCGCAGGCCCCTACCTCGTCTTCGGTTTCGTCAATGGCCGCACACTGGCGATGGAGCTGTCCTCGCGCGGCCATTACGCGCTCGCCGAGGCGCTGCCCGTGATGGCACAAATCCTCGATGCCGTCGCCACCGCCCACGAGCGCGGCGTGCTGCACTTGGACCTCGGGCCCCGCAACATCCTGATTGACTCGACCGACCAGGCCCAGATCATGGACTTCGGCCTGTCGCAGTTCGTGAACTTCAAACGCGAGGACCTCGGGCTGGCCACGGGGACACTGCGCTACATGGCGCCTGAGCACTTCCTACGCCGCCAGCTCGGCCCGCAGACCGATGTATTTGCGCTCGCCTCCACGTTCTACGAGATGCTGGCAGGCCGTCGTGCAATCCCGGGTGAGAATATCGACGCCATTCAGCGCAATATCGTGGACGTTGCCGTCGACTTTGCGCCCATTGCCGACCTGCAGGCCGGTGAGCACGTCACCCGGTTTCTGCGCGGCGCCTTTGTCAGCGACATGAACGAGCGCTACACCGACGCCGGCATGATGCGCGATGCGTTCCGCAAGTTCGTGACGGCTGCTGGCCTCGGCGACACGATCAAGGCCGAGGCCGCGAGCCACAGCACCGTGAGCTTTCTGGTGCGGCGCATGCAGCATAAGAAGGACTTCCCGGCGATCTCGAGCACACTGACGGAGATCAATCGGCTGACGGGAGACAATGCCTCGGCCTCGGCCGACACGCTGGCCAACGTGATTCTTCGCGACATGTCCCTGACGCGGAAGCTGCTCACTATGGCCAATTCGTCTTTCTACGGCGCGCGCGCCAGCGAGGTTGCGAGCGTATCGCAGGCTGTGGTGCTGCTGGGCGTGCAGCAGGTCCGCATGGTGGCCTCGAGCCTCACGCTGTTCGGCCACCTGCGCGGCGACTCCATGACACTGCGCGACTCCATGACGCGCTCGTTCATGGCGGGCCTCATCGCCCGGCACCTGGGCCAGCGCGCCAAGCTGCGCGGGGCCGAGGAGGCCTTTATTGCGGGTTTGTGCCAAAACCTCGGCGAAAACCTGGCCATCTATTACTTCCCCGAAGAGCACGAGGTGGTGCGCGAGCAAATCGCCGCGGGCGCGAGCCGCCAGGAAGCAGCGCGCGAGGTGCTCGGCGTTGCGTTCTCGGAACTGGGTGCCGCCACGGCCGAAATCTGGTCGCTGCCGCAGGTCATCATCACGGCCATCGGTGGCGTAGCCGACGGCGAGGTGCCCGCGCCCGCCGACGAGGAAGAGGCCATTCGCAATTTCTGCGTGCTGGCCAACGAGCTGTGCGCGAGTTTCCACGGCAGCGACGGCGCCGAACTGACCGAGCGCCTCGAGACGCTGTGCGCCCGTTTCGTGGCCAACACGGGGCTCAACGCCGAGTTCCTGTTCAAACTGTTCGAGGCTGCCTTCGAGAAGCTCAAGCAGTTCGCACCGATCTTTGAGATCAACGTCGCCGAGAGTGTGTTCTGCAAAAGTGTCGAAGCCTGGCTGGCGCACCGCCGCAGCGTCGCCGAGACCGATCCCGCGGCCGCCGCAACGGGCTGATCGCCATAGCAAAAGCCTGCGGGCACCAGTACCCTTAGCGGCTTGTTTCTGACCGCGAAGGGGACCGCATGAGCACCGCGGAGTCGCAACAGCCGCAGACCGGCATTCTTGGCTGGATCGAGCGCACGGGCAATAAGCTGCCTGACCCTGTCTTTATCTTCTTCTGGCTAATTGCCGTCCTCGTGGCTATTAGCGTGATCGCCGACCTCATCGGGCTCTCGGCACTGCATCCGACCCGCGTCGATGACAGCGGCGCCGCCGTGATCATCACCGCGGAGAGCCTGCTCAGCGCCAATAACATCCAGCGACTCTGGGTGGACATGCCGCAAACCTTTACGCACTTCCACCCGCTGGGCTACGTGCTTGTGGTCATGCTGGGGGCGGGGATCGCCGAGCGCTCCGGGCTGTTTGCGACCGCCATGCGCGGCGCCGTACGCAACGCCCCCAAGTTCCTGCTGACGCCTATGGTCGCGCTCGTTGCCATGGTCGGAAACCTGGCCGCCGATGCCGCCTATGTGGTGCTGATCCCGCTGGCCGGTGTCCTCTATGCTGCCGCAGGCCGACACCCGGTTGCAGGCATCGCCGCCGCGTTTGCGGGCGTGTCGGGTGGCTTCTCGGCCAACCTGCTGCCGGGCCAGCTCGACGCGCTGTTGTTTGGTATCACAGAGGCGGCCGCGGAAAGCCTCGCGCCCGCCTGGGATGCCAACATCGCGGGCAACTGGTATTTCATTGCGGCCATGACCGTGATCTACCTGCCCGTCATCTGGTATGTCACCGACCGCATCATTGAGCCCCGCCTGGGCGGATTTCAGGCCGAGGGCAGCCTTGCCAGCATCACCGAGGACGGCGACAAGCCGCTCGATGAAGGCGAAAGGAAAGGCCTGAAACTCGCGGGCCTCGCGGCGCTGGCCATCATTGTTGCCTGGATCGGCTTCACGATCGGCCCCGGCACGCCGCTTATCGACGAAACGGCGAGCCCAGAGGCACGCATGCGGCCGTTCTATCGCTCGCTCGTGGCCGGTTTCTTCGTGCTGTTCGTGGCCTGCGGCTGGGCTTACGGCTCCGCGACCGGCACGGTCAAGAACCACCGCGACATCGTCAAGATGATGACCGACGCCATGGGCGACCTGGCTTACTACATGGTGCTGGCTTTCGCGGCCGCCCACTTTGTGGCCATGTTCAACTGGTCAGAGCTGGGCCTCATCTTCGCCATTGGCGGCGCCGATGCACTGCAATCGGCCAACCTGCCCATGCCGGTGCTGCTCGGACTGCTGGTGTTGTTCTCGGGTGCGATCAATCTGCTCGTCGGTTCGGCCAGTGCCAAATGGGCGCTGCTGGCACCCGTTATGGTGCCCATGATGATGTTGCTCAACGTGAGTCCAGAGATGACCACGGCGGCCTATCGCGTAGGTGACAGCGCAACCAATATCATCACGCCGCTCATGGTCTACTTCCCGCTGATCCTGACCTTCGCCCAGCGCTGGCAGAAGGACTTCGGGCTCGGCAGCCTGACGGCCACGATGATTCCGTACTCGATCTGGCTGCTGATCACGGGTCTTATCATGACCATGCTCTGGATCGCGCTGGGCTTGCCACTGGGTCCGGGCACGAGCGTCGAATACACGCTGCCCGGGGGTTAGCGTATTTCGGCAGTACTCGACGAGAACCCGGAGGAACGGCCCAAAGCCCGGTCACTCAGACCGCTGGCGACACTGTGGCCGTTTATCCGGCCCTACCGCGGCACGCTGATTGCGGCGCTGGCAGCCTTGCTGCTGGCGGCCGCAGGCTTGCTCGTTATCCCAGTGGCATTCCGCTTCGTCATCGACCGCGGTTTTGCTGACGGCAACCTGGCCGCTATCGACCAGTACTTCGCGGGCTTCCTGGTCGTGTCCGTCGTCTTCGGCGGATTTGCGGCACTGCGCTTCTACCTCGTCACCTGGCTCGGGGAGCGCGTGGTCGCCGACGTGCGGCAAGCCGTGTTCGAGCGCGTCGTGCGCATGGATCCGACCTTCTTCGAGGTCACGCGCACCGGCGAGGTGCTGTCCCGGCTGACCACCGACACGACGCTGGTGCAGTCGATCTCGGGCGTCAGCCTGTCGATTGTGCTGCGCTCAGCGATCACTTTTGTTGGCGCCTTACTGCTGCTGATCTTCACGAGCGCTGAACTCGCCGGTTACATGCTGCTGGCCATTCCACTCGTGGTCGTACCGCTTATCGCCATCGGCCGCCGTATCCGTACGTTGTCGCGCAGGGCTCAGGATCGTATCGCCGATACGGCTGGGCTTGCCGGCGAAACGCTTAACGCCATTCAGACCGTTCAGGCCTTTACGATGGAGGCCGCGCAGAGTCGACGCTTCGGCGAGGCCGTCGCAGAGAGTTTTGAGGCCGGCATCTCCCGGACCCGCGTCCGCGCATTGATCTCCGCCATGGGCATCGTTCTTGTGTTTGGCGCCATCACCTTTGTGCTGTGGCTCGGCGCGCGGCAAGTACTCGCGGGCAACATGACGGGCGGAGAACTCGGGCAGTTTCTACTGTATGCAGGCTTCGTGGGGTCCTCTGCCGCCAACCTCAGCGAAATCTGGGGAGAGATTCAACGTGGCGCAGGCGCCATGGAGCGGCTCTCGGAATTGCTCGAAGCCAAGCCCGCGATTGCACCACCTGTCGATCCCGCAGTGCTGCCCGAGCGTTGTCTCGGTCGCATCGCCTTCGAGAAGGTCGTATTTAGTTACCCGTCGCGCCCCGAAGATCGCGCGCTTGATGGCGTCAGTTTTGTAGTCGAGCCCGGTCAAACGGTCGCCATTGTTGGCCCGTCGGGCGCAGGAAAGAGCACCGCGCTGCAAATGCTGCTGCGATTCTACGACCCGGCCTCCGGTCGTATCACGATAGACGGGGCCGACATCGCGACCGTATCCCCAGGGGCGCTTCGCCGTCAGATCGCGCTCGTACCCCAGGAGACGATGTTGTTTGGCGCCAGTGCGCGCGAGAACATACGGTTTGGTCGTCCGGACGCGGATGACAGCGCGGTGCTTTCGGCCACGGCCGCCGCAGCCGCTGACGAATTTCTCGAACGCTTGCCCGAAGGCTACGACACCTTCTTGGGCGAACGTGGTCTTCGACTTTCCGGCGGGCAGCGCCAACGGATCGCCATCGCGCGCGCCATCCTCAAGGATGCCCCGGTGCTGTTGCTCGACGAGGCGACCAGCTCGCTCGACGCCGAGAGCGAGCGTCTTGTGCAAGAGGCTCTAGACCGGCTCATGCAAGACCGCACGACGCTGGTCATCGCGCACCGGCTGGCCACGGTCAAACAGGCCGACAGAATCATCGTCATGGATGCCGGACGGGTCGTCGCTAGCGGCACGCACGATGAACTCGTCTCGGGCAACGCGCTTTACGCGCGACTCGCTGAGCTTCAATTCGGCGCCCATTCAGGCTGAGCTTTCGGCGCCAAAAGAAAAGGGCGGCCGAAGCCGCCCTTTTCGCAAGGCTCCGGGCCTTGCGGCCCGTCACCATCAGCAGGCTAGTTGATGTAGGAGATCACCTGCCCGGCGAGATCAACCCCACCGCCGAGGAACTGCTCGTACGTCGTACCAACGTTGCTTTGAACCGGGTTGGCCGACAGATCAGTCGGACCCGGGTCACCAGCAAAGTTGCCTTGGGTAATACCAGCAATGCCATCGTTAGCTTCGACGACACCGTAAGCGACGCTGATGTCGCCACTGGGTGCGAGTGTCACGCTGAACGTGTTCACGTTACCCGCGAGGAACTCGGGTACATCGACGTACTCGACCGTTACGACACCGCCGGAAAAGTCCACGGAGATGCTGCCGCCCTGGTTCGGAGACAGGTCATCCCAGAGCGGTGCGATTCGCGGCTGCTCATCGAGGAACTCGTTGAGGCTCTCCGAGAAGTCCGTGTCACCGGCACCAAAGGTCAGGCTGCCGTTCGAGTTGACGAAGACGCTGTTGTAGATCTCGCCCTGGAAGGGGAACGAGAACGGCAACGCGACTTCCTCGAAGTCATCATCACCCAAGTCCAACGGAATCGACGTGCTGGCGCTCAGGTTGATGGCATATCTGCCCTGGCTGCCGCCCGCACCGATGAAATCGAAATCGGGGAACGTTGAGACGCCAACAATGTAGCGGCCGGATTCCGCGAGCGGCGTTTGAACGCCGGACAACACGTTGGTTGGGAAATCGAGGTCATCGTTGAAGTCGATAAACGTCAGCGTGCCATCGTCCTCAAGTTTGAGCACGATCAGGATCGTATCCAGCTGGCCCGCGACAATTTCCGCGGTCAGGATCTCTCCCGCTTCAGCATCGAACTGATAGAAATCAACGTCAGCCAATGTGATGTCACTGAAACGACGATCCGTGCTGAACGGGAGACGACGCAGAAAGAATGCCGTGTCCGGTGAATCGTTGCGCAAAGCACCCTCATAGCCGTCAGCAAAGGTGCCCGAACCCAAATTCAGCACCTGGCCAGCCAGGTCATTCGGCGACAAGAATGAGAACAGCTCGTATACACCCGTGGTGCGCGGAATCGCGCGCGCGAGATTGTCAGTGGTCAAGTCAAGCTGTCGCTCAAAACCACTACTAACCGCGCCACCACAACTGTAACCGGCGATGCCATCTTCAGCCGTAATGCCGCCGTAGCTGATTGAGAACGTGTTGTCCAAGAACCCGCTGGAGAGACCTGTACTACCTCCACGACCGCGGCGCTGTACAAACGTGCCCGTTTCGGCGTTGAGTGTGATCGAGAAGGTATTGCTGCCACCGGGACCAAAGAACGAGAACTCGGGTACGCCGTCCCAGGTCACTATGAACTCTGACGGATTATCAGAAAACGTCACGGCACCGCCTGCCGACGGATTGAGGTCGTCAAACAGACCCGCAATACGCGGTGGGCCTGTGAGATGGGCAACAGCACTCTCCGTAAACGTCGAATCGCCAGCGCCAAACGTCAGGCTGCCATTCGCGTTGACGAATACAGAACTAAACGTCTGCCCGCAGATGCTGAAGTCGAATGGCAGGAACAGCTCAACGAAGCCGTCGTCACCGACGTCCAGACCCACACCAGGAGCCGGTGCGTTGAAGATGACGTCCTTACCCGAGGCGACGCCGCCAGCCAACACGGTGATTTCCGTGGCGTCAGCGGGGTCGTCAGGGGATGTCACGTTGTCCGACTCACCATCGTTGTGGAATTCCTCAGGACCCGGCAGCGTGATCGGCGTTGTGGAGAAGCCGCCCTGCAAGATCTGATCGACATGCACGGTGTAGCTCGCGCCAGGCGTCAGGCCGTTGATCGTGTACGTGCCTGCGTTGCCGACGCCTGGACGGTCACCGGAGATCGCCGACACGGCGTCGATGAACGGATTGTCCACATTACGCGCGATGACGTTGACACCCGTCAGGGGCGTGACGCCATCCGGCGCGAAGATGGTGCCTGTGATCGCGCCGGAACCGGCGAAGAAGCCGGGCTCAGGGTACAGCACCGACATGAAGGCAATGTCATCCGCATGCGGGTCAATCTGACCCCCACCGACCAGCGCGAAGGGGTACATCGTCTCCGTCTGGATACCCGGCGAGTTGCCGTAAGTGTTTAGCGGCGTAGGACCGCTCGTGTCGCCCAGAGCGATGTTCTGGCCATTGACCACAGTGTGGCCGAGACCCGAATAGTGACCAAACTCGTGGAACACCACACCCGCAAAATCTGCGACTGGGAAGCCGCCCAGGATGCTGCCACCGTTCAAGAACTGAACCGCCTCAATCGGCGTACCGTTCGCATCACGCGTGTCCGTGCTGGCGAAACCCAGTACGCCCGTGCCTGGGCCAAACAGCGCGTCGAATATGGCGCCGTCTTCGTCGAACACGATCGGGCTCAGGCCATCGGCGTTGTTATTGCCGTTGAAGAGGTTGTCAACGAACGGTGCGAAGTTGGTTTCGTTGATGTCCTCAATCAGCTGACCCGTCGTCACGTAGGCGTTACTGGCCGTCGGGATGCTGGTCCAGGTCATCAGCGCACCTTCAACGAGTGCGACCGCTTCGGCAGGACTGAGCGGCCCAAGGCCACCCTGGTCAATGTTGTAGGGAATCTCTGTGCCGCCGTTAGGCCAGCGTTCCAGGCCTTCGGGGTCGTTGGCGTTTGTATTCAACGGGCCGCCAGCCAGTGCTGCGGCCGAGGCAAGCACGGCCGTCGTCGCGGCGAGGGTGCGTAAGCTGTTGCGCATCATTCTGCACCTCCCACGATGTCACTAATCAAAGCCGAGAGCTCGGTGTAGGACACCGGCACGCCATCGGGGATACCGACATTCATGCCCGAAAACAGGCCCACATTCTGGGCACCGTTGAGTGCCACTTTCTCGCCCTCGTCACCCAACAGCGAGAAATTGCCCTGGCCAAGGCCAATGGGAGCGGTCAGACCAATCGGACCCGCGGGACCCACGATGAGCAAGTAGTCTTGATTCGCTTGCAGCAACGGGAAGTCGAGAATGGGATGTTTGCCTGTCTTCAGGTGTTGCAGGCTGCCCAGCATCGACACCGTCGTGGTCTTGACACCTTTTACTTCCTGGTAGCTACCCTTAAAAGTGTCGCCCACACGGAATGTGTACGTGATCGCAGGGATCTCACCGCCGCCCACGGCGATTCGGGACTCTGTCACATCGATTACGGTGCCGACAAAAACCTTCTCGGAACGGTCTAGCATCTGTGCGAGGTTCATCTGCAGGACTGTCGATGCTTTGACGGGCGAACTCGTCAAGACAGCGATTGCCAACAGAATAAACGCCGCGGAAAACCTAAGCGCTTTCATTACGTCTCTCCTAATTGATGACACGACCAGACTAGGCACTATTCCTAGCCAGTTATTTTTTTGCTTCTTACTTAATCTAGCCGCGAGTCGAGCATACTGAGGCGACATAATTGCGTCCACAGGAACACTTGAAGTGAACATAATGCTCGGTCGTTTCACTGGCAATCAGTCAGTTAGCGACAACATCGCAAAGCCACGCCCCATGGTATTGGCAAGCAATGCGCACCTTTGCCCAGGCTCACCATGCGGTACGCGCCGCGCGCCGTGGCGGGTTGCAGTGGCCTAGTGAGCCCGGAAACGTTTGAACGCGTTGTCTGGGCGACGCTGGATTCGCTACCCGACTGGGTCCGCGAGGCGCTCGATAACATCGAGCTGATCATCCTGGACCGACCCGGTCCCGATCTCGACCCCGAGCATGATGGCCTTCTGGGCTTGTACCTGGGTACGCCGCTCACGGAACGCAGCATAGAGGACGTCGGTGTGGTCCCGGATGTGATCTACCTGTTCCGGGAACCGCACCTGGAGCTGGGCCTGCCCGAGGCCGAACTGATGAACGAGATCCAGACTACGCTGATCCACGAGATCGCCCACTTCTTTGGCATTGATGACGACCACCTCCACGAGATCGGCTGGGGCTAGCCGGTTACACTCAAACGCATGAGCAGTGAGAACGACAACGACGCACAGCGCGAACTGGCGCTGCAGCATTTGCTCGCAGAAAGGCTGCGCCAGTCGCAGGAGGCCGAGCGCGCTGCCGTCGCCCGCGCTGTGCACGACTCCGTGGGGCAGACGCTGTCAGCCATGAAGATGCAGCTGCATGAGGCGGCCAGGGACCCCATGCTGCCGCCTGCCGCTGTGGCTTGTTTTCGCGATCTCGAGGGCCACGTCGACTCGCTGTTGGAGGACGCGCGCAGCATTGCGAGCCGCCTGCGGCCCGGCGTCATCGACCATTTCGGGCTGACGCGAGCGCTTGAGGCCGCACTGGACCGCTTCGGTCGTGAGCACCGGCTTGAGACAGCCTTGCAGCGCTCTGGCGCCGAACCCAATCGACTGCCGGGACACATCGAGATTGGTTTGCTGCGCATTGTCGAGCTGGCGCTGACCAACGTGGCGCAGCACGCCAACGCCAGTCGTGTCGACGTCACCTTCGAGCAAACCCCCGATACCGTACGCGTCGCGGTGCGCGACGACGGCGCGGGCTTTGACCGGTCCACGCTGGAACCCGCGCGATCGCTGGGCTTGCTCGACCTCGAATCGAGGGCGGCGGCGCTCGGCGGCACGCTGACCATCGACAGCGCACCCGGTGCGGGCACAACCGTGATGGCAAAGGTCCCTATCGACAGCGCCTAAATGCCGCAGCAGGCTAGCGCAACATGGCATCGATCGTGTCGAGGTACTCGGCACGCATGGGTTTGACGAAGTACTGGCGCACCGCCTCGTAGACCGCCGACTGGCCAATGTCGCGTGTCTGTTCCGACGAGCTCAGCATGACCACGGCCGGCACCTTGTTGCCGAGGGCACCGCACCACTCGGCAAGAAACTCATGGCCATTCATGCGCGGCATGTTGATATCGAGCAGGATCAGATCGGGCGGCACGTCCCCCATAGCCTCGAGTGCCTCCAGCGCCACTTCGCCATTCCAGGCGGTCACGATTTCGACGTCGGGCCAGTGCTTTCGCAGCAAGTAGGTGGTGATGTACCGGTCGTCCTCGCTGTCCTCGACCAACAGGACTTTCCTCGGCGCAGCCATCACGCAGCGCCTCCCGCGGGCAAGGTCACAGAGAACGCTGAGCCCGGTGCCAGAGGGCTGTACTCGAGATCACCACCCAGCGCGCGTGCCAGCCGGCGCGAGAGGTACAGACCGAGGCCTGTGCCGGGCGCCACATCTCGATGAAACCGCTTGAACATGCCGAACAGATCAGCGCGATGCTCGGGCTCAATGCCCTGGCCGTTGTCTCGGACCTCAACCCGCACCACGCCACGTTGTTCGCGCACGGCGATGTCCACGCAGGGCGAATCGGCCGCCGTGTACTTGATGGCATTGGACACAAGGTTTTCGAGTATCTGGGTCAGCTCAACGCGGTGCGTCATCACGGGCGCTGTGGCCTCAACTTTCACGTTGATGACAACCCGATCGGCGCCCGGCATATCCGATAAGCGCGAAAGGACATCGTCCACGAGGGCATGCAGATCGACGCGCTCGGGCTCAGTCGATTCATCGCGGCGCGCGACGGCGATGATGTCGCTGATCAGCCGGTCGAGTCCCAGCATCGCCTTTTCAACTCGCCCGAGTGTGAAGTGCGCCGACGCCTTGTCGTCGTCGTCGAGCGCGTCTCTCGCGATAGTGACCATCCCAGTCGCCGACGCGACGGGTGCGCGCAGGTCATGCGAGATCCGAAAACTGAACTCGCGGAGCTCGTTATTGGCGGCCTCGATTGAGTTCACCGTGGCATCGATGTGGCGCACCATGGGTCGGAATATGAGCAGGGCTTCGCACGCCAGAACGAAGAGTCCGACAACGACCACCGCGGTCTCGAGATTACGAAACTGGACCAGTCTCCGCTCGCTGTCGGCCTGGTAGCGCGTCACCATGTCGTCGAGCGGCGGCAGCAGTTTGTACGCCGCCTGTTCGATGAGACGGTCCGGATGCTGCGCGGAGGCTCCGTCTCGCGGCAAGGCGGCAAGAAACCGCTCGGCGATCTCCAAGTAATCGCGAACCTGGCGGTCGAGGCCATCTGGAGCGTCATAGAGCGCCTGAATATCGGCCGTCCGAGCGAAGGCGCCGCGCGGCCCCGTAAGCGCGTCGTGGTTGCTGCGCATTTGTGCAATCGCACCCGTAAGTGCCGCCACGACCCGCGCCCGCGCATTGGCTTTGTCGGTGACGGTGAGTTCGTCGCTGAGCAGCGCGATACGCTGCGAGAGCATGCGTTGCTGACCCGCTGTGTTAATGAGCCAGGCATCCTGCGTATTGCGGCCCAACTGCTGTTGCAGAATGAACCACGCACCGATCAGCACGAGCGCGACGAGTGTCAACGCGCCCACGTAGCGCAATGTCAGTCTTGTCTTTAGCGGCATCGATTCTAGGCTGTCTAAGGGCGACCCAGAGCGGAACCAGGCCTGCGCGATCGGCCTAACGCAGGCCCACGTGCTGTGTCGCGGCCCCAAACGACCGCTCAGTGATAGCGGCGGCGGCGTGGCTCGCTTTAGCGCGGCACCCCTGCCGGTGCTAACACCCCGACATCTTGGCCGAGCACGGGCAGACTCCCGCTATCATGCGGGCTGAACTGCAGCGGCCGGCGCTGCGGGAGATTTCAGGGAGCACACCATGCAGATCGGGCTTGTCGGTTTGGGCAGGATGGGCGGAAACATGGCCAAACGACTTATGGCTGCGGGCCACGAGTGCGTGGTTTACGACCCCAACCCCGAGGCCGTTGCTGCGCTGCAGGCGGCCGGCGCGACAGGCGTGGACTCGTTGTCGGGCCTGGCACAGGCGCTGACACCGCCCCGCGCCGTCTGGCTGATGGTGCCCGCGGCCGTGGTGGACGACAGCATTGACGCGCTCGCGCCGTCTTTGGCGGAGGACGACACCCTCATCGACGGTGGCAACTCGTACTACATCGACGACCTGCGCCGCGCCAAAGCACTATCCGCACGAGGTATGCACTACATTGACGTGGGCACGAGCGGCGGCGTTTGGGGCCTGGAGCGTGGTTACTGCCTCATGATTGGCGGCGAGACCGAGACCGTTCGCCGGCTCACCCCCATCTTCGAGGCCTTGTCGCCGGGCCGTGGGGATATTGAGCCCACGCGCAATCGTGGCGACAGCAACAGCACCGCTGACCAGGGCTTCCTGCACTGTGGTCCCTGCGGCGCGGGACACTTCGTGAAGATGGTGCACAACGGCATCGAGTACGGCCTCATGGCCGCCTACGCCGAAGGTCTGGGCATCCTCAGAAGCGCTAATGTAGGCAAGCGCGAGCATGAAGAAGACGCCGAAACCACGCCCATGCGGAACCCTGAGCACTACCAGTACGACTTTGACGTGGCCGACATCACCGAGTTGTGGCGCCGTGGCAGCGTGGTCTCGTCCTGGTTGCTCGACATCACCGCCGACGCACTGGCCGCCGATTCATCGCTCGACGACTTCACGGGGCGCGTTTCCGATTCCGGAGAGGGCCGCTGGACCATTAAGGCCGCCATCGACGAGGCCGTCCCGACGCCCGTGCTCACCACAGCGCTTTATGAGCGGTTCAGCTCACGCGGTGAAGCGGATTACCAGAACCGCGTGTTGTCGGCGATGCGCCGCGGCTTTGGCGGGCACGTGGAAAAAAAGGACTAACGACTCGCTTAGTCTTCCGATGACGCCACAAACAACGCGATCAACGCAATCGACGCTGCGTAGCGCATGGCGGATTCGAGCACAGGCTCGCGCAGGGACTCGGACTGCCAGAGCCCAAACCAGACTTCAGCAATCACGATAAAGCCGGCGAACAGCATGAACAGCGCGACACCGCAGCCAATCAATGCGGTGCGACGCGATACCGCGTAAGACGCGTCCTGCGCCGTGCGGTTGAGCCACATGCCCGCCGCACCCACGCCGCACAAAACGGCAGCCGCCAGTTTGCCACCGCCGATAAACAGCGCGCCGAGCCAGACCGCGATCGGATTCGAAGTGGCCTGCCAGCTACCCGGGCCGGCATCAAACGTGACCATTGAGGTCGTGGCCCGCACCGCGTCGAGCGTGGCCGACCAGTTCAGGAGATTTTGCAGCAGGCTTACCGCGGCCCAAACGGCGACGGCTGCGACCAGCGCGGCCTTGAGCAGCCGCAGGTGGGCGATACTCACAACCGCGTCAGGTCAGCGCCTTGAGCAGCCCGGCGGCCGCCGAGCCGTCAACGTACTCGCGCAGGTCGATCACCTTGCCATCGCGAACATCGGCGACCACACAGGCCGCAAGGTCGAGATCCGTGCCGTCAGGCAGGGTACCGCGCACGCGGTGCTCCTCGACGAAGCCCGAGGCCGTGGGTGTGCAAATCGCGTCGGCGTAGCGAAAGTCTGCGACCGCACCGTGAATCGCCAGCGCAAACTCGATCAGCGTATCGAGGTCCATAGGCGCACTCTTGTTCTGGCGTGCCGTGACGTCGGCGGCGCACAGGCTGCGTACCGTGTCGGCATCGCCATCCGCGAATGCGTCGAACAGTGCCTCAGCCAGTTCGAGGTGGGTCATAGGGGCTTCTCCAGACTTCGCGTAGCGCCTAGGACGCCACTGAAGTTTGAGACTAACGCACTTGCCCTGTCGTTAACATCGACGGGTTAGACTCCGCTTGACCCTCTTAGCCTCTGACTGCCTATGGAAGCGCTCGCACTACTGATCGGCGAAATCGTATTCGTCGTCCTCATTCCCTTCATTGCGCTAGCCATCGAAATTATAGGTGCGGCAATCAGTGCGCTCATGGCCGCAATGTCCGGGCGCAAGCGCGAACCCGGCGCACGGGGCGGCATTGCAAAGCCCGTCGCGGTGGCTCTGGCAAGCTTGTCCGCTGTTGTGCTCGTCGCCGTTCTTGTGGTGAACCTGTTCTTCTTCGAGCAAGCCGTACAATTTGTCTTTGACCGGGTGGAGCAGCGCAAAGGCATCACGACGTCCTGCGAGACTATCGATGGATCGCTCATCACGGGGCGTGTGCAGCTTGGCGACTGTGACATCAAACGTAGAGAGCACCCGGTATCGACATTCGATCTGCAGGTCGCGGAAATCGACCTCGATCTGCGTATCGCGTCCATGTTTGGTACCGCCCAGCTCGATTTTGCCCGCGTGTCGGGGCTCTCAGGGGCGGTCTTCACCGATCGACGCAGCGCCGCGAACCAGCCGCCACGCGACCGGCCACGGCGTGAATTTGAGATTCACGAGCTCGCCGTAACGGACGTCCGCATCGCCGTAACCGGCATCAATGCGAGCGGCAACGCATTCAGTGTTCCCGTTTCCGTGGCGCAACTCGACAGTAAGCCACTGCGGTCCAAGCTCTTGCTTTTCGACGTCCTCTTCCGTGCGAACGCGTCGGGCCGCCTCGCGGGCGCACCCTTCGAACTCGCGTCATCGGCGACACCGGACGGGCGGCGAACCGAGTGGCGCGCAACCCAGGTGCCCGTTGCAAGCCTGGCCGACGTGGTTGGGGGCGCGCTGGGCTGGTTCAGCGCTGGCTTTGTCGACGTGTATGTCGAAGACGATTGGGAGGCGACGGAAGCCACGTCGCTCGATCTCGACTGGCGGCTTGAGTTTTCGGACCTTGAGGTGACCCCGCCGCCGGGAACAGGTCGTGTGGCACGAATTGCCTCGGTGCCCCTGACCAGGCTCATCAATGGCTACGACGGCAGTATCCCGCTCGAGTTCGGCCTCGTGCTCGAAGAGAATCAGTTTGCGTTGCGCTACTCGTTGTCCGCGGCAGGCGTTTGGCTCGCCATCAAGGAAGCCGTTGACGGCGCGTGGTCACGGATTGGCTTCGACACGAGCAAGATCGCTGAAAAGACCGAATCCATGCGTGAGGGAATGCGAGACATTCTGGACCGTGTTCGCGGTGACGTTGAAGACGGGTCCGAAGACTAGACTCGAATCAAAGACACGACCTACTCGGCTTTGTTGAAACAGTATCGCGCGATCAGCCAACGATCTGCTTTCTGCGTGAACACCCAAAGCTCCCGGTTTATCTCGGGGACGGTCTCCCCGGAAGCCTTGAGAAATCGCGTGCCGTGCGAGGTCGTCGTCGTATAGGCGACATCTCCCGCTACAACGATTTGCGTCGGATCAATCTGAAACTCGATGTCTAACGTCAGCATCGAGAAGGCAGCGGCGTAGAAGCCCTCGATCGCTATGTCGACTTGGTGCAAGAGGGGTTTGACCTTGCCATTCGAGTTGGTGAGCTCGCCGACTCATCGCTAATGGTCAGGCGGCTTCGCGAGTTTCATCTCACCGCAGTCGCTAGTAACGAGTACCTTCGCTTGAATGGAGCCCCGGGAGTACCTGGCGAGCTTGTGGATCACAACTGCGTCGTCGATGAAGTTGACAGCTTCACGAATCGATGGCCCTTCAGAATCAAGAACAAACGAGTCGGTATCAATGTCTCCGGCAACGTAAAGGTCAATAGTGGCGAGATCGCTAGAAATCTCGCTGCGGCAGGCGTTAGAGTCGCGTGGCTACCAAACTTTTTTGTTCGGGACCAGATAGCAACAGGGGAGCTTATGGAGATTCTAGCGGGTACGGTAGATAGTAGCATTGGCCTGTTTTGCGTTTACCCGAAGAGCAAGCATGTCTCGGCAAAGGTACGAGTGTTCATTGATTTTGTTATCGACCACATGGGCAAAGCGTGAAGTTCGATCGATAACAGCAAGAACGTTCAACCTTGGCTGAAACGCATGCCAGCCTAGCTTCGACTAACGTTCACGTGTGCAGATCATTGTTTCGGGAAACCACCTAGCAAGAACCGACAAGGTCCAAAATCCACTAGGCGCAAGCATGTATCGAGAATCGGCTCATGATTTCCTGAGACTACCCACAGTTTGAATTCATTCTGGGCGACTGTTCTCTCTGCTCACACAACTTCGGACTCAGACACGCTCGCTACTCAACCGTCACACTCTTCGCGAGATTCCTCGGCTGATCCACATCCGTGCCCTTGAGCACGGCAACGTGATACGAAAGTAGCTGCAGCGGCACCGTGTAAACGATCGGCGCGATGAGTCGGTCGGCGTGCGGCATCTCGATGACGCGGATGCCTTCTTCAGACTTAATACCCGTTTCCTTGTCCGCAAACACGTAGAGTTGACCACCACGAGCGCGCACCACCTGCATGTTCGATTTGAGCTTATCGAGCAGGTCGTTGTTGGGCGCCACGACCACGACCGGCATGTCTTCGTCGATGAGCGCAAGCGGCCCGTGCTTGAGTTCGCCCGCTGCGTAGGCCTCGGCGTGGATGTAGCTGATCTCTTTGAGCTTCAGCGCCCCTTCCATAGCGATGGGCCACATGGGGCCGCGACCTAGGAATAGCGTGTGGTGTTTCTCGGCGAAGTCTTCGGCCAGGTCGCGCAGCAGGTCGTTCATGCCCAGCACCTGTTCGACGGCAGCCGCTGCGTGGTAGACGTGCGGCACAAGCTCGCCTTCGCGGGCATCGTCCATGCCACGATGGCGTGCGAGCATGAGCGTGACGAGCAACATCGAGAGCAGCTGCGTCGTGAACGCCTTGGTGCTCGCAACGCCGATCTCGGGGCCCGCGTGCGTCATCATCGTAAGGTCGGATTCGCGCACCATCGAGCTGTGGGCGGAGTTGCAAATCGTCAGTGAACCCAGGTAGTTCGACGCTTTGGCCAGGCGCAGCGCCTCGAGCGTATCCGCGGTCTCGCCCGACTGGGAGAGCGTCACGAAGAGCGTGTTCTCAGGAACAACGACATTGCGGTAACGGTACTCGCTGGCGATCTCGACCTGGCAGGGCACGCCCGCGATCGATTCGAACCAGTACTTGCCCACACAACCGGCGTGGTAACTCGTGCCGCAGGCAACGATGTGAATGTTCTCTGCGCGGGCCAGCAACTCAGCTGCGCGCGGCCCCAACGAATCCGGTAGCACGCGGTTGTTGTTCACGCGCCCGTAGAGCGTGTCCGCCAGTGCCGAGGGCTGATCAAAGATCTCCTTCAGCATGAAGTGACGGTAGGGGCCGCGGTCGGCCGTATCCGTCGCCGCATTGGTCTCGTGGACTTCGCGCTCGACAGGCGTTCCGTTAGCATCGAACACCTGGATCGATTCGCGCGTGATTTCGGCGAGATCGCCTTGCTCCAGGTAGATGAACCGCTGGGTCACGGGCAGCAAGGCCTGGATGCCACTGGCTACATAGTTTTCGCCGATGCCCACGCCGATCACAAGCGGGCTCGCCACGCGGCTCACGACCACGCGGTCCGGATCTTCGGCATCGACGACGAGCAGCGCGAACGCGCCTTCAAAACGTTGCGTGGCCTTGCGCACGGACTCAACAAGGTCCATGCCGTTCTTCACGTACTCGTGCACCAGATGCGCAGCGACTTCGGTGTCGGTCTCAGAAGCGAACTCGTAGCCCTTATCGAGCAACTCGTCCTTAATCTCCTGGAAGTTCTCGATCACACCGTTATGGATGACGGCAATGCGATCGCCCGACAGGTGCGGGTGCGCGTTCTGTTCCGTAACTCCGCCGTGCGTCGCCCAGCGCGTGTGCGCGAGCCCCAGGGTGCCTGCGAGCGGGTCGGCATCAAGCTTGCTTTGCAGGCCCGACACCTTACCGACGGCGCGGCGCAGGCCCAGCGACCGATCGTCGCGGAGCACGGCCAGGCCGGCTGAGTCATAGCCCCGGTACTCGAGACGGCGCAGGCCCTCGACGAGAATCGGTACCACGTTACGCTCGGCAATCGCGCCGACGATTCCACACATGTTGCTGTGTCCCTATTTCTTTTTGACGGGCCGCTCCCAGCCCTCGACGGTGCGCTGACGTGCGCGCTCGAGAGTCAGGGCGTCAGCCGCTGCTGGTTTTGAAATGGTCGAGCCCGCGCCGATGGTGGCGCCGCGTCCGATCTCAACGGGTGCGACAAGCTCGACGCCCGAGCCAATGAATGCGTCGTCGCCAATGATGGTTTGGTGCTTGTTGGCGCCGTCGTAGTTACAGGTGATGGTGCCAGCGCCGACGTTGACGCGCGCGCCCAGAACCGAGTCACCGACGTAACTCAAGTGGTTCACCTTACTGCCTTCACCGATAACGCTCTTCTTGACCTCAACGAAGTTGCCGGCCTTACTGCCGTCGCGGAAATCTGCGCCCGGTCGGAGCCGTGCAAAGGGCCCCAGGTTGCAGCGCGCACCGACGCGGCTGTCTTCAATGTAGGTATTGGCGAACAGCGTCGTGCCTGAGCCGACCTCTGCGTTGATCAGCACGCAGTTGGGGCCGACGACACTACCCGCGCCTAGACTCACTTCGCCCTCAAGCACCACATTCACATCGATGAAAACGTCTTCGGCAACCGTCACCGTGCCGCGAATGTCCACGCGTGCCGGATCGGCGACGCGTGCGCCGTCGCGCATCAGTGCTTCTACGGCGCGTCGCTGCCAGGCGCGCTCAGCCTGTGCGAGGTGCACGCGGTCATTAATGCCCATGACCTCTTCGGCATCGGCACCAAGTGTTGCCGATACGGGCGTGCCGTCGTCGGCAGCCAGGCCAATGACATCGGTCAGGTAGTACTCACCCTGCGCGTTGTTCGGCATCACGCGCTCGAGCCAGCCCGCGAGTTGCGCGGACGGCAATACAAAAACGCCCGTGTTGATTTCATCGATCTCGAGTTGCTCGGGCGTGGCATCTTTGTGCTCGACGATGGCCCGCACGCCACCCGCAGGATCCCGCACGATGCGACCGTATCCCGTAGGGTCGTCAACACGAACCGAGAGGACGCCCACGCCGTCGGCGGGCGTGCTGTCGAGCAGGGTCTGCAAGGTGTGCGTCTGCAGCAACGGGACGTCACCAAGCAGCACAAGAACGCGCCCTGCATCCGAGAGCGCTGGCAGGGCCTGCTGGACCGCGTGCCCTGTGCCGTTTTGTTCGGCTTGTTCGGCCCATGCGAGGTCTCGCGCCGACATCGCCTCGCGGACGGTGTCGCCGCCGTGTCCATAGACAACAACCGTGCGCTCGGGTGACAGCGTGGCCGCGGTGTCGAGCACGTGCGCGAGCAGCGGGCGACTGGCCAGTGGCTGCAGCACTTTGGGCAGGGTCGAACGCATGCGTTTGCCCTGGCCGGCGGCGAGCACGACGATCTGCAGCGAAGTGTCGGTGGTCATCGCAGTATTCTAACTCAGCACCTGATTGAAACGTGTGAACGCGGGCACGTACCCTTTGCGACATGCATCACGAAATGGCCCCCTGGCGGCTCGTCCTGGTGATTACCGTTATCGCAGCCATCACGGGCTGTGATCGGCGAATCTACGTTCAGGACGGCGTCACCGACGGTGATCGCTTCTCCGTACCGCCGTACGCATATGCAAGCGCAGACCCCGTCCTGCAAGCCTGGGTCGCCTATGGCCTTGCCCGTAGTGTCTGTCAGCTAGAGATCGGTGGTCCCAACCCGGCCCGAAATCAGGCGTTCGAATGCGAGCTGGTAGCCCGCGAGGCGCTGATTGCGCGCTGGCAACAATCTGAAGCCCAGGGCGACCCTTATCTGGAGCGTCTGACGGCAACTGTCGCGGCCGGCTACCTCGACGAGTACGTCTGGCACTACCTGCGGCGACGGGAATGGTCGCGCCCGGAGGATCTCGACCTTGAGGGCTTTAAAGCCTGGCGCAGCGAATTCTTGCCGCGCCGGCATCGACCCGAAACGCGCATCATCGGTTCCTGGGGTTACGCCGCGACGCTGCCTTAATACCGACGGTCTCTTCAAGGAAGGCGAGTATGGTGCGCGCGCTGTCTTCGGGCGCAGCCTGCAACAAGAGGTGCGGGCCCTCAAGCGTGGTATGCGTGACACTGAACAGGCGTGCCAGCAGGCTTGATGAAAAGCGCTGGCGCACCACACGGTCGGCGCGCGCCGTCAACACGAGCACCGGCTGCTTGACGGCGTCCAGCTCAGGCGTGGCATCCATCGTGACGAGCGCCTGTAATCGGCTCGCCACCGTGGCCTGTCCGATGGGCCGCACGACCTCGACGATACTTCGGATCAACGCGATATCGGCCACACCGTTAAGGCAGAACATCCGCAAGATTTGTTCATTCATCGCGGGACGCACGAAGCTCGCCAGGCGAAGTTTGTTGGCCAGCGACAAAACGAGACCGAGCGGCGGTCGTGCAAAAGTTGTGGACAGCACGGCGGCGCGAATGCGGTCCGAGTGATGTGCGAGCAAGTGCAAAGCGATGGGCCCAGAAAACGACTCGGCAACGAGCACGAGATCACGACCCTCGGGTAACTGCGCGGCAACGTAGTCGACGTACGCCTGCGTATCTGTCAAGTCGGGGTAGGCGATCACCTGTGTGTCCACGCCCATGCCTAGTTGCTCGACGAGCGGCGCAAACAACTGCCCCGTACCGTCGAACCCCGGCATCAACACAAGCATGGGTCGCGAATCAGGCATCGCTTACCTCTGCAAACAGCGCAGCAATCAGGGTAACACCGCGCCGTGCGGCTCGTGCGCCTCAACCCTTGAACGGGATCGCCATCACGAAGTCGCGTTGGCGTTCGTCACCCAGCGTGAAGTCGACGTGGCCGCACACCGTGAAGCCGCGCTTTTCGTAGTAACGAATCGCGCGCGGGTTCTGGTCCCAGACGGTAAGCCAGAGACGTCGCGCTTCGGTCGCAAGTACCGCCTCTCGCACAGCGTCGAGCAAGCGATCGGCCACGCCCCTGCCGTGCCAGGCGCTGTCGACATAGAACCGTTCGAGGAATCGCGTGGGCGCCGTCGTGTCGATGCAGTCTGGGAGCGGCGCTTCGAAAACCAACGCGTAGGCGACGATCTCGCCTTCGTACTCGCCAACGATCGTGACAGCCGTGGGCTTGGACATACGCGCCGCCATAGACACCGGACCAAACGCCGTGTTGGCGTACTGGTTCATGTTCTCGTCGGTGTTGTGCGGCGCGAAGGTCTCGCGGAACACGCGTTCCGCGAACTTGGCGACGGGGCCAACGTCGGCGACGTCGGCGTATCGAAAGACGACGGCGTCGGGCGCCGTCAGCTTCGGCCCTTCATGCGCTGTGCGGCGCGGTGACGCGCTGAAGCTTCTGCGAGCTCCTGCTGTGCACGCTTGAGGTCGGTTTCTTTGGACGCACCTTCGAGGGCTGCGCGCGCGGCTTCTTCGGCCTCACGAGCGGCCGCTTCGTCGAGCTCGTCGCCACGCAGCGCCGTGTCCGCAAGAACCGTCACCATGTTGGGCTGCACTTCGATCATGCCGCCCGTGATGTAGAAGAAGCGGTCGCCGTCTTCAGGCGTCTGCACGCGGACTTCACCGGCGTTGAGGCCCGTGAGCAGCGGCGCGTGCCGCGGCGCAATGCCGATCTCGCCGAGCTGAGCCGGCGCGAACACCATGGCAGCTTCGCCCGAGTAGATCTCGCCTTCGGCGGATACGATGTCGACGTGCAGCGTGGGCATAGTCTTAGTTGCTCATGCCTTTGGCTTTTTCGACGGCCTCTTCGATCGAGCCGACCATGTAGAAGGCCTGCTCGGGGAGGTGGTCGTAGTCGCCGTCAACGATGCCCTGGAAGCCGCGGATCGTGTCGGCCAGCGACACGTACTTGCCTTCCGCGCCCGTGAACTGCTGCGCCACGAAGAACGGCTGCGACAGGAAGCGCTGGATCTTACGAGCGCGCGTCACGGTTTGCTTCTGTTCTTCAGAGAGCTCGTCCATACCCAGGATCGCGATGATGTCCTGCAGCTCTTTGTAGGTCTGGAGTACGGCCTGCACGCCACGCGCGCAGTCGTAGTGTTCCTGGCCGATGATGTTCGGGTCGAGCAGACGCGAGGTCGAGTCGAGCGGATCAACGGCCGGGTAGATACCGAGCTCGGCAATCTGGCGCGACAGTACGAGCGTTGCATCAAGGTGAGCAAAGGTCGTGGCCGGCGAGGGGTCGGTCAAATCATCGGCAGGGACGTATACGGCCTGGAACGACGTGATCGAGCCGGTCTTGGTCGAGGTGATGCGCTCCTGGAGCACGCCCATTTCCTCGGCCAGCGTCGGCTGGTAGCCCACCGCTGAAGGCATACGACCCAGCAGTGCGGATACTTCGGTACCGGCCAGCGTGTAACGGTAGATGTTGTCGATGAACATCAGAACGTCGCGGCCTTCGTCGCGGAAGTACTCGGCCATGGTCAGGCCCGTCAGTGCGACGCGCAGGCGGTTACCCGGCGGCTCATTCATCTGGCCGTAAACC
>JBCCBB010000037.1:0-28834 GCA_039814545.1 Pseudomonadota bacterium
AATGTTCGCGGCCCGCTCGGGGCCGTAAGTGTAACGGTTCCACCTTGCCCAGGTGGCGGAATTGGTAGACGCGCATGGTTCAGGTCCATGTCTACGAAAGTAGGTGGAGGTTCAAGTCCTCTCCTGGGCACCAAACCCAAAACGCCGGCCTGTGGCCGGCGTTTGTCTTTGACACCCATGAGAGCCGTCCGCCAGGGTGCCAATCCGCAGGCGCTACAGCTGCCATGATGAGGAAACGCTGCAACGCGTCTTCGGCATGGCGCTGCGGCCGTTCGTGGTTCAAGTCCTCTCCTGGGCGCCATCTCCAGAACGCCGGCCTCGCGCCGGCGTTCGCCTTTCTGAATGCCATCGCGCGGTTGCCGTCATGAACGTCGCCATTGCCATGCTCGTGTTCGTCGCGAGCCATGTCGTGATGGCCCGCACGGGGCTCAAGCCCTGGCTCACGTCCAAAATCGGTCGTCGCGGTTATCTCATCGCCCACTCCCTCTTGTCGTTCGTGCTGCTCGGCTGGGTCGTCGCTGCGCTGCTCGCGGCACCGCGCGTTAGTCTCTGGCCCACGCCGGCATGGAGTTGGGCATTCGCCGCGGTGGTGTCGCTACTGGGCTTCGTGCTCATCGGCATCGGCGCACTCACACCCAACCCACTCTCGGTTGGTTTTCGAGAGGCCGGCTTCGATCCTGAACGACCCGGGTTCATAGGTTGGGTGCGCCATCCTCTGCTGCTTGGACTGACGCTCTGGGCCGTGGCCCACGTGCCCGCCAACGGCGACTGGCCAAGCCTTGCGCTGTTCGGTGTGAGCGCGCTGTTCGGACTCATGGGCATCCATGGCGTCACGCGAAGAAAGCTCGCGCAACTGGGACCCGAGCGATGGGCGTCCATGACAGCATCCCGCGGCCATCTCGATGCGCAGGCCGTGGTGGGCGCGCTGTTCGGCGTGGCGCTTTGGATTGTCGCGCTCGTCGCACACAGCACACTCTTCGGTGCCAACCCGCTGGTGGTCCTGCGCGCGCAACTCGGCCTCTCATGACCGCGCAACACCACTCAGAAATCTCGTGCGGGCGGTGAACCTTTTGGCCACCTGAAACGACCTTTAGATCATGAGCAAGGCAACTCACAACGCGGAAACGCAGCGCCTGTTCGACGAGTACCTCGTGCTCGCCTTGCGCTCCGGTGATCGCGCCGCCGGTGAGCGCCTTGCGGCACGCTGGCGGCCGCGGCTGCTGCGCACAGCGCGGCGTCTCATTGGAGATGCCACAGCCGCTGAGGATGTCGTGCAGGACACCTGGATCGGCATTGCTCGGGGCGTCTCGCGTCTCAAGGATCCGGCGCGGTTCCCCGCCTGGGCGTTTGGCATCCTGCAGCGGCGCTGCGCCGATCATCATCGGCGCCACTACCGCGAGCGCGAGCGCGTAGCGACGCTGGGCGACAGCGACGGGGCCACGGCGTCGCGCGCACAGGCACGGCTCGAACTTGACGACGCGTTTGCACAACTCACTCATGAGCACCGCACGGCTGCGGTGCTGTTCTACGGCGAGGGCTTAACGCTCGCCGAAATCGCAACCGCGACGGCGGTGCCGCTGGGCACGGCCAAGTCGCGACTGTTTCACGCGCGCAGGCAATTGCGCGACTTGCTCGAAGGAGACCTGTCATGACTGACAATTTCGACAAAAGACTGTTCGGCGAATTGACCGCCGACGACGCCGCGTTTCTCGAACAGCTTGAAGAGGACCGAGGGCTTTACACGCAAATGGCCGATGCATTCGCGGGCCCGATGCGTTATTGGACCGTGTTTGCGTTCGTCCTGAGCCTCGTTTTTTTCGTTGGCGCCCTTTACTCGCTGAATGAGCTTTGGGCGGGCCCGCCCTTGCGCGAAAGCATGCTCTGGCTCGCGATGTTCGGCTGGCTCATTCTGGCCGTCGCGATGATCAAGATCTGGTTCTGGATGCGACTCAATCAGATCACGCTGTTGCGCGAGCTCAAGAAAATCGAGCTGCAGGTATCGCGACTGTCGACGCACGGTGGCTGATAGAGTCTGGCGACCGCCGCTGGCGCGGCGACCTGCGATCTGACCCGCGGGTCGTCGCGCTGGTGGCGTCATAAGGCATAAGACACTGGTCAATCGCGGCCATTGCTGAGCCTGAAATCGACGCCACCGTCGCTTTTTGCAAGATTTGAGCCCGACATGCGTTGTGAGGGAGGACCCACCATGCCGACACACCAACGACGCTTAGGCGTATTCGCCGGAACCGCTCTGCTGGCGGCCTGTGCGCAAATGCCTGAAGCACCCGTGGCCGAACGGCCTGCCGAAGGCCCCTGCGATACGCCGGCGCACGCGGGGCTCGACTTCTGGGTCGGAGACTGGACGGTAAGCTGGACGGGCGCGGACGGCGAGACCCTGCAAGGCACAAATCTAATCAACCGCGACGCCTACAGCGGGTGCGTTGTCACCGAGCGCTTCGACGGCCGTCCCGGGCTAGGCCTTCAGGGCACGAGTGTTTCCGTCTACGACGTCGCGGCACGCACCTGGCGCCAGACCTGGGTCGACAACCAGGGCGGCTACATCGCGCTCACGGGCGGCCCCAAGCCCGACGGAACGTTTTCATTGCACACCGCGTTCGCACCCGATCAGCCCCGGTTTCGCATGACCTGGAGCGACATCCAGGACGACAGCTTCACCTGGCGCTGGCAGCGCCAGCAGGCTGGCATGAAAGACTGGGAAGACCGCTGGGTCATCTACTACTCGCGACGTTGAGGCCAAAAAAAAGCGCGACCGCCCGGAGGCGGCCGCGCTTTGCTTCTCTAGCCGCGACGCTCAGGCGTCTTCGTCGAGCGCGCGCTCGATGATCAGCTTGAGGTGAGCGACGTGCGCCTTGGTGGACAAGTCCGCGCCCCGTTTGCGTGAGATCGTGTCGTCGATCTCGCCCAGCAGGTAGACCGCCATTGAACGCGTCAGGTTGTCGTAGCCGCCATTGCCTTTGACCACGGTTGCCAGTCGGTTCACGTAGTCGACCTGCAGGTTCTGACGGACCGTGTTGACGTTGCCGCGCGCGTCCGCCGCGAAGATCGCGTTGGTGAGCGACTCCATGGCTTCGCCCAGCGAGTACTCATTGCCGTAGAGCGCCGAGTCACTGAGGCGTTTGGTCACCGACGGGTGCATGAGGTGGTTAAGCACAGAGGTCTGCACCGCGAGCATCGTGTCGTGAATCTTCGGGTCTTCGGTGCTGCCGAAAAGATTGAAACCACGACGCTGTTGCGCCAGGTAGCGGTATGTGCCTGCCGCAGGGTCGAGGACGTCCGGTGCGAACACCTGGTCCGTCAGTACCTCCATGGCCCGGCGCTGTGTTGCCGCGTCGATCACCGTGTAGGCCTCGCCACCACCGGGCTGCCCCACCATGGCGCGGTTGATCTGCACACCGCCAACGTAACGCGACACAACGGCTGCCGACCGAGCCCAGCTGCGCATCAGCGTCGCGAACACATCATGCGTTTCCTGGTACGACTCGCCGGCCGCGGGCAAGGTCTCAGGCAACTTCTCAAGCGCCTCCCCAATTAGCGACATGCGCGTCGAGGCGTAGCCGATGGCGTCACTCGACATGTCGTAAATGTTGACGCGCGGATCAATGGCCTTGCCTGGTGAACGCATGTCGTCAGCATCGTTGCCGAAGGCGAGCTCGGGTTCCGTCGAGCGCGCAAGATGCGCATCGCGGACACTCGGGTCGTCCATTTCGGGCGCGTAGCCAAATTGGATGGCCCAGTTATCATAGGGACCCGGTGCAATCGTGTAGAACAGCGTCTGCTTTGCACCCTTGGGCGCGAAGTTCACAGCGGGGTAGTCCATCACTGACCCCGCAAGCACCGTGTCCACCACATCGCCGTCAAACACCTCATCGGCACCCAGCAACTGCGTGGCCTTCATATTGTGGTTGAGGCCCAGCGTGTGTCCGATCTCGTGCAGGATCAGGTAGTACATGCTGTCACGCACGAGCTGCTCTTCGATCGGTCCGGAGAAATCACCGGAAGCCGCCGCGATGGCGCGCGCCGTGCTCGTCTCCGCGCGCAGGCCGTCCGCCAACGTGCAGAATTCCAAACCGTGCAGGTGCGGAACCGGTGATTCAAACAGTGTCGATGCATCGCTGAGCAAATGGCGCGCAAAGCTGTAGCGGTTCAGGAACGAGTACTCGAGCATGATATCTGCGCCGAGAATCTGGCCCGTGTAGGGGTTGGTGAAGCTCGGACCGTAGCCCCCGAACGGCGGGTTCGGCGACGAGGTCCAGCGCAGGACGTTGTAGCGGATATCGCCTGCGTCCCAGTCGGCATCGTCGGGCTGCACCTTAACGGCAACCGCGTTGGAGAAACCGGCCTTCTCAAATGCCAGGTTCCACTGCAGCGCCGCGTCGCGAATCATGTCGCGGTACTCGACAGGCGTCGTGTTCTCGATCCAGAAGGTGATCGGCTCAACCGGATCCGACACGGCTGCCGAGGGGTCCTTCTTGACCAGGTTCCAGCGGGCGATCGGATCGCGGTACGGTGTCGCGCTGAACGAAGTCAGGTCCGTGATGTAGTCCGTGAAGAAGCCCACGCGCGGATCGTCGAAACGCGGCTCGAAGTCGTTGTCGGGCATCGCGATGAGGCTGTGCACGACGCGCACGGCAACGTGGCGCCGGTCGGTGATGTCACCGCCCGTGCGGCCCACAGGCGCGCCGTTTGAGTACACGTACTCGGACTCGAAGTCCGTGTTCTGCGGGTAGCTGCGTGTCGCCAGGATGCGGCTCGCGCTATCCGACAGGCTACCCAGCTTGAACCTTTTCGGGTCCGAATCGGGATTGGGCGACGGCTTGACCTGCAGCATCGCCTCGGTCTTGAAGAGCTTGTCGCCATTGATCAGCAGTGCGCCCGTCTCCTCGTCCTCGGCGAGGATCTTCTCAGTCGCCAGGATCGCGTCACTGATGTTCGCAGTCTGTGCCTTGGCCAGAGCGTTCTCGGGGTCAAAGTAGTACCGCGTGTTGTGCGCCACGACCTGAATCGTGTCGTAGAAGCGGCGGAAGCTGATCACTTGATTGGCGAGGTAGGCACCCCGGAAGTAGCCGGTCTGTACCACGCCGTCGGTCGCCTGAGCGAAGTAGATCATCTCGCTGTCGAGCTGATCCGCCTCGAGCATGAGTTTGATGCCACCGGCCTTCTCATCACGGAACACCGTAATGAAGCCGTCCTGGCGTGCGTGGTCTTCGGTGAGATCGGCGATCGTCTTCGGCTTATCGCCGTCTTCCTTGTCACGGTCTTCTGCGGTTGCAGTGGCGGCAAGCACCATAAAAAGCGCCGCCAGGAGCCAATACCTGGGATTAATCATGGGTGAGTCCTATCTTGCAGCGGGCGGCAGGCGCCCGCGGTCTGGTTTTGAGCGCGCCGGACACGATATCACGGCGGCGTCTCGGCCCCGCTCAGTCGCGGAGCTTGGAGGCGTCGAACAGCGTCACAATACGCTGCGCAAACATAAGATCGCCGTCAATCTTGAGCTTGCCGGTCATGAAGGCGGTCATGCCATCGAGTTGCCCGGAAAGCATAGACACGAGGTCGTCGTCAGCCATGGTGACCGCGACCGTGCAGTCGCTGGCCGTGCCCTCGATAACCGCGGCAGCACCGTCCTTGACCGTGACGTAGCGCGGTGTGGACGTGTTGAACTGGATGGTCGCATTGACGCCAGCAGCATTGGTCGCGTTGAGTGCGTCGGGCAGGCGTGAGAACAGATCGTCGAGGTTCATCGGGGCTCCGATTCTTAAGCGGTCCCGAAGCGTAACGCAGGACGACGGCAAAATCTCGCCTGGGGCGCCCCTTCAGCCGGGCTGTCTGTGACTGTCGTCACGCCAAAACTCTCGCTATCACGCTAGCTTAGGGCGTCTTCCCTAGGAGCTCCCGATGCCCGACTTTGCCCAGCTCGGTCCCCCTGCCTTCGCGGCCATCGCGGCTGTTGCCGTGGCGCTGACGGCAGAGTGTTGCGTGGGCGTGGCGTGGTTCGCGGCGCGACTGCCCCGAGGGCGCAAGGCCGAAAAGCCACTATTGCGGGAGCCGGGCAACCGCTTTGTCCGTGCGCGTCGCCGGGCGCTGGCGGAAGCACTGGCCTGTGCCGCAGCCATCGTGGCCGGCCTCACCGCCGCCATCGTTGCGGCCATGGTGACGGGTCAGGCCATCTGGCAGCCGGCAACGGCCGCCGTCATAGCCGTCACGCTATTGTTCGGACTGTCGTTGCGCATGCTCATGCTGTTGCGCCGCGCGCGCAAACTCTCACGCTACCGCGACACCCGACGTCGGGTGGCACAGGCTCTGGGTGCCATCGGTGGCGAGCACGACCGCGTCTTTAACGACGTCAACGACGGCAAGGGCAACGCGATCGATCACGTTCTCGTGGGCAACCAGGGCGCCTTCGCTATCATTGTTGCCGACGTCTCGCCCGCCCGCGGCGACGGCTTGCTCAGGCGCAACGGCCGACAACTGCGCCTCGGCGACGAACTGCGTTACATCGACGAGGCGGCCGTGCAACGCCACATCTCGACGCTGCAACACGAACTAAGCAAACCATTTGGCCGCGTTCTCGCCGTCCGCGGCGTGCTCTGTGTGCCGGGCTGGCGCATTGACGACAACCGCGGCGACGAGCTGCTCGTTGTTGGCGTTGGTGATGTCGTGATGCTGCAGGGCTGGCGAACCGCACGCGACGCCTTCATGAACGACGACGTCCAGGCGCTTCACGTCATGCTCAGCGAGCGGGAAACAGGCCTGCCCGTGCCGACACGGCGCGCGGCACCGATTGGCAAGATTGATCGTGAGGCGCCGCCATCGGCAAGCGCCGTCGAGGCCGGTCGCACGGTCTAGCGCAGCGCTACGCGATGGGCTGCGCCACAGCGCCCAGCGACTCGCGTGCAACCAACTCCAGGAAGGCATCACCAAGCCGCTCGGTTTCGGCAACAACGCGCCGCCAGTTAGCAAGGCGCTTGGCCTCGTCGAGCCTGCGAAAATCGTTGCGGTCAGGAATTCGGCCGCCTGGCAATCGAGACACGAACTCCTGCGAGGGTGCGAGCAGCACGACCCGATCCAGGTACTCTGGGCGCGGCTTGCGCGAGGGCTGGCGCTTGTCGAACCAACCCGGCGTCAGGTGCTCGTAGAAATGCGGGTACAGCGTGATGCCGGAATCGCAGGACAGCGGCACATCGAAGTGGTAATCGGTAATGCCACCGTCACGATAGGTGCCCGGACGCGCGCCCGGCAGCGGCTTAACCCCGGACAGCACAAACGGGATTGCGCCTGATGCCAGCACAGCGGGGCCGACATTGTCGGCGGCCAGGGCGACGTGCTCGATCGGCAGGTCATCAACATCAAAGAACGGCGGGCGCTCACGCGGGTCGTGCACGAGCGTGCGCACGAAGAAGGCACCCAGTGCCTTGCGGGAGACCTTGTTGGCGAGCATGGCGGCCGTAAGCCCGGCCGCCAGCGGCAACGGGTGTTCGCTGGCCGACAAATGCCGCGCGCGGTTGACCATGACGTGCGACCGGAACACAGGGTTGTTCACAATCTCCCGAGCGCCCGCCTCACCCATCACGTTCTCGAGAATCGCGCGGCTGACGCGCGTGATCTCGTCACGATCCGGCTTCTCGCTGTAGGTCTGCGTGAGGTAGGCGTGCTCGAAGCGCTCGAGTGCGGCCATGGGGTTGTTCTGCGCGTAACAGCTGAAGCGCCAGGCGCCGATCGACGAACCCAGCAAATGAACCGGCGCGGTATACCTGGGCACGACCTCACGAATGAGCGCGCGATCGAGCCCGGCCAGCACGAGCCACTTCGCGCCGCCCGACGCGCCCACCATCATGCGCACGTCGGCGGGATCGAAGCCGTTCTTCTCGATGTGGGCGCGCGCAGCAGGACCGGCCCGCACGGCAAGCGACGTTGGCAGCGCGCTCACAGGACGGCTGCGGGACTAGCCCGTAATCGGGTCGCGGCGAACGATGGTTTGTTCGCGCCCGGGACCCGTCGACACGATATCGATCGGTGTGTCGACAATGGCTTCGATGCGGGCCAGGTAATCGCGTGCCGCCTGCGGCAGCGCGTCGAATTCGGTGATGCCGACCGTCGAGCTCTGCCAGCCTGGCATGTCTTCATAGACAGGCTCGACCTCGGCGTAGCGGTCGACGATCACCGGGGGCGTGCTGATCACCTCGTTGTCGATGCGGTAGCCCACGCAGATGCGAATGGTCTCGAGCTCATCAAGTACATCGAGCTTCGTGACGCAAAGGCCCGTCACACCGGAGTTCACAATCGAGCGAGACAGCGCCACAGCGTCAAACCAGCCGCAGCGACGCGGCCGACCCGTGGTGGCACCGAACTCGGCGCCAACGCGCGCGATGTGTGCGCCCATATCGTCATGCAACTCTGTCGGGAACGGGCCGGCGCCGACACGCGTGGTGTAGGCCTTCACGATACCCAGCACAAAATCGAGCTGGTTTGGGCCAATGCCTGTGCCCGTCGAAGCGGCACCCGCAACCGTGTTGCTCGACGTCACAAACGGGAAGGTCCCGTGATCAATATCGAGCAGCGTGCCCTGCGCGCCTTCGAACAGGATCGCATCGCCGGCTTCATGCAGAGCGTGCAGCGTGCCCGTGACGTCCGACACGAGCGGCGCCACGCGCTCGGCGTGGCGCATCGCTTCATCAAGTGTTTCGTTGAAGTCGACGAGGGGTGCCCGGAAGTAATGCTTGAGCACAAAGTTGTGGTAGTCGAGGATCTCGCCGAGCTTGGCCGCAAACTGCTCACGCAGGAACAGGTCGGACACGCGCAGCGCGCGACGCGCCACTTTGTCTTCGTAGGCCGGCCCGATGCCGCGGCCTGTCGTGCCGATCGCGGCCGCGCCACGCGCGCGCTCGCGCGCCTGGTCGAGCGCAACGTGCGACGGGAGAATCAACGGGCATGCGGGACTGATGCGAAGCCGCTCGAACACGGGCACGCCCTGCTCCACGAGACCGTCCATCTCTTCCATGAGCGCGGGCAAAGACAAAACAACGCCGTTGCCAATAAGGCACTGCACGCCGTCACGCAATATGCCCGACGGGATCAGATGGAGGACGGTCTTGTGACCGTCGATAACGAGGGTATGGCCCGCATTGTGGCCACCCTGGAATCGGACCACGGCGCTGACACGGTCGGTCAGCAGGTCGACGATCTTACCCTTGCCCTCGTCACCCCACTGGGTGCCGACCACGACGACATTTCTGCCCATGTTCTCGTTCCGTTCTTTTTTGTTGCGTCGCGGGTCTAGCGCGCGCCCGTCACAGTGACGAGCAACACGACGCCCAGGAACATGATGATGCCACCGACCGTGCGAATGCCACTGTCGGGCATTGATGCGAGCTGGGCCACGGCGCGCCTCCAGGCGCGCGGTGCCGCAAATGGCATCATGCCTTCAAAAATCATGAACAGCGCGATGCCGATGAGGATCAGCGACCACTCCACGGCACAGCCTCGCTACTCGCCGTCGCGGCTCTTGAGGTAGCGGAAGAAGTCGCTGTCCGGATCAATCACGAGCAAGTCACCCTCGGCACCCAGCGACTGCCGGTAAGCCTGCAGGCTGCGGTAGAAGGCGTAGAACTCACGGTCGGCGTTGTAGGCGTCGGCGTAGATCTTGGCGGCGCTCGCGTCGCCCTCACCACGGATGCGCTCAGCGTCGCGGTAAGCCTCGGAGCGGATCACCGTGGCTTCACGGTCGGCCTGCGCCCGCAGTTCTTCGGCTTCTTCCTGACCCTCAGCGCGAAGCTGCTGCGCAATGCGCCGACGCTCTTCCTGCATGCGTCGGTACACCGAGCCTGCGACCTCAGAAGGAAACTCGACCTGCTTCACGCGCACGTCGATAAGCGTAATGCCCAGCTCGTTCGCCAGCGCGGAGGCCTCGGTCATCATGTCCTGCATGAGCTCATTACGCTCCAGCGAGATGACTTCCTGCATCGTGCGTTTGGCAAACTCGGTCCGAATCGCCGCACGAATGATCTCCAGCAGCCGCTGTTCGACGACGCTTTCGAGGCCGCGTGTCGAAATGTAGTAGGTCTCAGGTTCTGCGATGCGGTACTTGACGAAGAAATCGACGTCCGCCGGTTTCTTCTCCGTCGTGAGAATTTCCTCAGGACGCGGCGCAATCGTCAGGACCTGATTCGAGAACTTCAGGATCTCGTTGTACACCGGGATCTTGAAGTGCAATCCGGTTTCGTAGTCGCTCTTGACGATCTCACCGAAGCGCAATTTGATCGCGTGCTCACGCTCGTCGACGGTGAACGCGGTCAGACCGAGCCCAACAAGGATGAGCCCCAGCACCACCAGGATTGAAGAGACTGTGGATTTCATCGGCGCGTCCTCCGATCACGTGAAGAATTGCGATCCGCTTCATTCTCCTGCACCGCACTGGGGCCCGCTGGCCCAGTGGGTCGCCCGATGTTGCTACCCGTTGTCGCGCGGTTGCTCCGTCCGGCATTTTCGATCAGCTTGTCCACGGGCAGGTACAGCAGGTTGCCCTCGCCGTCGGCATCAAGAAACACCTTGCTCGAGTTGGCGTAGACGTACTCGATGGCATCGATGTAGAGGCGCTCGCGCGTGACTTCCGGGGCCGCGCGGTACTCTGCGAGCAGCGCAGTAAAGCGCGCCGTATCACCCTCCGCGTCATTGATGACGCGCGCCTTGTAGGCTTCGGCATTCTCGACCTGGCGCTTCGCAAAACCGCGCGCCTCCGGAATGATCTGGTTTTGGTAGGTCTGGGCCTCCAGTTTGGCCTTTTCCTTGTCCTCGCGTGCCTTCACGGCGTCCTGAACGGCCTGCTGCACCTCGTTAGGGAAATCCACCTTCTGCAGGTTGACGGCTGTTACCTCAACGCCGGCCTCGTAGGCGTCGAGCGCCGTCTGGATCAGCAGCTTGGTCTGCTCGGCCACGACGGCACGATTACCCAGCAGCGTGAAGTCAGCCGGGTACTTGCCGACAGCCTCGCGAATGGCGCTCTCGCTGACGTCCGAGACCGTATCGATCGGATCGCGCACGTTGAACTGGTACGCCTCGGGGTCACGACGGCGGTACTGCACTGCAAGGTTGATGACGACGAAGTTCTCGTCGGCCGAGAGCATCGGAATCTCTTGCTCGAAGGTCTCGATCACGGAGACGTTGACCTTCTCCACCGACTCGATGGGGTACGGGAAGTGCCAGTGCAGGCCCGCGCCCGTCTGTTCGGTGTACTCGCCGAATCGCAGCTCGAGACCGCGTTCGGCCTGGTCGATACGGTAGAAACCTGTCGCCAGCCAGATGGCCACGGCGAGCCCCAGCACCACGAGGATGCCCCCGCTACCGTCGCCGCCCTCGCCCGACATCGAACGCTTGAGCTTGCGTTGCAGGTTGCCGATGAGCTTATCGAGGTCATTCTGCGACTGATTGCCGCGCTGCCTGCCCCACGGATCCTGTCCGTTACCCGATTCGTTCCAAGCCATGTGTGGTGAAGTCCTGTCAGAAGCCGAAGCCGCAATGGTCAAGAAATGGCGACTTTGGCGAGCCTTTTCAATGGGTGCACCGCAATGATGGCGTCAGTCGCTTAGCGGCTGACGCGTTGCGCGCCCAGTGAATCCTCGCGTTCGAGCCTTTCGGGCGTAATACCCGTCTGGCTGCACATTCGCATGAAATCCTTTGCTGTCATATCAATGTCGAGCCAGCAATACCCGTCCTCGTCGTAGCGCTCGTCGGTGACCGCGCCCATCTCAAACAGCCGGGCGCGAGCGGCCCCCTCGCTCGATTCGAGGCGCAGGGTGCCACGGATGTGGTCCTGACGGAAACGCTGCGTGAGCACCGTGCGCAGCAGCGACAGTCCGTCCCCGGTTAGCGCAGAGAGCCACACGGCAGCGGGTCGCGATTCGCCGGCCTCGGCTACCTGGGGCGGCAGTCCAGCCGCATCAATCTTATTGTACACCCGGATTTGGCCGACAGCGCCCGCCCCGATCTCCTCGAGCACGGCGTTGACCTGCTGCTCCCGGAGCGATCGCTCTGGGTCGCTGGCGTCAATGACGTGCAGGATCACGTCGGCCTCGCGTGTTTCCGTGAGCGTGGCCTTAAATGCCGCCACGAGTTCGTGCGGCAGATCGGACACAAAGCCCACCGTATCCGCGAGCACCGTGACCACGTGGTCGTCGAGCTCAAGCCGGCGCAGCGTCGGGTCCAGCGTGGCGAAGAGCTGGTCGGCTGCGTAAACGTCCGCCTCTGTCAGCGCATTAAACAGTGTCGACTTGCCCGCGTTGGTGTAGCCGACCAGTGCCACGGTCGGCACCTCGTTGCGCAGGCGGTTTTGGCGACCGAGCTCGCGCTGTCGGTCGACCTTCTCCAGTCGCGCTGTCAGTTTGCGGATGCGGTCGCGAATGAGCCGGCGGTCGGTCTCAAGCTGCGTCTCACCTGGGCCGCGCAACCCGATCCCGCCCTTCTGCCGCTCAAGGTGCGTCCAGCCGCGTATGAGTCGCGTCGATAGGTGTCGGAGCTGCGCGAGCTCCACCTGCAACTTGCCCTCAAACGAGCGCGCGCGCTGCGCGAAGATGTCGAGGATCAGGCCGCCGCGGTCCAAAACGCGGCATTTAAGCTCGCGTTCGAGGTTGCGTTCCTGGCTGGGGCTGAGCGCATGGCTCACCAAAACGAGCTCGATGTTGTGTCGGGCGACGATTTCGGCCAGCTCGGCCACCTTGCCCGAGCCAATGAGCAGCCGGGCCTCAGGCCGGGCCCGATTCACGATCACCGTGTCTTCCACCTCGGCACCCGCGGACAGCGCGAGCTCAATGAACTCGTGCACATCGCAAGACGGGGCGTTGGCGAAAACAGGATGCACGACAAGCGCGCGCTCGCCGCTATCCGGGCGATCGAACATGAATCAGTCCGGTTTTTTCAGGGGTGGTGGCTCAGATTACTCCGCGCCGCCCTCGTCGTCACCCATGGGCAGACGGACATTGCGGGCAGGCACCACCGTGGAAATCGCGTGCTTGTACACCATCTGGTTGACGCTGTTCTTGAGCAGCACGACGAATTGGTCGAATGAATCGATCTGACCCTGCAGCTTGATCCCGTTGACCAGGTAAATCGACACAGGGACTTTTTCCTTGCGCAGGATATTCAGGAACGGATCCTGGAGTGATTGACCCTTTGCCATAGGATTCTCCTTATTTGTTCTGCACGCTTCCTGCGGCGGCGCATTAGCCCAAGCGCTTTTGCCACAAACTCGACGTCCCTGGGCGGCGCCATGCCACGTCGCCCGCGTCGGTAAACTCTAGCACAACAATGGTGCAATGCGGCATATCGAGCGCCGCCAAAACTTGGTCATTAGTTTGACAAATTTTCGTCGATTTGTGCAGAGAGACGCGGGGCCAAATCACGGTCATGCGGCGACATCAGGGTCAGCCCCGTCATGCTCCGCAACCATGTGTACTGACGCTTCGCGAGACGTCGTGTCGCAGTCTTGGCGTCCGTGATGGCCTGCTCGCGGCTGCACTCGCCATCGAGCCAGGCCGCCACCTGTCGGTAGCCGACAGCACGCAGACTGGGCAGCGCCCGGTGAACACCCGGTCGCGCCACTAATGCCCGGACCTCTTCCTCAAGACCGGCAGCCATCATGACGTCAAACCGCTCCCCGATGCGTGCGTGCAGATCGGCACGATCTGCCTCGACGAGTGCCACATCGATACGCGGCCAGTCGGGCCCGCCGGCCTGGCGTTGCAGAGCCGTAATGGGCTGTCCCGTAACGCGGAAGACTTCAAGTGCACGCTGAATGCGCTGCTGGTCGTGCGGCGCAATACGCCGTGCCGCGTCAGGGTCCACACGCTCAAGCGCCGCATGCAGTGCGGGCCAGCCCTCGCGCGCCGCCTCGTCCTCAAGCGATGCGCGGACCAATGGATCGGCGGCAGGCAGCTCGGCCAGCCCCTCGAAGAGCCGCTTGAAGTACAGCATGGTTCCACCTACGAGTACGGGCACGCGACCGGCCTCACGACTCTGGTCCACGAGACGATGCGCATCCGTCACGAAGTCGGCCACGCTGTAGACGGTCTCCGGGTCGCGGATGTCGACAAGTGCGTGCGGATGGCGTGCAAGCACCTCGGGCTCGGGCTTGGCCGTGCCGATATCCATGCCGCGGTAGACCATGGCCGAGTCGACGCTGATGAGGTCGACGTCGCCCCGGCCGTGCAGCTCCAGTGCGAGCGCCGTTTTGCCGCTGGCCGTCGGGCCCAACACGCAAACAACCGGTGGCGCGGTCACGCGGTCACTGGCCTCGCAGGAACAGTCGGTCGAGCTCGTGCAGCGTGAGCTGCGTCCAGGTGGGCCGGCCGTGGTTGCACTGGTCGGCGCGTTCCGTGCGCTCCATGTCCCGCAGCAACGCATTCATTTCAGCCAGCGTCAGCGTGCGGTTGGCGCGCACCGCGCCGTGGCAGGCCATGGTCGCCAACAGCGTGTCGGCCGCATCATCACCGGCGCGGCTCGAACCGTGCTCGGCCAGATCGGACAACAGGTCGCGCAACAGGGCTGCTGCGTCGTCGCCTGCCGTCAGCGCCGGCACCTCGCGAAGCACGAGCGTGTCGGGGCCGCCCTGCGCCACGCCCAGGCCTGCGGCCGCAATGACCTCGGTGTGTTGTTCCGCCAGCGCAATCTCGTCCTGGCTGACCTGTACACGCACCGGCACGAGCAGCGGCTGGCGCACGACACTGCGGTTGGCAAAGTCGCGCTTGAGCCGCTCGTAAGTAATGCGTTCATGGGCCGCATGCATGTCGACGAGCACGAGACCCGTCTCATTCTGCGCCAGGATGTAGATCCCCGCGAGCTGCGCCAGCGCATAGCCCAACGGCGGCGCGGCGTCGGGGTCGGCCTCGGGAATAGGCTGCACCACCGCGGCCGCGAGGGGCTCAGATACACTTGGCGACGGCGTGGCGTCAAGGTTGGCGTAGAGCCGCTCCTGGAGGGCCAGCCCAGCCTGCGCAGGCGCGGGGCGCGGCGCTTCGGGACGCGCCGCTGCGGGCGACACGGCACGGGCTGGCAGGGGCGCAGGCGCGGGGCGGTCAGGATCAGCGCCTGGGCGCGTCTCGGTCAGGATCGTCTCGATCGTGCGGAACACAAAATCGTGCACGCTGCGCCCGTCGCGGAAGCGCACCTCATGCTTGGCCGGATGCGCATTCACATCGACGCGCGCCGGGTCCATCGAGAGCATGAGCACATAGGCGGGATGACGGCCATGGAACAGGACGTCGCGATAGCCGTGACGCACCGCGTGAGCCAGCGTCTTGTCACGAACCCAGCGCCCGTTGATGAACGAGTGTTGCATGTCGGGCTGGCTGCGCGAGAACGTGGGTAGCGCAAGCCAACCCGCGATGGCGATGCCCGCCGCCTCATGGTCGACGCGGATGCAGGCATCGATAAATGCATCTCCCATGAGCAGTGCGATGCGACGGTCCTCGGCAGCGCGATCTGTGGCCGGGCCCAGGTCGAGCACACGCCGACCGTTGTGGGTCAGTGACATGGCGATGCTCGGGTGCGCCAGTGCCAGGCGGCGGAACCCCTGGTCGATGTGGCGAAACTCCGTGGCTTCAGTCTTCAGGAACTTGCGCCGCGCGGGCGTGTTGTAAAACAGATCCCGGACTTCGATGCGCGTGCCCGGCTGCATGGGCTCGGGACAGGGGGCGGACATGTCACCGCCCGTCACGTCGAGACGAACACCGGTGTCAGCAGCTACGGGCCGGGAGGCCAGCGACATGCGGGACACGGAGGCGATGCTGGGCAAAGCCTCGCCCCGGAAGCCCAGCGACACCACGCAGTTGAGATCATCGAGCGTCGCAATCTTGCTCGTGGCGTGGCGCGACAACGCCAGCGGCAACTGGTCGTCGGGGATCCCCGCACCATCATCCCGAACGCGGATCAGACGCGCACCGCCCACCTGAATGTCGACGGTGATGGCGCGGGCACCAGCGTCGAGCGCGTTTTCGACGAGCTCTTTGACGACGGAAGCTGGGCGTTCGACGACCTCGCCGGCGGCGATCTGATTAACGAGATGGTCTGGAAGCTGACGAATCGGCATGCGGGGCACCTGCAGGTGACCCGCTATTCTTCCACAGCCGCGTTGCGGGCGTCAGCCGCCCGTCGGGATGCGGAGAATCTGGCCCACGCGGATGCGGTCACCACGGATACGATTTTCGCGCCGCAGTGCGCGCAGACTCACGCGGTGGCGTTCGGCAATCTCACTGAGTGTGTCGCCGGCCGCAATGGTGTAGGTCACCGGCCCGGCCACAACCTGCCCCTGGTTGGCGCGCTGTGCAAACAGCGTGTCGACGGGCGGGTTGACGAGGTAGTAGTCGCGAATGCCCTGGTACACGGCATTCGCCACGCGGTGCTGGTGCGCCTGGTCATTGAGCTTGCGCTCTTCCTCGGGGTTCGAGATGTAGGCCGTCTCGACGAGAATTGAGGGCACATCGGGCGATTTGAGCACAATGAAGCCAGCCTGCTGCACGGTTCGACGGTGCAAGCGGTTGACCCGGCCCATGCGCTTGAGCACCGCCTCACCAATATCGATGCTGGCGTTGATCGTTGCGTTCTGCGAGAGGTCCATGAGCACGGAAGCGAGCACCGGCTCTTTTTCTCCGAGCTGAACGTCGCCGATGAGCGCCGCGTTTTCGCGATTCGCGAGCCGTCGCGCGGCCTCGTCGCTGGCCCCCTTGAGCGACAGCGCGTAGACGGATGAGCCGTAGGCGCGGCGATCTTCAACGGCGTCCGCGTGCACCGACACGAACAGATCGGCGTTGGCACGACGCGCACGCTCCATGCGCTCCCAGTGGTCGATCTTCAGGTCACGCTTGCGCACGAGGAACGCGGACATGCCGGGCTCCGCATTGATCTTGTCGACGAGCTTGCGGCTGATCGCCATGACCACATCTTTTTCGCGCGTTTTGTTTTTGCCGACCGCGCCCGGATCGACACCACCGTGACCGGGGTCGACGGCGATCACGATGTCGCGCCCCTTGGTCTGCGATGACGCGCGCTTTACGGGACGCGGACCTGCCCGCTCACCAAGATCAATGACCAGGCGTTCGGCCGTGCCCGCGCCGGGGCCGGCAAAGAAGCTCTTGGCCTGCACGGCCTTTTCGAGGTCGAGCACAATACGCAGCGAGCCGTCGGGCTGCTCAGCGGCGCGCACATTACGCACCACGCCGACGTTGGCGGGCAGGTTGGTGGCGCCCTGGTCGAAACGCCCCTTGGCGAGGTCGATGACCACGCGGCTCGGGTTGCGCAGCGTAAACAGGTTATGACGTACGGGTCCGTCGAGATCGAGCACGATGCGCGTGTGATCGGCTTCGGCCCAGGCACGCACGCCTTCGACGGTCGTGCTCGCCGACGCCGGTGCAAACGACATCAATAGCGCCACGAGGGCGATGACACAGCGGCGGGTCGACATGATGGGCAAGTACGACATAACTACGGCCGGATACTACCGTCGCCGCGGCCGGCAATTCAAGCAATAAAGGTAAATAAAACCGGCGTCTAGCGCCTATTTCTCAGGTGGCAGTCGAAGCCCTGTCAGTCGATCGGCCGGTCGAGCAGCGCCAACAGGGCGCGCCCCGCCCCGGAACCGGCCGCGATCCCCGCGCGGCGGCCCTCGCCGTCAACACGGAGCGCGATCGTCAGGTCGGCGTCCTGCGTGGCTGCGGGCGCCCGCTCAGGCCATTCGACAAGACGCACGCTGTCGCCAAGGTCGCGCCAGCCTATGAACTCGAGCTCCGCATCGTCCGCGAGCCGGTACAGGTCGAGGTGGTTCACGTCGAGCTGATCAAACCGGTAGGGCTCGACCAGCGTGTAGGTCGGGCTTGGCACCGGACCGGTGTGTCCGCAGGCGCGCAGAAAGCCGCGCGCGAAGGTCGTCTTGCCGGCGCCCAGATCTCCCTCGAGCAACACGAGCAAGGCGCGGTATTCGCTGGCCAGGATGGCACGCGCAAACGCCGCGCCCAGTGCGGCCGTTGCCGACGCATCGGCCAACACCCGGTCGATCCCGGTCATCAGTGGCGCGGATTCAGCCAGTGGCGCAATTCAACGAGCAGGTCGCCGGCGAGCAAACCGCGCTCGCCGCGGCGTGCGGCACTGTCGCCGGCCAGCGCGTGCACCAGCACGCCCGTGCGCGCCGCGGTTGCCGCGTCGAGTCCCTGCGCCAGCAACGCAGCGATAAGCCCTGTGAGCACGTCACCCATGCCAGGCGCAGACATCCCCGGGTTACCAAACGGGCAGATGCTGGGCACGCTTTCAACATGGCCCACCAGCGTGCCGGCGCCTTTGAGCACGGCAGTCGCGCCCGTCATATCGACCAGATCGGCCAGCGCCTGCAGACGGTCACCCTGCACCGCGTCCGTCGATTTGCCGAGCAGGCGGGCCGCCTCGCCGGGGTGCGGCGTGATGATGCAGGGCACGTCGATGCCCGACCACGATTTGCGGTCTTCGGACATGAGGTTGAGCGCATCGGCATCGAGCACCATGGGCTTGCCCGAAGCCAGCACGCGCGAGAGCAGCATGCGACTCCAGTCCGTGACATCCAGGCCGGGCCCGCAGGCAATGACCGAGGCGCGCGCGATGAGGTCGTCGAGTGCCGACTCGCTGTCGATGCCCGTCACCATGAGTTCGGGACGCGCTGTGACAATACTGGCCGCGTGCGATGCTGCCGTAGCCACTGTGACCAGGCCCGCGCCGCCCCGCAGCGCCGCCTCCGCCGTGAGCCTGGCCGCGCCCGGCATGCCTTCGGCACCGCCGACACAGAGCACATGGCCAAACTGACCTTTGTGAGAGTTGAGCGGCCGCGGTGGCAGGCGTTCGGCGATTTCGTCGCGGTATTGACGCCGCAGTACCGGCTGCGCCTCGGCGTACACGTCATGCGGTAACTCGAGATCCGCGAACATGAGTCGGCCGCAGTGCGCGGGCCCGTCGGCCAGGAACAGGCCACTCTTGAGTCCGACGAAGGTCACCGTGAGGTGGGCGCGCACAGCAGCGCCACGAACGACGCCGGTCTCACCGTCGAGCCCCGAGGGGATGTCGAGCGAGGTCACGGGTGTCGTTGTGTCATTGATCGCGATAATCGCGTCGCGCATCTCGCCGCGCACGTCCTGCTTGAGGCCGCTGCCTATAAGCGCGTCCACGATCATGCCGGTTCCCGCCAAAAGCTGCGGGTCCCAGGCGCGCGTAATGCCGCCCGACTCGAGGTATTCCTCGTAGGCGCGGGCCGCATCGCCCCGCAGCTCTTCCGGGTTGCCGAATGCCACGACGCGCACGGCAATGCCTGCCGCGCGTGCCAGGCGCGCGAGCACATAGCCGTCGCCGCCATTGTTGCCGCCGCCGCAGAGCACCACCATGGAGCGCAGTCCGGGGTAGCGCTGATTCATGACGGACAGCGCGGCTGCGCCGGCGCGGCGCATGAGCGTGTAACCAGGGATCCCGAAGTCGTCGAGCGCGCGTCGGTCCAGCGCGCGCACAGCTTCGGCCGAATAAATGTCTACGGGCAGGTGTATCACCGTCCCGATTATACTCGCGGTATGGAGTCGGCAGAACCGAATGCGCCGGCCGATCACTCGCGGGCGGCCATGCAGGCCCTGCGACAGCAGATCGGCACCTGGGTCCGAGAGCTTGGCTTTGCGGCGTTCGGCATCACGGGCACCGATCTTGGCGACAACCCCGCACGACTCGCCGACTGGATTGAGGCGGGGCGCCACGGTGAGATGGGCTGGTTCGAGGCCAATCACGACAAACGCACGCATCCCGACAAACTGACCCCGGGCACCCGCCGCATCATTTCCGTGCGTCTCGACTACCTGCCCCAGGACCAGGCGCAGGCGCGTGCCCTACTTGACCACCCGACGCATGCCTACGTGTCGCGCTACGCGCTTGGCCGCGACTACCACAAGCTCATTCGCCCGCGGCTGCAGAAGCTTGCGAATCGCATTACCGAAGCCGCCGGCAAGTTCGGCTACCGCGCCTTCGTCGATTCCGCACCCGTGATGGAAAAACCCATCGCAGCCAATGCCGGGCTCGGTTGGATCGGCAAGCACACCAATGTCATCAATCGGCACAGTGGCTCGTGGTTTTTCCTGGGCGAGCTGTTCACGGACCTGCCCTTACCCATCGATGCGCCCGCGAGTGATCACTGCGGCAGCTGCACAGCCTGCATCGACGTCTGTCCGACCCAGGCCATCACAGCACCCTATGAGCTCGATGCGCGGCGCTGCATTTCCTACCTGACCATCGAACACGACGGCGACATCCCCGAAGCGCTGCGGCCGGGCATCGGCAACCGCGTCTTCGGCTGCGACGACTGCCAGTTGTTCTGCCCCTGGAACAAGTTCGCGCGCCTCACAGCAGAAGGCGACTTCGCGCCGCGCCACGGCCTCGATGACATCGCACTCGCCGACCTGGCAGGCTGGAGTGAGGCCGAGTGGCTCAAGCGCACCGAAGGCAGCGCCATTAGACGCGCGGGCATTCGGCGCTGGCGGCGTAACCTAGCGGTGGCGCTCGGCAACGCCGCGCCCAGCGCGGCTACCACGAGCGCACTGCGCACGCTTGCCCGCAACGATGACGCCCAGGTTCGCCGGCATGCGGCGTGGGGGCTCGACCAACACGAACAGAACAACGACACGACAAGGCCATCCTCATGACGACACCGTTTCAGGCACCCGCAAGCGACTACCTCGCCCCGTTCTACGGCAGCTTTCAGATTGGCGACTTTCCCTGCCGCGATGACGCAAGCCCGGGCAAAGGCGAGGCGCGTGAGCGACTCGATGCGGCGCGTGAGCGTATCGTCGATGCACAACGCCGCCTTTACGCACAGGACACCTGGTCCGTGCTGCTCGTATTCCAGGCGATGGACGCGGCAGGCAAGGACTCGACCATTCGACACGTGTTATCAGGCGTGAATCCGGCAGGCTGCCAAGTGTCGAGTTTCAAGAAACCTTCAACGAAGGAACTGGGCCACGACTTTCTCTGGCGCCACGCCTGCGCGCTGCCATCACGTGGTCAGATCGGCGTGTTCAACCGCAGCCACTACGAAGAGGTGCTCGTCGTACGCGTACACCCGAAGATCCTGGGCTACCAGAAGCTGCCGTTCGAAACCGACCTCGACGACATCTGGCCGCAGCGCCTTGAGTCCATCAACGACCACGAACGCCACCTTGCCCGCAACGGGACGGCCATCCTCAAATTCTTTCTGAACGTCTCGCACAAAGAACAGCGTGAGCGCTTCCTCGCGCGGTTGGAAACGCCACACAAGCGCTGGAAATTTGAGCCTGGCGATGTGCGCGAGCGCGCGCACTGGGATGCCTATCAACGCGCCTACGATGAGGCGATTCGTGAGACGTCAAAACCCTGGGCGCCCTGGTACGCGATCCCGGCCGACAGCAAACAGGCTATGCGCTGTCACGTGGCAGAGATTGTCGCCGATGCCCTCGACAGCCTGGAGCTGCGCTACCCGCAAACAGGTGCCAGCGACCAAGCCGTGCATGACGAATTGCACCAGGCCCTGTTAGCGGAAACCTGACGCGTCAGCCGGCGGAGACGTTGTCGATAAGGCGCGCGCTGCCCAGCAGTGCAGCAGCCAGCACAACCCATCGGGTGTCGTCTTTTTTCGACTTCTTGAGCGTGTCCGGGTTGCGGATCGCGACGTAGTCGCACAGAAAACCCGCTTCCTCAAGCGTGGCCACGGCTTCGGCGCGCAGCGCTTTGTAGTCGCGCGCGCCGCCTTCGAGCGCTGTTGCGATGCGTGAAATCTCGCGGTGAAGCAGCGGTGCCTTTGCGCGATCACGCTCGGACAGGTACTGGTTGCGAGAACTCATGGCCAGGCCGTCAGATTCGCGCACGGTCGGCGCCGACTGCACGGCAACCGGCAACGACAAGTCGCGCACCATCTGTTCGATTACGGCGACCTGCTGGTAGTCCTTGCGGCCAAACACGGCGACGTCGGGCGCCACCATGAGAAACAGCCGGGCCACAACCGTGGCGACACCATCGAAGTGGCCAGGCCGGTGTTTGCCCTCGAGGCGGTTCGAAACACCCGGCACACTCACATGCGTCGCGCGCTCGATTCCCAGCGGATACATCGTGGCGTCATTGGGTGTGTACACGAGATCGGCACCGGCCTTGGCCAGCTGCTGGCAGTCGCGCTCGAGCGTACGCGGGTAATTGCCGAAGTCTTCGTTCGCACCAAATTGCGTCGGGTTCACGTAGATGCTCACGACAACGCGCTCGGCAAGGCTGCGCGCATGTTCGACCAGCGCCAAATGACCTGCGTGCAGATTACCCATCGTCGGCACGAACGCGACGCGCGCGCCCTCGTTGCGGAAGCCCGCGACGTGTTCGCGCAGTGTGGGCAGTGACTCGACCACCTGCATCGTCAGCAACGCCCCCCGCGCCGCACTCATGAGAAACAGTGCTCCGGTGCCGGGTAACTCTTGTCCTTCACTGAGGCGACGAAGTGTTGCACTGCCTCAAGCGGTGAATGGGTGTCCTGGGCGTAATTGCGCACAAAGCGCGGCACGCGGCCGAGCGTGATGCCCAGCACGTCATAGAGCACCAGTATCTGGCCGTCGACTTCAGGGCCAGCGCCGATACCGATGACGGGTACGTGCACGGCGTTGGTGATTGCCGCACCCAACTCGTTGGGGACACATTCCAGCAATACGATGTCGGCACCCACGGCCTCGAGACGCTTCGCCGCCTCGACCATGCGTTGCGCCTGCTCGGGCTCGCGACCCTGCACCTTGAAGCCACCAATCTTGTGCACGCTCTGCGGCTTGAGTCCGATGTGCGCGCAAACGGGGATGTCATGGCGTGCCAGGTGTTCGACGATCTCGATCTGCCCCTCACCGCCTTCGAGCTTGATCATCATGGCCCCGCCTTCCTGCATGAGGCGCACGGCATTATCGAGCGCCTGCTCGGGCGAGGTGTAGCTCATAAACGGCATGTCGGCCATGAGGAACGCGTGCCTGAGGCCCCGCGCAACGGCTTTCGAGTGGTAGACGATGTCATCCACGGTCACAGGCACTGTCGTGTCGTGGCCCTGAATGACCATACCCAGCGAATCGCCTACGAGCACCACATCGATTCCAGCGCGATCGACGACGGCCGCAAAGCTCGCATCGTAAGCCGTGATGCAGGCGATGGGTACGCCCTCGGCTTTCATTTTGGCCAGGCTCGCGACGTTGATGGGTGGCGCGTCCATGGCGCGCTGTTCGAGTTGGGTGTACATGACGGGCTCGTGTGAATGCGGCCGACAGGATACCCCATCTGCCCGTTCAGGCCTCAGCCGTACGCAGCGATCGGGTTGTAGAAGTGGCGCCCGCGGCGGGTGCTCTTGACGCGCTCGAGCAGCGCTTCGAACTCGACATCGTTGTGGATGGGGTCGATAGCGGCGACGTTGACGATCAATAGCGGCGCGGCGTCGTAGTCGTGAAAAAAGCTCGCGTAGCGCTCAGCCACCTGCTCGAGGTAGTCGCGTTCTATGTGGCGCTCGTGCTCAATCCCACGGCGCGCAATGCGCTCGGCCAAGACATCGACGGGCGCCTGCAGGTACACGACCAGATCGGGTTGAGGCGGGTCAATACCAAGCTGCGCGCGGATCTGCTCATACAGCGAGAGCTCCTCCGGGTCAAGGTTGAGTTCGGCGAACAGGCGGTCACGCTCAAGCAGGAAATCGGCGATCCGCAACGACGAGAACAAGTCGTCCTGGCGCAGCGTCTCGACCTGTCGTGCACGCTCGAAGAGGAAGAACAACTGCGCGGGCAGTGCGGAGCCCTTGCGTTCGCGGTAGAACCGCTTCAGAAACGGATTGTCGGCCTGCGACTCGAGCACGAGGCCCGCATTGAGGCGTTCCGCCAGTCGCTGGGCAAGCGCCGTCTTGCCGACCCCAATCGGCCCTTCTACCGCGATGAACGCCGGCTCATCGCTCACGCAAAATCCCCGAGGCAGGCGATGCGTTGGTCCGACACAGCGCCCAACAGCGTCGACACCATGCCGTGGCCAGGCACCGTGAGCGTCGGCGCCAACGTCGCCAGCGGGCGCAAGACGAACGCCCGTTGCGTCATACGCGGATGCGGTAGTGTCAGCTGCGGATTGTCGGTGACGACATCAGACAAGAGCAGGAGATCCAGGTCGAGACGGCGCGGTGCCCATCGTACACCGTCGCGCACACGCCCGTGCTCACGTTCCAGCCTGAGCAACATCTCGAGCAGCGTGTCCGGTGAGCCTGGCCAAAGAAAGCCTGCGACGGCATTGATGTAGTCGGGCTGCGGTCCTGTCCCAACCGGTGCGCTGCACCAGAGATCCGAGGCCTGAAATGCGCGGACGTCCGCGTGTTTTGCCAGGTCGTCCAGCGCCGTCGTCACACGGTCGCGCGGCGCGTCGAGATTGCTGCCTACGCCGACGTAGGCCGGGCGCCAGCGCTCAGGCGTCACCGTCATTGCGCGGCTTGCGGCGGCGACGGCGGCGGCGCTTGGGCCGCTCGCCCTCGCTGCGTCGGTCGCCGACGCCGAACGCCTCTGCGCGTTCGCTGCCCTCGAGCTCCTGCACGTCGGTCCAGAACTGCGCAACGTCCTCACCGATCTCGCCGATGCCGGCGCGCAACAGCATGAAGTCGTAGGCAGCACGGAAGCGTCGGTGCTCTAGAAATGCGAGTGCGCGAGCGCCCCGCATTTTCTGGAAGCGGGGTTGCAGCGCAATCATCTCGCGCAACGGTGCGGTGAACCGCTTGGGCATCGAGATGATCTGCTGCTGGCGGCCCAACACCTCAAACGTGGCCCGGCCCAGTGCCTGCGACGGCGATGCTGATTCGGTTTCGTAAATCTCCGCCGCACGCGCCTTGATCGGCCACCACATCAGAACGGCAAGCAGGAACATCGGCGTGACGGGACGGCCTTCGGCAACACGCTGGTCTGTATTGTCGAGGGCGCGCTGGATGAGCGTCTCGAAGTGCTCGCCGTCGTGCGCCTGCAGGCCATTCCAGGCCTCGGGGAACAGCTCACGAAACACGCCGTGCTCACGCAGTCGATCGTAACTGGCGCGCGCGAATCCGGCCTGGAAGAGCTTCAGGAATTCGTCGAAGAGCCGCGCGGCCGGCACGTTGCTGAGCAGGTTCTTGTGCTCTGCAATACCAGCACTCAGGCTTGGGTCCATGTCGAAGCCAAGCTTGGCCGCGAAGCGAACGGCCCGCAGGACGCGCACGGGATCTTCGCGCAGGCGGCGTTCAGCCTCGCCGATCAGTTCGAGGTGCCGTCGCTCGACGTCGGCAGCACCGCCCACGTAATCCCAGACCGAGAAGTCCTCGATGTTGTAGTAGAGCGCGTTACACGTGAAATCGCGCCGCCAGACGTCGTCGTCGATGCTGCCGTAGACGTTGTCGCGGATCAGCCGGCCCTCGTCGTCCTTCTGCGCGTCAGGGTCTTCCGTGGCGTCTGTGCTGGCCCGGAACGTCGCGACCTCGATGATCTCGCGCCCGAAACGCACGTGCACGAGTCGAAACCGCCGGCCGATAATGCGCGAATTACGAAACAGCGCATGCACCTCATCGGGTGACGCGTCCGTCGACACATCGAAATCCTTGGGGTGCCCGCCGAGCAGCAGGTCGCGCACCGCACCGCCAACAAGAAACGCCTGGTAGCCACCCTCGCGAAGGCGATACAACACCTTGAGCGCGGCCTTGGAGATATTCTTGCGGGAGATGCAGTGCTCTGCGCGCCCGATGATCCGGGGTGCGCCTTCAGACTGCCGGTCAGCCTGGGACAATGGCGTAAAGCCTTTGAAACAGCGTCATCCCGCCACTATATCAGAGGCCCACAGCGTGAATCTCCCCAAGCCCACATGAATGACACCGCGACACCCGCCCTCGTCCACCCATTGCGGCGCCTGGCCGCCATGGCCTACGACACCGTCCTGCTCGCGGGCACGCTCATCCTGGCCGGTATGCCCTGGGCCATTTTCGGGGCCAATGAGGAGACGGGCTACATCAGCGACGAGCCGCAGAAGACCCTCTTCTTCATCTGGAACTTAGTGCTGATCTTCGGCTATTTCGCGCTGGGCTGGTGTCGCGGCGGCCGCACGCTCGGCATGCGCTCCTGGCGTCTGCAGATCGTGGCCCGCGATGGCGACCGCGTCACGGTGAGCCATGCATTGCTCCGATTTGCGGCGGCGTTGCTGGCCTGGCTACCGCTGGGCGCGGGCGTGCTCTGGCAGTACAAGGATCGTGACGGCCTGACCTGGCACGACCGGCTGTCGGGAACGCGTCTTGTGCAGCTTAAGAAGCCGCAGAAAAAAGCGGCCTAGCGCACGCGCTGCAGGACGATGATCGTGGCGATCGCGAGCGCAGCGCTGGGCGCAAGGCCCACAAGCGCGGGCTCCAGCGCAAACACCTGCCCCGAATTGGCCAGCGTGCGGCTCGCCAGGAAGTAGGCCAGCCCGATCAGCACGCCGAGCGTCAGCCGCGCGCCGGTACCCGACCGACGCAGCGCGCCAAACACAAAGCCAATCGCGAGCATGGGCATGAGCACGGTGGCCAGAACGTCGGAGACGCGCGACCACAATTCCGTCTCGTAGGCCCGCGCATCAAGCCGGTTCGCGCGCAGGTAACTGAGGTAAGCCAGCAAGCCACGCACGGACAAACTGTAGGGACGCAAGGCCGCGATGCCGAGCAACTCCGCGTCGACATTGAAGTCGCGCAAGATCGTCGGCGCACTGGTCGCGGACACGTTCATACCGTCAAAGCGCGTCTCCGTGAAGCTCTGCAATGCCCAGCGCCCGTCGGGATCAAGATCGGCCCGGCTGGCATAGGCGACCATGGCCAACTCCTGGTCGGACTCAACTTCGAATACGTAGACCCCGCCGAATTGAAGTTGCTCGTCGACACGCTCCACGTTGAACACGCGGCGACCGTCACGCACCCAGGTGTTGCTCGTGCCCGCAAGATCAGCGCGGTTGCGCGCAGCACTCCGGTACTTGCGCGCGAACTGATCCAGCGGCGGCGCGATGTACTCGGCAATCACGGCGCCGCCGACGGCCAGCAACAGACCCGAGACGGCCACGGCCAGCCCGAGTCGACGCGCAGAAATGCCCGCCGCGCGCATGGCGATTAATTCGCTGTGCCCAGCGAGGTTGCCGAGTCCGACGAGTGCGCCCAGCAAGGTCGCGACGGGCAGCATGTCGACACCCAGCATCGGCAGTCGCAGAGCCGTGTAGAGCGCTGCACCCGCTGTTGTGTAGCTGCCCTCGCCGGTGTCGTCGAGTTGCCCGATGAACTCGATAAACCCGGCCACGGCCAGCAGCACAAGCAGTACGAGCCCCGTCGCGCCAATCACTGTACGCAGCAGGTAGGCGGCGAGCGTCTTCATGAGGCCAGCCACCGCGACGGCCGGAACCGCCCAAACCAACCGTTCTGCGAAGCCACCATAGCCAGGGCGATCAATGCCATCGCGGCGTGGACAAACCAGATACCAATGCGCGGATCAATCTGCTCGCGCTCCACCCACACCTTGGCGGCGCCGATCAGGTTGAAGTAGATGATGAACACGAGCACACCGATCGCGAGCTTGCCGTAACGCCCTTGGCGCGGCTGGCTCTTGGACAGCGGCACGGCTAGCAAAGCCAGGACCAGCGTGGCGAGTGGCACCGACACGCGCCACTGCAACTCGGCAATCTCGAGTGGATCGCGAGTGCCCAGGAGCTCGGCTGTCGACTTGGCCTCCGGCTTGAGCTCGCCCACCTCGGCCGAGGGCAACGCGAAGGGCAAGCCATACTCCGTGAACTCGACGATCTGGAACTGCGACGCGCCCGGCACGCCCAGGTAGCGACGTCCGTCCGACAGCACGATGTAGCGCACGTCGTCGTCGCCATTACGCTGCGTACCGCGCTTGGCCAGGACGACCTCGACTTCGTTATCAAGCCGGCGCTGCAAGAACACGTTAACGAGCGAGCCGTCAGCATCGATCTGTTCCGCGAAAATCACGGCGCCCTCGTCGCCGGCCTCGACAAAGCGCCCGGCCTCGATCGCGGACAGGTCCATGCGACGCTGCGTCTCGGCGCCGATCACCTCGATCTTGGCGAGCGACTGTGGCGCAATAACCAGCGCGAGCCAGGCCACCAGCGCGGCCAACGGCAGCGCGAGCCACGCAACCGGTCGGTACAGGCCACCGGGCCCGACGCGGCAGGCCATCATCGCGGGCAGCTCACTGTCACTGTAGAGCCGCGCCAACGCGAGCATGATGGCCAGGAACAAGCCGAACGGGATCAGGATGGTCAGGTACTGCAGCGCTGTGAGCCCAATGACGCTGAAGACGGCGTCCTTGGCAATCTTGTCGCGGGCCGCATCGCCCAGCACCCTGGCAAACTGGTTCGACAACAGGATCGCCAGCAGCACGCCCGTGACGGAAACCCAGGTCTGGGCCGCCTCACGGAGAATGTAGCGATCGAGAATACGGAACATGGGGCTCAACGGGCGCTTAATTTCGGCCGGAGCTTCCAGTATCATCAGGCGCGCTCCGGGGGGGAGTTAGCTCGAATAGTAGCAGTGCGGCTCGTCGAAAACCTGCCATCGCCACGCCAACGCACCTGTTGCCAACACCCATCAGCTACGCCACCGCGGTGGTCTGGCGGCTTTGATTGCCAGAAAACCTTACGAACAACAAGACCAAGCGGCAAGGAAAGAACGGGCCCCAGCCCGGGCCGCAGCAGGAGAGCCTCGAATGGAATGTGTGACCACGACGGCCGATGCCGCGAAGAAGGCGACGGACTGTGTCATCGTCGGCATCTACGACAA
>JBCCBB010000186.1:0-2093 GCA_039814545.1 Pseudomonadota bacterium
CGTGGGCAGCGGCCAGTTCGTTGTCGACACCGTCGAGATCGACCCCGGCTTTGGTGATGCTGCGCAATTTGATACGCGGCGGCTCGACGACCCCATCACGGTCCCGCAGCCGCTCATTGCGACTCAGGATGGCTCCGGGGGCATCGAGTATTCCGACGGGGGTTGGGACACGCCATACGACCGCAGTGCGCTGCGCATCATCCGCGACGCCGTGCTCATTCCCCGCGCCTCACCCGACCGAGGTGACCTCGAGGTGCTCGGCGTGCCGCTCATGATCGAAAACGGCACGCCGATCGTCCAAACGGACAACCCGGACATCAGTGGTTTCACACCTGAACCTGGTGTGTCCTACCCAATGACCTATCGCGCCTGGATGGAGTGGCCGTTGCCCCGGTCTTTGTCGCCCAACGACGCGCGCCGAATCCAGGTCGATGTCCGGCCCCAACAGGTTGGCCCGCTCAAGGCACGGCTGCACGTCAGCGGCTACCCCCTGCACGCGCCGCAATCGCGCAGCACGATCAGCATCACCCTCGAGGCCTACGGATTGACGGGACCGCGCGGCGAGATTCTGCCTGGGCTCATGCAGCTGCCCGTAGGCGTCGAGGCGCGTGACACGGGCCACGCCGTCATTGCGAGCACCGGTGACGAGAACCTGATCGTCGAAACCGCCGCGCTCGAGGACACGGGCGCATCCGGGCACGTCGGAGACGTCGCAAATTTCCGCATCGACTACGCCCCGGCCACCTACAGCGCCGTTGCGCCGGGCGCATCCGAGCTCGTCACCATTCAGTACGACCCGGGCTGCTTCTTTGCGGTCCCGCCCGGCGGGAAACACCAGGCACGGCTGCGTATCAAGACAAACATCGGTACCCACGACATCGCCTTGCGCGGCGACCCAGATCGGTGGGCGCAAGCGAATGGCTGCGGTCCCGGCGAATAAACAGGAGCATTGAGATGAACCGACTCCACGTTTACACCTTGCTTCTGCTTTTGCTGCTGCTGGCCGGCTGCCCTTCGAGCGGCAATCCGGACCCCGCAGATGGCAACAATATTTCAACGGCGCTCTCAGCCGCCCCTCAGAACGTCATCGTGCGCGAAGGCCAGGATACGTTCGACGCTGAGTCGATCACCTGGCGTAAGGGCTTCGAGGGCGCGCTCAGTACCACCTTCGAAGAAGAAACCACGGCGCTTGCGATTGATGTCACGGCAACCGCAGCGGGCGACTGCCCGAGCGCCAATGCGTCCTGCGAAGACTGGACATTTCGCGCCGGTGCGACCGCGCCCGGCGACTACGAGGTGGAAGCATTCCGTGACATTAATCAACCTGACGGGACGATTGATCGTGCGAGCAGCGACGTTGTCGTCAAGGTCGTGCCTGCGGACGTCGGCAGTGAGCGGCTCACCCGCATTCTGGATTCATTCGATTCGTCAGTGCTCGATGCGGGCGGTCAACTGTGGTCCATCACCGACCGGACCCTGTTCACCGACTTCGAGGCGCCCTGGCAGGACGACTACACACCCGTGTTCCTGCGGCGGTCCGATGTCGATGGGCTCGGTCCCATCTCGCTAGCGGCGCCACAACCCCTCGTCGGTCCTTACACGTTCATACTCCAGGATGGCAGTGCCGTGGCAACACGCATTGACGGCGATCTGCGCGCGCAGCCTTTTGTCGCGCTCAACGCACTTCTCGATGCGGCCGACGGCGCCATACCGGTTCAACTGGAGACTGCGCTGTCCAGACAGGACACGGGAGCATCCAGTCTGAACGCATTACGTTTAAGCGACGGTCGGTTGATCGGATGGACCAGCAGTGACAGTGCCAGCGACGGCGTATTTCCTGTCGACCCAGTATTCGTTAGCGGCGTCAATGACGCGATCGACGTCAGTATCAGTCGCTTCTACGTACTGATTCTTCGCGCCAACGGCACGGTCCTCGAGCTCGGTCGGGTTCACTCAGGGGACGATGGCATTATCACACAGCCGCAAGCCGTCAGTGGCTTAACGAACATCGTCGCCATCACGGGCCGCGCGGCATTGGCGAGCGATGGGCGTGTCTTCTACATCCCCAGGGTCACCACAGAAACCGGCGACAG
>JBCCBB010000133.1:0-5070 GCA_039814545.1 Pseudomonadota bacterium
GGCATTGAACGCGACGTCATCGTCGTGCCGGCCTTTACGGGGCTCGGCGCGCCTTACTGGGACCCGGACGCGCGCGGCGCCGTGCTGGGCCTCACACGTGGCAGCGGCCGCGAGGCGCTGGTGACGGCCACGCTGCAGTCGGTCGCGCTGCAAACCTGGGACCTCGTGGGCGCGATTCGCGAAGACGGCGTCACGCCTGCCGAGATTCGCGTCGATGGCGGCATGGTGGCCAACGATTGGTTCCTGCAGTTCCTGGCCGATGTGACGCGCAGCCACATTGAGCGGCCGCAGCAGACCGAGTCGACGGTGCTGGGCGCCGCGGCGCTCGCAGGCCTGCAGGCGGGCGTATTTGATTCGCTGGACGCGCTGTCGGGCGCCTGGCAGCGCGATGTGGCGTTCGCGCCGAAGCTTAGCGAGGCCGATGCCGCAATGCTCACGGATGCGTGGCGCGACGCTGTGGCGCGCGTTCGCGGCTAAGCTGCGGGCCGGTGCTCTACGACGCGTTGCGGGCCACGCGCGATGGGCGCGATCAGCGCGCCGGAGGTTGTCGTCACAAGCCGCGCTTCAAACTGCTGTGTCGAGCGCTGCCAGCTGTGCTCAAGAGCATGGTCCCGGCACGCCTGTCGATCGATCTTCAGAGCCAGCTCGCTGGCGCATGACAGCGAGGTGTGGAGCGCGCCGGTCACGGCGTTTTTCACAACATCAATCGGGCCGGGCACCGGATAGGCCGCGACCGGCACACCGCAGGCCATGGCTTCCAGCATGACGAGGCCGAAGGTGTCTGTCCGACTTGGAAATACGAACACATCGGCTGAGGCGAGGATTGCCGCCAGCTCCTCGCCATACTTGTAGCCTGTGTAGATGCAGTCTGGGTAGTCGGCGCGCAAGCGTGCGAGGTCCGGGCCGTCGCCTACGACGATCTTTCGGCCTTCGACGGCCATGCCCGTAAAGGCTTCTAGGTTCTTCTCAACCGCGACGCGACCGACGTAGATGTAGACCGGGCCGCCTCGCGGATCGCGCGCGGCCTCGCTCGGTCGAAACAGCGCGGTGTCAACGCCGCGACCCCAGAGTACGGGGTTGCGGAACCCGTTCTTGCGCAGTTCCTGCACGATGGCGGGTGTCGGTGCCAGGGTGCAGTGCGCGGCGTTGTGGAACCAGCGGATGAGTCGGTAGGTCCAGCGCTCAGGAATCGGAATGCGCTTGCGCACGTAGGCGGGAAACTGGGTGTGGTAGGACGTCGTAAAGGCGAGCTTGCGGCGCTTGCAGAATCGCCGTGCTGCAAGACCCAGCGGCCCCTCGGTTGCGATGTGGATCGCGTCGGGTGCATAAGCCTCGAGGTCGCGCCGCAGGCGCCGTCCTGGGAACAGCGACAGGCGGATCTCCGGGTAGTAGGGGCAGGGAATCGTGCGGAACGGTTCGGGCGTGAACATCCGCACGTCGTAGCCCAATTCACGCAGGCACTCAGCGGTCCGGGACAGGGTCGTGACGACACCATTGGTCTGTGGCAACCACGCATCAGTAACGATGGCGATACGCATCATGGGACGCCTTTCTGGCAAGTTTGCGCGACGGTACCGGGTTCGGGTTACAGCACAATGACAGGCTATTTTCAGGCGTCACGAAAGCGTCACGCGTCAGTCAATCCCCTGTCACTTGGACCGCGCATATTCCGCGCAAGTTCATACGCGAGAGGGCACCTCATGCATCCGTTGCTGTTGCGCGCCGACGCTTTCGAACGGCGAGTCTGTATTCGTATCAACACCTGGTCGCGAAACCTGATTTGCCGTGGCCTGTTTCGTGTGGCCAGTCGGCTTGGTGACGGCGTCGCCTGGTACACGCTGCTGATCGCGATCACGATCGCTGGAGGCCTGCCGGCGGCCGTCGCCATGCTGCACGTGGGATTGACCGGCCTCGTTGGTGTCTACCTCTACAAGTTCCTCAAGACCCGGCTCGTGCGCTTGCGCCCATTCGTTGCGCACGGCGAGATCGTGGCGCGCACGGCGCCGCTCGACGAGTTCAGCTTTCCTTCGGGCCACACGTTGCACGCGGTGCTGTTCACAACCATGTTTGCCTACTACGTGCCGGCGCTCACAGCCGTCACGCTGCCCTTCATGCTGCTCGTGGCCGCGTCGCGGGTCGTGCTGGGCTTGCACTACCCCACTGATGTCCTTGCGGGCGCGGCCATCGGTTTGATGCTGGCCGGTGTGAGCCTTGGCTTCGTCGATCTTGACCCCGTGCGGCTTGGGCCTGGCATCGATGCACTGAGGCTACTGTTGCCGTTCTAGCTCGAAACCGAGAGCACAGGAAAGGGCGCCCACGAGGCGCCCTTTTTTGCGCTTGCTCGTGTGTCTATTCAGGCTGTTTTGCGCATGACCCGATCGAGCCATGTCGGCAGGCGATCGTTGTTGTTTTCGTCATCACGCGCCGCGCCCACTTTCGCGATGACCTGTCCGCGCCAGACCAACGCGGTGTTCGGCGCCGCGCCAGAGTCGTTATTGGCTGCGATCAATTCGCGTGAGTAGCGTTGCAAGATGTTCATTTTCGTGTCCATTCGGTCAGGCAGCGTTCGGTGCGGCCACTAACAAGCTGTCGCCGGACCACGTGATATCTCGCATTTGGCCCGACCCGTCTTCCACGAGCACGCTGCAGTGCTCCACCCAGTCGCCGTCGTTGTAGTAGCCGATGCCATCCTCTTCAACGCAGGCCGGCTTGTGGATGTGTCCGCAGACAATGCCGTCGAGGCCGCGTCGCCGCGCATGCAGTGTCGCCAAGCACTCGAATTCGTCGATGTACCGACGCGCGCTGCCTACTTTCATCTTCACCGCGCTCGCAAGTCGGATGCGGTCGTAACCCAGTCGCTTGCGAACGCGGTTGATGCCGACGTCGACATCTACCAGCCACTGGTAAGCGGCCGAGCCGATGCGTTCCTTGAGTGATCCGATTCGCAGTTCCGAGTCGAACTGATCGCCATGCGTCACGAGCAGGCGACGCGAGTCTGCCGTTTCGTGGATCGTGTTGAGACGGAGTTTGACGCCCTTGAACTCGCTGCCTGCGAATGCACGCAGCCGTGCGTCATGGTTACCGGGGATGTAAGTCACCGCCATACCGGCCGCTGCAAGCTTGAAGATCTGGCGCATCACGGCCGTGTGGCTCGAAGGCCAGTGCACCGACTGTTGCATGCGCTCGAGGTCGATCACGTCACCGACAAGGAACAAGTGTTCCACGTCACAGTGCTCGAGAAAGTCGAGGAGCAACTCGGCGCGACAACCGGCCGTGCCGAGGTGCAAGTCTGAAATGAAGGCACTGCGCGCACGCAGCGTGCCACCAGGTTCTGGAGAAGCTTGAGGCGTCGTCGCGTCGTTCATGGGTCTCCCACCAGTGTTGGCTTGGCGGAAGGGTGAACGCCACATGTGACGCAGCGATGACGGTTTCGAGAAGGTCCGGTGACGCCGTGCACTTACGGCCCGGGTGCGCACAAAAAAGGCGCCGCAGTGGCGCCTTTGCGGCCTTCGTGTTCGGCCGGTGTCAGCCCGTGTGCATCACCCGGTCCAGCCAGTCCGAAAGCTGATCCGTCTGGTTGTCTTCCTGACGCGTTGTGTCTCGGTGCTTCCTCACCGTTCTACGAGGAGCACGTGCGGTGCCAGGCTCTTCACTGGAGTCATTGTTGGCCGCGATCAATTCGCGTGAATAGCTTTGCAGGACGTTCATGGGGGGCATCCTTGATTGCGCAGCATGCGCTGCTGTCATTGCGAGGTCTGTAGGTCTCGTTTCGATTCGCTTCAGTAGTTAGATGTGCCGTCCAGTCAAAAGGTTGCAATTGACGGCGCGATAGCCTGATTCGACGGAAACACTACCATCATGTGGCGCTCCGTAAGCGGCAGGAGCGACGCCTTTCTTGAGTCGATCACTCCGCATTCCCGAGCCAGGCCGCCGAGCATTGGCCACCACCGCTCAGATGTGCTGGTCGTAACCCTTTGCTGTTTGTCGAGTTCGTAGTCTGAACCCGCGCTGTGACGTACCGATAACGGATTGCATACGGTTTGATAACGCCGCGCGGTGCTACACTCTCGCCGGAACTGGGACGGTCTGGGGGAGACCACTATGGGGGCAACTGAGAACCCGATTCGCGCATTCTGCGAGGCGGCCATCGCTACGGCGCCGGAATTCAAATTGGGCGAGATCGACCTCGACGGGGTGACTTACCCCGTCTTCGAGAACGCACCGCCCACCCTGGGCGCGTTGTATGCGCACGCCGCCGCGACTTACGGCGACGACACGCTGATCGTCTACCAAGATCGGCGTATGAGCTTTGCCGAAGCCGATGCGGCGTCGCGTCAGGCCGCCGATGCCCTTCAGCGCACGGGCGTGAAGCCCGGCGATCCTGTGGCGATCGCCATGCGCAATCTGCCCGAGTGGATTCTCGCCTACATGGCCATCACGCGGCTCGGCGCCGTCGCCGTCCCCATGAATGCCTGGTGGCAAACCGCGGAGCTCGACTACGCCTTTGGCGATTGCGGTGCGCGTGTCGTATTCGCGGACGTGCAGCGCGCCGAGCGGCTGGTCGCCATTGCTGGACCGCGCGGCCTAACCGTCATCACGGCCGACGGCGAAGCCGCGGGCGCGATGACCTGGGACGCGTTTGTCGCCACGGGTGATGCTGGGGCCGAGGTGCCGGGTGCTGCGCCCGATGATCTCGGCACCATTTTCTACACGTCAGGTTCAACGGGTGCGCCCAAGGGCGTCATGACGACACACCGCGCCACAATCCAGGCGCTCATGGAGTGGGCGCTGTTGACGACGGCTGATCGCACCGTGCGCGGCGTGGGTCCTGCTGAAGGACGGCAGCTTGGTTTGCTCATGACCGTGCCGCTGTTTCACGTCACGGGTTGCAACGCGATGTTCCTGCTCTCGGTGTTGGGCGGACAGAAGATGGTGGTCATGCACCGTTGGAACGTCGACAAGGCACTCGAGCTCATCGAGACGGAGCACCTGACGGCATTCAACGGTGTGCCCAGCATGTCCTTCGAGCTGGCCCGTGCCGCGAAAGAGAGCGGGCGTGACCTGAGCTCA
>JBCCBB010000087.1:0-11410 GCA_039814545.1 Pseudomonadota bacterium
GTTCCACCCGGAACGCATGGCCTCGCGCATCCTCGGTATGGGTGACGTGTTGTCGCTTGTCGAGGAGGTCGAGGAAAAGGTCGACCGCAACAAGGCTGAGAAGCTCGCCAGGAAGCTCAAGAAGGGTCGCGGCTTCGACCTGGGCGATCTTAAGGATCAGCTCGAGCAGATGCAGAACATGGGTGGTCTGGGTGCGCTCATGGACAAGCTGCCGATCCCGGGCAAGGTGAATTCAGCCGCGCTCAAGGACCAGATCGATGACCGCCAGATCCGGCGCCAGATCGCGATCATCAATTCGATGACACCCGATGAGCGTCGCTTCCCGAAGAAGATCAATGGCTCGCGCAAGCGCCGCATTGCGACGGGCGCCGGCCAGCAGATACAGGACGTTAACCGCTTGCTGAAACAACACCAGCAGATGGAGCGGATGATGAAGAAGGTCTCAAAGGGCGGCATGAAGAACCTCATGCGCGGCATGCAGGGCATGGGTGGTCCTGGCGGCATGCCACCCGGCGGGCCGCGACGTCGCTAGCACATCGTGAGTTTCTTCCCGCATGAGTTCGAGGCTGTCATTGAGCGGCACGGTGTGGGGAAGACGAGGAAGATCTGGTATTCGGTCCTGTTTCTGCCGCCCGAACTCGATGTGGCGTTTCCACTGGGCCAGTACGCGCGGTTTCGTATCGAGGGCGAGGTGAACGACCACCCGGTGTCCGGCGCCTTTATCCCGGCCGGCGAGGGGCGGCGGTATTTCATCGTCTCCAAGGCATTGTGCCGTGAGCTCGATGTGGTTGAGGGCAGCACGGTGACATTGCGCTTTCGGCATGACGAAAGCGATGAGGTCACACCGCCCGAGCCTCTGGCGGAGTCGCTAGACGCCCACTCGGATCTCATGACGGCCTGGCAGGCGACCACACCGGGACGTCGGCGAGGGCTGTTTCATCATGTGGAGTCCGCAAAGACGGCGGCAACCCGACGCCGCCGCTCAGACGAGGCCTGCGACGCGCTCCGTCGATTCGACGGAGACCTGCGGCGCTGGCGCGATTCCCGGAAGCCCTGAGCCCTCGAATTCAGAGAGTTACAGCGCTTCCACTGAGCGGGCCGAGCCATTACAATGCCGGGCTACGTCAGGCGCAGGCGCACTCCAGTGCGCGCCATGAAAACGGCCACGTAGCCGATTTTCCTAACGCGCCCGGTGACTTAGAGCATTTTTGAACTGACTTTCAGGGCCTCGCAGCGCGAGGCGTGAGCGTAAAGACTATGGTTACGATTCGACTGTCCCGCGGCGGGGCCAAGAAAAAGCCGTTCTACCACGTGGTAGTGACGGATAGCCGCAACCGTCGCGACGGGCGCTACATCGAGCGTCTGGGCTACTTCAACCCGATGGCAAAAGGCTCCGAGCAGGGCCTGCGCCTCGACATCGAGCGCATCGACCACTGGGTCGGTCAGGGCGCGCAGACGTCGGACCGGGTCGCCCAGCTCGTCAAGCAGTACCGTAAGGCCGCTGCGGCGGCCTGATCGGGCGGGCCTTGCCCGTACTCGCCGTGAGCGAACGGCTGGTAACGGTGGGCGAGGTGCGTGGCGTCTACGGCGTCAAGGGCTGGGTCAAGCTCTTCTCGTTTACGGCGCCGAGGGAGAACCTGCTCGGTTTCCGCGAGTTTCTCACGGGGCAGGGCAAAACGCTGCGACTGGTTGAAGGCCGGCCCCAGGGCAAGAGTCTCATCGGTCGCTTCGCCGGCTGCGACGACCGCGATGCGGCACTCGCAATGCACGGCACAGCGTTGCAGGTCGCGCGTTCGGCGTTACCGGTAACGGATGAAGGCGAGTTTTACTGGGACGACCTGGTGGGGCTCGAGGTCGTCGACATTGAGGCTGGCTCGCTCGGCTCGGTCGATTACCTGCTCGAAACGGGTGCGGATGACGTCATGGTTATCAGGCGCCCAGCGGGCGGCGAGATGCTCGTGCCCTTCGCGTGGGAACGCGTCGTGCGCGGTGTGGAGCTTGACCCGGGGCGGATAACCGTCGACTGGCCGGAGGCCAGGGCGGACGCCGAGACAGAATGAACGGTTATCACGTCCGCTGTGTGACGTTGTTTCCTGAGCGCGTCACGGCCGTCGGTGAGTACGGCGTGACGGGCAGGGCGGTGCAGAACGGGCTTATTGACCTGGCCTGCATCAATCCGCGCGACTTTACGAAGGACGCGCACCGGACTGTGGACGATCGCCCGTTTGGTGGCGGTCCGGGCATGGTCATGAAGTTTGAACCTGTCGTCGCGGCGATACGCGCGGCGAGGGAAGAGGCGCCCGGTGCGCCGTGTGTGTTGCTGAGCCCGCAGGGCCGGCCCTACACGCAGGCCACCGCGGAGCGTTTCGCTGCACTGCCGGGCATGGTGCTCTTGGCGGGGCGGTACGAAGGTCTGGACGAGCGGATCGTCGAGGCCGAAGTGGACGAAGAGCTGTCGCTGGGTGATTTTGTGCTCAGCGGGGGCGAAGTGGCCGCCATGGCGGTCATCGACAGTGTGGCGCGTTTGCTACCGGGTGTGCTCGGCCATGACGCGTCGGCAGCGGAGGATTCGTTTTCGGACGGATTGCTCGACTGCCCGCACTACACGCGACCGCCCGAAGTGGCGGGGCGCAAGGTGCCGGCAGTTTTGCTGTCGGGTGACCACGCGGCCATTGCGCGCTGGCGACGCCAACAGTCGCTGGGTCGCACCTGGCAGCGGCGCCCGGACCTGCTGGCGCAGGCCTCGCTGTCGGACGCAGACGAGCAGTTGCTCGAGGTATTCAGGGCCGAGCTTGACGCTGGGCCCGAGGATTAGGCAAGGCATGGCGCACGCACGGGCGTGCTTAGGAACAGTGACATGAACAAGATCATCGCAGAGCTCGACGCTGAGCAGCTAAAATCGGATATCCCCGAGTTTGGCCCCGGCGACACCGTCGTCGTCCAGGTTCGCGTCCGTGAGGGCGACCGCGAGCGCCTGCAGGCGTTCGAAGGCGTCGTTATCGCCAAGAAGAACCGCGGCATCAACAGCTCATTCACGGTGCGCAAAATCTCGCACGGCGAAGGTGTCGAGCGTGTTTTCCAGACGCACAGCAACATGATCGGTGGCATCACCGTGAAACGTCGCGGTGACGTCCGTCGCGCAAAGCTTTACTACCTGCGCGGCCTGACCGGCAAGAAAGCACGCATCAAAGAGAAGATCTGACGCCGGGCGCTAAGCGCCCGCGTCATTGCGAGCCCGCAGAGCGGGCGCGGCAATCTCTTGACAACATTGTAACGATTGAGAGATCGCCTCGGCTGCTACGCAGCCTCGCGATGACGTCTTAGCGACGAGGACCCACATGCGCACGACATCGCGCACGTACAAGTTGCTCGCACTGATTGCCGCAGCAGGCCTCGTCGCTGGCTGCGGCAGTTTCATTTCTGGTGCGGCCAGCGACTTCGCTGACAACCTTGGACAGGCCGTGTTCAACCAGCCTGACCCGGGTATCGTGCGCGACGGCGCACCGTCTTACTTGCTGCTGCTCGACAGTCTGCTTGAGTCGAACCCCGACAACCCGCAGGTGCTGGCCGCAGCGTCCGGGCTCTACGCAGCCTACGGCGTGGTGTTTGCCGACGACCCGGAGCGCGCCAAGGTACTCACACGCCGCGCCCGTAATTACGGCGAGCGAGCCATCTGCCTCGAGTTCAAGCGGGCCTGCGATTGGCCCACGTCGAATTTCGAGACTTTCGAAGCATCGCTCGAAAAGCTCGACGACGATCACGCCTATGCGGCATCTGCCTACGCCGTGGCGTCGCTGGCGTACATCCGCGCCAATTCGGACGACTGGGGCGCACTGGCGCGCTTGCCGTTTGTCGAGGCGTTGATTCTGGCTGTGCTGCCGTACGTCGAGGACGACGCCGAGCTCGGCACGTTCTACAACTACCTCGGCATCCTGAATTCGCTGCGCCCGCCGGCGCTGGGTGGTGAGCCGGACCGCGCGAAAGACTACTTCGAGCGCGCCATCGATCTCACAAGCGGTCGCGATTTGTCGGTCAAAGTGGAGTACGCACGCGGCTACGCCCGTTTGCTCTACGAGCAGGAATTGCATGACCGACTACTCGAAGAAGTGCTGGCTGCCGAGACAGAAGCGCCGGGACTGACACTGACTAATACACTGGCCAAGCGCGATGCGCGGGAACTTCTGGAGTCCGGGAAGGACTATTTCTGAAGTGCATGCGGGCGCGGTTGTAGCGCCTGCGCAACAGGCCGAAAACGGGCATCCGTTCACCTTTTGGTCACGAACTGCTCGGTAACATAAGTGCGACATCACCGGTCTTTGGGCATCGGTGCAACACGTTCTACGCCAGGGAGGCGGAGACCATGAAACAGCTTTTCCGCGCCGCTCTCGTTGTAGCGGTGGCCTTTGCGGCAAGCCCTTTGGCGGCCGAGACCTTCAAACTCGCGACCGTAGCCCCCGAGAATTCGCAGTGGATGCGTGACATGCGCGCGGGCGCCAAGGAAATTGCCGAGCGCACCGACGGCCGCGTCAAGATCAAGCTCTTTGGCGGCGGCGTCATGGGCAACGACAATAAAGTCCTGCGCAAGATCCGCATCGGGCAGCTGCACGGTGGTGCTTTCACGGCCGGCAGTTTGATGAGCATTTACCCCGATCTGTCGGTGTATGGCCTGCCGCTGCTGTTCGACTCGCAGGATGAAGTCGACTTTGTGCGCGATCGTTTTGACGCGCAACTCAAGCAGGGCCTCGAAGACGCGGGCTACGTCAGCTTCGGCTTTGCCGGTGGTGGTTTTGCCATGGTGCTCGGCAACGAGCCGGTTCGCACACTCGAAGACCTCGACAACCAAAAAATGTGGGTCCCCGAAGGCGATACGATCAGCTACGCCGGTATGGAGGCACTCGACCTCTCACCCGTGACGTTGCCAATCACGGATGTCCTGACAGGTTTGCAGACGGGTCTGCTTGATGTTGTCGCCACGCCGCCTGTTGGCGCGCTGGTGCTGCAGTGGCACACCAAGGTCAAGTACGGCACGCCCATGCCGCTTGTCTACACGATGGCGTTTATTGCGATCGACAAGAAGCGCTTCGACCGTTTGTCGGCCGAAGATCAGGCTGTCGTTGACGACGTGCTCACCGGCATCTACACCAACTTCGAGCAAGTTAACCGCTCGGACAACGAAAAGGCGCTGGCCGCGCTCGAAAGCGTCGGCATCGAGATAGTTGCGCTGGAAGACGGCGAGCTTAACAAGCTGCGTGACCAGGTTGACCCGGTGAATCGCGAGCTGGCCGAAGACAACGTGTTTTCGCTCGAGCTCTACGAAGCGCTCATGGGTGCACTGAACGAGTACCGCGCGGGCTACGCGCAAGCGGCGAATACAGGCGACTGATCGCCATTCACTGACTGAACACGCATGGCCCGACTTTCACGCTGGGGCAAGGCGGCGGAAGACGCCGTGCTTGTCATTTTGCTCGGCGCCATGATTGTGCTTGCCGTCGCGCAGATCGTCATGCGCAACGGCTTCGGCGGCGGTTTTATATGGGCTGACGAGACGCTACGGCTCATGGTGCTTTGGTTGGCACTCGCAGGGTCCGTTGCCGCCGCGCGCGCCGACAAGCATCTCGCGATCAATGTCCTGGCGCGCGCCTTGCCGCCGCGCGGCCAGAGTGTGTCGCGCTTTATCACCAACGCGTTTACGTCTGCCATTTGCGGCCTGCTCGCCTGGCACGCCTGGCGCTTTCTGCAGCAGTCCATCGAATTTGAAGACACGCTGGTGGGCGGCTTGCCGGCCTGGTGGTTCCAGGTTGTGTTGCCTGTCGGCTTCGCGCTCATGTGTTGGCGCTACCTCGTATTCGCGCTCGAAGACATCGTCACGGGCGTGCGCGGCACGCGGCGTTGGCCCGCGTCCCAGGGTGATCACGCGCCATGATCCTCATGGGCGTCATTTTGTTGTTGCTGGCGCTGCTGGGCGCGCCGCTGTTCGCGATCATCGCGGGCAGTGCGTTTTACAGCTACTACCAGGAAGACATTGACCTGGCCGCATTGGCCATCGAGTTTTTCTCGCTGGCTGAGATGCCGGTGCTGCTCGCCATTCCGTTGTTCACGTTCGCGGGCTACCTGCTCAGCGAGAGCGAAGCGCCGAGCCGGTTGGTGCGACTCACGCAGGCCTTGCTCGGCTGGATGCCGGGCGGTCTGGCGATCGTGTCGTTGGCAGCCTGCGCGTTCTTCACGGCGTTCACCGGCGCGTCGGGTGTCACGATCATCGCATTGGGCGCCATTCTTTACCCCGCGCTCAAGCAGGCCGGCTACCCCGAGAAATTCAACCTCGGGCTCGTGACCTCGGCGGGCAGCCTGGGTTTGCTGTTTGCGCCATCGCTGCCGCTGATTCTCTACGGCATCGTCGCGCGCGAGCCGATCGACGATCTATTTCTGGCGGGCATACTGCCGGGCATGGTCATGCTTGCGATGCTCGCGGGCTGGAGTCTGTGGGTCAGCCGCGGCAGCAAGCAGGAACTCATCCCGTTTTCGGGCAAGCGCGTCGTCGCGGCCCTCAAGGAAAGCGCTTGGGAGCTGCCATTGCCTATCGTGGTTCTGGGTGGCATCTACTCGGGCTACTTTGCGGTCAGCGAAGCGGCAGCCGTCACGGCGCTCTACGCGCTGATTGTCGAGGTTGGCATCCTGCGCGAGATCAAGCTGTCGGCGCTGCCCGGGATCATGCGCGAGTCCATGCTGCTTGTTGGCGGCATCCTCATCATTCTTGGCGTCAGCCTGGCCTCGACGAACATTATGATCGATGCCGGTGTGCCGCAGCAGCTGCTCGAGTGGGTCAGCGGGCTTGTCGACTCGAAGACGAGCTTCCTGTTGCTACTGCTCGTGTTCCTGCTGATCCTCGGTGCCATTCTCGATATCTTCTCAGCGCTCGTCTTGGTCGTGCCGCTGATTCTGCCCGTCGCCGCGCAGTACGGTGTGGATCCGATTCATCTCGGCATCGTGTTCCTGGCCGCTATGCAACTGGGTTACTTGACCCCACCTGTGGGGCTCAATCTGTTTATTGCCAGCTACCGGTTCGAGCGCTCAATCACCGAGGTTTATTCGGCCACGTTCCCGTTCCTGATCATCCTGCTGGCCAGTGTTGTGGTCATAACGTTCTGGCCGCAGCTCTCGCTCGTATTTCTCTCTCGCTAAGCGCTGAATACCGCGCGGTTTTGCGGTAAATTCAGGGGTCTGCTACTTATCCGCGGAGTAAGGCCCCCATGGCGCAAAAACCCAATATTTTCGTTCGTATCCTGAGATTCCTTTGGACCGGTGTGAACGGTCTCCGGAAGCTGCTGCACCTCGTGCTGTTGCTCATGATCTTCTCGGTCGTGATCAGCGTCATGGGTTCGGACGTGCCGACCCTGCCCAAAAAGACTGCGCTGGTTGTCGCACCCTCGGGTTCGTTGACGGAGCAGCTTGCGGGTACGCCGCTTGACCGCGCCATTGGCGAGGTGACAGGCGACACGGCGCCGCAGATTCTGGTGCGCGATCTCGTCGAGGCTATCGACCTGGCCGCAGAAGACGATGCGGTCAAGATCATGTACCTGCGCACCGACAGTGTGGGCGGTGATATGACCAAGCTGCGCAAAGTGGCCGCGGCCATTCGTCGGTTCCGCGAGTCGGGCAAAGAGGTTATCGCCTTCGGTGCCTACTACGCGCAAGGCGGCTACTACCTGGCCGCGCAGGCCGATGAGATCTTACTGGACCCGAACGGCGCGGTGATCATTGAAGGCTACGGTGCCTACCGGAACTACTACGCCGAGGCGATCGAGAAACTGTCGATCTCGTGGAACGTGTTTAAGGTTGGTACGCACAAGAGCTTTGTTGAGCCCTACACGCGCAACGACATGTCCGACGAGGATAAGGGTCAGCGCTTGGCCCTGATGGACGCACTTTGGACCAACTACAAGAGCGAGGTCGAGGCGGCGCGTGGGCTTGAAGCCGGCACGATTCAGCGGCTGGCGGATGATGTCGACGTCGAGCTTGAAAAAGCGAACGGCAATTTCGCTGCGTTTGCACTCGAGAACGGCCTCGTCGACGGCTTGGCCACGGCGACAGACGTCCGCAAGCGCTTTATCGAGGTGGTTGGTGAAGATGAAGACGACGAGACGACTTTCGCTCAGTTCGGCTTCTCGCGTTACCTTGAGGCCAAGCGTGCACTGAACCCAACGGTTGAGAAGGACGAAGTGATCGCCGTGGTGGTTGCCTCGGGTGGCATCGTCGACGGCAGCGCCCCGCCAGGACAGATCGGTGGTGACTCGACCGCTCGCCTGCTGCGCAAGGCGCGCAGTGACGAGAAGGTCAAAGCCGTCGTGCTCCGTGTCGACTCGGGCGGCGGCAGCGCGTTTGCCTCCGACGTCATCCTGCAAGAGATCAAGAATATCCAGGCGGCCGGCAAACCCGTCATCGCCTCGATGGGCTATGTCGCTGCATCGGGTGGTTACTGGATCTCCATGGCGGCCGACCAGATCGTGGCGCAAGAGAACACGATCACGGGCTCGATTGGCATCCTGGGGATGATCCCAACCTTCGAACGCTCACTGGCGCGGCTGGGTGTCTACACCGATGGTGTCGGCACAACGGACGTGGCCGGTGCGCTGCGCCCCGATCGCGCGCTGACGCCTGAAGTACGAAGCGTTCTGCAGCAGAACATCGAGTCCGGCTACCGCGATTTCGTGAGTGGCGTGGCCGATAACCGTGGCATGGCCTACGACGCCGTTGATGCGGTGGCGCAGGGCCAGGTCTGGATTGGCCCGACGGCACTCGAGCACGGTCTCGTCGACACGATTGGTGACCTCGAAGACGCCATTGAGATCGCGGCCGAGAGCGCCTCGCTCGATGCTGACGCCTACAGCATTCGCTTCATTGAGCCCTCGCTCTCGAGTGAAGAGCAGTTCCTGCTCAACCTGCTCGGTGGCACCGCCAAACTTGGCATCGACATCACGCCGCTGTTCCCGCGTCGCGACGGCCTCGCGATGATCGCCGATATTGTGGACGCAGGCCTGCTCGAGATCGCGAGCTACAACGACCCGATGCACCGCTACGCGAAGTGCTTTTGCCGAATTCCGTAGCGTAGGCCGAAACGTCGTCATTGCGAGCCCGCGAAGCGGGCGCGGCAATCTCCCAACGACATCGCGTCGCTTGGGAGATCGCCGCGGCGGCACAAGCCGCCTCGCGATGACGGGTTAGGGCGCGGCCGCTTCGCCTCTAGCGCCGTCAAGGCGCGGGCGAAATGCGAGGTACAACAGCACGAGTGCCCCCACTGGGGGGATCAGCAGTGCCAGCGTACCCAGAACCATCGTTTGGGATGGGTTGTGGGTGCGCGACCGCGCGAGTCGTGCCAGTAGGTAGAACCCGACTAGCAGCCATGCCATGTAGGCGATCATGCCTTCTATCGATATGCCGCCAAGCATCATCGTTGCCTCCTCTGTTGAGTTACTCCGTCAGCGTTACCCGGGTGCAGCGCAGAATCGTCTCGTTGCCATTGGCAATGAGTTTGCACTGCAGGTGGGTGAACCAGATGCGCAGGTAATCACGCATACGTCGCGACCGCGCTTCGTTCGGGTACGCGCCCGAAAAGCCGTTGAGTGTCGCGTTTGGCGCTGGAATTTCGTTTCCATCCGCGTCGCGGGTCTGGCCATCGACTGTGCGCCAGTACATGACGCCGTCGACCTCGCCGAGAAACTTGATGAGCGCAGTCGAGCCGTCCGGGAATCGGATGGGAATCACGAACTGCACATCGACTTTGAGGATGCGTACGAACCCCGCAAAATAGACCGCCGTGCGTTCCAGAATGCCTAGCGACTGCGTGACCCAGGCGTGCGTGCGTGTTGCGATGCCGCTGTTCCCCACGTAGTCGAATGCGGATGCCGCGACGCTTGCGGGAATGTCCCGGGAAATGTCTTCCGAGGCTTGCACGGCAGCCTTCAGCGCGGCGATATCCACAGCAAACTGCTGCCGGATTTCCGCCGGTACCGGTGCGGGTGTCGCCACCGTGTACGAAAGACCGTCCCAGGGCTCGTGCACGACCATAAGGTTGAAACGAACGAGCGTCTCGGCGTGATAATCGATGATGTAGGCCTGGTGTGGCACCCCGGGCAGACTGCTCAGGGGCGCAAGCTGCCTCGCGACATTGGCCTTCTGTTGGGCTGTGCATCCGTTGCATCGGTCCGAAAACACCTCTGCGCTGCTCGTGGCGCTCGACAGCGCGAGAACCGCGGCAATCGCCGCGCGAGCCATCCAATGGCTGATTTCCATAGTCTTCTCCTTCACATTACACTCAGTGGGAAGGAAAAACCATAAGCGGTACATAGGCGCGCAGTTATCGCCCGTCCGTGGCGCTTTTGCGAGAAAGTCCGCCGCCGCGAGCGCGTTGCCCGAGCGCGGGCTCAGGCCGGCGTGAAAGCGCCGTAGATTCCCGGCAAATGCCTACCGCGACAGACGCTACGGGGCGTCGATACCGGAAATTTGAGGCACGCGGGTTGTCAGCACTTCAATGAATGCGCGCAATCGCGCCGACTGATACCGGTCCGATGCGTACGCGATATGGATCGGCAGCTCCGGAGCACGCCAGGCTGGCAATACGTCTACGAGACGGCCGGCCTGGAGATCTTCGTCAACAAACCAGTGTGGCATCACACCCATTCCCAAGCCGGCCAGCACAGACGCTTTAAGCGCAAAGATATTGTTGGTTTGCATGCGAACGGGGGGCGATATCGTCACCGGGGGTTGGTTTCCGCGATGAAGCGGTATGGCGCCCGCCTCGTAGGGCGACAGTGCAATAAGCGCAGTCGTTGCAACGCTGTCGGGCCTGCGGCGATTGCTGCCCTGGCGCAAGAGCGACGGTGCGGCGACAAGCAGCCGAGAAACGCGCCCGAGCTGTCTTACGACCAGCGTGTCGTCGGGAACCGAGCCAACCCGAATCCAGCAGTCGCAGCCGATCTCTGAAAAACGAATCGGCGCGTCGTCGAGTAACCACTCGATGTGTACGCCCGGGTGCGCTTCTTGAAAGCACGCGGCGATCCGGGTGAGTGCGGTTTGTCCTAGCGCGACAGGCGCGACGACCTTGATGGGTCCCTGCAGGTCCGTGGCGCTCTTGAGATGACGTTCCTCGAGCGCCTGCCATTGGCCAATAAGGGTTCGAGCGTCAGCGAGCAAGCCCTGTCCCGCGCTCGTCAGTGTGAGCGTATGCGTCGTGCGATGCGCGAGCTGCGTTTTGAATCGGGTTTCGAGCTCCGAGAGCTGGCGACTTGCCGAGGGCTGCGAGAGCCCGAGGTCCCGGGCGGCTGCACTGATGCTGCCCGCCTCTGCAATGCGCACGAAAGTCTCGAGCAGGGTCAGTCGGTCCAGGGGCTTACTCATACGCAATACGTATATCAAA
>JBCCBB010000187.1:0-2087 GCA_039814545.1 Pseudomonadota bacterium
AGGCACTGGCGGCAGATCTGTGCGGCTCTCAAGAGCGTCGGCTGGATAACGTCCGACCAGCACCTCGAGTGCGCGGCGCGCGAGCCGCTTGCTGCCCTGAGTCTGTGCCAGCGTCGCCCTGGCGGTTGCAAGGTTGGCATTAGCCAGGGACGCATCGTAAGCATCGGCTGCGCCCAGTTCGCGTTGTGCCGAGACGATGCGCGCTGTCTGCGCCAGCGCGTCGAGCGACTTTTGTGCCACCGCTTCCTGCAGCTCCGATTCGATGAGCAGGAAATAGGTTTGCGCCACGGCGGCGGCCAGTGAGTACTGGGAAAACACATAGTCCGCTTCGGCCGATGCGGCGGCGTAGGCGGCCGCGTTGCGAGAGGCACGAACACGGCCCCAGACATCCAGTTCCCAGCTCAGCGACAAACCGGTGGAATAGCTGTCCGAGCTGCTGCCCGCGACGGGGCCGGCCTCAGCAGCTGAGGCCGAGTAGTTCAACGCGGGAAACAAGGCAGCTCGCGCCTGTCGCGCCAGCGCCCGCGACTGCTCGAGCCCCGCCAGCGCCGCCTGCAAATTTCGGTTGTTGGCTTGCGCCTCGACGACGAGGGCTGTGAGTACCGGGTCATCGAATGCGGCGATCCAGCCGACCTGCACCTCGCCCACAGACTGTTGAGCGACCTGCCAGGCGGGTGGCAGATCAGGGAGGGCAGGGCGCGTGAGCTCCGGTAAGTCCGGCTTCTGGGCAAACGGCGCGCACGCCGTCAGCGCCGCAGTGCAGGCCAGGAGTGCGAGTCGTTTCATGTCGTGGCCTCCGCCGTGCCGGCAACCTCGGTCGACTTGATGCCGAACAGCAGTGCATAGAGCACGGGTGTGACGAGCAAGGTAATGAGCGTCGCGAAAGACAACCCGCCCGCGATCACCACGGTCATCGACTGGAAGAAGGCGTCGAAGTACAGCGGCAATACGCCGAGCACGGTGGTGAACGCCCCCATCATGACCGGGCGTAAACGACTGGCTGCCGACTCGACGAGCGCGTCAAAACGGGGCATGCCGCTCGCGATCAGGTCGTCCGTGGAATCGACGAGCACCAGCGAGTTCTGGATGAGCAGCCCTGAAAGTGACAGCAGGCCCAGGATCCCCATGAACTCGAATGGTACATTCGTCAAGTACAGGCCGTAGGACACGCCGACAATCGCAAGCGGCACGATGGCCCAGATCACGATGGGCTGGCGCAGCGCGTTGAACAAGAACACAACTACGAGCACCATGGCGAGCAGACCGATCGGTATCGTCGTGGCGAGGTCGCCCTGTGCCTCGGAAGAGTCGCCAGCCTCGCCACCCCAATCCAGAGAGTAACCGGCGGGCAGCGGCACGGCTTCGATAAGTGGCTGAATCGTACTCAAGAGGTCAGCGGTGACCACGCCTTGCGCAGGGTCGCATTGGACGGTGATCGTCATGACGCGATTGTCTCGAAGGATGCGCGCATCTCGCCACGTCAGTCCCGGCCGATCGATGACCTGCGCAAGAGGCACAGACTGACCCGTGGTCTTGCTCAGAATTGGGATGGCCGGCACGTCCCAGGGTTCGACACGCTCGTTGTTGGGTGCGCGCGACACGATTGGAATTAACTCATCACCTTCGCGGTAGAAGCCGCGAGTGATGCCGTCGAAATTCTCGCCCATGGCTTCGGCGAGGTCTTTGCGTGTGATACCGATACGTTCACCGGCATTCTGCGAGTACTGCGGTGTGAGTACGGGGACTTGGCGGCGCCAGTCGTCCTTGACCAGGATCGCGCGGCCATCGGCGTGGATGATGGCTTTGGCCTCATTGGCGAGCTGGCGCAGAACCGCAGGATCGGGCCCGGAAAACTCGGCCTCGATTTTCGAGCCGCCACCGGGACCCATGCGGAATCGCCAGACCTTAGTCTGCCCATCGGGAAATTCGGCGTCGCCGTAAGCTTGGATCTGCTCAATCAAGCCAGTGTTGAGTTCGTAGGCGCTCGTTTTCACGAGCAGCTGACCATAGTTCGCGCTCGAAGAGGCGGCGTCGTAGACCAGCATGTAGCGCAGCGCGCCCTTGCCCACGAGCGTGTGCACCGACTC
>JBCCBB010000121.1:0-6450 GCA_039814545.1 Pseudomonadota bacterium
ATGCAGCCCGAACGGCGGCTCGAAGACGTCGATGCCGGTAATATCCAGCGCAGTTTTGCGGTCAACGCCGTTGGACCACTGCTGCTCGTCAAGCACCTGGCCCGGTTGTTACCGCGCCGCGAGCCCTGCACGGTCGCCACGTTGTCGGCACGCGTCGGCAGCATCAGCGACAACCGGCTCGGTGGCTGGTACGCCTACCGGGCGGCCAAGGCCGCGCAGAACATGCTGACGAAGACGCTGTCGATTGAGCTGGCCCGCCGCTACCGAAAGGTACGCTGCGTGGCCCTGCACCCGGGGACGGTCGCGACCGACCTGAGTGCACCGTTCCGCGGCAACGTCAGTGACGACAAGCTGTTTGATGTAGCGCAGTCCGTGAACTATCTGCTGACTGTATTGGACCAACTTGATGATGACGACAACGGCAAATTCTTCGCCTGGGATGGCCAGGAAATTCCCTGGTAGCCTGCTCGCGCTTGCACTCACGCTGTTCGCACCGGCACTGGCCGCCGAACCCACTGAGGTGTTCGCGCCCTTCGGCGAGCTGCTCGCGGCGAGCGTGACCGACGGTGACGTTGACTACCCGGCGTTCGCCAACTCGTCAGCGTTTGCCAGCATGATGGCGGCGCTGGCAACAACGGCGCCCGCGGCGTCGGCCAGCGACGACGACGAGCTCGCGTTCTACATCAACGCCTACAACGCCACGTCCATCCAGGGCATCCTGGACGGCTACTCGCCGAGCACGCTCTGGGGTCGCCTGCGCTTCTTCAAGCGTCGCGAGTACGCGCTCCTGAATACGTCCATGACGCTGTTCGAGCTCGAGCACGACTTCATCATCGCCTCCGGTGACCCGCGCATTCACTTTGCGATCGTGTGCTCCTCTAAGTCCTGCCCGCCGCTGCAAAGCTGGCTCTACGATGGCGCCTCGCTGAACACCCAGCTCGACGACGTCACGAGCGCATTTATCAACAACCCTGCCAGCAACCGCTTCGACCTCGAGCGCCGAAAAGCCGACCTGTCGCGCATCTTTGATTGGTATGAGGACGAATTCGAAGCTGCGGGCGGAAGCCTGCAGGGCTACCTGGCGCAGTACGTCACCGACGACCGCCTGCGCGAGAGCCTCGAAAATGACGACTGGGACCTGGACTTCCAGGACTACGACTGGAGCCTTAACGGCACCAAGCTGCCCTGACGGCAGCTCGGCAGCAAAGGACACACGCATGCTCATCAAACGGCCCGACCCGATTCGCGGAAGCGAGATCACGAGCGAATCGAACTACCTGAACCGCCGCCAGCTCATGGCCGGCCTGGCTGCCGGCATTGCCCTGCCCGCGTGCTCGCCGCAGGCCGCAGAGCTGCCCGCTGAAGGTGAGCTGGCCAACGTCGCCAAGAGTCCCTACTCGACCGACCAGGCGCCCAACAGCTACGAGGACGTTACGACCTACAACAACTTCTACGAGCTCGGCACGGGCAAGAGTGACCCCGCGCGCAACGCCCAGTACCTGAAGCCCCGCCCCTGGAGCATCGAGGTCAGCGGCGCGGCCGAGAAAACAGGCACCTTCGACCTCGAGGACTTCATCAAACCGCACCAGCTTGAGGAGCGCATCTACCGACTGCGCTGCGTGGAGGCCTGGTCCATGGTCGTGCCCTGGGTGGGTATCCCGCTGGGCGACATCCTGAAGCGCTTCAAGCCGACGTCAGACGCCAAGTACGTGTCGTTCAAGACGCTCGTCGACCCGGAGCAACTGCCGGGGCAGCGCTACCGCACGCTGGCCTGGCCCTACCGCGAAGGCCTGACCATCGCCGAAGCCATGCACCCGCTGACGATCATGGCCGTGGGCGTCTACGGCCGCGTCCTGCCGAATCAGAACGGCGCGCCCATGCGTCTCGTCGTACCCTGGAAGTACGGGTTCAAGAGCATCAAGTCGATCGTCTCGATCAGTTTCGAGCGGCGTGAGCCGGCCACGAGCTGGAACATGTCGCAGCCACGCGAGTACGGCTTCTACGCCAACGTGAACCCCGAGGTCGACCACCCGCGCTGGTCGCAGGCCACAGAACGCCGCATCGGTGGCGGCCTGTTCGCACCGCGCATCGACACTCTGCCGTTCAACGGCTACGGCGAAGCGGTCGCGAGCCTCTACGACGGCCTGGACCTGCGCCGCTACTTCTGACGTGAACACCGCGCGCTCACAACGTGGCCTCAGCACACGCAACCGCGTGCGCTTCATCGGCAAGCCGCTCGTGTTCGCGCTGTCGCTGACGCCCTTTGCCTGGCTCGTTGCCGCGACGTTTGGTTTTGGTGGCCTGAGCCTGGGCGCCAACCCGGTTGAGACGCTGCTCGAAGACTTTGGCACGCTCGGGCTTCGGTTCACGATGTTCGCACTGGCCGTGACGCCGCTGCGCAGGCTCACGGGGTTCAACTGGATCGCGCAGTTCCGGCGCATGATCGGGCTGTTCGCCGCGTTCTACGTCACGCTGCACTTCGCTGTGTACCTCGTACTCGATCAGGGCCTCGCACTGGCGCCCGTCATCGAAGACATCGTGAAGCGCCCCTACATTACGCTGGGCATGATCGCGCTCGTGTTGCTGTTGGCCATGACGGCCACGTCCACACTCGCAGCACGCCGCCGGCTCGGTCAGCGCTGGCAAAAGCTGCACAACAGCGTCTACCTCGTCGGCATCCTGGGCGTCTGGCACTTCTGGTGGCAGGTGAAGTCCGACATCACGGAGCCTGCCATCTACGCCGCTGTTCTCGCGGGCCTGCTCGGTATTCGGGTGTACTGGCGCTGGCGACGCCAACGGCGTGCTAGGCCGCCGGCGGCTGCAGCCAGTCCGCAAAGCGCTGCTTGACGGCAGCATCGGCGGCCTCGTCGCGGGCCAGCCACGCCGTATCGGCCGGCGGCTCGACGAGCGTCATTCTGAACTCGCGCAACTGATCCCCACGGAACACCGTCACACGTAACGCATCACCGGGCGCGTGACGCTGCAGCAGCGTCTCGAGCCGGCCGCTGTCGCAGCGTGTGCCATCGATCGCGACGAGCTGATCACCAGCACTCACTCCCGCCACAGCAGCCGGGCTGCCATTGAGCACTCGGGCGATTCGCGCCTTGTTGCGTGGGTCTATACCAATACCGCACCAGGCTTTGGGCAGCTTCTCGGCCGACTTGCCACCTTTGTCGTCCTTGCCTGCGGCGGCACGCACGTTCAGCGTCACCCCAAACGGCTTGAGCAGGACAGCCAGATCGACGTCTTTGGTGCCGCGAATCGCCACGTCGAAGAACTCAGCCAAATCGAGGCCGGACAATTCGGCAGCTACGGGTTCGAGCCCACGCTCGGGCATGCCCTCACCCTCCAGGTAAAACCGCCGCCAGCATTCCCGCATCACGTCGTCGAGCGTCGTGTCTGATTCCGCCCGCAACTTGAGGTCGAGCGCCAGCGCCACGATGGCGCCCTTGGCGTAGTAGCTGATGATGGCATTGGCCGCGTTTTCGTCCTGCTTGTAGAACTTGGTCCAGGCGTCAAAGCTCGAGTCTTCGAGGGTTTGTACGAGCCGGCCTGGCGTGCGCAGCACGCGCGTGAGCGTCCGCCCCACCACCTCGAGGTAGCTCGCGACATCAATCGCACCCGAGCGCACGAGCATGAGGTCGTCGTAGTAGGACGTAATGCCTTCGAAAACCCAAAGCAGCCCCGTGTGCACTTCGCCCGACAGATCGGGCGGCGCCAATACCGCGGGCATGAGCCGGCGCACGTTCCAGAGGTGGAAGTACTCGTGACTGATCAGGCCCAGCAAGTCGCGGTAGCCGTCACCCGAACTCGCGACACCGGGTACGGGCAGCGCATCGCGGTCGACCACGAGTGAGCTCGACCAGCGGTGTTCGAGCCCGCCGTATCCACCGGGCAGGGCGTAGGCCAGAAACGTGTAGCGGTCCAGGTCTTCGGGTGTGCCCAGCAGTTCGTGCTGGATGGCGCAGATCTTCTCGAGATCCGCGGTGAATCGAGGCGCATCGAGTTCGGGCGCGCCGCGCACAATGAACCGGTGCGGCAGGCCTGCTGCTTCGAACTCAATGCACTGCTGCTCGGCGATTTCGACAGGATGATCGATGAGCTCCGCGTAGTCGTCCACGACGTAGCGTCCGAAGCCCCGCGCATCGACGTGCTCCGCGCGCATCGACGTGGCCACCCAGACGGCCTCGCTGAGCCCGGAAGGCGCCTCGATATCGAGCTCGATGGCGCCCGTGTGGCCCGTCACACGCGGAAACAGGCTCGTGCCGTTGAAATAGGCGTGGGTGTCGTCGAGGTGGGCACCGCGAACCGACAGGTCCCAGGCGTAGACGCGCAGCGCAACGGTGATCCCGCCCGCCGCTGCGACGGCAACGACCCAGGTCGACTTGTCAGTCTTGTGCACGGCCAACGCGTTGCCCGAATCGTCGTGCACCGTGAGGCTCACAACGTGGCGCGCGTAGTCGCGCACCATGTAGCTGCCGGGGATCCAGGCAGGCAGCGCGAGTTCGAACGGGCCCGCGGCCACGCCGTCAACGCGAAGCGTGACGTCGAAGAGGTGGCTGCTGGGCTCGCTGGCAGCGACCGTGTAGCCGACCTGCATCAGTGGTTAACCGGTTCGGTGAGCTTTAGTGTCAGGCACTTGGCCGAGCCGCCCGATTTCAGGAATTCCGAGAGGTCGACTTCGTGCACGCGAAACCCGGCCAGCATAAGGCGGGCTTTGAGCGGCTCCGACATTTTGTGCACGAACACCTCGAGCCCGACGTTGACCGCGTTACACGCAAAGTTACCGGCATCGAGCGTGTCACAGACGATGCGCTTGTGCGGCGGCACCCGCGTCTCGATCTTCATACGCGACTCGAAATCGAAAGCGGGTGGGTGGTACATGAGGAAGCCGTCCGTGAGCGGACAAAAGCACGTATCGATATGGTAGAAGCGTTCATCGGTGAGACGGATCGACACAAGCTCGCGGCCGAAGAAGTCCTCGATGATGGGGTGCGCTTCGATCTCGGTGCGAAAGCCGTAGCCCGTCCAGAGCCAGGGGCCGCCTCGATCCACGAGGCAGTCACCGGCGCCCTCAAAGCCGAGCTTTTCATCAAGGTCGAGTAGCTCGAATCCGTTGTCGTGGAACCAGCGCTTGAAATGAGGCTCCTCGGGGCGGCGCTCGTGCGGCATGAAGTGGCTGGCGATAGCCTTGTCGCCATAGACCGCACCCGCGTTGGCCGTGAACACCATGTCGGGCAAATCGGGCTGCGGCGTCATGGTGACGACGTCGGCATACTCACCGATCGCTGCGACAAGGTTGTTCCACTGCTGTTGCGCAAGCGCGGAGTCGAGCTTACCTTCGTTGCCGCCCATCCAGGGATTGATGGCGTAATCGACAGTGAAATGGTCCGGCGGACACATCAGAATGCGGTCGCGATCAGTCATCGTGGTCTCGTTCAAAGGGCAGGTGCTAGCCCACTATTGTAGCGCCTGGGGGCGCGGCAGGTGGACCTCCGCCAACATGCAGCGCACGCTGCCGCCCGACTGCGTTTCGATGTGATCGATGGGGCAGACGGCGAGGCGCGCATGGGCTTCGAGCTGGGCACGTTGCACGTCCGTCAAAACATCAAAAGCCTGCTGCGACATGGCAATGACAGGGCTGCCATCCTGTGCCACGAGCTCGAGCATGTTGCCCGCAAAGGCCGCAAGCTGGGGAAACGCCAAATCGATCACCGTGTGACCGCTGGCGTCGAGCGCCGCTAGCACGCGTGCACGCCCGGCTTCACTCAGCGACGCCAGGCAGACACCGGCCAGTGTGGTCCCGAGCCACATCATGACGTTGGTGTGATAAATGGGTTGGCCCTCTGCGTCGACGCTGTCGAACAACAGGGGCGTGTACCCCATCTCGTTGGCAAAGGTCTCGAGCACCTGCCCGTTGGTGCGCGACGCGCGGCAGGCGTAGGCCACCCGATTCACGCGGTCGAGCACCAGGCTCCCGGTGCCTTCAAGGTAGCGGCCTTCATCTTCGGCCGGGCTCAGATCGAGAACGCGCGCCACTTCGAAACCGTGCGTCTCCGAAAGCGCCTCGACGATGTCGCTGCGCCGCTCGCGGCGTCGGCTGGGCGCCTCCATCGGAAACAGCACAACGCTGCCGTCGGCGTGCGTGGTGATCCAGTTGTTGGGAAACACGCTGTCGGGTGTGTGCGGCTCAGACGTGTCATCGAACACGAGGCAGCGCACGCCGGCGGCCGTTAACGTGTCGACAAGCCCGTCGAACTGCTGTTGGGCACGTGCATTCGACGCCGCGAGATCCTGCCAGGGCGCCTTCGCCTGGAACGCATTGCTCGCGGCCGTCTCCGGGTTAGCCTGAAACCGGCACGGACGTACGACGAACACGGTGTCCGTGCACTGACGATCGGCGGACATGGCAGCTTAGGTCCGGGCGCTGGGTCTGGCGCTGACGCTGTC
>JBCCBB010000171.1:0-2853 GCA_039814545.1 Pseudomonadota bacterium
GGATGCGAATCTGTTCTTCTTTGTGCCAACCAACAGTAACGCTTCGTTTGGTGTTGGGCTGCCCGAAGAAGACGTTTGGCGCGCGTCCAGTCGCATGGTATTCAATCGCAACGGAAACCGTTACGTCCTGAATCTGGAGCGAGGCTTCGATCAGTCGACGGGTGATCCGGACGGCGGTACACGCGACTTTTGGGGAATTACGGGTAAGGCGGTCATAAACGAACGCCATGTCATTGAGGGTTGGTTCAAGAAGGACTCCTGGGGTCCGTATGACTTTGAGCGTCAGTTCAACATCACCTTCCCGGAGCAGTACAAGATCGACTACTCCTACCTCATGGATCAGCGTCTGGACGACCGCTACTCGACCAAGATTGGCGTTCGTATCCTGGCGCGAACCAATGATGAGAACTCGCCCGATGATGAATTCCTGGATGGTAATAACGACTTCATCTTCCAGGGCATCGCCTACTTTCAGTTCAATTTCTGATCGCCGGGCGATCTGACCGAGGATAATCACTATGCGTAACTACCATCGCATTGCCGGCGCGCTGATCATGACGTTGGCCCTTTTGGGCGCAGGCTGTTCGGGTGAGCCCGACGATAGCGACGGCACGCCGTTCAACGCTGTAATTTTGCCGACCGACACGCTGCTCAACCTGGCTTGTGCTGATGTGGGTATCAATCTCGAGACCTGCGTTCTTGAGGACCCTGAGAACCCGTTCACGACAATTTCGGTGCCTGAGTTCAACGAAAACGATCCGCAAGCACCCGGAAAATTCGATCTCATTGCGACGATTCCGCAAGGACCGACAGGCGCCAAAGCTCGTTTCTACTTCTGGGCAACCGCGCTGGCACGCCGCCCGTCGGGCGAGAACCAGTTCTTTACGGCGGTGGCACTGCACGAGCTGTTCGATGCGAACAGCGATCCGCTGATCCAGGAACAGGCGCTCAAGGCCTACCGGTCGGTACTCGATAATTTCTTCGGCTCGGTCGTGTTCTTTACCTGCTGCACGTCGGTGAGCCCGACCAACGATCCCGTGCCGTTTCCCGTGACGCTAAACGAGCTCACCGCGGACTACCTGTTCCGTACGGGCGCGACCGGCTTCACGCGACTCGTCCCGGGTGACCCGATTCTCGTGTTGTCATTGCTGGGTGACTGGGGCTTCACCTACGTTCCGCCCTCTACACCGGGCGGCTTGGACGGTTTTGTCTTCGCGAACGGCGGCTAACGCGCCGGTTCAGCTCGTGCGCCGGTGGCTACTCACTGTTGGCGCTCTGGTAGCTGTCAGTACCGCGCCCTGTAACGCGCAGGACGCACAAACAGACGCAGGCGGACCGATCCCCGTCGAGCTGGTCGAAACAGAACAAGGCTGGTCACTGCTTCGCGGTGGCCAGCCTTACTTCATTAAGGGCGCCGGCGGCGACGGGGACATCGACTTGTTGGCAGCGGCAGGCGCCAACTCGATCCGTACCTGGGGCTCGGACGATATCGGTCCACTGCTCGATGCGGCGCATGAACGTGGTCTCACGGTAACCGTTGGTATCTGGCTGGGCCACGAGCGGCACGGTTTCGACTACGAGGACAAATCGCTGGTCGCCGAGCAGTTGCAACGTGTTCGCGACACCGTGCTCCGATACCGCGATCACCCCGCAGTGCTACTCTGGGGCATCGGCAACGAAATGGAAGGCTTTGAAGCGGGCGATAATCCCCGCATCTGGGCCGCGGTGAATGAAGCCGCGTCGCTTGTCAAAGCGCTCGATCCGAATCATCCTACAATGACCGTGACCGCCGACATTGGCGGCGAGCGGGTTCGGTACGTGCATGAGGTTGCGAGCGCGATCGATATTCACGGTATCAATAGCTACGGCGGCTCCACGTCTTTGCCGCAACGCCTGGCCGATGCCGGCGCCACAAAGCCCTACATCGTGACGGAATTTGGACCACCGGGCACCTGGGAGACCGCGACCACAGAGTGGGGCGCGCCATTCGAGTTAACGAGTACCGAGAAGGCGGCGGCCTACACGCGCAGCTACCGACTGGGCATTCTCGAGAACCCAAATCAGGCTCTGGGCGGCTATGTCTTCCTGTGGAGCCACAAGGTGGAAGGCACATCAACGTGGTTCGGCATGTTCTTGCCGGATGGCGCACGGCTTGCGGCGGTTGAGGCCATGACCGCCCTGTGGGGGGGAGCGCCCGCTGCCAATCGTGCACCCGCCATTAGCGAAATCACCGTCGACGGCGACGTATCGGTAGCACCTGGCACCCAGCTCGCCGCCCAGGTTGCGGTGACTGACGCCGATGAAGACGATGTTGCGGTGCGCTGGGTGCTGCTGCCAGAGACGGGCGACTACTTAACGGGTGGCGACCTTCGCGCGCAACCGATTCCCGTTGACGGTGCCATCGTATCGAGCGACGGCGAACGTGTTGTCGTCGCGATGCCCGAAGAGCCGGGTGGGTATCGCCTATTCGCTTATGCGGACGACGGCCAGGGCAATGCGGCAACCGCCAATGTGCCGCTTCGCGTTGAAGGCGAGGTACGCACTCGCATGCCCGTCTATGTGTATGAGGACAGTTTCGAGGCCATGCCATGGGCCCCATCGGGGTGGATGGGCAATACCGAGGCCTTGACCCTCGATGACCGCGACAGTAGTAATCCGTACTCGGGCGAGCACGCGCTCAGGTTCCGCTATGAGGGCACCTACGGCTGGGTCGCTGTGGCCTGGCAAAACCCCGCCAACAATTGGGGTGACATCGATGGTGGCTACGATCTGACGGGTGCGCGCGCACTTGAGGTTTGGGCGCGGGGTGCCTGGGGCGGAGAGACCGTGAAATTTGGAGTCGGTTTGCTGGGA
>JBCCBB010000182.1:0-2324 GCA_039814545.1 Pseudomonadota bacterium
CTATTTACTGAAGCTCGTTGTTGTGCTGCTGCTTATCGCCAGCTGTAGCCGAAATACAACACCTGACACCGCTGAAGCCGCAACCGATGCTACGGGGAGCGCCGCCGACGATGCCGAGATCAGCGTGGTCGAATCGACGGATGAATTCGTCGTAAAGACCGCGGACCTGGGTCCGCGCGACCAGATGCCTGGTGCTGCGCTCTACGCCGAGAACTGCGCGAGCTGCCACAACGGCACCGTGCCCAAGGCACCGCACATCACCTTTCTTGAGATGCTGAGCCCGGGCGCGATTCTCGAGACCATGAGTGCCGGCATCATGCAGGCGCAGGCCGCCAAGCTCGATGACGAACAGCGACGCCACGTGGCCGAATACATCACCTACACGCCCGCCGATGCTGCCGAGTCGCTGGCTTACGCACCCGCCTGCGCCGCCGGCACGGTGCCCGATCTCGCCGCCGGTGTGCGCAAGACGGGTTGGGGCCATGACACGCGCCGCTTTGCCGATGCGAAGACCGCCGGTATGACCGCGGCCGACGCCGCGTCGCTCGAGCTCAAATGGGCCTACGCCTTCCCGGGCGCCATCCGCGCGCGTTCGCAACCCTCGCTGGGCTTCGGTGCGATCTTTGTGGGCAGCCACGATGGCAATGTCTACGCGCTCGATCTTGAAACGGGCTGCGCGCACTGGCGCTGGCAGGCGCCCGCCGAGGTGCGCACAGGCATTGTTCTCGTTGAGGGCACCGATGATGCGCCGCCCTTGGCCGTGTTCGGCGATCTATTGGCCCGCCTCTACGCCATCAATGCGCTTACGGGCGAGCCCGTCTGGTCGTTTAAAGTGGACGACCACCCGAGCGCGACGCTGACGGCGACACCGACGCTCGCCGAGGGCACGCTGTTCGTCAATGTGTCTTCGCTCGAGGTCACAGCGGCAGCCGACCCGAGCTATGCCTGTTGTTCGTTCCGCGGCAAAACGATGGCCGTTGATGCGCGCACGGGCGAGATTACCTGGACACACTACGCGATTCCGGAGCCACCGACCGAGGTCGCGCAGACGCGGCTGGGCACACCTGTACTGGCGCCCTCGGGTGCGCCGCTCTGGGCCAGTCCAACGGTCGACACGAAACGCCGCCGCCTCTATGTCGGCACCGGGGAGAATTACTCCTCGCCGGCCGATGGCAACAGCGACGCTGTGATCGCGATCGACATGGACACGGGTGAGCGCGTCTGGATTCGTCAGACCTTCTCTGGCGACGCCTGGAATGTCGCGTGCATGATGGTCGACAATCCGAACTGCCCCGAGGAGAACGGCCCGGATCTCGACCACGGCTCGAGCATTCTGCTCGTCGACACGGGTGAGCGCGAGGTGCTTGTTGCGGGGCTCAAGACGGGCGAGGTGATTGGGCTGGATCCCGACGCCGAGGGCACGCTGCTTTGGGCGACGAAGATTGGTCGCGGCAGCATTCAGGGTGGCGTCCACTTCGGGCTTGCGGCCGAGGGCGCGACCGTCTACGTGCCGATCAACGACATGAACGACACACGCACGGGCACGAAGCTCTCAGCCGAAGATGCGCGACCGGGCGTGCACGCCATTGACGCGGCCACCGGTGACGTTCGGTGGCGCCACGTGCAAGACAACGTGTGCCCCGCAGACCTGGCGTTTTGCGACCCGGGCGTATCCGCGCCTGCGACGGCGTTTCCGGGGGCTGTGGTCGCCGGGCACCTCGACGGCTTTCTGCGCATCTACGCGCGTGACGATGGCGCTGTGCTCTGGGAGTACGACACCAAGCAGCCTGTGCCGGGGATCAACGGCATTGAAGCGCGCGGCGGCGGCATGAGCGGCGCCGGACCGCTCGTGGTCGACGGCCACCTCATCGCTAACTCAGGCTACGGCATGTACTTCCACGAGGCTGGCAATATGCTCGCCGTGTTTGCACCGGCCGAGGACTGACGGGGTGCCGTCACGTCGCGAGGTCACGCAGAACGCCTGGGTTGTCACCGACCTGGAGGCGGCGGCGGGGGCCTGGTCTGAAACGCTCGGCATCGGCCCGTTCTTCATGGGCACTTATCCGGCTTCGCTGTTCGAGGACATGACTTATCGCGGTGCGCCCGGCGAATTGACCATGAAGACCGCCATCGCCTATTCGGGCGACCTGCAGATCGAGCTCATCGAGCCGCTCGGTGATGCGCCCAACGCCTACCGCGATGTGTACGCGGACGGCGAATCGGGTTTTCACCACGTGTGTTTCTGGAGTGACGACCTCGACGCGGACCTGGCGGCCTATGCCGCATCAGGTGCGGTAACCGTCAACGTCGGTCGCATGCGTGGC
>JBCCBB010000071.1:0-14400 GCA_039814545.1 Pseudomonadota bacterium
GCGATGGCCGCGAGAATGCCGATAATCGCGACAACGATCATCAGTTCGATCAGGGTAAAACCCTTTTGGATGGTCTTCATTACTGTCTCCTGACAAGTAGTCTTGCTATTCAGTCGTTTCCGCGGCGTTTCCGCCCGTCGCTGGATAGGGAGCAAGGCCTGTGCCAGAATTGCGAAGCCGGCTATAAAGCACTGAAAAATAAGTCGAATTATTTTGAAATGTGCGCCGATTCACAGTTTCAAACCGGCTCAAAACGGCGACTTCGAAGGTTTCTCGTGTCACAGGCTGACAATTTTTGTCAGCTTCTGCCAATGAGCGTTAGCGGACGGCGACAGGCGCGGGCGCGTTATTCGATATTGAGCTTCTTGATGCGGTAGCGCAGCTGGCGGAAGGTCAGGCCCAACAGTTTGGCGGCCGCTGTCTTGTTATAGCGGGTTTGCTCGAGTGCCTCGACGATCGCCTGGCGCTCGACGTCCTCGAGCTGCGGCGTGAGCGGACCTGCTTTGACGTTGCCGCCGGCGGCGCGCGCTGGGTCTGCGGCCACGTCGTTACGCAGCGGCTCGGCAGTCTCCAGGCGCAGATCCTTCGCATCCAACACCGCATTGGGACACAGGGTCACAGCGCGCTCGATGATGTTCTCGAGCTCGCGGACATTGCCCGGAAAGCTGTAGTGACGCAGCGTATCCGCCGCGGCATGGCTCAGTGACTTGGCAGGAGCATCGTAGCGACGCGCATACTTGGCCAGAAAGGCCCGTGCAAGCAGCAGGATGTCGTCGCCGCGTTCGCGTAACGGGGGCACGGGCAGCTCGATCACGTTGACGCGGTAATAAAGGTCTTCGCGGAACTTGTGCGCCTTGGAGAGCGCTGCCAGGTCCTGGTGCGTGGCACTCAGGATGCGGACGTCCACGGCAGTCTCGCCTGAGGCGCCCACGGGTCGCACCTTCTTTTCCTGGATCACACGGAGCAGCTTGACCTGCATGGGCAGCGGCAGGTCGGCGATCTCATCCAGAAACAAGGTACCGCCATCGGCGGCCTGGAACAGGCCTTCCTTGTCGCTCACAGCACCGGTGAAGCTGCCTTTGCGGTGGCCGAAAAACTCGCTTTCCATGAGCTCGGGCGGGATGGCGCCGCAGTTTACGGGCACGAATGTGCCGTCACGGCGCCCGCTGGCCTCGTGGATCATGCGTGCGACAAGCTCCTTACCCGTGCCGGACTCACCGCGGATGTGCACAGGCGCCTGGCTGCGCGCGACCCGGGAAATGATGTCGCGCACGGTGTCCATGACCGTCGATTCGCCCAGCAGACCGTCCTGTGCTGCGGGAACAGCGCCGTCGAGCTGCAGCGCCGTGGCAATGATGTTGCGCAGGTTGTTGAGGTCGAGCGGCTTGGACAGGAAGTCGAACGCGCCATTCTTGAGCGCCATGACAGCCGACTCAACGCTACCGTGGGCCGTGATGACCGCCACGGGCAGACCGGGGTGGTGGCCCTGGATCAGACTCACGAGTTCCAGGCCGTCGCCGTCAGGAAGCCGCATATCGGTGAGGCACAGGTCAAAGCGGTCGTTGCCCAGCGCGTCGCGGGCCCCTGATAGATCCGGCGCGAGTGTCGCCTCGAGGCCCATCGCGTCGGCGGTCATCGATAACAGCTCGCGCAGGTCCGGCTCGTCATCGACGATCAGGAGTCGTTTCTTGCGCTGGCCTTCGTTGCTACTCATGGGAAATCTGCACCGCTAGGTGCGCGCATCCTAGCAGTTCAAGCACTTAGGCTCACGGACGTAGGTCTCAGCTCGCGCCGCCCCAGCGGGCCGGGTCGGCGAACACGATACTGAGCACGCTGCCGCCGCCGTCACGCTCGCGGGCGCTCAGCGACGCGCGGTTGAGTTCGCAGAGCTCCTGGCAGAGGTAGAGCCCCAGACCCGTGCCGTCATCGTGCTGGGTAAAGAAGGGCTCGAAGACACGGTCGCGATTTGCTTCGGAGATACCGGGTCCCCGATCGGCGATTTCAAGAAATGGTCGACGCGAGCTCGCAACGCGTCCCCAATTGATTTCCACGGGCTGCCCTGGGGCCGCATGGGCGTGCATGCGGGCGTTGTCGAGCAGGTTGCGCAGCACCTGGCGCAGGTGTGCCGCGTCGAATACCACTTCGCTAATCGCTTCCTCACCGCGCAGGACAACGGTGCCGGGCGCGAGTTCGTTGGTCTCGTTGTATTCCTGGCAGAAGTCCGTCAGCCACTTGGCCAGCACAATACGTTTGGGTCGGCTGCCGTCACGCCGGGACATATTCATGATGTCTTCGACGATGCTTGAGACGCGCTCAGCATTGCGGTGAATAATCTCCGACAGTTTGTCGATCGTCGGCCCGCCTTGCTGCTCGCCGAGCAGCTGCGCGGCGTGGCTCATGGCGCCGATGGGGTTGCGAATTTCATGCGCGATGCTGGCCGACAGGCGGCCGAGTGAGGCGAGCTTGCTCTGCTGCACCCGTTCGGCGAGCACGCTGACGTCCTCAAGGAACAGGAGCAGGGGTGCTGCGTCCTGCTCGTTGTCGCCAAACGGGGCTACATGCACCTGCAGCCGCGCCCCGTCCTGGCCGGGTAGCAGGGTCATTTCCGCCAGCCCGGCGCGTTGCTGCTGGCGGCGCCACGTTTCGACATAGGCAGCCAGATCCGGTGCCAGCGTGAGCAGCGATTCGCCAACGGCCGTCGTGGGGATACCGAGCTGATTACTGGCGGCATCGTTCATGAGCCGGACGCGGGCGTCGCCGTCGATCACAATAATCGCCTCGCGCAGGTGCTGCACCACGTAGCGGTTGAGCTCGGCCAGGTTGGCGATGTCGATGACTTGCTGGCGCGCCAGCGCCTCGCTCTGCGCCAGGCGCCGCACCAACGGTCGAATGGAGAGCACCACGGCGAACAGCACGGCAGAGAGTAGACCTGCGGCCGGGTACTGGCCACCGCTCTGGCCGTTGATATCGAGCCAGGCCTGGACACCCAACACAGACAGTGTCGCCATGGCCGCGAAAAACAGTGCCAGCACGCCACGAAGCACAAAGGCTGCCGCACCGATGAAAATAATAAGAAGGCCAGCGATACCGCTGTCGACGCCACCACTGGCCAGCGACAGCGCTGCGATGGCGGTGATATCGATAATGAGCTGGCCCTGGGTCAGCAGCGACAGCGTCACTGACTGGCGCACACAGGCGATCGCGATGATGATGCCGGCGACAAACCACGTGAGCAGCGCAATGAGGAACAGCTGCGGGTAGAGCTCACCGAAGAACCGCGGCCCGCTCGAGGCGGCGAAGGTGGCCATGAGCAGCACGGCAATGAGCAGCCGAAACACGGCCAGACCGCTCTGAACACGCCATGAGAAGTCGCCCGGATTCGCCGGCTCGGGTGCCGCGGCTGTCAGCGAATCGCTGCCGAGCCGGATGATGCCGCCGTCATTCATGGCTGCCCATTGTAACCGGGGCCGAGCCTGCGACCGTGATGCGATCCGCGCTTTTGCGCGGGGTGTCCCTTTCCTCCACAATACGCGCCACGCAGCGGCGGCCGTCCGGCACGCCGGAGACACTGTCGGGACAGGACATGAACCTCCACGAATACCAATCAAAGAAGCTTTTTGCCGATTACGGCATTCCGGTGCCCCAGGGCATCGTCGCAGACTCCGCTGATGCGGCCGTGGCAGCCGCCGAAGCACTGGGCGGCGAACTCTGGGTCGTCAAGGCCCAGGTTCACGCGGGTGGCCGCGGCAAGGCGGGCGGCGTCAAGCTCGCCAAAACGCTCGACGCCGTGCGCGAAGCTGCCGCGGGCATGCTCGGCCAGCAGCTTGTGACGCCGCAGACGGACGCCGCAGGACTGCCGATCAACCAGGTCTACGTCGAAAGCGGCTCCAACATCGACCGCGAGCTCTACCTGAGCATGGTCGTGAACCGCGATTCGCGACGCATCGCGTTTATCGTGTCGGCCGACGGCGGCATGGACATCGAAGAAGTCGCCCACAAGACGCCCGAGCGCATCACGACCGTCGACATCGCGCCAGAAGTTGGCCTGGCCGACTACCAGATCCGCGAAATGGCCTACGCGCTCGAACTCGACAAGGCACAGCAGAAAGGCTTCGCCAAGGTCGCGCGTGCGCTCTACAAGATGTTTGTGGACATCGACGCGAGCCAGGTCGAGATCAACCCGCTGATCACGACGGGCGAGGGCGAGATCAAAGCGCTCGACGCGAAAATCAACATCGAAGACAACGCACTGTTCCGCCAGCGTGATGTTGCGACGCTGCGTGACCTGAGCCAGGAAGATGAGGCCGAGGCCCGCGCCGCCGAGCACGACCTCAACTACGTCTCGCTCGACGGCGACATCGCCTGCATGGTGAATGGCGCGGGGCTGGCCATGGCCACAATGGACGTCATCAATGTCTACGGCGGGGAGCCTGCCAACTTCCTCGACGTGGGGGGCGGCGCGACCGCAGAACGCGTTTCGGAGGCCTTCAAGCTCATCCTCTCCAACGACAAGGTCAAGGCGATTCTCGTCAACATCTTCGGCGGCATCGTGCGCTGTGACCTCATCGCAGACGGCATCATCACGGCCGTCAAGGAAGTCGGCGTCGAGGTGCCCGTTGTGGTCCGCCTTGAAGGCACCAACGTCGAGCAGGGCCGCGCGCGGCTCGCCGACTCGGGTCTCGACATCATCTCTGCCACCGACCTTACCGACGCCGCGAAAAAAGCTGTCGCGGCCGCTGCCTGACGGAATCCATCATGAGCATCCTTGTTAACAAGAACTCCAAGATCATCTGCCAGGGCATTACGGGTAACCAGGGCAGCTTCCACACGGAACAGTGCATCGAGTACGGCACACAGGTTGTTGGCGGTGTCACGCCAGGCCGCGCCGGCACCGAACACCTGGGCGTGCCCGTGTACAACACGGTCAAGGACGCGGTCGCCGAGACGGGCGCCGACGTCAGCATGATTTACGTGCCGCCGCCGTTTGCGGCCGATGCCATCCTCGAAGCAGCAGGCGCCGGTATCGAGCTCATCGTCTGCATCACCGAGGGCATTCCCGTTCTGGACATGGTCAAGGTGCGCGCCGCGCTCGACGACCTTGATTGCCGCCTCATCGGCCCCAACTGCCCGGGCATCATCACGCCGGGCGAAGCCAAGATCGGCATCATGCCGGGCTTCATTCACTCGCCGGGCAAGATCGGCGTGGTGTCGCGCTCGGGCACGCTGACCTACGAGGCCGTTTACCAGACGACGCAGGCCAAGCTTGGCCAGAGCACCTGTGTCGGTATTGGCGGCGACCCCATCCGCGGCATGAACTTCATCGACTGCCTTGAGCTGTTCGAAGCCGACGACGATACGACCGGCATCATTATGGTTGGTGAGATCGGTGGCTCGGACGAGGAGGCCGCTGCGGCCTACATCGCCGACCACGTCTCCAAGCCCGTGGTGTCTTACATCGCGGGTGTCACGGCACCGCCGGGCAAACGCATGGGTCACGCGGGCGCCATTGTTGCCGGCGGCCAGGGTACGGCGGCGGCCAAGTTTGCGGCGCTCGAGGCGGCCGGTGTCACCACCGTGCGCTCACCGGCCGAGCTCGGTGAGGCCATGGTGTCGGCGCTGGGCGCCTGACACCGGTTGATCCCGGCGTGAGTGGCGGCTGGCGCATCGCGCTTGCGCAGGTCGACCCGCTCGTCGGCGACGTCGAAGGAAACCTTGAGCGCGTCCGCGAGGCCGTCAGACGCGGCCGCGACGCCGGCGCTCGGCTCGTCGTACTGCCCGAAATGGTGCTCTCGGGCTATCCGCCTGAAGACCTGCTGTTCCACTCGGGGCTGCGCCGCCGCATCGAACGAGCAGTGGCGGCCTTGCCAGAGCTCGCCGACGGCGTGGGCTTCGTGGTTGGCTTCCCCGAGTACGACGGCGACAAGATCTGGAACGCCGCGGCCGCGTTTGACGGTGGCCGTGAGGTGGCGCGCTACCGCAAGTGGCTGCTACCCAACTACGCCGTGTTCGATGAGAAGCGTTATTTTGAGACGGGTGACGCGCCGTGCACCTTCGAGATCGAGGACACCACGGTTGGCCTCACCGTATGCGAAGACGTCTGGCAGCCCGGTCCGGCTGCGGCCAGCGCTGCCGCAGGTGCGGAGCTCATCCTGACGATCAACGGCTCACCCTATGCCGAGGGCGCGCAGGCGCGCCGCGAGCGCGTGGTGGCGGATCGGGTGCGCGAAACGGGCGTGCCCCTCGTGTACGTGAACATGGTGGGCGGCCAGGACGAGCTCGTGTTCGATGGCGGTTCTTTCGCCATGGCGCCCGACGGCAAGACGCGCGTGCGCGGCCCTGCATTCGATGAGGCACTCGTGTCCGTCAACGTGCAACGCGATGCTGCGGGCAACGTCGAGGTCGCGGCCGGTGATGTGGCCCCGCTTCAGGAACGTTGCGAGAGCGTCTACGCGGCCCTCGTGCAGGGGACGCGCGACTACGTGCGCAAGAATGGTTTCCCGGGGATCATCCTGGGCCTGTCAGGCGGCATCGATTCCGCACTGACACTGGCCGTGGCCGTCGACGCGCTGGGTGCTGAGGCCGTGCGCGCTGTGATGATGCCCTACCGCTACACGGCCGACATGAGCCGCGAGGACGCAGCACTCCAGGCTGCGGCCATGGGCGTTGACTACGACGTCGTGTCGATCGAGCCCATGGTCGAGGCAGCCATGGGGCAGCTCGCACCGATGTTTGGCGACCTGGCGCGTGACACGACCGAGGAGAACATCCAGTCGCGCTGCCGCTGCATCGTGCTCATGGCGCTGTCTAACAAGACGGGCCGCATGCTGCTGACGACGGGCAACAAAAGCGAGATGGCTGTGGGATACGCCACACTGTACGGTGACATGGCCGGTGGTTACGCGCCCATCAAGGACTGCCCCAAGACGCTGGTTTACGCGCTTGCGCGATACCGCAACAGCCTCACGCCTGAGGCGCCGCCCATTCCCGAACGCGTGATCACGCGGCCGCCGTCTGCCGAGCTGGCGCCTGATCAAAAGGATGAAGACTCGCTGCCGCCCTATGAGGTGCTGGACCCGATCCTTGAGGCGTTCATGGAGCGCGACCTTTCGGTGGCCGAGATCGCGGCGCTGGGCTTCGACCGAGACACGGTCGTCGAGGTGCTCACGATGGTACGCCGCAATGAGTACAAGCGGCGCCAGGCGCCGCCCGGCGTGCGCATTTCGAGCCGCGCGTTCGGCCGGGACTGGCGCTACCCGATCACGTCGGGTTACCGCTTTCCGGCGGCTGACTAGCTGCCCGGGTAGTTAACGCGCAGGATTTCGCGCGTCGAGGCTTCGAGTTCTGCGAGACCCAGCTCTTCGTAGGCCGTGACCATGATCTCGAGAGACCGCTTGTTGGCGGGCGTGCCGTCGTAGGCCTCAAGCGAACCCTTGGCGCGGTTCAGCGCCGCAATCCAGGCGCCCATGCGCAGGTAATACTCGGCCACGGCGTTTTCGTAGGCCGCGAGATTGTTCTTGATGAAGCGCATGCGCTGCACGGCGTCCTCGGCGTAGTCACTGGCGGGGTAACGTTCCACGAGCTGGCGGAACACACTGAACGCGCGGCGCGCATCATTGGGCGGTCGCTGCGCGCGGTCCACATTGAAGACACTGTCGAGCGGCCCGGGCGGCTTATCGAAATAAGTCAGACCCTTGACGTAGAGCGCGTAATCGACGCGCGGGTGGGTCGGGTTCTCGCGGACGAATTGGTCTGCGGCGTCGATCGCCTGTTCTTTGCTGCCACTCTTGTAATAGCAGTAGATGAGATCGATCTGCGATTGCTTGCCGACGGCGCTGAACGGGTAGCGTGTCTCAAGCTGCTCGAAAATGAAGATGGCCTCGCGGAAGTTGCCGTTGTTCATCGAGCGTTGCGCCTGTTCGTAGATCGAGTCCGCCGAGCCGAATCGTTGCTCGCGGCGCTCGTTTTTGTCGCTGCCACAGGCTGCAAGCAGGCCGGCGGTGAGCAGGAGGCAGAGGATCTTGGGGTGTCGCATAGGCGTGTGGCTTGTCTGGCGCGACGCGCGTCGCGCTGGGAAATCGAGGGCGCGGAGTATACCGTATCCGCTTATGGACGCCCGAGCGGTTGCAACCCCACCGTGAGCACCCACGCGCGCTCCGAGGTGGTGCCCGAAACGCTGGCCGGTTATCGACTGGACCAGGCGCTCGCGCAAATGTTCCCCGAATTCTCGAGAAGCCGGCTCACCGAGTGGCTCAAGCGCGGCGATGTGACCATGGACGGCGTGGCCTGCAAGCCGCGCACGCGGGTGGCGGGTGGCGAGCACATCGAGGTGCGCGCCGAGGAGGCGCCTGACCCCCGCGTCGAGCCGCAGGACGTCGATTTCGCGGTCGCCTGGCAGGACGACGCCGTTATCGTCGTCAACAAGCCCGCGGGCCTGGTGGTGCATCCCGGGGCCGGCAACGCCAACGGCACGCTGCAGAATGGTTTGCTGTTCCGCTTCCCCGAACTCGCGGAACTGCCCCGTGCTGGTCTCGTGCACCGCATTGACAAGGACACGAGCGGGCTGTTGCTGGTGGCGCGCACGCTGACGGCGCACACGGCACTCGTGCGCCAGCTGGCCGAGCACGAAATCTCGCGCGAATACCGCGCGATCTGTCACGGCGTGCTCACGGGCGGCGGCAGCGTCGACGCCCCCATTGGGCGGCACCCGACAGACCGGTTGCGCATGGCCGTTCGCGACGGTGGGCGCGAGGCCATCACGCATTACCGGCTCATCGAGCGCTTTGCGCACCACACGCTTGTGCAGGTCATGCTTGAGACGGGCCGCACCCACCAGGTGCGTGTGCACTTCGCCCACCTGCGCCATCCGCTCGTCGGTGACCCGATTTACGGCGGCCGCAGGCGGCGACCGCCCGGCAACGACACCGTGCTTATCGAGGCGCTCGAGGCGTTTCAGCGCCAGGCGCTGCACGCTGCGCGGCTGGAGTTCGTGCACCCTGAGTCTGGCAAGACCGTTGCGGTTCACGCGGACGATCCCGACGACTTTGAGCACCTCGTTGCGGTGCTCAAGGCTCATGCGATTCGGGAGGCCTGATGAGTAATGTCCCCTTTCCGCCCTGGATTGGCCCGGGCGGCCCGCTCGAGGGCCGGGTCGGCGCGCTGTCGACGACGCGCGCCGGCGGCGCGAGCCAGGGTGATTTCGCAGGCCTCAATCTGGGCGACCACGTGGGCGATGACGCGGACGTTGTGGCCCGCAATCGGGCGGCGCTCGAGGCGCAATTTGAACTGCCGGCGTCGCCACTCTGGTTGTCGCAGGTGCATGGCGCCGATGTCATCGAAGCCGGGGACTGGCGGCCCGGCGTCGAAGCCGATGCCATTGTCGTGCGCGAAGTGGACCAGTGCGCGGCCATCCTGACGGCAGACTGCCTGCCCGTACTGTTTGCCGCTGAGGACGGCAGCGTGGTTGCGGCCGCGCATGCGGGCTGGCGCGGCCTGGCGGCCGGCGTGCTCGCCCACACGGTGCAGGCCATGGATGTGCCGCCCGCCGACATCCTGGCCTGGATCGGTCCGGCGATCTCGCAGCCGTACTATGAGGTGGGCGACGAGGTGCGTTCGGCTTTCGTCGACCAGGACGAGCTCTGCGGGCACTGCTTCCAGGCCAACGCCAACGGGCGCTGGCAGGCTGATCTCAAACAACTGGCGGCCATTACGTTGCGACGCGCCGGCGTCTGGCGCGTGGCCGACGTCGAGCGCTGCACCTTTGGCGAACCTGAAGTGTTCTACTCGCACCGCCGCTCGGCCCCCTGCGGCCGCACGGCAACGCTGATCTGGCGGCGCTGACCCAGCGCTAAACGCTTGAAAGCGCGGCATTGCGCCGCCATGTCTAGGCCAATATCAGCTTTCCCGGAGGGCATGCCATGCGCATGGACAAGCTCACCTCGAAACTTCAGATGGCGCTGGCCGATGCCCAGTCGCTGGCCGTGGGCCGCGACCACCAGTTCATTGAGCCAGTGCATCTCATGCTCGCACTGCTCGACCAGCAGGGCGGCACCGTGCGTGGCCTGCTGACCAAGGCGGGCGGCAATGTGAATCAGCTGCGTTCCAGCCTCGGCGATGCTCTCGATCGTCTGCCGCAGGTGCAGGGCGCCGCAGGTGACGTCCACCTCGGCAACGAGCTCGGCAAATTGCTCAATGTCACCGACAAGCTCGCCCAGGAGCGCAAGGACCAGTTCATCTCGTCGGAGTTGTTCGTGCTTGCGGCCATGCGGGACACCGGCGCGCTGGGCCAGGTGCTGGCGGGTGCTGGTTTCAATGCCAAGGCCGTGGCCAAGGCGATCGACGAGCTGCGCGGCGGCGAATCGGTCAACGACCCCAACGCCGAAGAGCAGCGCCAGGCGCTCGAGAAGTACACGATCGACCTTACGGAGCGGGCGCTGCAGGGAAAGATCGATCCGATCATCGGTCGCGACGAGGAGATCCGCCGCACGATCCAGATACTGCAGCGGCGCACCAAGAATAACCCGGTGCTCATCGGTGAGCCCGGTGTCGGCAAAACGGCCATCGTCGAGGGTCTGGCGCAGCGCATCGTCGATGACGCCGTGCCCGAGGGGATGCGCAACAAGCGACTGCTCTCGCTCGACATGGGCGCGCTCATCGCGGGCGCCAAGTTTCGCGGCGAGTTTGAGGAACGGCTCAAGGCGGTGCTCAATGATCTCGCGAAGCAGGAAGGCCAGATCATCCTGTTTATCGACGAGCTGCACACGATGGTGGGCGCCGGCAAGGCCGAGGGCGCCATGGACGCCGGCAACATGTTGAAGCCTGCGTTGGCGCGCGGCGAGCTGCACTGCGTGGGCGCCACAACGCTCGACGAATACCGGCAGTACGTCGAAAAAGACGCAGCACTCGAGCGTCGTTTCCAGAAAGTGCTTGTCGAGGAGCCCACGGTGGAGGACACCGTCGGTATCCTGCGCGGCCTCAAGGAGCGCTACGAGGTGCACCACGGCGTCGAGATTACCGACCCGGCCATCGTCGCCGCGGCGACACTGTCGCACCGCTACATCTCAGACCGCCAGCTGCCCGACAAGGCCATCGACCTCGTCGACGAGGCCGCGTCACGCATTCGTATCGAGATCGACTCGAAGCCTGAGGTCATGGACCGACTCGACCGGCGCATCGTGCAACTCAAGATCGAGCGCGAGGCGCTCAACAAAGAGTCGGACGACGCCTCGAAGAAACGGCTCGAAGACCTCGAGAGCCAGCTCGGCGAGCTCGAGCGCGAATACGCCGACCTTGAGGAAATCTGGAAGGCCGAGAAGGCGGCCATGCAGGGCGCCACGCACATCAAGGAAGCCATCGAGCGCGTGCGGCTGGAGCTTGAAAACGCCCGCCGCGCGGGTGACCTCGCGCGCATGTCCGAGATTCAGTACGGCCAGCTGCCTGAGCTTGAGAAGCAGCTTGAGTCGGCGCTTGCCACAGACTCCACCGACAAACCCACGCTGGTGCGCAACAAGGTGACTGACGAAGAGGTCGCCGAGATCGTGTCGCGCTGGACGGGAATTCCCGTGTCCAAAATGCTCGAGGGCGAGCGCGACAAGCTGTTGCGCATGGAAGAGGCGCTTAAGCTGCGCGTGGTGGGGCAGGACGAGGCCGTGGTCGCCGTGTCCAATGCCATCCGCCGGTCACGTGCGGGCTTGTCCGACCCGGGTCGCCCGATTGGCTCCTTCCTGTTCCTGGGCCCCACGGGCGTGGGCAAAACGGAGCTTTCAAAGGCGCTTGCGCAGTTTCTGTTCGATTCCGTTGACGCCATGGTGCGCATCGACATGTCGGAATTCATGGAGAAGCACTCGGTGGCACGGCTCATCGGTGCGCCCCCGGGCTACGTCGGCTACGAGTCGGGTGGCTACCTGACTGAGGCCGTGCGGCGGCGCCCGTATTCCGTGATTCTGCTCGACGAGGTCGAGAAGGCACACCCCGACGTGTTCAACGTGCTGTTGCAGGTGCTCGACGATGGGCGACTGACAGACGGGCAGGGTCGTACCGTCGACTTCCGCAATGCCGTGGTCATCATGACCTCGAACCTGGGCTCCGATCGTATTCAGATGCTCGCGGACGAGGCCGACTACGACACGATGAAGTCGGCCGTGATGGACGTCGTGGCTACCCACTTCCGGCCTGAGTTCATCAACCGGATCGACGATGCGGTGGTGTTCCATGCCCTGGGTCGCGAGCACATCCGCAAGATCGTGGACATCCAGCTTGAGGACCTTCGCCGCCGCCTGGCCGAGCGCGAGCTGATTCTCGACATCTCGGACGCCGCACTTGAACGTCTCGCCGATGCGGGCTTTGACCCCGTGTACGGTGCGCGGCCGCTCAAACGGGCGATCCAGGTCGAGGTGGAGAACCCGCTGGCCGAACGCATCCTGCGCGGCGATTTCGCCGCCGGCGACACGATCAGCATCGGCACGGGCCAGTCACCGACGGGCACGGACGCACTCGTGTTCGAAGCCGCCTGACCCACTGTGTGCGCCGGGCCACGGAGGCCGAGCGCGCGCTGCGCTATACTGCCGCCGCCGGCCCTGCGTCGGCTCACCCCATGGAGCCCGCCGACCATGCCGATTTACGAGTATGTCTGCCAAGAATGCGGCCACGAGCTGGACGCGTTGCAGAAAATTGCCGATGACCCGCTGACCGACTGTGAGGCCTGCGGGAAGCCTGCGCTCAAGCGCAAAATTTCGGCGCCCAGTTTCCGCCTCAAGGGTCAGGGCTGGTACGAGACTGATTTCAAGTCCGACAAGGACAAGCGCCGCAATCTCGCCGACGCGGGCGACAAGCCCGCCGGCAGCAAAAGCGAGTCATCGTCTGGCGACGGCGCCAAGAAAACCGAGTCCAAGCCCGAGAAGACGTCCTCGGGCGGCGACGGCAAGGCGGCCTGAGCCAGCATGGGCCGCATACGTCGTTATCTCATCGCCGGGCTGCTGATCTGGATTCCGATCGGCATCACCATCGTCGTGTTCCGGGTCGTGCTCGGGCAGATGAACAAGAGCCTGGGGCTGCTGCCGCGCGAGCACGTGCCGGCATTTGTGTTCGAGATTCCTTACCTGGGCGTGATCCTCACGTTCCTGCTGCTGCTGTTCACGGGTCTGCTCACGGCCAATATTTTCGGCAAGACACTGGTCGGCTGGTCCGAGAAGCTGCTGCAACGCATTCCGCTGATCCGCGCCGTCTACTCGGCTTCAAAGAACTTCGCCGAGGTCGTGTTTTCCCCGAGCGGTGATTCGTTCAAGCAGGTGCTGCTCATCGAATATCCGCGTAAAGGGGTGTGGAGCCTGGCCTTCATGACCTCCAATCAGCTTGGCGAGGTACAACACCGGACCGGCAAGGACATGATTTGCACGTTCGTGCCGACGACGCCGAATCCCACCTCGGGCTTCATCATCATGGTGCCCAAGGAAGATGCGATTGCGCTCGACATGCCCGTCGAGGAAGCGCTCAAAATGATCATTTCTCTGGGTGTCGTGGTGCCCGACTGGGAGCCCGGCAAGCCCCTGCCCGAGGTTGCGGCCACCCCGGACAACACTTAACATCCGCGCTCTTTTTCGCCTGTGACGCGCCCCTTCGGCGCCGGGCCCAGACTCCAGAACACTATGCGCACACACTACTGCGGCCAGGTCGACGAGCGCCTCGTCGACGAGACCATCACCGTCACGGGCTGGGTGCACCGCCGGCGTGACCACGGCGGCGTCATTTTTGTTGACCTTCGCGACCGCGAAGGCCTGCTCCAGATCGTCTTCAACCCCGGCGATGACGCCATGTTCGCCGACGCCGAGCGGCTTCGCAGTGAGTTCGTGCTCAAGGCCACGGGCTCCGTGCGCCAGCGCCCCGAAGGGATGCAGAACCCGGGCATGGCCTCGGGCCAGATCGAGTTGGTCGTGCGCGAGCTGGAAATCCTCAACACGAGCGAGACGCCGCCGTTCCATCATGATGAGCAGACCAACGAAGAGCTGCGCCTGACCTACCGCTACCTCGATCTGCGCAAGGCGCACATGATGGAAAACCTCCGTCTGCGCCACCGCGTGACGCAGTCCATGCGCCGCTATCTTGATGGCGCGGGCTTCGTCGACGTGGAAACGCCGATGCTCACGCGCGCGACGCCCGAGGGTGCCCGCGACTACATCGTCCCGAGCCGCACGCACCCGGGTAAGTTCTTCGCGCTGCCGCAGTCGCCGCAGATCTTCAAGCAGCTGCTCATGATGAGCGGGCTCGATCGCTACTACCAGATCGTGCGCTGCTTCCGTGACGAGGACCTGCGCGCTGACCGTCAGCCCGAGTTCACCCAGCTCGATATCGAAATGAGCTTCGTTGACGAGGAGACGGTCACGGGCCTCATGGAAGGCATGGTGCGCC
>JBCCBB010000134.1:0-5034 GCA_039814545.1 Pseudomonadota bacterium
CGCAGATCAAAGTTGCCAAAACCCGAGAGTTTGACTTGCTCGCCCACAGCGAGCGACGAGCGCAGTTCCTCGAAGAAGAGGTCTACGAGTTCACGTGCTTCGCGCTTGTTGAGACCCAGCTCGTTGAAGAGCGAGTCCGCCATATCCGCTTTCGTGAGTGCCACCGCGTCTTATTCTCTTAGTTTTGCGCCATGGTCGCGTTGCAGTGCCTGGACAATGGCAGCCACCGTCGCGTCGGTTTCGATGTCCGTTAGGGTGCGCGAGGAATCCTGCAAAATCAAGCCTAAAGCAACGCTTTTTAGCCCGGGTTCTACTCCCTTGCCGCGGTAGATATCGAATACACGAATGGATTGCAGCAGCGTACTGCCCGCTGCCACGGCCGAGCGGGTCAGCGCTTGCGCATCGATGCCGTCATCGACGAGAACGGCGAGATCGCGCCGAACGCTCGGGAAACGCGATATCGGCGCTGTTCGCGTCACGTTCGCGGCAAAAACCGCTTCGAAGTCGAGCTCGAATGCAACACAAGGCACTTCGATATCCGAAGCCTGCGCGACGCGCGGATGCAGCGCGCCCACGACGCCAACGCGTGTACCTGCGCGGTGAATTTCTGCGGACTGCCCGGGGTGCAACGCGGCTGTCGACGCGCGCACGAAAGAGAACTCGTCGGCGGCACCCGAGAGCGCAAGGAGCGCCTCAATATCAGCCTTTATGTCAAAAAAGTCGACGTCGTTGGCGCCCGTGGCCCACTGCTCGGGCAACTGACGACCGGCGGCGATGCCGGCCAGCACCAGGCGTTCGCCGTCGGCCTCGAATACGTGGCCCATCTCGAACAGGCGAACCCGGTCGCGCTGTCGCGCCAGGTTGTGCGCCGTTGCAGCGGCAAGCCCCGGCAGCATGGTGCCGCGCATGACCGACAGCTCTCTTGACAACGGATTCGAGAGTGTGGGTCCCGGTGCTCCCGTGTCCCAGCGTGCGTGTTCCTCGGGATCGACGAAGCTGTAGCAAATCGCTTCGTTGAAGCCGCGTGCCGCGAGCGTATCGCGCACACGGGCCTCTGTGACGCGCCCTTCGCTGTCCGGCGCCAGCGCCACTTCCGAGTAGGCGCGGCGCGCTGGGATACGGTCATAGCCGTAGACGCGCGCCACTTCCTCAATGAGGTCTTCCTCAATCGCGATGTCGTAGCGGTAGCTGGGCGGTGTGACCTGCCAGCCGTCATTCGTCCGGGTCGTCTCGAAACCAAGACGCGCAAAGATGTCGTCGACGGTGTCACCCGCGACCTCGTGACCCAACAGCTTGTCGAGGCGCGCCTGGCGCAGCGTGACGTCGGGACGTGCCGGCAGATTCGGTGTGTCGACCAGGTCGATGAGCGCACTGACACTGCCGCCTGCGACTTCTAGGAGCAGATTCGCGGCACGGGCCTGGGCGCGCGCGTGGCCCATCGGGTCCACACCGCGTTCGAACCGCAACGAGGCGTCCGTGTGCAGGCCGTAGCGACGGGCCTGACCGGCCATGGCATCCGGTGTGAATAAGGCCGCCTCAAACACAATATTGCGCGAGTTCTCGTCGACGCCCGTGGACGCACCGCCCATGATGCCGGCAAGCCCAATCGGCCCGCTGTCGTCGCAGATGAGCAGCGTGTCACCGTCGGGCTCGATCTCGCGCTCATCAAGCAGCGTCAGCTTCTCGCCAGACCGTGCCAATCGCACGTGGATGTTGCCGGCGAGCTTATCGAGGTCGTAGGCGTGCATGGGCTGCCCGTATTCGAGCATCACATAGTTAGTGATGTCGACGACCGGGTGGATCGCGCGAATGCCACTGCGCCGCAAGCGCTCCACCATCCAGAGTGGCGTCGTGGATTGCGTGTCGATGCCCTCGATCACGCGCAATGTAAAGCGTGGTACGCGCACGGTGTCATCGACGCTCGCCGAGAAGTCGTGCTGCGCCGTCTCCGGTACCTCACTGACGGGTGGCTCGCCAAGCTGGTCGCCCATGAATGTCGCCACTTCTCGAGCGATGCCCAGCACCGAGAAGCAGTCGCCGCGGTTGGGCGTCAGGTCGACGTCGATGACGTCGTCGGGTAGTTCTAGCGCTTCGGCCAGCGGCGTACCTGGGTCGATCGTCGCGGGCAGCTCCAGGATGCCGTCGTGTTCCTCACCGAGTTCCAGTTCGCGCGCAGAGCACAACATGCCGTGCGAGGCGACGCCGCGAAGCTTGGATTTGCGAATCTTGAGCCCGCCGGGCAATACGGTGCCGATGCGCGCCACAGCCACGCCCATGCCAGCCCGGACGTTAGGCGCACCGCAGACGATCTCGAGCGTATTCTCCCCATCGTCGACCTGCGCCACGGAAAGGCGGTCTGCGTCCGGGTGTTGCGCCACCTCGGCAACGCGGCCTACGACAACGCCTTCGGCGGCCGAAATCGCCTCCGAACCGTCCACTTCGAGCCCTGCGAGCGTCAGCCGCTCGAGCACGGGCTCCAGTTCAATGTCGCGGCCGAGCCAATGTTCAAGCCAGCGGCGTGAGAACTTCATCGGAACTGCTCCAGCAGCTTGAGGTCATTCTCGAACAGCATGCGCAGATCGGGGATGCCGTAGCGGAGCATGGCCATACGTTCGATGCCAATACCGAAGGCATAACCCCCGAACTCCTCAGGGTCGACACCCACGTTTTCGAGCACGTTCGGGTGCACCATGCCGCAGCCGAGAATCTCCAGCCAGCGACCGTCATCCATGAGCACATCAACTTCGGCCGAGGGCTCCGTGAATGGGAAGTACGAGGGGCGGAAGCGCAGCTGGGCTTCACGCTCGAAGAAGCGCTCGACGAATTCGTGCAGCACGGACTTCAGGTTGGCGAAGCTAATGTCGCGATCGATGACCAGGCCTTCGACCTGGTGAAACATGGGCGTGTGAGTCTGGTCCGAGTCGCAGCGGTACACGCGGCCGGGGCAGACGATACGAATGGGCACGCCCTCGTCGCGCATGCTTCGAATCTGAGTCGGTGACGTGTGCGTGCGTAACAGACGACCGTCCCCGAAATAGAAGGTGTCGTGCATGGCACGCGCGGGGTGATTTTCAGGGATGTTCAGTGCCGTGAAATTGTGGAAATCGTCTTCGATTTCCGGACCCTGCCGGATCCCGAACCCAGCCCCCGCAAAGATGGCTTCGATGCGACGTCGTGCTAACGTTACGGGGTGCAGGCTGCCCTGGCGTGCGCCACGGCCCGGCAGTGTGACGTCGATGCGCTCCGCCTCGAGCTGGGCATCGATGGCGGCTGCATTGAGTACTTCGGCACGGGCGTCGATGGCGGCGGCGACGGCTTGCTTCACGGCATTAATGCGTTGACCGGCGGCGGGCCGCTCAGAGGGGTCGAGTTGACCCAGTTGTTTGAGCAGCGCTGTGAGCTCGCCTTTCTTGCCAAGCAGTGCGACACGCACGGCTTCGAGCGACGCCACATCCGACGCGGCATCGACTCGTGCGATCGCTGTTTGCTGCAGCGCGTCTAGATCCTGCACCGGGATGCCCCCATGACAACCGAGTGGCCGGCGTTACCGCCGGCCAGCCACGGTGTACCTGAACGGGTTCAGGAGGCCAGTGCCGCTTTCGCCTGCTCCGCCAGCGCCGTAAAGCTCTCGGGCTGGTGAACAGCGAGGTCAGCAAGTACCTTGCGATCGATCTCGATCTCAGCCTTGTTGAGGCCGTCGATCATGCGGCTGTATGACAGGCCGTTGATCCGGGCCGCCGCGTTGATTCGGGCGATCCAGAGGCGACGGAACTCACGCTTGCGCGTGCGACGGTCGCGGTAGGCGTACTGTCCAGCCTTGATGACCGCCTGCTTGGCGACCTTGAAGGTCTTGCGGCGGGCGCCGTAGTAACCCTTGGCCTTGCCGAGGATTTTCTTGTGGCGTGCTTTGGCGATAACGCCACGCTTAACTCGTGCCATGTCTGATCCCCCTTAGCTGAACGGCAGCATGCGACGAACGGCTTTCACGTCCGCCTCGGCGACTTGAAGGGTGTTGCCCAACTGACGCTTACGCTTACTGCTCTTCTTGGTGAGGATGTGGTTCAGGTGCGACTGGGAGCGCTTAAAGCCACCCTTGCCCGTCCTGCGGAAGCGCTTGGCCGCGCCCCGATTGGTCTTGAGTTTCGACATTGCTGTCTCCTTCGTTTATGGCCAGTTCGCGCTGTCGGTTAGCCCGTTCGCTGCTGGCGAGGCACCGCGGTGCCTACTTGTGGTCTATTTGTATGGTCTATTTCCATCCGGCCTGATTAAGGCGGTGGCCGGACCGCCATCAATACGGTTTGTGTCAGTGCTGATGCGCTCAGTGCTTTTTGGGTGCGATGACCATGATCATCTGACGCCCTTCCATCTGCGGCATTTGCTCAACGCTACCCAGCTCGACGAGATCTTCCCGTACACGCTTTAGCAGCTGTGCACCGATCTCCTGATGCGCCATCTCGCGGCCCCGGAAGCGAAGTGTCACCTTCGTCTTGTCGCCGTTCTCGAGAAACTGCGTCAGTTTGCGGAGCTTGACTTGGTAGTCGCCTTCCTCGGTGCCCGGGCGGAATTTAATTTCCTTAACCTGGGACTGCTTTTGCTTGCGCTTCGCCGACTGATTCTTTTTGTTCTGCTCGAACACAAACTTCCCGTAATCCATGATGCGGCAGACGGGTGGTTCTGCATTCGGGGAGACCTCAACAAGGTCCATCGATTGTTCTTTGGCGAGTTGCAAAGCGTCGGCCAACGGCATGACACCAGCCTGTTCCCCGTCCTGGCGGATCACCCGGACCTGGGCTGCCTGAATGTCGTCGTTGCGCCGTGCGCGTTTTCCGGCTGCGATGAGCGTTTCCTCCTGCTGCTGCACATAGCGTTCTTGCAGGCATTTTCCGTCCGAGCCTCGCGCTGGATTGGAAAATGCACCGTCAAAAACGGAATAACGGGCCCTCAAGGCTGCGCCCAAGCGCTGCCTCGAACACCCGAATACGAAATTGTAAGCTCACCGAAGGCCTCGGACAAGCCCCTAAGTGCAGGAAAACC
>JBCCBB010000138.1:0-4528 GCA_039814545.1 Pseudomonadota bacterium
CAAGCCCGGTCACATCATCAATGTGGTGGCTGTGGTGCACCGCGGCATGCCGCAGGTGGCGCACACCTGTGCGGCACGCGCCGGTGTGATCTACCTGTCCAAGACGGTGTCTACGGAGTGGGCGCCACTCAACATTCAGGTGAACTGTGTCGCACCCGGATCCATCGCTACGACGGGGCTCAATGTCTACGAGCCCGAGGCGGCGGCCATGTTCAAGTACGCCAACCCCATGCACGAGTTTGGCGACTCGCTCGACATCGCCCAAGCCATCATTTATCTCGCCGCACCATCGGGCAAGTTCATCACGGGTGAAGTGTTGTCGGTTGACGGTGGCGCGCAGCAACACGGCGAGAATTGGTCAGCAGGCATTCCTGACTACTTTAAGGTGCACGGACGCTAGGGAGGACACGTAATGACGGCAACGACACTCGAACGCATACCCCGCGAGGAACTGCCCGAACAGTTCGCACCCGCCTGGGACATGCTCAACAAGCTCACGGGCGAACCCGCCTTCGTGGAGGCCTTCGCTACGGCGCCGCACGTGCTCAACTTTGTTATGGGCGACTTCTACCAGCGCCTGTTCTTCGAGGGCCAGGTTGATCAGCGCTACAAGCAGATCGCGCGTCTGCGCCTGTCCGTACTGCACGGGTGCCGCACCTGCAACAAGCAGAACACGGTGGGCGCGGCCGAGGCCGGGCTCAGCGCGGATGCTATCTCCGCCATCATGGCCGAGTACGATATCTCGGACGCGCTGACGGCGGCTGACAAGGCTGTGGTTGCCTACGCGGATACGGTTGCGCTTACGAACCCTGAAGGTCGTCTCACGCCAGAGCTCACGGACCAGCTACGCGAGTACTTCTCAAACGCAGATATCTGCGAGCTGGGCACGGTCATGGCCGTCATCGCTGGTATGGCAAAGCTGAGCTTCGTGCTCGACCTCGTCGAGAAGGAAGCCTACTGCGAGTTCGCGACGGGCTAGTCAGAACTTAACAATCGCACCGCCGTCGACGTTCAGACCCGTACCCGACACAAACTGCGCCTCGTCAGAGGCCAGGAATAGCGCCGCCATGGCCACCTCAGGCGCCTCGCCCAGTCGTCCCACGGGCGCCTTCTCTTCCCAGTACTGACGGAACGCGGGGTCGTCCATGAACGGCTCGCTCATCTTGGTCCAGATCGCACCCGGCTGTAGATAGTTGGCTGTGATGCCGTGGGGGCCGAAGTCGACGGCCATGCCCTTGGTGAGCCCTGCAACCGCGTGTTTCGAGGCGCCGTAAATGGCAAGCGCGGGACCACCCACGTCGGACATGATCGAGCCCAGATTGATCACTCGGCCACGCTTCGCCTGCTTGAGCAGCGGCAACGCCAGGCGCGTCAGCCGGAACACGGCGCGCACGTTGATGGCCATGATCTGGTCGAACTGCGCGTCGGTGAGCGTCTCGTAGTCACCGGCAATCGCGATGCCCGCGTTGTTGACGAGAATGTCGAGCGTGCCGAAGTGTTCCTGCGCCGCGGCAACCACTGCCGCCTGTACGCCGTCATCGGAAATATCACCCGTAACGAGACGAGCGCGGTCGTGGCTGCCGAACGCGGCTTCGAGATCGTCTGCTGCGAGATCGGTGGCGACGACCTGTGCGCCGCGCTCCAGAAACAGCGTCGTGATGGCTTTGCCGATACCGTTGGCCGCGCCCGTGACGACGGCCGTTTTTGCACTCAAATCAAACATGACGATTCCTTAAACCAAGACTCTAGCCGTCATCGCGAGCCGCGAAGCGGCGCGGCGATCTCCGTCGGTCTGTCGCGACGTTTGGCAATACGATGTCATCGCGAGATTGCCGCAGGGCCTTCGGCCCCTCGCAATGACGGTTTCAGCCTTCGGCCCCCTCGCAATGACGGGTACATCCTTCGGCCCCTCGCAATGACCGGCGAGCTGCGTCCGCCTCAAAAAAACGGCGCGCCCGTTGCCGGGTGCGCCGTCAGAGTTACGCCCAAACGAGGCGTCATCAATGGAGCCAACGGCTCCCGGAGAGTCTTACAGGTCGCCGAAGCTGATCCCACCTTCGATGCCCCAGACGCGCGGCGGACCGTAGTTTGCGAACGTCCACAGTGTACCGACCGCCTGTGCTGCTGTCTTGTAGCGGTCGTCTGTCAGGTTTTTGCCGAACAGTGAGACGTAGTAGCGGTCATCGGCGCTTCTGAACGTGACGTTGGCATTGAGGATCGTACGCTCCTCAAGAATCGTGTCGAATTCACGCCCTATGTCGTCGTTGTAGTAGTAGACGTTGTCGTCTTCATAGTTGAAGTTCAGGTTGTAGCGCATGGAGGCGCCGCTCGCGAGCTCCTGGTTGTAGGTCAAGTCGATGCCGCCCGTGATTTCAGGGGCTCGAACCACATCGCGACCCGAGAAGTCCTCGAGCACGCCGTCGTCGTTACGATCGAGGAGGAACTCGTTGTACTCCGTGTCCAGCGTGCCGATGTTGGCCATCAGCGTGAGGTTGTCCGAGAGCAGGGCCGTGAGCTCGAGCTCTAGGCCGCTCGCGTCGACATCAGCTGCGTTGAACGTGCGGGTTTCCTGGAACGCGGTGCCCGGAAGCGAGACCACCGTGCTGCGCTGGAAGTCTTCGTAATTTACGAAGAAGTAGGTGGCGTTCAGGCGCACCCGGTCATCCATGAAGCTGCTCTTCACGCCGGCTTCGTAGTTCGTCGCTGTTTCGGGGTCGTAGGCCTGCAGTGCGAAGTTGGCAAAACCGCCCGAACCCGCCTGGTCGTTGTAGCCACCCGACTTGAAGCCGCGCGAGATCGTGCCGTAGCCAAACACGTCATCGTTGAACTGGTAACTACCCGTGATGCGCCAGGTGGGCTCGCTCCAGCTTTCGCTGTCGCTCTGCACGGCAAACGAGGCCAGTGAGAAGTCGGCGCCATCGAGCGGCTCGCCGCCGTTAGGCAGGATGACGCTCTCGGGCAGGCCCTCACGACCAATGAAGTCTTTCTCTTCATCGGTGTAACGCAGGCCCAGATCGAGCGAGAACTTGTCTGTGACGGCCCAGTTCACTTCGCCGAACACGGCGTAGGAGGTGGCGTCCTGCTGGTTGCAGATCAAGAGCGGGTTTTCGTTGTCGAGCACGCCCGGCACAGCCGTGCCGAAGAACTCGACCAGGCCGAGCTGCTGACGCACGCAGAACGTGGCGTCGTTCGTCTGGTAGAAAACACCACCCACGAAGTTGACGGGTCCGTCGAGTTCCGACGCGATGCGCGCTTCGATTTGGAACGTCTCGCGGTCGTCGTCACGCGTGGCCGCGAAGAAGCTCTCGTAAGGCGTGCCCAGGTACTCGTTGGGCAGCCGCGATTCCTGATCGCGGTAGCCGACCACGCCGTAGATCGTGTAGTTGTCGAGCTCGTACTCGAGGTTCAGGTAGGTGCCGAACACGTCGATTTCCTGGTCGTCGTTGAGGCCAACGACCGAGCTCGAGTGAATACCGGCCTGTTCGATCGGGTCACCGCCAGAAACGCCCGGGAAGCCCAGCAGCGTGGCGAGCTGCCCCGCGGCATCAGGCGTGACGTTGATCACAGGAACGGGCTCACTGCGGTCCTGGATGATCTCAACCTGGCCCAGGATCGAGAGCCGCTCGCTGGCTTCCCAGAGCAGCTTGGTACGCAGCGAAAGCACGTCCTTGCCGCCCAGGTTGTCGCCGTCGCCCGCGACCGGCCGCCCGTCGACTTCGGGGTCGACAAGACCTGCGCCGAAGGCGTCGATCGGATTGTCGACCTTGCCGTTCTCGTAGTAACCGTCCGAGTTCTGGTAGATGCCAGCAAAGCGGAATGCCACCGTGTCGCTGAACGGCTGGTTATAGGCAAAGCGCAGTTTGGTGTCTTCAAAACTGCCGTACTGCAGGCTGGCTTCACCGCCCGTTTTCTCAAGGTCGGGTCGCTTCGTACGCACGACCAGTGCGCCGGCGGTCGTGTTCTTGCCGAACAGCGTGCCCTGCGGGCCGCGCAGCACTTCTATCGACTCGACGTCGAAGGGCTCAAGCAGCTGCGTCTGCACGTGCGGGATGACGAAGTCGTCAACGATTACACCGACCTTCGGGTCGAAGTAAACGATGATATCGGTTTCGGCCGCACCGCGCATGGCGAACGAGGCGGCATTGAACCCCGTAATCGTGGCTGCCGAGAAGTTCGGCACAAAGGTGGCGATTTCACCGATGTCCTGCGCAAACAGGCCATCGAACTGCGCCCCGCTGACGGCCGTAACCGCAACGGGCGTCGTCTGCAGATCGGTTTCTGCGCGGCGCGTAGCCGTGACGACAATCTCATCGAGCTGGGTTTGGGCAACAGCAATATCGGCACCGAAAGTGCCCAAAGCACACGCGACTGCAATCGCGAGCTTGCCGTTGACCGTAGCTGACTTCTGCATTTTGCATCCCCCCGGATGTAGCACACGGTATGGCCGGACCTTGGCCGAATGGCTAAAAAAAGTCAAGCAAGACTGTTTTTTTCCGAATTGTCGGTTTTATACTGACGGCGAGCATCA
>JBCCBB010000011.1:0-53579 GCA_039814545.1 Pseudomonadota bacterium
GATCGCCAGCTCGAGCGCGAACTGCGAACCGATATGATTGCGGAGTTCGCTGCGAACATCTCGATTCTCGAGGCAGACATCGCCGCCAACATCGACTACATGGGGCGAACGCGCGGGTTGGTCGAGGATGAAGGCGATCCCATCGGTACGCTGCCCGACGCAGAGCTGCTGCGACGGATCGATAGGAGCTATGAGTGGGCCGGGTTCGACCCGGAAATGGGCGCCGCGCTCGCGCTCGTTGACGGCGGCAACATCAATACGATTGCGGACCGCAGCCTTCGACTTCGCATGACGCGTTGGTCGGGCCAGCTCATCGCTGACAAACGCTACACCCTGCAGACGGTCACGTTCGGCCTCCAAACCTTGATCCCCTGGATCGCGACGGCGGGTAACGACGGTGTCATGACGGCAGAGGAACGCGAGATGCTACGTTACCTGCTGAGCACGAATGTGTTCCTGCAGCAGATCATTCTCGATAGCCAGAGACGATTACTCGAGACCGCGCGAGACGTGCACGCGTACTTGGAGAGCACGCAGTAGCGCTATCGCGCCCCAATAATCGTATTCACCGGCTGCTCTTTAAGCATCGGCCCAAGCTTGCGCCGCGCCTGCATGAAACGAGCGAAGAGCCGCGACATATCCCGGTCGCCGTAAGCTTCCTGCGCACGCCGCTCGGAATGCCCAATCGCCAGCAACAAATCGGCCGCCGCATCGGCCTGCGCATCGGGGTCGGTACTGCCGATCTTGCCAATCCAAACCGGTGAGCTGTGCGCAAAAGGCCGCGCGTGCATCGTGGGCCAGGCGTCGGCTTGTCGTTCACTCGTGTAAGCGCGCGCAGCAACCCAGCCGCCTTCGGGCAGCGTGACCATGCCCGTGAACGTCTGCGGTGTGCCGGCGATCACGCCCTCACGCGTATCAACCACCTCGCCGTTCACGACAATCTCGAACACATCGATATCGACGGTGCTCGTGAGTGTGGCCGCCCACGCTTGCTCGCCACTGCCAATGGTGTCGCCGGGCGCACTGTCGCCAATGGTGAACTCAAGCGCCGGCCCGGTCGTGACAAAACTTCGGCCGGCAGCAGCGCCAGCGAGCACCGCCTCGGGCGTAGGCTCAGCATCGCCGAGACGCACATAAGTCCGCCCCGTGCCCATGGCCGGCGTGCGATGAAAGTCCACCCAGCTGTCCGTGCCCGACATGGCCGCGATGGGCTGGCCGATGTTGAGCAACCGGTACCAAAGCTGCGAGTTGCCGAGCGGACTGGTCCAGGCGCACACGATCTCCAACCCCATGCGGTCTTCGAGCACGCCGTCGCTCACGAGCTCGAGCGGCACACGTGCAGCGTCGAGATCGTCAAAGGGATCCGTGTCCGCCGCGAGCGGGTGCACGTACGTTGGGAACGCACCTGTCTCGGTCGCGTGCGTGAACACATCACCATTCGTCAGGTTCGGGTTGCCGAGCGTCGGATTGCTGGGCCCGAAGAACCAGGGCTCAAACGGTTGACGCACGTCGACGAGACCGATGTGACCATGAAAGTGCGAGCGCACCTCCTGGCCCTGCACAACGGCACGGCCGTCTCTCTCGGTAACGGTACCAACCAGCGGCTCATCGATGCGCCGCTCCCAGCGGTTCCAGGACATGGGCGCGACCTGGTCGAGCGCTTCGCCCGCAAGCAAACGCAATGCATCGTCGTGGTCGGCGGGATGGTGGCCATCGCCGTTCAAGTGCACGTGGTGATCGATCGAGGCGTAGCCCTCGCCGGACCAAATGGGCTCGAACGACACATCGAAGACGTTGTCGCGCCCGGCGCGTACGCGCTTTGTGTCGCGCGCCACAGGTGCCATGGGGCCGCGCGTCGCGGTAATCTGGTAACGCCCTTCGGGGACAGTCAGCTCGGCCTCGCCTTCCACGTAAAAGTAGTGCCGGCCCGTTTGCGAATCGTAGTACGTCGCGTCGCGTTCATAGGAAACCGGGTGTCCGTCGACCCCCGCAATCGACACGCGCGCCGTCGCGGGTTCGCCATCGGCGTCAGTCGCGCGCACGGTCAGTGTCGCGGTACGTGTGCCGTAATCCCACTCACCAACTTCCACAGCCCGCGGCTTACCGCCCCAAACAGACTGCACCATGATCCGGAACTGTCGGTTGCCGTCGGGCTCGGCGAAGTAGACCAGCTTGCCGTCGTGGCTGAACGCGGGCGTCGTTGCGTAACGCGTACCGCTCGTGATGCGCCGCGTTACACGCGGGTCGTCAAGGTCGAGCGTCCAGAGGTGGTACTGGTTGTCGATGGGCGCGGCGTAAACGAGCACGCGCGCATCGGGGTGCACATCGGTCGCCAGGTGATAGGTCAGCGTCTCGGCGTGCACGACCCGGTCCTGCCCACCCTTAAAACTGCGCTCGCGGATCACACGGTGCGCACCGCTACCGTGCAGGTAGACAATACCGTCTCCGCCGGGCAACCGCCGCACGTTGCGCTCTACCTGATCGTACTCGGTCAATTGTTCTTCAACGCCCGAGGCCAGGTGCTGCCGCCAGACGCTGAGGCTCCCGCCAACGCCCGAGGTGTAGAACAGGTAGCGCCCGTCGTCGGAAAACTCAGGATCAAGATCGATCGTCGGCGTGTCGATGATCTGCTCTTTGCCCGTCGCGACATCGTGCACGACGACCGACGTGTCGCTGCCGCTGTCGCGGATAAACGTGAGCTGTCGGCCGTTGGGTGACCAGCGCGGCCGCGCGTCAACGCCGGCTGCGGTGGTCAGTCGCTTGGCAACACCGGTCTCGAAATCGAGCTGCCAGATCCAGCCCTGCGCCGCGAACGCGAGTGACTTGCCGTCGGGCGACGGCGCCGGGTCGGTCGGTCCGTAGCCGAGCGCCGGCAGCTCGTGTTGCTCCAGGTAGATCTGGTGACCAAAGTCATCGAGCTTCGGATAGCGGTAGGCCCACTGCGCCTGCGCCGCAGGTGCAAGAACGACAGCGGCCAACGCCGCCAGCGACAACTTCCTGATCATGCGTTGTAAACAATCACGGAGCGAATGCTCTTGCCCTCATGCATGAGGTCGAACGCGCGGTTGATGTCCTCGAGCCCCATCGTGAACGTGACCATCGGGTCGATGGCGATGTCGCCCTTCATGTACTGGTCGACATAGCCCGGCAGCTCGCTGCGGCCCTTGACGCCACCAAACGCCGTGCCGCGCCAGACGCGCCCGGTCACCAGCTGGAACGGCCGCGTTGAGATTTCCTGCCCCGCGCCGGCCACGCCGATGATCGTCGACTCGCCCCAGCCCTTGTGACAGCACTCGAGTGCGGCGCGCATGAGCTCGACGTTACCGACGCACTCAAACGAGTAATCCACGCCGCCGTTGGTGAGATCGACAATCACATCCTGGATGGGCGCGTCGTGTTCCTTGGGGTTCACAAATTCGGTCGCCCCCAGAGCCTGCGCCATCTCCCATTTGTCGTCGTTGACGTCGATGGCGATGATGCGCCCGGCCTTGGCCATACGCGCACCTTGCACGACAGACAAACCGATACCGCCGAGCCCGAACACCGCAACCGTGGCGCCTGGCTCTACTTTTGCCGTGTTGAGCACCGCACCAATACCCGTCGTCACGCCACAGCCGAGCAAACACACTTTTTCCATGGGTGCGTTGGGATCGATCTTGGCCAGTGCGATCTCGGGCACAACCGTGTACTCGGAGAATGTCGACGTACCCATGTAGTGCGCAATGGGTTTGCCGTTCATCGAAAAGCGCGATGAGCCGTCGGGCATGAGGCCCTGGCCTTGCGTCACACGAATGCGCTGGCAGAGGTTTGTCTTACCGCTCGTGCAGAAGTTGCAGGTGCCGCACTCGGGCGTGTAGAGCGGAATGACATGGTCGCCCGGCTTCACACTCGTGACGCCCTCGCCCACTTCCTCAACCACACCGGCACCCTCGTGCCCAAGAATCGCGGGGAAGATGCCCTCGGGGTCATCCCCGGACAACGTGTAGGCGTCGGTGTGGCACACCCCGGTCGCAACGATGCGCACGAGGGCCTCGCCCGCCTTGGGCGGCGCAACGTCCACCTCCTCAATAGACAGTGGTTTGCCGGCCTCCCAGGCCACCGCAGCTCGTGATTTCATCTCTCAACCCCCAGGGTGCGTTGCCCCCTCGCAACCCCCCGAGGATACCGCGCCGACAACAACTGCCGCCATCCCAACAACTTGAGCTGAGGCAGCCTGTCTGTGTCGCCGATCGGTGTTGGCGGGATGTCGAGCGACAGGGATGTCGCTCGCCAAGCGATCCATGGACGGACTCGAGCGTTCCCGCCAACACCGATCGGCGATGCAGGCAGGCGACCTGGAGCATCAACGCGCGGAGAACACCCTCGTGACATTCACCCCAAGGTAAAAGCTCCGCCCAGGCCCCGGCTCAAAGAACCGCCCACCAAACGCATTGATGCGCGCGTTCGCGGTGTAGTCCTCATCCAGCAGGTTGGTCACACTGGCGTAAGGCGCAAACCGCCACCCGCCGCGCTGCCACGTCGTGCCCGCACGCAATGTTACGAGCGTGTATGCGTCGGCCTCTTCGGTGTTCGCGTTGTTCAGCGTGATCGCACTTGTGTGCGTCGCCTCGGCCGCCGCGAACCACCCCGCGTCAGCGCGATACTCAAGCCCGGCGAACACGACATGCTCAGCCGTACCCGGCACGGTGTTGCCATCGAACACATCGCCGTCATCGTTGGTGAAGTCTGTGAACTCAAAGTCGGACCACGTGTACGCCGCATTGGCCTGCCAGCCGTCCGCGAACTGACCCTGCCACGCGAGCTCGACGCCGGCGCGTTCACTCTCGCCGGCGTTGGCAAAAAAGTCGCGGCCCGGAAACGCGGCCAACTCGAACGGAATGAGCTCGTCCTCGAGATCGATACGGAACAGCGCGGCCGTCAGCTGCTGGCCTTCGGCGGGCGTGACGCGCGCGCCCAGTTCGTAGTGCCGCGCAAACTGCGGCTCGAGATCAGGATTGAAACCACCCGCGGCCGAAGGGTTGGCAAGCTCGGTGGTTGTCGGGCTTTCGAAACTGCGCGAGGTATTGGCGTAGAGCGTGACCGCATCGCTCGCGAGCCACGTGATGCCCGCAACAGGGCTAACCGCATCGAACGTCCGGCTGCCGCTGTCGTTGCCGTTGGTGAGAAAGCGGTCGGTGACATCAAACTCTACGTCGTCGCGGCGCAGGCCCAGCGTGAGCAGCCAGTCGTCGCTGAGCTCAAACTCGCCCTGCAGATAGAAGCCGAGCGCTGTAACTTGCTCGTTCTGGTCCAGCGTCAACGGTCCGCGCGCGCCGGCCAGGTTGTCGAAACGCGCCCGGTCATCGTCCTGCCGGTCGTAGTCGAAGCCTGCGTGAATCTTGCCCACGCCAATCGTGTGCGTGTAGCGCACACCACCGCCTGCGTAGTTGCGATCGAGGTCGATAGCGCCACCACCCGTGAAGGGCAACAGCCCGTCAAACTCGCGCGTGAGCGAATAGGCACGCAGCGTGAGTTTGCCATCGGCACCGACATCTCGCGCGTGGCGCACACCGAAGCGCGTTTGCTCGAGCGCCTCGCCGGCGTTCTGGTTCACGTTGGCATCACGCGCCGAGCTCGGGTCGGCCTCGGCCTGAGCACGGTTGATGCCGCCCGGGTCCTGCGCCGTCGGCTGGTCGGTGTGATGCAGGCTGAACACCCAATCGCCGTTCGCGCCCGCGTCGTAACCAAGCCGCACATTGAGCTGCCGGTTCTCAGCCTCCGCGTGATCACGAAAGCCCTCGAAGTCGAGCACACTCGCACTGGCCAGATAATCGAGCGCACCCGCCGAGCCGCGCAGCTTGGCCGCCGCGCGTTCGTAGCCGTCGCTGCCCGTGGCAAGCCCAAAGGTCAGCTCGGGCACCTCGGAACCGCGTTCGCTCTCAATAAGAATCACGCCGCCACCGGCATTGCCGTAAATGGCTGATGCACCACCGCGCAGCACTTCAACGCGCCGCGCAGAACCAAGATCGATGCCATCGATCCCGCCCTGCCCGTCGGCCAGCGTCTCGGGAATGCCGTCAACAACAATCCGAATGCCGCGAATACCGAACGCCGCCCGCGCCCCGAAGCCACGCATCGAGATCCGCAGGTCCTGCGCGTAGTTGAAACGGTTCTGCATGAGCAGCCCGGGCACACGCTGCAACGACTCATCCAGCCCGAGCAACGGCCGCCCGTCCTGAATCCAGTCTTGCTCAACCACATCGGCGGCAAACGGCAAACGCGCGAGCGGCGCATCACTGCGCGCGGCCTCGACAACAATCTCATCAACAGGCGCGGACTGCGCCAACGCACACGGCACGGGACCCGCGGCGGCCAGGCCAGCCGCAGCCCAAATTCGAAGGGGGACTTGCATAGCCGCGCATTATGACGGCTCCGGCCGCCCGCGTCATCGCGAGGAGCGCAGCGACGCGACAACCTCCCAATGCCATCTTGCTGCCGGGCAGTGCGACAGCCGGATGGAGATTGCCGCGGCCGCTTCGCGGCCTCGCAATGACAGGAGGGCTGCGCTCCTCGCGATGACAGTGTGAATTCTCCAAAAGCCCCGCCGAGGCAGCCCGCATGTGGCGGCGATGGGTGTTGACGGGATGTCGAGCGACAGGGATGTCGCTCGCCAAGCGATCCATGGATGGACTCGAGCGTTCCCGGCAACACCCATCGCCGTCACGGGCGGGCGGAAACAAAGCGCTCTGTGCTATTTTTCGCCAACCCCAACGCACCACAGCGCACCCCTGAAGGACCCCGCTATGAAACACGGCATCTGGATTCTGGCCGCCCTCACGCTCGCAGCCTGCGGCGGCGGCAGCAATGGCACCGCAGCACCCGTCGCGACAGCAGCAGCGGCCGACGACGCACCAGCGGGCCCGACCGTCGACGTCAGCGGCGGCGAGAGGGTCCGCCTGCCCGGCAAACCGCCGTTCGACGCCTATGCGTTCGCCGAATTCAACGAGCCTTGGGCCATGGAATTTCTGCCCGACGGCCGCCTGCTCGTCACCGAACAGGAAGGCCGCGTGATCATCGTCGACATGCAGGGCAACAAGTCCGAGCCGCTCGCGGGCGTGCCCGACGTCGATTACGGCGGTCAGGGCGGCCTGGGCGACATCGTCCTGCATCCCGACTTTGAAACGAACGGCATCGTCTACCTGAGCTACGCCGAAGCTGGCGACGGCAACACGCGTGGCGCCGCAGTCGCGCGCGGCACGCTGCGCCTGACGCCTGAAGGCGGCAGCTTCGAAGCGCTCGAGGTCATCTGGCGCCAGGTGCCCAAGGTGACAGGTCGCGGCCACTACGGTCACCGCATCGCCTTCGCACCCGACGGCCACCTGTTCATCAGCTCGGGCGAGCGCCAGAAGTTCGACCCGTCGCAGGACATGTCGAGCACGATGGGCAAGATGATCCGTCTCAACGACGACGGCTCTGTGCCCGAGAACAACCCGTTCTACAGCGAGGGCGGCGAGACGGCTAAGATCTGGAGCCTGGGCCACCGCAACCCCCTGGGGCTCGCGTTTGACGGCGACGGCAACCTCTGGAACACGGAGATGGGACCGCGCCACGGTGACGAGCTCAACTTCGTGCTGCCCAAGAACAACTACGGCTACCCGCTGGTCAGCAACGGCGACCACTACAACGGCGACCAGATCCCAGACCACGACACGCGCCCCGAGCTCGACGCGCCTGCTGCCTATTGGGTGCCCGCAATCTCACCGGGCAGCCTCATGATCTACGGCGCCGACTTGTTCGCAGACTGGAACGGCGACGCGTTCATCGGCGGCCTGGGCTCGAAAGCGCTCGTGCACGTCGAGCTCGACGCACCCAACGCCGAAGAGCTCACACGCTACCCGATGGGCAAACGCATCCGTGCGGTTGAGCAAGGCCCCGACGGTGCTATCTGGTTGCTCGAAGACGACAAGGGCGGCCGCCTGCTGAAACTCGTACCCAAGAGCTGATCGCCGGCGCGCGCATCGCGCTACACTGCAACGGCCTCGTCGCACGCGGCGGGGCCGTTTTCATTTCCGGCAAGGGGGCGCCGCGTGGAACTGCTGCAGGAACTCGTCGAGTCGGGCCGCATCGTCGACATCATGCTGGTCGTGATTGCGCTCGAGATCACTGCACTCATTGCTTACCGCGTGGTGACGGGCAAAGGGCTTAGCGTCCCGTCGATCATCCTGAACGTCGGCGCGGGCGGCAGCCTTATGGTCGCGCTCAAGCTGCTGTACGACGGCATGAACTGGCAGCTGATTGCCGCAGCACTCGTCGCAAGCTTGTGCTTCCACACGGGTGATCTCGTCTACCGATGGCGGCAGACCGGCGGCGCTACACGCTGATCGTCCCCACGACGAGCGACCCCATCGCGTAGTAGAGCATGAGCGTCAGCCACAGCAGGGGCAGCACTGTGTGCACGATCCGATTGCTGGCAACAAAACCCGTCGCCGCAATGATCAGGTGCAGGCTCAGGAAGAGGTGGTACTCCTCGGGCAGACCGCGGAGGCCTGTTTCCGACTTGAGCACCGTCTCCGGGAAATCGATGATCCAGGCCACGAACAGCGTGCCAAAAAACCAACGGCGGTTCCTGAAGAAGTAGGCGCGCATATCAACGTCGCGGCCGAGATCCCAGGGGTAGAGCAATGCGGCCAGCAGGAACAGCGCAATCGCGTAGGCCGTGATGAACAGGTACTCGTAAGCGAGCCAGTCCGTGTGATTGCTCCACCAGAACATCCCCCACCAAACGAGCAGGATGTAGACGAGCACGTTGAGCGTCCATAACAGGTGCGGGACATAAAGCCGTACGGTCCCACGGTTCTGGATAAGCTTGCTCGCCCCCGTCGCCAGGTGGGTGATGCCAAGCCCCATGATCACGCTGATCAGGACGCCGAGATATTCGAAGACCGCCATAAGAATTAAGAGATTGCCACGCCCGCTATGCGGGCTCGCAATGACAGTATGCCGTCATTGCGAGGGCCGAAGCGACGAAGAAACCTCGTGACGCCGGCACAGCCTAAGCCGCAGCAACCCGCCGTTGCCGCATGCGCGTGATGCGAAACTGGTGGTAGAGCAAATAGCCAATCCCCAGCGTGCAGGGCACGGCCCAGAGGATGGGATTGAGCGCGATCGCCGGGATCCAGTTGACGGCGCCGAACGCCAAGAACGCCGTGTAAACAGAAATGCCCGCGCCCACGAGCCCTCGCGAGTGCTGAATCATCCACTCCATTGGCGGCGGCTCATCGGTGTAGATAAACACTGTGTTCAAAATACCGGCGGCGAGCCCCACAATCGCGATGCCGACCATGAGGATCTGCTCGGCGAAAACGCCACGCACGAAACAGTTAAGCGCCGTGAGGAACATGAGTGCTGTGAGCGTGAGCGTCAGCGGGTTGCGGTGGCGCTGGTGCTCGCGGCGGTTCTTGATGCACTCCAGCCCGTACCAGGCCAGCGCGACGGTCATGGTCGCCAGATACAGCATCATCCAGCCGAAAATATTGCGCACGAGCGCCTCGTCATCCATGAACGGATGCGTCCCAAGCGGCGCGATGAGCGAGCAGGTGCTGATACCAACCGCGATAACGCCAGTGGCCATGAGCGACCAGGCGAAAATCTTGCCCCAGTCCTTATGCGTCTGACTGCCCTTGCGGCCCACGACGGGCACCCAAAGTGTGATCAAACCGACCGTGCCCGTCGCGATGTGCGCGACGACTAACGGATGAAACAGCGTGATGGCAAGTTCGGTCATAGACGTAGGTCGTCCGACCAATGTTCAACTGCCGGACGCGCGCTGCCAGTCTATACTAAAACGGTCTCTGGTCAGCGCTCGCACCATGCCTCGCAACAAAGCCATCGTCATCGGGTCCGGCTTCGGCGGATTGTCCGCCGCCATTCGTCTGGGCGCCCGTGGGTACGACGTCGAAGTCATCGAAAAACTCGACAAGCCAGGCGGCCGCGCGTACGTCTACGAGCAGGACGGTTTTACGTTCGACGCCGGCCCAACCATCGTCACGGCACCCTTCCTGCTTGAGGAGCTTTGGGAGCTCGCGGGCTCGAAACTCGAAGACGACATCGACCTCCGAGAGATCACGCCCTACTACCGCATCCGTTTCGACGACGGCACGCACTTCGACTACAGCGGCGACGCCGAAGCGATGCGCCGGGAGGTCGCCAAATTCAGCCCTGAAGACTTAGAGGGCTACGAGGAATTCCTCGTCGTCAGCCGCCGCGTTTACGGCGTGGGCTTCGACGAGCTGCTCTATGTCTCGTTCGACAAGTTCCGCACCATGCTCAAAGTGCTGCCCGACCTCGTGCGCGTGCAGTTCTTCCGCAGCGTGCACGGGCTCGTCGCGAAGTACATCAAACACCCGAAGCTCCGAATGGTGTTCAGCTTCCACCCGCTGCTCGTGGGCGGCAACCCGTTCACGACCACGTCGGTTTACACGCTGATCCAGCACCTCGAGCGCGCGCACGGCGTGCACTTCGCGATGGGCGGCACGGGCGTGCTCATCACGGGCCTCGCTAAGCTGATCGAAAAACAGGGCGGCAGCCTTCGCTTCAATGCGCCTGTCGCACAAATCACGGTTGAGAACGGCCGTGCCACGGGTGTGGAGCTTGAATCAGGTGAGCACATCCCGGCCGATGTCGTGGTCTCGAACGCGGACTCGGCGGCCACCTACAAGTACCTGTTGTCTCGCACACGCAAAAAGCGCTGGACGGACCGTAAGCTCTACCGCGCCAAGTACTCGATGAGCCTGTTCGTCTGGTACTTCGGCACCAACCGCCGCTACGAAGACGTTGACCACCACATGATCCTGCTCAGCGAGCGTTACCGCGAGCTGCTCGTCGACATCTTCGACCGCAAGATCCTGGCCAAGGACTTCAGCCTCTACCTGCACCGCCCGACGGCAACAGACACGTCACTGGCGCCAGACGGCTGCGACGCGTTTTACGTGCTCTCGCCCGTGCCGAACCAGAAATCGTGCATCGACTGGAAGGAACAAGCCGAGCCTTACCGCCAGGCGATTTCGCAATACCTCTCGGAAACCGTGCTGCCCGATCTCGAAGACCACGTCGTCACGTCGCGCATGCTGACACCTGATGACTTCGGCGACCGACTGTCGTCGGTCAACGGGGCGGCCTTCGGTTTGCAGCCCATCCTGCTGCAGACAGCCTGGTTCCGCCCGCACAACATCAGCGAAGAGGTCGATGGCCTCTATCTCGTCGGCGCAGGCACTCACCCAGGCGCGGGCATGCCGGGCGTGATCTCGTCGGCCAAGGTACTCGATGAAGTGGTGCCGGACCCGGCCTAAATCGTCATCGCGAGGCCACGAAGCCAAACCCGTCATTGCGAGGGGCCGGAGGCCCCGCGGCAATATCTGTCAGACTGTCGCGACGCTTAGCAGTACGATTCCGTTACGAGATTGCCGCGGCCACTTTGTGGCCTCGCAATGACCGTAGTTGGTCTGCGTGGCCTCGCAATGACGACGGGAACCGCTTAGCTCAAGTCGCGTAGCTGACCTGAACTCGGGTCGTAGTGATGCGCGTGTGGCCGCGTGTCGATATCGTAGAACACAGGCCCGCCATCGACGGCGATACGCTGGATAACACCAACCGTGGCCAGCTCATCAAGTGCGTCTTCGACATCGAGAGGCTTTAGCGTCGGCGAGACCAGCGTGGTGAGACAAACCACATCACGTGCAGTGAAATGTTCGCCGGGATGATCAAACAGCAGGCGGGCGACGAATTGCGTGTCGCCGTCCAGCATGATGCGCGCGCGAGCCAAGCGCTTGCGTAACGGTTCCGGGGCGTAGCCCGCACTGACTTCGTCATGATTCGCGGCCGGCGCGAGCGTCGTATCGCGTCGCCAGTGCAAGCCTTCCAGACCCGCCTCGATCGCAGCAGCACCCAGCAAAATCTGGTGCACGCAGGCCTGCGAGCAGGGGTAGTCCCCATCGCCATCGACGAGATGGCGAAATGCGGGCGACATTAGGAGCTGCCGCGCCACCTCGCCACGCCACTGGGCCAAACACTGTCGGGTGGCCAGGTGCACGACGGCAACGGCGGGCGCCGCGCTGGCACTGCGCGCGATTCGCAATGCCAGCGTAGGACCCTCAGCGCGAGCAGCCCGGGGGTTCGAGCTACGGAATGGAACGACGGATGCGCCTTGAACCGTCATGGGTATCGCCTCATAACCATGCAAGCCAAATGATAATGAGAATGATTATCATTTGCAATAGCTATGAGCCACCATTGCGAGGGACAAATCCAGTAGCTGTCGTTGCGAGGCCGTGAAGCACCCCCGTCATTGCGAGGCCGCGAAGCGGCCGCCGCAATCTCGTAACGCGATCGTGCTGCCTAACGGCGCGACAGACCGACAGAGATTGCCGCGGGGCCTTCGGCCCCTCGCAATGACGAGGCGTCAGTCAGCCCAGGCCAAGGTCCGCCCGAACACAGGCCGCGGCCAGCCGCCCTGACATCGCCACCATGGGCACCCCCGCCCCGGGGTGAACACTGCCGCCAGAAAGGTACAGGCCCTCGAGCTTGGTCCGCGAGCCGGGCCGCGAAAACGACCCCATCCAGCCATGCGTGGGCCGGCCGTAAAGCGCACCGTCCGTCGCGGGAAACAGGCCTGCGAAATCCGTGGGCGTCGAACGCGCACACTCAGTGGGCGCATGCTCGAGCACGAGCCCCTGCCGCGCGAGCACGTTGAGCATGTTGTCCTCGGCACGCGCAATGTCACTCTCGGACAGCGCCCGCGCAGGCGCGTTGATCAGTGCGAGCAGCCGCTCGGAGCCCGGGTCATCGGGCGCTGCATCGTCCTGGCGGTCCTGCGCGCAAATGTAGACCGTGGGCGAATCACTGATGCGCTGTTGCTCGAAGATCGCGTCGAACTCCTCGCGGTAGTCGTCGCCGAACAACACCGTGTGGTGCGCCAACGGAAAACCCGACACGCGCGCGAGCATGCTCCAGGTGATCGCAGACAGCGATCGCCGATCGCGCGGCAGTTTGGGTACAGCACGCTGCGCATCCTCGCCAAGCATCCCTTCAGCCAGCGCGGCCATATCGCCATTGAAGACGACGGCATCGCCCATGAGCGGTTCGCCGTTTGCAAGCTGTACACCCGTGATTCGGCCGTCGTAGGTGAGCAGTCGCGTCACAGGCTCGAGGTAACGAATCGCGACGCCGTTCTCCATGGCCGCATCGGCCAGCGCCCGCGCGAGCCGGATCATGCCTCCCTCGACATACCAGACGCCCGCACGTTCCGCATGCGCGATGAGTTGCAGCGTCGCGGGCGCACGGAACGGCGATGAGCCGCAGTACGTCGAGTAGCGCGCAAAAAGCTGCACGAGCCGTGGGTCACGAAACCGCTTCTTGAGGTCGTCAAAGAGCGTGACGAACGGGCGCGTCGCGAGCAGGTCCGGAATGCCCTTGAGCCCAACGCGCGCGGCCAGCTCGGGCGGCGACGGCCGCTGCGCGCGCATGAACGAGAGGTCGAGCGTCTTGAAGATCTTCGCCGAGTCGCGCGCGAAGTTGCGGTAGGCCTTGGCGTCCTCGCCACCACTGAACGCGCCGATGGCTTCGACACTGCGCTGCACATCAGCGAACAGGTCGAGCTGGCTACCGTCCCCCCAGCCGTGCCGCGCGAGCAGGTCGGCTTCGCGCAAAGGCACGTGCGCGTCGAAGTCGAGCCCGATCTCCGAGAACAGGTCGTCGAAGATCCAGCGCATCGTAAACACAGTCGGCCCCGAGTCGATGCCGCGCCCGTTGATCTCGATCTGGCGCATTTTCCCGCCCGGGTGCCCATGTTGCTCAAGCACAGTGACCCGAACCCCGCGCGCCGACAGATCCAGCGCGGCCGACAACCCGCCGACCCCAGCGCCAACGACGATGACGTGCTTACGTGGCATGAGGCGAGGCCCCCTCGTCATTGCGAGGAGCGCCAACAAAGCCGTCATTACGACGAGTGCCAACAAAACCGTCATTGCGAGGAGCGCAGCGACGCGGCAATCTCTTGACGCTGTCGTACTGCCTAACCGTGCGACAGCCTGAGGGAGATTGCCACGGCCACTTCGTGGCCTCGCAATGACGAAGTTCGACCTTCGTGGCCTCGCAATGACGCGAGTTAGTCACCGCCGCACCACCCGACACCGAATCTCCTCAGCCGGGCGCGTCGTCAGTCGCGCCACGGGCCGCACGCGCTCGGGCGCTTCCACCACGAAGTCGTAGCGACGCACGAGCGAGGCGATGATAAGCGCACTCTCGATCGTCGCGAACGCCGCCCCAACGCAAATCCGCGGCCCGAGCCCAAACGACATGAGCGTGCCCTCCTCCTCACGCGCACTGTCGCCGTGGAATCGCAGCGGGTCGAATATGGCCGCGTCCTGCCAGAGCCCTTCATTACGGTGCGCGGTCCAAGGCGAAATCATGAGCATCGTGCCGCGCTTCACGCGTTGATCCCCAATCGTGGTCGCCTCGGCAGCGACACGCGGGATGAACGTGATGGGTGGGTACAACCGCAGCGCCTCGCGAAACACGCTGCGCGTCTTCGAAAGCTGTTTGACGTGCGCGAACTCAATATCACCGTCGCCCACAACAGCCTCGACCTCGTCTCGCGCAAGTGCCGCGATGTCAGGCCGCATCGCCAGCACGAAGAACACCCAGGTCAGCACGCTGGCCGTAGTCTCATGCCCGGCCAGGAAGAATACGCCGATCTGGTCTATGAGCTCCTTACGCGAGAAGCCTTCGCCGGTCGCTTCGTCGCGCGCGGCGATCACGGCCGAGACGATGTCGTCGGGCTGCTCGACCGTCTCGTCGAGTCGGGGCGCAAGCAATGTGTCGATATGGCCACGGATTCGCTCGCAGGCGGCGAGCACGTTGGCGGGCTGCTTCACGTCCGCGAACGGTTTTCCGAAAATGAGCTGGAACAGATTGACGCTGGCCACCGACTCTTCGAACTCGCCGAAGCTCTCGAACACGTCGCGCGCGGTTTGCCCACTCAGCGGCGTCGAAAAAATCGTGCGGCAGATGATGTCGGCCGTGAGCTCGCTCATGGCGAAGTCGAGCGAGAAGTCGCTGCCGTCCGCGGCGGCACGATCGAGCTGCGACGTGTAGTCGGCAACGGCCTCGCGCATGGACCCGAACGCGGTGTTGATGCGCATGTGCGAGAACGCCGGGTCGATCATCTGGCGCTGGCGGCGCCATGTTGAGCCTGACGACACAAAGATCGAGTCCCCAACGAGCGGCGCAAGTGCGCCCACCATGAGGTCGTTCTTGGGGAAGATCTCGAGCGGGTCGCTGAGCACGTGCTTGGCCAACGCCGGGTCGTTGATCAGCAGGATCGATCGGCGCGAATAGCCCAGATGCGTCATGGGTTTTTGGTAAGCATCGCGCGGCACCAGCGAGAGTAGGTCGCCGTCGCCCTGGCGAATGACGCGCACAAGCGAGCGCAGCGGCGTCAGCGGGACCGGCGCCGGGGGGCGGTAAGGCGTGTGTTCGGCAGCGCCCGCCGGGTCGCCGGCGCTCAGCGTCGCGGCGATGGCCCCACCCTCGTAAAGCGCGTCTCTCCCATACCCCGAGTATAAACGTGCACGTGTTCCCGCGGGCGCGCCTCGGTATCCTCGGGGCATGAGCCAGAACACGGTCCTGCTGACGCTGGGGCGCCTGCCGCCCGCCGTCGACATCGCGCGCAGCTTTGCGGCCGCGGGCTGGCGCGTGGTCGTGGCTGAACCCTTCAAACGCCACATGGCGGGCACCTCGCGCGCTGTGGACCGAAGCGTCCAAGTCCCCGCGCCCGCCGCGGGGGCCTCGGCCTATCTCGAGGCGTTGCGGCGCGTCATCGCCGATGAAAACGTCGACCTCGTGGTGCCCGTGTCGGAGGAGACCATGCACGTGGCGCAATTGCGTGACGCGCTCGCCGACGAGGATGGCGCACCCGATGTGTACTGCGCGCCGGGCGCCGACACACTCGCGCTGCACTCCAAGCACGACTTCATCGCGCTCGCCCGCGACGAGGGGCTGGCCGTGCCGGACACAGCGCGCGCGGGCACGCCCGAAGCCGCGGCGCTGGCCGAAGCACAAGATGTCATCGTGAAGCCCGAGTTCTCCTGCTCGGGGCGGGGTCTGCGGCGTGTCGCGCATGGCTCGGCAGTACCCGAGACAGACGCCGCTCACATCGTCCAGGCAGAAATCTCAGGCGAGGAAGTCAGCGGTTTCGCCATGGCGCGCGCGGGAAGCGTGCTCGTCAGTTGCGCCTACCGCGCGACGGTGCGTCACGGCAGCGTCGCTGTCGCCTTCAAGCGCTTCAGCGCGCCCGCGGTCGAAGGCTGGATTGAGCAGTTCGTCGCCGCCACAAAACACACGGGCTTTATCGCCTTCGACTTCATCGTGGACGCCGCAGGCGTGCCGCATGCCATCGAGTGCAACCCACGCGCGACGAGCGGCCTGCACTTCGTAGCGCAGGACGACATCGCGGCTGTCATCACGGGCGCCAAGGAATCCGCGGACCTGCGCGACGACATGCTGTTGCAGGAGTTTTGGTCGAACTGGACACACTGGTTCGCCTCGCTGCGGGATGGCGATGAACGCCGCCGCACGGGCTGGTCGCTGCGCCGCGCGCGCGACGTCACCTGGCAGGCCAAGGACCCGGGCGTGTTTCTGCTCGCCACCTGGTCCACCTGGCCCATCATCGGCCAGGCGCTCAAGCGCGGTGAGACCTTTGCCGAAGTTTTGGCACTCGACATCGAATACCAACCCGAGGACGCGGCCTAAGTATGAGCGCGCAAACGCTTTGGTTTGATGGCGCCGGCCTCACGCTCGAGTCGACGACGCGGCCCGACGCCGAGTTCACGGCGCACATCGGGCAGGTGCGTTTTGGCGACCGTTATCGGCGTTGCAACGTGGCCGATCAGCTCGCGCGCTTTTACCGCCCGCGCTTTCTTTCGCTGCGCGACAGCGGCACCCTCGTGGCCGCCATGGTGCTCGACGAGCAGACACTGCAGTGGCACGGCAAGCGCGTGGAAGGCTTCTACCGCGGCCTGCTGTCCGTCGCGCCCGAAGTCGCTCGCCAGGGCTACGGCCGCACGCTCGCGAAGCAAGCCATGGCCTGGCTCGACCGCCGAGGCGATGCGCGTGACATCCCCGTATTCAGCTACGGCTGCATCGACGCGGGCAACGAGCGCGCCTGGCAGCTGCTCGACAGCCTGGGCGCGTACCCGATCGGCACACTGACCACGCAGATCAAATACCGACAGCGCAGCGGCGTGCCCATTCTCGATGTGGCCGTGACCGATGCGCTCACAGACGCGGCCGCCGACGCCTGGCGCGAGACCAACACCGAAGCGGCATTGCAGCCCTCGAGCGTGCCGCGCGATCACTGGATCACTGTCGAAGACCCCGCGGGCGGCGTGGCCGCATGCCGGCACCGGCTGACCTCACTGGACCTGACGCCGCAGGGTGGGCTCACGGGCTTCATCACGGAACGGCTGATGCTGTTGTTCCCGCCCGGTCGAAAACGCTTCAACCCGGGGCGTTTCCGCTACGTCTCCGTGAGCGACGTCGTGGCCACGCGCGACAGCGCGCACCTTTGGCGCCGTCTGATTCCACACCTCATGGCGCTACACGACACGCATTTCGTCGCGATTACTGCGGACACGGGCTCGCCAGACATTCAGCGACTTGTGGCCGCGGGCATCCTCTCGGACTCGGGTCGCGAGGTGCGCGTTGTGGGCAAGTGGCATGGCGGGCAGGCGCCCGCCGAGGGAGAGGGGCATCTCGCGGTCGCGGCGCCCGATCTGTAGCAGCGTCCTACCGAATGCCGCGCTGCCTGAGTACAGCGTCAAGCTGCTGACGCATGAAAGGCTGAAGGTCCAATGAGTCGGCAAGCGCCTTGGCCCGCGCCACGTCGACCTCGGCGAGCCGCACGACGAGCATGATCTCGGCATTTTGTCTTGCTGCCAGGTCTTCGATGCGACTGACCATCGCTTCAGCCTCATCGGCAGAGACTTGGTTCGAGGTCACGAGCCCGACATAGAGGTTGTCGCGCTCAATACCCGGCGGCAGGCTCTCGGCGGCACGGCGCGCGGCATCGGCATCCGAGCTCGCCCAACGCATCGCCACATTTCTCTGCGTCGACGATCGGCTGCTGGGGTCGGAGATTTCCCGAGCCGTCGAAAAGGCATCTGCCAACGCATCCCCTGACGCGCGAACCAGTGTCGCGGCAAGCATCCCATCGACAACCGCGACGTCGCCGGTCTGGCGCGCCAACGCCAGCGCACGCTCCGAGTCTTCCAAGGCGATGCGGCGCAGCGCGCTCAATCGCGCGGCACGACGGCCCTGCTCATCAGGAAGCTGCGCCGATAGGGCAAGCGCCTCTTCGACCAGCCCCTGGCCGGCCAGAGCTTCAGACACGCGTCGCGCCAAGGCCGATGCATCGGCAGCCGGTAGGCTCGCAAGCAGCGACGCCGTGCGGTCGATGTCTTCGGCAGCGCTCATCGACGCCACTTCGCCCATGAGTTCGCCACGCTGGCCTTCGGGCTGTGATTGCGCCCACGCCATGGCAGCAGAGGCATCGCGTCTCGCCCAGGCCTGAATCAGGTTTCGTTTCGCGAACCGCGACCTCCATTGATCGGCATTGGCGCCCATGCGGTCGATCAGTTCGCCAATGCGCCCCGTTGGCGCGTAGTCGATCACTGCCCGCAGCAGCGTCTCGCGATTCCCGGGTGAACCGTGCGTGTCGACCAGTGCGAGCGCCCGGTCGAAATCGCGCGAGGCTGCACTACGGACAATCTGTTGTAGCGCGGCATCCTTGCTGCCGTACCGCATCGACTCGAGCATCTGCATCGCCTTGTCGAGGTCCTTACTCGCCGTGGCTCCGATGACTCGGGCTTCTGCGCCCCTACGCACTTTGGCGGGCAAGATGTCTATCAACTCAAAAGCGAGATCAGGATCCGTCGCGGCGAGCTGCCCGATGGCCAAATTGGCAATGCCGTTGTCGCGATTCGTTCCCAGACGACTGTAGTTGCGAATGGCAGCTTCAGGGTTGTCGCGCGCCATCTCCGAAAAAACCATAGCGAGCATCGCGTTGCGGACACGGTCGGACGGAATGCGGTCGATCTGGCCGAGTGCTTCAACCCCTAAGTCGACGTACATCGCTTTCGCGAGTTCGGAGACGTAGAGGGTGTCGGTTTCCGACGCCGCGAGAATCTGCGCCATGGCCGCATCAGGATCGCTTGTGTACAGGGCCCGCATCCGACGATTGCGTTCCTGAGCTGTGACGGCAAGGCCGAGAACCGACTCGATATCGGCTGCTCTTGGGTCTTCGAGATCGGGAAGCGCTGCGTAGAACGCTGCGGCCAAAATACTGCGATCGCCACCAGAAAGCGCGGCCTCAGTCAGCGCGGTATCGAAATCAAGGCGCGCCCAGAGTCGCCATACTCGTCCCGTGTAGTTCTTTCCCGTGCGGCGCAATGGCCCTTCTGCCAAGGTCAACGCGGTCCGCGGATCGACCTCGCCGAGTCTGACGAGCAGCAGCTCGACAAATGCTTCTCGCCGCCAGGGGTCATCGACGCGAATGGCCTCGAACAGCAGCGCCTGCACGCCTGAACTGTCTCGCCCCGCTGCGAGTGTCGCGAGCGCCTCAAGCTCGGCAAACTCACCGGGTAGTGCGAGCACATCCTCAATCGTCGATAGGCCTGCATAGCGCGCCTCTCGGAGAGCGTCGGCTTCGGCCAGCGACACGTCATCCGCCGCCGAGACGGTGATGGTATCGGCCGCGGGTCCCCGCGCTTCATTGTCGCCAGCGCGCATTGCCAACGCGCCAACGGCAGCCGCAACAATTGCCACGAGGACGTAGCGGGCTTTATTGCTCTTCCCGCTCAAGCCACCCGCCCCGTTATTGCGAGGGGCCGAAGGCCTACACCCGTCACTACGAGGGGCCGGAGATCTTCACCCGTCATTGCGAGGGGCCGAAGGCCCCGCGGCAATCTCCGTCGGCCTGTCGCACCGTTCAGCCGCACGACAGCATTGGGAGATCGCCGCGCCCGCTTCGCAGGCTCGCGATGACGAAGCGAACCTGCGGGCTCGCGATGACAGACGACGCGCGTGGCGCGGTCGTCTGTCAACTTTTCGAGGCGTCGTAGATGCCGTGAATCGACGCGTCCAGCGTGTTGTTGAATTCGTCGTCGCTCTGCTGCGCCGAGAGGCCTTCCGACAGCGCACGCGAGAAGCTCGCGACCATGCCGTTCTGCCGCGACAGGCGGTCGTTGGCTTCTACGCGCGAGTAGCCGCCCGACAGCGCCACAACCTTGAGCACGCGCGGGTGCGAGACGCAGTCGGCGTAGAGGTTGTCTTCTTCGGGCAGCGTGAGCTTGAGCATCACGACCGTGCCGTCGTCGAGCGCGTCGAGGTGGCGCATGATCTCGGCCTTCAGGATGGCTTCCGCCTCGTGCTTGTCGGGCGCATTGATATCGACTTCGGGCTCGATGATCGGCACGAGGCCGGCCGACACAATGTCGCGGCCGATGTCGAACTGCTGCTCGACGACATTGCGGATGCCGCTCGGGCTCGCGCTCTTGATGACCGAACGCATCTTGGTGCCGAAGATGCCTTTGCCCTTGGCCTTCGTCAGCAGCGCGCTGAGCTCCGGCATGGGCTTCATCACCTGCACGCCGTCGTTCTCGTCGGCCAGGCCTTTGTCGACCTTGAGGATCGGCACAACGTTCTTGTCCTGCCAGAGGTAGTGCGCCGTCGGCTTGCCCTCGATTTCCGAGTCCATGGTGCGCTCGAACAGGATCGCGGCCAGGATGCGGTCGCCGCCGAACGAGGGGCTCGTGATGATGCGCGTACGCATCTGGTGCACGAGGTCGAACATCCCTTCCTCGCTCGACCACGCGTCCTCGGTCACACCGTACAGGCCCAACGCTTTGGGCGTACTACCGCCCGACTGGTCGAGCGCGGCAATAAAGCCGTCGGCAGTGCGGATTTTGTTCAGCTGGTCGTCGTAGTCGCTCACGTTATGCCCCCGAAGGTGTTTTTGAGTCTGGTGAACTCCCAATTTTAGCCGATCGCCCGATTGGCCACCACGGCGTCACAGTGCTCCTTTATAGTGCCGCGATGACCACGCGATCCCCCCGCACGTTGGCCCAGCCGGCCTTCCCCGAATTCATCACGGCCATGGCCCTGACCATGTCGCTCGTGGCGCTGGCCATCGACACGATGCTGCCCGCGCACGGGCTCATCGGCGAGGCCTTTGCCGTCGCCGACGTCAACGACACCCAGTACATGGTCTACATGCTGTTTCTGGGCCTGGCGTTAGGGCAGCTCCTGTTCGGGCCGCTGGCCGACTGCATCGGGCGCAAGCGCGCGATCTACATCGGGCTGGGGCTGTTCGCAGCCGGGACGCTCGTGAGCCTGGCCGCCGAGACGTATTCCGTGATGCTGGCCGGGCGCTTGATCCAGGGTGTGGGTGTGGCCGGGCCGCGTGTCATCGCCGTGGCCGTCGTGCGCGACCTGTTCGCGGGCCGGCAGATGGCGCGCGTCATGAGCTTTGTGATCACGCTGTTCATCCTCGTGCCGGCCGTCGCGCCCGCGCTGGGCCAGCTCATCATCAACCTGTCGGGCTGGCGCAGCATCTTCTGGGTCTATTTCGCACTCGCGGCCGTCATCCTGGCCTGGTTTGCGCTCCGACAGCCCGAAACGCTGCGTCCAGAAGACCGCCAGCCGCTGACGCCCGCGGTCATTGGCGGCAACTTTATGACCGTGGTGCGCACCCGTGTGGCGCTCGGCTACCTCGCGGCGGCTGGGCTCGTCTCGGGCGCGTTCGTGGGCTTCCTGGGCACCGCACAACAGATCCTGCAGCAGCTCTACGGCCTGGGCGACCATTTCCCGGCCTACTTCGCGCTACTGGCTCTATCCGTGGGCACCAGCACGCTGATCAACGGGCGCATCGTCGTGAAGATCGGGATGCGGCCACTGGCCAAGGCGGCAGCATTCGGCATCACGGCCGTGGCTGCCGTGCTGCTGGTTGCTGCGCTCATGAGCAACGGCCAGCCGGCCCTGCCCGTGCTCATGGCCTGCCTCATGGGCATGTTCCTCTGCATCGGGTTCCTGTTCGGCAACCTCAACGCGCTGGCCATGGAGCCGCTGGGCCATATCGCAGGCACAGCCGCCGCCGTGATCGGCGCGCTGACGACGTTGATCTCGGCGGTGCTGGGTGCGTTCGCGGGCGCGCTTTACGACGAGACGGTGATCCCGCTGGCCGGAAGTTTCGTCGTGCTCGGGCTGGCCACGGCCGCGACCATCCTCGTCACGGACACGGGCGAGCCCGCCGCTGCCGCGGCCTGAGGCTTATTCGAACTCGAAGGCCAACCCGGCGTTGGCCGTGAGCCGGTCGATGAGGGCCTGACCCATCGCAGCGGCCGGCGTCCAGATGCCGCCCGCCGTGTCGGCTTTGTCCTGAACCAGACAAATCGCGGCTTCGGCGAGCATTTTCGAGGTTGAGCCGTAGCCTGGGTCGCGGTCGCCCGTGACGCCCAGTTTGATCGGGGCACCATCGGTCTCGGCCAGGAACAAAATGTCGTAGTGGCCGGCGTCGCGCTCTTCCTTGCTCGGGCCTTCGCCGGGCTTGGGGCCATCGTCGCTGGCCATATCGTCACGATCGGCCAGCGCCTTTGCGATCTGCTCGCCCTTCTCGCCGGGGCCCGTCACCACCATTTCGTCGTAGACAAAGTCGTTGCCATACGGAGCACCCAACAGCATGTTGGTGCGGTGCACGTTGCGTGTGTTGATCGTCGCCATGATGAAGGGCGTGACCCACATACCGATCGCCTCATCGAGGTAGGGCTTGGTGCCGTGTGGCTGCTCGACCCCCTCGAAGCCCGGCGCCAGCGAATATGGGTCGCGCAGGATAGCGAGGATCTCGGGGTCACGCGCAGACGCCATCGTGGCCTTGAAGCTCGCGGCCGTGCCGCCGGAGAACGTGCCCTGCATCTTGCGCACGCGCGCCCGAATCCGGGCAGAAGGCTTGCCGGTTTCCTCGATGCAGCGCTGTTGCGCCAACCAGACGCCGCAATCAGACGGAATCGAGTCGAAGCCCGAAGAGAACACAATGCGCGCACCGCTTTGCTTGGCCGTGGGCTCGAGCGCGTCGATTTTCAGGCGCATCCAGGCGGGCTCACCACACAGGTCGAGGTAGTCCGTGCCAGTTTTGGCGCAGACCTCAACCAGTGTGTTGCCGTAAAGCTGGTAGGGCCCAACCGTCGTGATGATGGCCTTGGTGCGGTTGGCCATGGCCGTGACCGCCTCGGCGTCATTGCTGTCGGCGACGACAAGCTCGACGGATTCCGGGATGCCCATTTCCGCACGCACAGCGGCGAGCTTGTCGGCGCTGCGCCCCGCCATGGCCCACTTGACCTCGCCGTCGGCACCGTAGCGGTCGTTGAGGTACTCGGCGACGAGACGCCCGGTGAAGCCAGTGGCTCCGTAAACGATGATGTCGAAGTCGGCTTGGCTCATGCTGGCGCTCCGCGGTGGCGGTCAAAAGGGCGCCAACGATAGCGCGAACGCGCCTAGCCTGCGAGCCGATCGGCCTCCGGCTCACGCGGATTCTGCTCGAGGTACTCAGCAATCTTCTCCTCGGCCCGATCGCCGAAGAAGATCTTGCAGGCTTCGCGCAATCCGGGCGTGCCGATGACTTCGTCCTCGCGCACCACTTGGGTGATCTTCGAGCGCCGGCGCAGGAAATCCTCGAGCCGCGTGACCATTTCGCGCCGCGCCGTGTACTCGATCTCGCAGCGCAGGTAGTCATTGTTGGCCGTGAGTGGCTCCGAGAGCTCGGGGCGCTCGCGGATGCGCTCGAGCATGCCGATCGCATTGGCGCCGTAACGCCGCCAAAACCGTTCCGTGAGCGGCTCCGTGGAGTTCGGGTGCGTGAAGCGATCGAGGTCCATGAGCCGCGCCTGGCGCAGGAACTCTGCCTTTGCTTCGGCCCCCGGTTCGCCGTACCAGACCAGCCCCGCGTGCTCGAGTGTCACGCCCAGCCGCTGCAGGTGCTCGCAGACCTCATCGCCCACGTTGAGGCAGTCGGTAATCTTGCCGCCGAAGATCGTGATTTGCTTTTGATCGGCATCCACGTCGATGGCGTGTTTGCGCGAGAGCTCGATCCAGTCGACACCGTCTTCGTTACCGCCTCCCGATACGACGAGTGGCCGCACGCCGCAACGCTCGGCGATGATGTCGTCACGCGTGAGCGGCTTGTCGAGGTCGAGCAACACGTTGGCGTTGTCGAGCACGAACTGACGATCTTCCTCGCTGACATGCGTCTGCCAGCTCTCAACGCGCGTATCCGTCGTGCCGATGCAGGTGCGCGCGCCCATGGGGATGGCAAAGTAGAGCCGCCCGTCGCTCGCAAACGAGGTCAAGATGCGTTTCGAGTCCGTAACGCGATCGACGATGAGGTGGATGCCTTTCGAGAACACGTGGCGGTGTTCGGTCGTGACGTCGGCGAGCCCATTCAGCGTGTCGGCCTCGGGCCCGCAGGCGTTGACGAAGGCGTCGGCGCGACAGGAGAAGGTCTTGCCGGATTCTTCATCAACGAGATCGATGTGCCAGCGACCGTCGGTAAAGCGCGCATCGGCCACACGCACGTAGTTCGCGGCCACGGCATTGGAATCGATCGCGTCGCGCACAAAGTTAAAGACGAAGCGCGCGTCGTTGTCGTAGAGATAACAGTCCGAGTACTCAAGCCCGCCGTTGGTGGCCTCGGCGCGCAGCACGGGCTCGCGGCGCGTGAGCTCGGCTTCGGTCAGGTAGTGCGGCGCACGCGTCGCGAATCGGCCGAAGAACCAGTACAACACGGCGCCCATGAACAAGAAAAAACGCGGCCAGCGAAAGTCGTTGGGCACGGCGGCAATGAAGCGCGCCTCTTTGACCGTCGACGGATAGGCGCGCATGAGCGTGTTGCGGCTCTTGCAGAGGTTCCAGACCAGGCTGAATTCCTGATTCTCGAGGTACTTGATGCCGCCCCAGGCCAGGTTCGACGACTGAGAGCTCGTGTGCCCGGCAAAATCGCCCGCATCGACGAGCGCCACGCGGGCGCCGCGTGCCGACAACGCCGCAGCGCTGACGGCGCCGTTGATGCCTGCGCCCGCGACGAAGACCTCAAAGTCGCCGTCGTCGAGTTTCTCGATCATGCTGTTGCGAAGCGCGCTGCTCATGGCCGGGGTTCCTGCAAGGCGTGTCGGTCCAGGTCGCGGGCCCGTATAGTGGCGGGCGCGCGTGAGTCAGCATGATCGGCAATCGCGCTGCGGTGAACAAGCACTTTTGGGGGGAAACATGACGCACGTGCGGCTCGGAGTCTGCTACTACCCCGAGCACTGGCCCCGCGAGCGCTGGGCCGAGGACGCGACCGGCATGGCCGCGCTGAGCTTGTCGCTTGTGCGGATTGGCGAGTTTGCCTGGTCGCGGCTTGAGCCCGAACCCGGTCGCTTCGACTGGGGTTGGCTCGACGACGTCGTCGAAACACTCGCGGCCGCGGGTCTCGACATCATCATGGGCACGCCCACGGCCTGTCCGCCGCATTGGCTTGTGGCCCGCGACCCTGACGTGTTGCCCGTGGGCGTCGACGACCGCGTGCGGGGCTTCGGCTCGCGCCGCCACTACGCCTTCTCGAGCCCAAGCTATCGCGAGGCCGCGCGCGACATCACGGCGCGCATGGCCGAGCGCTACGGCAAGCACGCCGCCGTGGTCGGGTGGCAAATCGACAACGAGTTCGGCTGCCACGACACGACCGAGTGTTTCTCGCCCGCAGCGCTTACTGCCTTCCAGAAGTGGTGCGAAGCGCGCTACGACACCGTTGATGCGCTCAACACCGCCTGGGGCAATGTGTTCTGGAGCCAGGAATACGAGACGTTCGACGCGATCGGCCTGCCCGTGGCCGTCACCGAAACCAATCCTGCGCACCGTATGGCATGGCGCCGCTTCAGCTCGGACCAGGTACGCGCCTTCTCGGCCGACATGGCCGCCACCGTACGCGCGCACGCGCCCGACGCCTGGCTTACGCACAACTTCATGGGCGACTTCACGGACTTCGACCACTTCGATGTGGGCGCCGACTACGACGTCGCAAGCTGGGACAGCTACCCGCTGGGCTTTCTCGATCTCGCCGATCTCGACGATGCGACTAAGGCGCGTTACCGGCGTCGCGGCCATCCGGACTGGGCGGCCTTCCATCACGACCTCTACCGCGCCGTCGGCCGCGGCCGCTTCGGCGTCATGGAACAACAACCCGGGCCCGTGAACTGGGCGCCGCACAACGCGCAGCCCGCAGCGGGCATGGCGCGGCTTTGGGGCTGGGAGGCCATCGCCCACGGGGCCGAGTTTGTATCCTGGTTTCGCTGGCGCCAGCTGCCCGTCGCGCAGGAACAGTTCCACGCCGGCGTCCTTCACGCCGACGCCACACCCGCGCCCGCGCACGGCGACATCGAACGCCTCGCGCGCGATCTGGCCGGGCTCGAGCTGGGCGACACCGAGCCGGCGCGTGCCGCGCTCGTCTTCGACTACGAAGCCTGCTGGGTCACGGACATCCAGCCGCAGTCGGCGGGCTTTGCGGCGCTCACCCTCGCACTCGAGTGGTACTCAGCAGCGCGGCAGAACGGCCTCGATGTCGACATCGTCAGTCCCGACGCGGCGCTCGACGGCTACGCGCTCGTATTGCTGCCCTGTCTGCCCATGCTCGAGGGCGCATTACTCGAGCGCATCGCGGCCAGTGGTGCGCGCTGGCTTGCGGGCCCGCGCGCGGGCAGTCGCACGCAAGAGTTCGCGATCCCGGACGGGCTTGCGCCGGGACCGATCCGCGCGCTGGCCGATCTGCGCATCACGGGCGTCGACGCGCTGCGTCCTGGTGTGCACATCGGCATCGACGGCGGCAACGACGAGGACTACGTGCACCACTGGCTCGAAGCGGTCGAGTCCTCAACCAAGCCAGGCCTCGTGACCGGCGACGGCCGCGGCGTCACTTACGACGGCGACGGCGGCACCTACGTTGCCGCGCGTTGCTCGCGACCGCTGCTCGCGCGCCTCGTGGCTGAGGCGGCGCAAGCCGCGGGTCTCGACACCCGACCGATGCCCGCGGGACTGCGAACGCGCCGGCGCGGCAACCACGTCTTCGCCGTGAACTACGGCAATACGGCGCAGCGCCTGCCCGCGGGCGTCAAGCTGCTGCTGGGCCAGTCACCGCTGCCACCCGGCGAGGTGGCCCTGTGGTCTGCGTGAGCGACTCGGGCTGGCATACTCCGCCTGCGCGCCGCGCCCGGCGCGCGCAGAGACTGACGGAGACCCTGTGATCGACGACGCGCCGCACCGACGCCGCAACCCGCTCAACGGCAGCTGGGTGCTCGTCTCCCCGCACCGCACGAAGCGCCCCTGGCAGGGACAGGTCGAGGCGCCCGAGCCCGACACCACACCCGCCTACGTCGAAGACTGCTACCTTTGCCCGGGCAATACCCGCGCGGACGGCGTGCAAAATCCCGATTACGACGGCGTGTGGGTGTTCGACAACGATTTCCCGGCGCTGCTCGATGCGGGCGGTGCACCGATCGATGATCCGTTACTGGGGCGCGCGCCCGTCGCGGGCACCTGTCGCGTCATCTGCTACAGCCCAAGCCACAACCTCACGATGTCGACCCTGCCTGTTGCGGCGCTCCGTGATGTCGTCGACGCCTGGGCTGAGCAACATGCCGAGCTCTCGGCACGCTACGACTGGGTGCAGATCTTTGAGAACCGCGGCGCGATGATGGGCTGCTCCAACCCGCACCCGCACGGACAGATCTGGGCCACGGACACGGTGCCCACCGAGGCCGCGAAGAAACGCGAAACACAACGCGCCTGGCACGCGACACACGGCACCGCGATGCTCGCGGACTACGCCACGCGTGAAGTGGCCGAGGGTGAGCGCGTGCTCATCGATACGCCGCACTGGCTCGTCGTCGTGCCCTGGTGGGCCGTGTGGCCCTTCGAGACGCTGATCATCGCGCGCGACGATGTGGCCAGCATCGATGCATTGAGCAGTGTGGCGCGCGACGACCTGGCACGCGTGCTCTCGCAACTCACGCGCGGCTACGACGCGGTGTTCTCTGCACCGTTTCCCTACTCGATGGGCTGGAGCAGCGCGCCCGCAGGCGCGGCGCCAGGCTGGCGCCTGCACGCGCACTTCTACCCGCCGCTGCTGCGCTCGGCCACCGTGCGCAAGTTCATGGTGGGCTACGAACTCATGGCTGAAGCCCAGCGCGACCTCACACCCGAACAGGCCGCAGAACGACTGCGCGCCATCATTCCGACTGAAGCACCCGCATGACCGACCCCCTCCAACTCGCCGTGTTCTTCGGCCTCACGATGCTCATTGGCCTGGCCACCTGGTGGAAGTGTCGCCACTCGGGCGACCGCAGCACGGACTCAAACAAGGAGTACTTCCTGGCCAGCGGCGGCTTGAGCTGGTTCTTCGTCGCGGGCTCGATCACGCTCACCAACCTCTCGACAGACCAGCTCGTGGGCATGAACGGCAACCAGATGTTGCTCATCGCCTGGTGGGAACTCGCGGCCGTGGTCGGGCTGATCATCCTGGCCTTCGTGTTCCTCCCCATCTACTACCGCTACGAGTGCACGACAACCACGGAGCTGCTCGAGAAGCGCTACGGCAACAAACACATCCGCGCCACGATCGCGGGGCTGTTCCTGCTCGGCAACGTGTTCATCTACCTGCCGATCATGCTCTACACGGGCTCGCTGTTCATGAAGTCGATGTTCGGGCTCGAGCTGCCGCTAATTCTCATCGCCTCTCTGTTCGCGATTGTCGGTGCCGCCTACGCCATCTTTGGCGGCCTTCGCGCCGTTGCCGTATCGGACACTTACTCGGGCATCGGTCTGCTCACGATGGCGCTCATCGTCGTCTACCTGTCGCTCTCGGCCATCGACTTCGACCTTTCAGGCATTCCCGCCGACCGGCTCACACTTATCGGTGACAACGCCTCACCGATCCCCTGGCACACGCTGTTGACCGGCATGATCTTCATCCAAATCTTCTACTGGAGTACGAACCAGACGATCACGCAGCGCGCCATGGCGGCGCCGAACGTAGCGGAGGCGCGCAAGGGTGTCCTCACGGCTGCCGGCATTCGTTTGCTGATCGTGCCCGCGATCATCGCGATCCCGGGCATTGCCGCATTCAAACTCTACGGCGACATCGGTGACGCCGCCTACGGCCAGCTCGTCGGCGACCTGTTGCCGGGCTGGATGTCGGGCGCCTTCGCCGCGATGATGGCCGCCGCCGTGCTCACGAGCTTCAACAGCGTGCTCAACTCATCGGCGACGCTCTACGTGTGCGACCTGCACGAGAAGTACATCGACGCGACACCCAATGTGCACCGCATGAACACGGTCATCAGCTTAGGCTTCGTGGTCACCGCTATCGCGCTCGTGCCCGTATACTCAGGCGCCGACAGCATCATCAACCTCGTGCAGCAGCTCAACGGCCTGTTGAGCATGCCGATCCTCTCGGCGTTCATCACAGGACTCGTGTTCCGCAATGTCGACGCGCGCGCGGTGATCATTAGCGTCGTGCTGGGCACGGGCCTCTACGCGACGTTTACGTTCTACGCGGGGCCGCCCATTCACTACATCCACCAGATGCTCATCGTGCTCGTGTTCTGCGTGGCGAGTGCACTCACGCTGAACCGCGCCGTGTTTGGGCAGCGCGCGTCGCTCAGTCGGCGCGAGGTGCTTCTGGGGACGTAGCGCGCCGGCGCTTGCGCCGTGCGATGAGGCCGTCGGCGCAGAACAGGATCACGGCCAGCCAGATCAGCATCATGCACACGAGCCGGGCCGTTGAGAGCGGCTCGCCGCTCAGCACGCCAATTCCGAACTGCATGGTGGGCGCGATGAACTGCATGAAGCCAATCGTCGAGAGCCGCAGCCGCCGTGCCGCGAGGGCAAAGCCCAGCAACGGGATCACCGTGAGCGGACCCGCGAGCATGAGCAGCAGCGAGATCGAGGTCTCGGTCTCGAGCCAAAGGTTGGTGCCCTCGATGTGGATGTAGGCCACCCACGCCAGTGCAATGGGCAACAACAATACGGTCTCGATGAAGAGTCCCGGCATGCCGCCGACGGCGACCTGCTTGCGCACCACGCCGTAAATCGTGAATGACACGGCCAGTACCAGTGAGATCCAGGGCAGCTCGCCACCCGAGATCGTGAGCACCGTGACACCGATGGTCGCCGCGACCACGGCCGCAAGCTGCAGGCCGGCAAGCTTTTCGCCAAAGAACAGCACACCGACGAGTACGAGCAACAGCGGGTTGATGTAGTAGCCCAGGCTCGCCTGGAAGATCTGTGCAATCTGCACAGCGTAGATGTAGACGAGCCAGTTGATACCGATGAACAAGGCCGACACACAGAGCCAACCAAACGTGCGCGGCGTCGTGAACGCGCGCCGGACCTCGGGCCACTGCGAGCGCAGGCCAATGATCAGGGCACCGAACGGTACGCTCCAGATCACGCGGTGCGCGAGCAGCTCGGGTGCGGGTACCACGACGATAAGCAGCAGAAACGCCGGCAACAGACCCCAGGTCAGATAGGCGACCAGCGCTGCAGTGACGCCATCGCGGGCGGTGCGATCGGCTTCGGTCACAGGGGACGGCGCATCGATGAATACCTATTCAGGGCCACGGGGCGTGGGGACGCGGTAGCATACGCTCGGGGACAGGGGGTCACAACGCGATGGCAAGCATCGTCGGCGGCCACTTCGGGAGGCTGCCCGACCAACGGGATGTCAGCGCCTACACGCTGACCAATGACACCGGTATGCAGGTCACCGTACTCAGTTGGGGTGCTCGCATCGCCGGCTGTCGTGTGCCCGATCGCGACGGCACGCTCGCCAATGTCGTGCTGGCCCACAGCGACTTTGGCGGCTGGGTCGCTGACCCCCACTACCTAGGGGCGACCATCGGCCGCGTCGCCAACCGCATCGCCAACGCCCAGTGCACGCTTGAAGACGCAGCGCTTGCGCTGCCGGCCAACGACGGCGACCACCACCTGCATGGCGGCCACGAGGGCTTCGACCGAAAACTCTGGGACGGCGTCATCGAACGCGATGCCGACGGTGGCCAGGCCCTGTCGATGTACCTCGACAGCGCCGACGGTGACCAGGGGTATCCGGGGCGTCTCGCGGTACGCCAGCGCTTCTCGCTCGACGAGCACAACACGCTGACTGTCGAGACCATGGCGCGCGCAACAGCGCCCACGCTGTTCGCACCGACGCTACACCCCTACTTCAACCTGACGGGCGACCCGACGCAGACCGTCCAGGATCACCGACTGCAGGCGCGCGCCACGCGCTGGATGCCCGTCGACGCGCAGGGTATCCCAAGCGGTGAATTGGCCGACGTGGCGGACACGCCGCTCGACTTTCGCCGAGCCATGACACTTGGCGAGCGCGCCTATGACGCGCTGCTGGCCTCGCGCGGCGGCTACGACCACGCGCTGGTGCTCGACGGCACTGACGGCGACATGCGGCTGGCGGCCATTCTCACGGAGCCGCAAAGCGGTCGCCGACTCGCCATCGCGACCACCATGCCGACGCTGCAGCTGTTTGTTGCCCGCGATCTGGCGCTGGGCGACAAGCGCGCCGATGGCGTGTGTCTCGAGCCACAGCATTACCCCGACGCCGTCAACAATGACGCGGTTGCGCCGCCCATCCTTCTTCCCGATGCGCGCTACTACGCGCGCACGACCTTTCGTTTCGACACGCTGCCTGCCGCAGCCGAGCCCGAGGAGCCCCGTACATGACCGTTTGCAGAACCGCGTTGCTCGCGTTTGCCCTGACTTGTGCCGCGACAGCATGCGCCGACTTCGGGGACTACGAAAGCCACACGCTCGACGGCCAGACGCTCACGGTGGAAACGACACGCGGCACGCTGACGCTCGACATCGTCAATGCGACGACCATGTCCGCGCACTACGCCGAGCCCGGCGTCACCCAGTTGCCCTCGTTCGCGCTATCGGGTCAGCGCGATGCGACGGTCGCCGTGCTCGCGGAAACGCGCGATGTGTTGTTGTTCGGCAGCGAACGGCTCATGGCCGAGATCTCGCGCGAGGACCTCACCATCAGCTACAACCTCGACGGCGAGCCGCTTGTGGCCGAAGCGTTTGGCTACTACGCCCATGACTCGATGCGCGGTTTCCGCTTTGCGCTCGAGCCCGGGGAAAAACTCATTGGTGGCGGTCAGCGCGTACTCGGCATGGACCGCCGCGGGCACCGGCTGCCGTTATACAACCGCGCTAGCTACGGCTACACGACCGACGCCGACCAGATGTACTACGGCCTGCCCGCCGTGATGTCGTCGGACCGCTACGCGATCGTCTTCGATAACACAGCCACGGGCTGGCTTGACCTCGGTGCCACAATCCCCGACGTGCTCGACTTCCAGGCGCGCGCGGGTCGCACGGGCTACATCGTCAGCGGCGGCGAGAGCTTCCCGGCGCTCGTCACCGCACTCACAGGCGCGACCGGCCGCCAGCCGCTGCCGCCACGCTGGGCGTTCGGCAACATCGCCTCACGCTTCGGTTACCACACAGAACAGGAAGTGCGAAACACGATCGCGGCCTTCCGAGAGGCACAGGTGCCCGTCGACGCGGTCGTGATCGACCTCTACTGGTTTGGCCCCGACATCAAGGGCCATATGGGCAAGCTCGACTGGGACCGCGAGGCATTCCCGACGCCGGAATCGATGATCACCGATCTCAACAACGATGGCGTCAGGACGGTGCTCATCACCGAGCCCTTCATCCTCACGACCTCAACCCGCTGGCAGGAAGCACTCGACGCAGGCGTCATCGCGAAGAACTTCGAGGGCGGCCCACGCACCTTCGACTTCTACTTCGGCAACACGGGCCTCATCGACGTGTTCGATGACAAGGCACGCGACTGGTTCTGGAATATCTACGAAGGACTCTACGAACAGGGTGTGGCCGGCGTCTGGGGCGATCTGGGCGAGCCCGAGGTGCACCCCGATGACACGCTGCACACGCTCAGCGACTCGGGGCAGGTCGCGACCGGCGACGCCGTGCACAATGCCTACGGCCACGAGTGGGCCCGGCTCGTGTACGAGAATCACGCCAGGCGCTACCCCGACGAGCGCGCCTTCATCATGATGCGCGCGGGCTTCGCGGGCACCCAGCGCTACGGCATCGTGCCCTGGACCGGTGACGTCGACCGTTCCTGGGGTGGGCTTAAACCCCAGGTCGAGCTCTCGCTGCAGATGGGCCTGTTCGGGCTCGGTTACATTCACTCCGACCTGGGCGGTTTCGCAGGCGGCGAGCGTTTCGACCGTGAGCTCTACCTGCGCTGGCTGCAGATGGGCGTCTATCAGCCCGTGTTCCGGCCGCACGCACAGGAGCACATCGCGCCCGAGCCCGTGTTCCACGACCGACGCACGCTGCGCGAGGCGCGTCGACTCATCGAACAACGCTATCGGCTGCTGCCTTACATCCAGACACTGGCGCACGAGAACACGACGACGGGGCTGCCTTTCGTGCGACCGCTGTTCTTTGCCGACGAAACCGATCCGCGTCTATTCGAAAACACGACGAGCTACCTGTTTGGCGACGCGCTACTCGTCACGCCCGTCACGAGCCGTCGCGTGCGCAACATGACGGTCGATCTGCCCAAAGGGGTGTGGTTCAGCCGCAGCGACGGCGCGCGCTACGAAGGCGGAGACACGGTCGTGGTACCCACACCGGTCAATGAAACGCCCGTACTCGTGCGCGCTGGAGCCTTCCTGCCGCTCGCCAACGTGGTGCAAACGACGCGCGACTATTCCACGGCGCAGCTCACGCTGCACTGGTACGCCGACGCCAGCGTGGAAAACTCAGTGGGCCGCTTGATTGAAGACGACGGCCACTCGCGCGACAGCAACACGGCAAGCGCGCTCGACGTGCTCAAGTTTGCCGGCACCGTCCACGATGGTGGGCGAAAGGTCTCCGTGAAGCGCGGCGGCCAGGGCTACGAGGGCATGCCTGACACGCGTACGATCACGCTCGTCGTGCACAACCAGGCCGCACAGCCCGCACACGTGCGCGTCGACGGGCGCGACGTCGGCAACGAACAACTGGCGGGTTCGCCCGTCGTCAGCTACGCGCCCAAGACGCGCGAGCTGCGCATCCGTTTTGAACACGCCCGGGGCGCTGTGACCATTGAGATCGAGGACTGACCATGAAGCGCACGTTGATCGCACTTTTGGCCGTGAGCTTTGCCGTGGCCTGCGGTAGCCGCGAAACGGCCACTGAGCCACCCGAGCAGCCCCTGCCCGCTGCGGCAACGGCAGCGGATGCGCCAGCAGGCAAGTTCGTCGTCTACCAGGTCTTCACGCGACTGTTCGGCAACACCAATGACGCCAATGTCTCCTGGGGCACGCTCGAGCAGAACGGTGTCGGCAAATTCTCGGACTTCGACGACACGGCGCTCGAGGCGATCCGCGCGCTCGGCGTCACGCACGTCTGGTACACGGGCGTACCGCACCACGCCGTGATCCGCGACTACAGCGCGTTTGGCATTGGTGACGACGACCCCGATGTGGTGAAAGGCCGCGCGGGCTCGCCCTATGCCGTCAAGGACTACTACACGGTCAACCCCGACCTGGCCGACGACCCTGCGCAGCGCCTCGCGGAGTTCGACGCGCTAATCGAACGCACGCACGCGCACGGCATGAAAGTGCTCATCGACATCGTTCCCAACCACGTGGCGCGCGGCTACGCGTCTCTGGCGAAGCCCGAGGGTGTGCGCGACTTCGGCGCGGACGACGACACGCGCGTCGCCTACGCGCGCGACAACAATTTCTACTATGTTGTCGGCGAGGACTTCACGGCGCCCACGTGGCCCGAAGACTACGCACCGCTGGGTGGCGAGGCACACCCGCTGGCCGACGGCCAGTTCGACGAGTCGCCCGCGAAATGGACGGGCAATGGCGCGCGCGCGGCACAGCCTGACTTCAACGACTGGTACGAAACGGTCAAGGTGAACTATGGCGTACGCCCCGACGGCAGCCACGACTTCGACGACTTGCCTGCGGAATACGATGCCAAGGACTGCGCCGCGCACCACGAATTCTGGGCCGACAAAGACGTGCCCGACAGCTGGAAGAAGTTTCGCGACATCGTCCTCTACTGGACCGCACGCGGCGTCGACGGATTTCGCTATGACATGGCGGAGATGGTGCCTGTCGCGTTCTGGAGCTATCTGAATTGCGCGATCAAGCACGAAAATCCGGACGCCTTTCTGCTCGCCGAGGTCTACAACCCGACGCTCTACCGCGACTACCTGCGGCTCGGAAAAATGGACTACCTCTACGACAAGGTCGGCTTCTACGACACACTGCGCCCGGTCATGGCAAGCCGCGCGGGCATCGATGCGCTCCCTGGCGTGCACGCAAGCATCGCCGACATGGCCGACCACATGCTGCACTTCCTCGAGAACCACGACGAACAGCGCATCGCGAGTGGCGCGTTCGCAGGCGATGCCCGCATGGGTGTGCCGGGTATGACGGTGTCGGCGCTCATCAGCCGTGCCCCCGTGATGCTCTACTTCGGTCAACACGTGGGCGAACCCGGCGACGGCGACGCGGGTTTCGGTGACCCGACGCGCACGACGATCTTCGACTATTGGGGTGTCCCGACGCATCAGGCCTGGATGAATGGCGGTGAATTCGACGGCGGCAACCTCGATGACGATCAACGCAAGCTGCACGACTTCTACGAACGCCTGCTGCAATTCGCGCGCGACGACGCGAGCATGCGCGGCGGCTACCTCGACCTGCATGCACTCAACCGCGCGGACAGCCAAGGCTACGACGACCGCCTCTTCGCCTTCGCGCGCTGGAACGGCGACCGCCGCGTCGTCGTCGTGGCCAACTTCAACCGCGAGCCCCGCGACTTCACGCTGCGACTGCCGGAAGCACTGGCCAACCGCTGGCTAGGAGAGGGCGATGCCGCAAGCCTCAGCGATGCGCTCTCCGATCGAACCACAACGCTCACGCGTGATGGTGCCGACGTTGAAATCCCCGTCGCGCTCGAGGCGATGGACGCCATGGTGCTCGTGATCGATCCGTAACGGTCACTGCGAGGGGCCGCACCTCAACTCGTCGCTGCGAGGGACCGCACCTCAACTCGTCACTGCGAGGGGCCGCACCTCAACTCGTCATTGCGAGGGGCCGCAGGCCCCGCGGCAATCTCCCAGCGCCAGCACACGCTTAAACAATGCAGCAGCATCAAGAGATTGCCGCGCCTGCTGCGCAGGCTCGCAATGACGACTCGGGCACCGCTCAGCCAAGCGACAAGACAGCATCAAGAGATTGCCGCGCCTGCTGCCCAGGCTCGCAATGACGGTCGAATTACGAATGCAGCGCCGCGGCCGCGGCACGATCTGGAGGGTCCACCGCAAAACAGCGCGTCAACCGCCACAACAAGCGTCCCAAGGCAACTCACCCGAAAACCACTCGATGACGTGGTCAATGAACGCCCGCACCCGCAACGACAAGTGCCGCGTGTGCGGGTACACGAGGTAAGCGGGCGTGGTGGGCCTTGAGAAGCCGTCGAGGATCGGTACAAGCGAGCCATCAGCCACGGCCTGCGCCGCCATGAAGTTTGGCTCGACCACAATCCCTCTCCCTTCGGCGGCGGCGGCCACAAGCAGGTCACCGTTGCTCGCGGCAAGCCGCGGCTCGACCCGCACGTCATGCGGCTGACCCGCAGCGTCGAGGTAAGGCAGCAACCGTGGGTCCGTGACATTGGTGTACACGAGCACGTGGTGGTCCGTGAGGTCTTCAGGCGTCGCCGGTGTGCCATGGTCAGCCAAATAGGCGGGGCTCGCGCAGGTCACAAACTTCACGTCGAACAGCTTGCGCGCGATCAGCGTCGAGTCGCTCAGGTGGCCGATGCGAAGTGCTAAGTCCATACCCTCGGAGACGAGATCGACGCGTCGATCATTGAGGTCGACCTGCAGATCAATCTCGGGATGCGTCTCAAGAAACGCGGCGATGGGCGCGGCCATATGCAGCGTTCCGAACGACAGAGGCAGCGCAACACGCAACGTGCCGATAAGTCGCCCACCGCGTTGGGCGACAGCTGCCTCGGCCTCATCGAGGTCCGCCAGCACGCGCACGGCGCGCTCATAGAAGGCTCTGCCGCTGTCGGTTAAGTCCGTGGCCCGTGTGGTGCGATTCAGCAGCTGGGCACCGAGCCGTTGCTCAAGCTCGCGGACGCGCCGCGATACGGCAGACTTCGCCACGCCCAGCCGATCGGCGGCCGCGGTAAAGCTGCCCGCCTCGACGACGGCCACAAAATGCCGCAGCGCTTGAAGTCGGCCCATTGTTCTATTTTCCGCAACAGTAAATTCTCAGAATGCCGGTTTATCCCGATTCCCGCAATCCGGATACTGCGCTTCAAGTCATCACGCCCCCCCCCCTACGGAGCAGATCATGAGCAACAACGCCCTCAACGTCCTTCGCATTGACGCAAGCGCCCGCTACGACGCCTCGGCCTCGCGCCAGTTGACGGACGCAGCCATCGAATCGCTGCGCACGCGCTACGCAAACGTCACCGTCGTCGAACGCGACCTCGGTCGCGGCACAAGCTTCATCGACGAAACCTGGGTCGGTGCGACCTTTACGCCCGAAGCCGAGCGGACGCCGGAACAGCGCACCGCGCTCGCAGGCTCCGACACGCTCGTCGCCGAACTCGAAGCCGCCGATCTCGTGATCATCGGTACGCCCATGTACAACTTCGGCGTCCCGGCGGCGCTCAAGGCCTGGATGGACCTCGTCGCCCGTGCTGGCCGCACGTTCCGCTACACGGAGACGGGCCCCGAAGGTCTGCTCAAGAACAAGCAGGCCTGGATCGCCGTGACCTCGGGCGGCGTGCCGCTCAACGCGCCTGTCGACTTCGCGACACCGCATCTCGTCCAATTCCTGAACTTCCTGGGCTTCGATGCCGTCGAGACCATCGACGGCGGCCGGCTCAACGCCGACGCCGACGCGGTCATGGACGCCGCGCGCGCCCGTATTGCCGACCTGGCTCTGACAGGTGATGCGATCGGCGGTGACTTGGTGGCCAAGGCAAGCTGACGTACCCCCACCGTCATTGCGAGGCCACGCAGTGGCCGCGGCAATCTTTGGACAGCACGACAGCGTTGAGAGGTTGCCGCGCCGGCTCCGCCGGCTCGCAATGACGCAGTGATTCAGCCCGCAAACCGCGGCGGCACGCGGTACGCGTCGAGCGCCCCCTCAACGGCGCGCGCCACACGCAGCAGCGCCGCATCTTCAAGCCGCCGGCCCGTCAGCATGAGCCCCACGGGTAGCTCATCGCCCGTGAAACCGCAGGGCACTGAGATGGACGGCTGCCCCGTGTAGTCAAACACGCAGGTGTTCTTCCAAGCGTTGAAGTGGAAGTCGTCGGGCAGGTCGCCGATCGGCATGGCGGTGATGGTCGACGCCGGTGCGCAAAGCACATCACAGTGCTCAAGCAGGCCTTCCATGCGTCGCGCAAATTCGGGCTGGTAGCGCTTAGCGCGCGCGTAGTCGGCGGCCGAAACTCGCTTCAACGCCTCGAGCTTACCGCGCACCTCGGCGCCAAAGTCGTCGGGGCGTTCGGCGAGCGCGCGTTCGTGCACGGCCAGCGCCTCGACAAACATACGCCGGCCCTGATCGGACGCCATCGCGATCTCGGGCACGTCGAGTTCCACCACTTCGGCACCGGCCGCTACCAAATTGGAGATGGCCGCATCGATGATCTCGACGACGTCATCGCGACCTTCGAAAAAGAAGCGCCGCACGACGCCGAGCCGCAGACCATCGACGTGCCCGCCAGCGCTATCGAACGGCCCCGTGTCGGTATTGATCGAACACGGATCCTCAGCATCGAAACCGGCCATCGCGGAGAGCATGAGCGCGGCGTCCTCAACGGTGCGCGTGATGGGCCCCACGTGATCGAGGCTCCACACGAGCGGCTTCACGCCGGCCTTACTGATAAGCCCAAACGTCGGCTTGTGGCCAACGATGCCGCAGCAATGTGCGGGCTGGCGAATCGAGCAGCCCGTGTCCGTGCCGACGGCGCCAAAGGCCAGACCTGCCGCCACGGCTGCAGCTGAACCGCCGCTCGAACCACCACTGATGTAGTCGAGGCGCCAGGGGTTGTGCACGGGGCCGTAGAAGTCGTTCTCGCTCGTTGTGCCATAGGCGAGTTCGTGCATGCCCGTCTTGCCCAGCATGACGGCACCGGCCTCACTGAGGCGCCGCACCACGTGCGCATCGCGATCGGGTACGTGGTCGGCAAACAGCCGCGACCCACTCGTAGTGCGCACACCCGCCGTGTCGCAAAGATCCTTGATGGCAATGGGAATGCCGTGCAGCGGACCGCGGTCGTGGCCCGCCGCGAGATCAGCATCGGCACGCGTGGCTGCAGCCAGGGCTTGCGTGTCCGTGACGGTGACGAAGGCGTTGAGCGCGGCATCGTGCGCCGCGATGCGCTCGAGCATCAAGGTCGTGAGCGCGGCCGACGTCGTATCGCCGGACCGCAGTGCTCGACCGGCCTCAGCGATCGAAAAGAAGGGCAGTGATGACAGCGTGCTCTCCACCAGAGTCATTGCGAGGCGGCCCAGCCGCATTCCCCGTCATTGCGAGGCGGCGCAGCCGCATTCCCCGTCATTGCGAGGCGGCGCAGCGGCATTCCCCGTCATTGCGAGGCGGCACAGCCGCCGCGGCAATCTCTCAACAGAGTCGCACAGCCTAGACGCACTATGTCGTTACGAGATTGCCGCGCCCGCTACGCGGGCTCGCAATGACGCCTGATCGTAGCGGGCTCGCAATGACGTCTAATCGCAGTAGGCTAGCAACGACGTGGACCGCCGGTGACGGTCCAGCGTCAATCGACCTGCGTCAGCCAGCCGTGCGTGTCTTCACGCGCGCCGCTGTGCACCGCCGACAAGGCGTCGCGCAGCTTGATGACGCTTGCGTATTCGCTGCCCGGGTTCACCACGTGCGTCTGGCTTTGGTAGACCATCTCGCCAATGGGCGTGAGGCTGGCCGCCGTGCCCGAAAGCGCCGCATCCTTGGTCTTGATCGAGTCCAACAACTCCGCCACCGTGAATGGACGTTCCTCGACCGTGTAGCCGAGGTCATGGGCCAGCGCCAGCGTCGATGCGCGCGTGATGCCGTGCAGGAACGTGGAGTCCAGCGGCTTAGTCAGCACATGGTTGTCGCCGATGATGAGGAAATTGGCGGCACCGGTTTCCTGCACGTCCGAAGCCGGACAGAACAGCACCTGGTCGACGCCAAACTCAGCCTTGGCTGCAAGCGTCGGACCCAACGCCGCGGCGTAGTTGCCGCCGGTTTTGGTGCTGCCAAGCTGCGTCGTGGAGCGTGCGTTGACGTCGTCGATGAGAATCTTGAGCGGACGAATGCCGCCCGCGAAGTAGTCACCGACAGGCGATGTCAGCACGTAGAGCATCGCCTCGGTGCTCGGCGATGCCGCCGCGCCGATGTTGGGCAGCGTGCCGATCAGCGTCGGGCGCAGGTACAGCGCACCAGGCAATTCGGGTATGTCATCGCGATTGGCGGCGACCACGTCGAGCACCATGTGCGCAAGCAGATCGGCATCGGGCACGGGCAGGTGCAGAGAGGCCGCACTCTTCTGCATGCGCGCCACGTGATCGTGGAGCCGGAAGATGTGCACGCTGCCGTCCGCCCAGCGGTAGGCCTTGAAGCCCTCGAAGCAGGTGCTCGCGTAGTGGAAAACATGCGCCGCAGGGTGCATGGGCACGGGTGCGAGCGGCTTGAGCTCAGGCTTCTGCCAACCGCCGTCGCGGTACTCGGCGGTGATGAACTGGTCTGAAAACTGGGTGCCGAATGCGGTCATCGGTTTGCCCCGCCCACTAGGCTGGCATCAAAAAGGTCGGTCAGGATAACCGCCGCATCAGGCGCCCACAATAGACCGAGTCTCGCTACCCATTGATTGCCTCGACGGCTCGCGCGGCCATGGTCCGGACGAGCTGGGCGCGGTAGGCGGGGTCACCATGTACATCATCGATGTAGCGCGACGGGTCAAGCACGACATCGCGTGCAGCATCGGATGTAAACCTGGCCGTCAGCGCCTGCTCAAGCAGCGGCTCGCGGTGGAAGGTCGTCGCGGCACCTGTCACGGCCACACGCACGCGCTGGGCGCCGCGCGCCACAAACGCGCCGGCCATGGCGTAGCGCGAGGCGGGATTCTCATACTTGCGGTAGGCTGCCTGCCGGCAGCGCGGGAATCGGATAGCCGTGATGAGCTCGCCGGCCTCAAGCGCCGTCAAATACGGCCCCGTGAAAAATGCCGCAGCCTCGATCTCACGCCGGTCAGTGACCACGACGGCCCGCAAGGCCAACAAGGCCGGTGGCCAGTCCGTGACCGGATCGGCGGTGGCGAGCGTCCCGCCCAATGTGCCCAAATGGCGCACCTGCGGGTGGCCGATGCCGTTGGCGAGTGCATTGAGCGCGGGCACGAGCTGCGCCACGGTCGTGTCGGCCGCGACCTGCGCGTGCGTGGCGCCAGCGCCGATCACCAGAATGTCCCCGTCCACCCGGATATCGGCGAGCGCTTCGATCCGCGAGATATCGACGAGCGCCGCAGGTGCGACGCGCCCCGCCTTCATCGCGGGCACGAGCGACAGGCCGCCCGCGAGAAACGCAGTGCCCTCCCCGCCGCCATGCCGTTGCACAGCCTCGGCGGCGTCATTGGCCCTTGTGTATTCGAACGCCTTCACGCGTCGTCCGCCGCGCGCATCGCCACACCAGCCGCCTCGACGGCGCGGATAATGTTCTGATAGCCCGTGCAGCGGCAGAGGTTGCCGTTAAGCCAAAGCCGAATGGCCGCCTCGTCGGGCTCAGGGTCGCGGTTCAGCAGATCCACGGCACTCATGATCATGCCCGGCGTACAAAACCCGCACTGCAGCGCGTGCTGCTCGCGAAACGCAGCCTGTACGGGATGCAGATCGTCGCCATCGGCTAGCCCTTCGATCGTCGTCACATCGCGACCGTCCGCCTGCACCGCGAGCATGGCGCAGCTCTTCACAGACTTGCCATCCACATGCACAACACAGGCGCCGCACTGACACGAATCGCAGCCCACATGCGTCCCCGTGAGTCCCAGCGTCTCGCGCAAAAACTCGACCAGCAGCAAACGCGGCTCAACAGCCCGCGCCTGCGCCCGCCCGTTAACGGTCACAGTGATGTCAATGGTGCTCATAACTCGTGGATCCCCGATGGGAGCCGTCAGTATACCGGCATCGTCTCCCGTCATTGCGTGCTGACGCGAAGCGTCATTGCGATGCCGGTATACTCCGGCCGTGACTTCCGCCTCCTCAGATTCGTTCGGCGCCCTGTCGCGACTACTGCGTTATGCGCGCGGTTTTCGGCCGCGGTACCTGGCTGCAAGCTTCTGTTCGGTGATGAACAAGCTATTCGACGTGATGCCCGAAATTCTCATCGGTATCGCTATCGACGTCGTGGTGCGCCAGCAGGACTCGTTCGTGGCGGCCGCCGGCATTACCGACCCCAAGCACCAGATCGTGTTGCTGGCGGTGCTGACGCTTGTGATTTGGATCGGCGAATCCGTGTTCGAATTCCTGCTGCTCGTGCTCTGGCGCAACCTCGCGCAGGACCTGCAGCACAAGATGCGCATCGACGCTTACACGCACGTCCAGCAGCTCGACCTCGCCTGGTTCGAGAATCAGCGGGCGGGCAATGTCGTCGCCATCATTAACGACGATGTGAATCAACTCGAGCGCTTCCTCGACAACGGCGCCAACAGCCTGATCCAGGTCGCGACCACACTGCTGGCAGTCGGCGGCGTGTTCTTTGCCGTCTCGCCTTCGATCGCATTCATCGCGTTTACGCCCATCCCCGTCATTGTCATCGGCGCGTTCTACTTTCAGCGCCGCGCGCAGCCGCTCTACGCCGACGTCCGCGAACGCGTGGGCGCGCTGGGCAGCCGGCTGGCGGCCAACCTGAGCGCGATCATGACGATCAAGAGCTTCGCGACCGAAGCCGAAGAGGTCGAGCGCGTCAGCGAGCAAAGCCGCAACTACGTGCAGGCCAACCGCCGCGCCATTCGCGTGAGCTCAGCGTTCATCCCGATCATTCGCATGGCCATTCTCGCGGGCTTCGTGGCCACCTTCCTCATCGGCGGCTACAAGGTGCTCAACGGAACGCTCAACGTGGGCGCCTATGGCGTGCTCGTGTTCCTGACACAACGCCTGCTCTGGCCGCTCACGGACCTCGCCAACACCGTCGACCTCTACGAACGCGCCATGGCCTCGACGCGCCGGATCCTCGACCTCATCGAAGTGCCCGTAAAGATCCGCGACGACCAGAACGCCGTGCCGCTCGAATCGCCTAAAGGCGGCATCCGGTTCGAACAGGTCGACTTCGCCTACCGCGACGACGTGCCCGTGCTGCACGGCATCGAGCTCAATGTGGCGCCTGGCGAAACCATCGCACTCGTGGGGCAGACGGGCTCAGGCAAGAGCACCATCGTGAAGCTGCTGCTGCGCTTCTACACCCCGCGCGCAGGACGCATCACCGTAGACGGGCAGCCCATCGACAGCCTCGTGCTGGCGAGTTTGCGTGGTCACATCGGTCTTGTGAGTCAGGACGTCTTTTTATTCCACGGCAGCGTGCGCGAAAACATCGCCTACGGCCGCCCCGATGCGAGCGAGGCTGAGATCCGCGCCGCGGCCGAAGCCGCCGAGGCGACGGAGTTCATCGACAAGTTGCCCGAAGGGCTCGATACAATCGTGGGTGAGCAGGGCCAGAAGCTCTCGGGTGGTCAGCGCCAGCGCCTGTCGATAGCGCGTGCCGTACTCAAGGACCCCGCCATCCTGATTCTCGACGAAGCCACCTCGGCCGTGGACAACGAAACCGAAGCGGCAATCCAGCGCTCCATGGCGCACATCTCAGAGAATCGCACGACGATCGTCATCGCGCACCGGCTGTCGACGATCGTCAACGCTGACCAGATCCATGTGCTCGACCAGGGACGCATCGTCGAGTCCGGCAGACACGATGCGCTTGTCGCGCGCGGCGGGATCTACGCCAATCTCTGGCGCGTGCAGACGGGACTGGCCGGGGACTGACTCAGGCGCGCTCGTCGAGCGCAGCTTCGAGGTTAGCGACTTCTTGGAGGTAGACGAGCGTGTCGTCGGCTTCTTGCCAGATTTCCTTCACGGCATCGAGTGCGTCGCGCGCCTGGCTTTCGCGGCCCAAATCAAAGTAGGCCTGCGCCAGGCGCAGGTGTGCAATCGCCAGGCCCGGGTAGCGTGTCACGATGCCCTCGAGACCGCTGATGGCTTCGCGGATCTCACCGGCGCGGCGCAGCGTGTCGTACATCTCCGCCTGCATGCTCAGGATCTCGCCGCTCAGGAACACGGCAAGCCAAGACGACTCGGAGCGCTCCAGGGCGAGATTGATAAGCGCGACGGCATCCTCGGGACGGTCCTCGTAAACCGCCGCCTTGGCGCGGTAGGAATCCGTCATGAACTGCAGGTTGGCGTTGCTCGGTTGCGTGGTTGCGAATCGCTCCACGCTGCCCAGGTTGGCAACGAACGCGTCGCCCTGATTATGTGCGGCGAGCAGGCCGGCCTTGTAGAGCGCGATGAAGTCCGTCCAGGGCGCCTGCATTGTGGCACCCAGCGCGTCGAGCTCACCGAGCACGACTTCCGGATCTTCGTCGAGAAAGCCCTGTTGCACGATCTTCGGCGCTGTCGCTTGCAGCGTCGTCATGAGCGGTCCCTGCACGCGCATCATGATGGGCTCCGCCTCGGTCATGATCCGGATCGAGTCGGCGTACTTGCCGCGTTGTGTGTACATGCTGCTTGCAATCGTGAAGACGTTGAGCTTTTGCTGGTCTGTCAGGTCACTTTGCAACAGTCGCGTCAGGCGGTCCTCGGCCTGCGCGTAGTCACCGCGACGCATGAGCACGGAAATCGCTCCGAGCTTGGGCTCAATATTGCGGTCGTCGAGCAGTGATGCCTGCCTGAAGGTGTCGAGCGCCGCGTCGCCGTCGCCATTCAGCGCCTGCAGTTGCGCAAGCGCGCTCAGGCCACTCACGTCATCGGGCGCCTTCTCGGTGTACTTGAGCAAGAGCGCTTCAGCGGCATCGGTGTTGCCGAGCTGCTGCTCGATCTGTGCCGACGCCTTGAGCGTGCTAATCGCCATGGGGTTGAGTTCGCGAACGGTCACGAAGGCCGCCTTGGCCTCCTCAAGATCCAGTGCAGTGACCACATTGATGCGTGCCAGCTGACGGAAGGCAGACTCGTTGCCGGGCTCCACGCGAGTCCAGGCTCGGGCAATATCGCGCGCACCTTCAAAATCGCCGCTGATGGCCGCCTTGTTAATCTTGATCTGGTACTCACTCGCGTTCGACAGCCGGAAGCTGTAGCGCAGCGCCGCATCGAAGGACTGCTCAGCGAGATCATTGCTCCCATTAAAGTAATGGAACATGCCAATGCGGTGATGCGCCTCGGCAAACTGGGGGTCAGCTTCCACAGCCTGCTGCATCAGCGCGCCACCACGCGGCCCGTCCTTATCCAGATTCGCCGCAATGCGCGCCTCGGTGTAAAGACGGAGTGCTTCGAAGTTCGGGCTCATCGACTCGGAGATCGGCAGGTCGGTCATCTGCACCGAGTCACTGATGTTCTGCTCGAGCTCTTCCTGAACGGCAACGGAGATCTCGTCAACAGCTGCGAACAGAGAGTCGTCCGTGAAGGTCACCTCACCCGTGACGCGCGGCTCGCCGGTTACGACGTCATGCATGGCGTAACGCATCGTCATACCGCCCGACTCGGCGTCAACCAGTTCACCCCGAACGAAGTAGTTGTAGCGCCGGTCGCGCGCGAGTTGCAGCTGCAAGGACTGCGGTACGCGCATGGCGTTGGCAAACCCCGACTGCACAATGTCCTGCAACAGCGAGTCGGCGTCGAACGGCGTCAGCGCCGTGAACGCCGGGCTCTCCCGTAACAAGTCCTCGGACAGGAGGATCGGCAGGATGTAGGCGTACCAGTCGGGCGCCTCCGCCGTGTTGTTGGCCAGGTAATAGGAGATGACCCGTTGCGAGCTCGGGCGCGTCGCAGCCTCTTCAACGAACGCTGTGTCGGCCAGCGTCGCGGCTTCGGTCGAGGGCGCTGTCTCGGGCACAAGAAACACGCCGAATGCCGCCAGCACAATATTGAACGGCACGAAGATCATTTGCGCTTTCGAGGCTTGGTCCTTGCCCGGGGCACCATGCGTCCAGGCGAACAGCGCCACAGTAGGCAACATAACGGCCATAAACACGAAGATGTAGGTGGTCAAACGCTCGGGCATGACGAACTGCTCGGAGAGCCAGTCGCCCATCTCGATACCCAACCAAACACCGGCGATATAAAGGCCCAGGTACTGGGGTACCCGGCGATACATCAGCTCGCCAATGAATCCGCGCTCGCTCATCCGTTAAACCTGTGCCCTGCCACCCGGGACCGGGTGTCCTGCGTCAATCCGCTAACATACGGTTAACCTGAGACAACGACAAGCGCGTATTGCTCCGCGAGTTAGACAAACTTTCCCGATTTATCGGAGTCAAAGCGTGCCGGCAGCCGAACGGTCCCGAGGTCCCACTTCACACTTCTTATGGGACGTCGTGCACACCCGCGGGGCATACTTGTTTCTGACCGCTCCGTCCGCCCACTCCGATGACTCACCGCCTGCTACTCATTGACGACGACGAACAGCTCGTAACGATGCTCGCCGAGCTGCTGCGTCTTGAGGACTATGCCGTCGAAACCGCACCCGACGGACGCTCGGGAATCGCAGCACTCGACACCACAGCCCCCGACCTCGTCGTGCTCGACGTCATGATGCCCGGCATGGACGGGTTCGAGACGCTGGCCGCCATCCGCAACCGCAGCCGCGTCCCCGTGCTCATGCTGACCGCACGCGGGGAAATCGATGACCGCATCAGCGGGCTCGAGGCCGGCGCCGACGACTATCTAGCGAAACCGTTCAGTCCGCGCGAGCTGCTGCTGCGCATCGGCGCGGTCCTGCGCCGCGGGACGGCCAGTGACGACGAGGTCCTCGAGTTTCACGGCGTAACGCTTGACCCAGGCAATATGCGCGCCAGCATCGGGGGCGAATCGGTCGCATTGACGGGCGCGGAACTACGCGTGCTTGAAGGCCTGCTGCGCGAAGCCGGCCACGTCGCTTCGCGGGATGCGCTCACGCAGTTCGCGCTCGGCCGCAAGCGAACGGCCTACGACCGGGCCCTCGACACGCACATCTCGAACCTGCGCCAGAAACTGGGCGGCGAGACGGCGCCCGTTGAAATCCGCAACGTGCGCGGCGCGGGCTATGCGTTGTTGCCACGGGAGCCCGTGGCGTGAACAGTGTATTTTGGAAGATCTTCCTGTCGTTCATCGTCATGCTCGTGGCGGTCGGCGCGATTACGGTGCATGTGAGCTTCTATTTGGCGGGGCAGCGTGCCGCATCGATCAACGAGCTCAAGCGCATTGATGTCCAACGTGATGCTGAGACTGCGCTCGTTGACGGCGGGCGCGAAGGCTTCGCGAGATGGCTACGTCGTGATGCAGGTCTGCCCCTGACAAAGACCATCTTTCTCATCGACGAGTCCGGTGAGGAGATTCTGGACCGCAAACTGCCTGCGGAGACCAAAATGGCTTTCGGCCGCCTCAAGAAAAGTGGCCGGCTCAAGTCGAGCAAGCGCGTGCCCAAGGTCGTCGACGCCGACGGCAAGGTTTATTTGTTTCTGTTGGGCCCGGGCCGACCACCTGCCATGGGTGTCTTTGCGACGCCGGGCGTCAACCGCACCGTGCTGATTCTGGCATTGCTGGTCACGGCCACGGTCTGCTTCCTGCTAACGCGTTACCTGGTCGCACCGCTCACGCGTGTGACGCGCGCGGCCGAGGCGCTGGCCGACGGAAAACTCTCCGCTCGTGCGGGGGCAGAGGCCTACCGTCATGACGAGCTCGGTCGGCTCGCAGCTCAGTTCGACGACATGGCCGATGCGCTGCAGCGTCAAATGCAAACGCGCCAGGACCTGCTACGAAACGCCTCGCACGAGCTGCGTTCGCCGTTGGCGCGCATCCAGGTCGCGCTCGAGCTCGCCCGCCGTCAGCCCGACGCCATCACCGAGCAGCTCGAGCGCATTGAGCGTGAGGCCGAACAGATGGAAGCGCTCACCGCGCAGATGCTCAATCTGGCGCGGGCACAATCTGACGCAGCCAGCGACGAGACTGACGTCGATCTCGCAGAGCTCTTGCAGCAGATCGTCGACGACGCTTGCTTTGAGGGCGCGCCCAGAGACCGCTGCGTGCAACTCGACACCCACGGCGACGCGCTCGTGCTGCGCGGCCATCCTGAGCTACTCGCGAGCGCCATTGAAAACGTCGTGCGCAACGCGCTTCGGTTTACACCCGAAGGCAGCCAGGTCGACGTCGATCTCGTACGCGAAAATGGCAGTGCGCTGATCGCGGTGCGCGACAGTGGCCCGGGCATCCCCGAAAACCTCATCGCGCACATCTTCGAGCCCTTCTTTCAGGGGCAGTCCAAAGCCGGTACGGCGGGTGTGGGACTGGCCGTCAGCAAGCAGGTCGTTGACCTGCACGGCGGCACCATGCGCGCGCGCAATCGCAGTGAGGGCGGGCTGGAGGTCGAGATTCGCCTGCCGCTGGCCGGCGATCAGGATACGAGCACGAGTGCCGCGAACGCGTAGACCGCGACGATCAGCGTCTGCGCGAGCATCGCCACGATGGGTGCCACACCGACGGTGACGAGCCCCCTGAGCGAGGTCTTGATGCCCAGCGCGGCGACCGCCACAACCAGCAAGATACCCGAAGCACGCCGCAACGGCTCCACGATGAGCTCGGGCAACACACCCGCGCTGTTGATGGCGACGAGCACCACGAACGCGATGAGGAAGGGTGGAAACGGCGGCGGCTTGCCGCCCGCCTGGGCGTCGCGGCGGTGGAACATCCAGGCGATGACCGCCACAGCCGGCACCAGGCAGGCCACACGAATCAGCTTAACGAGCGTCGCAGTCTCACCCGCGAGCGGCGAAATGATGTAGCCGGCGCCAACCACCTGGGCCACGTCGTGGATGGACGCGCCCAGGAAGATCCCCGCGACAACATCACCCCAACCCAACGACTGCGTGAACACGGGGTAGGCGACCATGGCCACCGTGGAGAGCGCGTTGACGCCCACGACCGCGAGAATGGCCTGCTTGTCCGTGTCGTCACTGCGCGGCAGCACGGCGGCTATCGCCAGCGCGGCAGACGCGCCGCAGATGGCAACGGCACCAGCCGTCAGGATCGAGAACGTGCGCGACAAACCAACCCAGCGCGCAAACCAGTAACCGCCCACAAGTGTCACCGCGACGCTGCCCACGGCAATCAGGGCGGTGCCCCAACCCAGCGCCTGCACCTCGCCGAGCGTAATTCGAAACCCCAGTAACGCCACGCCGATGCGTAACACCCGGCGACCGCTGAACTCGATACCCGGTTTGACGCGCGGGTGGTCCATGACCCCATGACAGGCCATACCGACAATCAGCGCGTAGACCATGACGGGGCCGCCGACCGCACCGGACAAAGCATAAGCAAAGGCGGCGACGCCCGCCGCCAGCAGCGTTCCCGGGGCGAAGCGCAGGACGACCTGCGCCAGCGTCTCAGTCGACACCGGGCAGATCGCGACAGAAGCGAACCATCTGCTCGAGTGCGTCGTCGCCGTCGAGCGCGTCCTGGTCGAACACCGTGTTGGCAAAGCGCGCGGAGGGCTCAACGAAGCGCTGGTGCATGGGCTCGACCTGTTGCTCAAACTGCGCGATGACGTTGTCGCGCTCGCGGCCGCGTTCTGCGACATCGCGGGCGATACGGCGCTCGAGCCGTGTGTCCGGGTCGCATTCAATGAACACACCGTAGTCAATAACGCGGCGCGCGACGGTGCTCGCGAGAATCAGGATGCCGTCAACAAGTACCACTGGGCGCGCGGGCACGGCGCGGACTTCGTCGGTGAGGCGCTCATGGCGCGCGAAGTCGTAACGCGGCGATTCAACGTCACTGCCTTGCTTGAGCCGTGAGAGGTCTCGCGCGAGGTAGTCGAAGTCAAGTGCGTCGGGGTGGTCGAAATTGAAAGCCAGGTTATCGACCTGGGCCTCGGGGCGGCTGTGGTAGTAGTCGTCCTGGAGCACCACGGAGCAGGTCTCGCCGCCCAGTGCGTCGCGAAGACGGCGCAGCAGCCGGGTCTTGCCCGAACAACTGCCGCCGGCGATGCCGATGATCGTGACCGAATCCATGCGCCGCGCATTGTCACCGAGCACAAGCGCCGACGCCAACAAAAAGCGGCCGCTCCGTTGCCGGAGCGGCCGCTGCAGGTCCTTTGGAACCCTTGGGGAGGCGTTGCCTAGCCGTCGCCGCGCAACTCAGCGCGCTGCTGCTTCTTGAGCTCCATCTTCTCTTTGCGATGCTCGGCGCGCATCTTGCGCTTGGCCTGCATCTCATCAAAGGTTGCTTGCTGGTCAGCGTCGAGCAGCGCATAGATCCGCTCGCTCGTCCGGCCGTGCAGCTCCTTCATGGCCGTCTTGGCCTGGTCTTTCTGGTTCAGCGTGTAGGTGTCGCCAATGCTCTGCTTCTCGGCGCGTGCTTCTGCGAGGATCTGCTCGACGTCCGCGGCCTGCGCATCGCTCAGGCTCAGCTTTTCGGCGAGCTTAGCCGCGTGCTTGGCCGGATCGGCGCCCAGCGGGTCCTTGTGCTTGCCGTGGCCGGCAAGGGATGCGCCTGAGAGCAGCATCAGGGCCAGCGAGGCCACGGCTGCTACGGCGGTGAGTTTCTTGTCGTTGGTCATGATCTGCTCCTTAAAAACGAGGGTGCCTGCGTTCGAGGCAGATTTAGTCTGCACGCGCCGCCCCGCAAGTTGTGTCGGGCTTCGTCAAGATTCGTCAAGCACGCCGCGCCCTGCTAGCCTGCGGCCTCCCGCCCCGCCCGGAGACGCCACACATGCAGTACTTGCACACGATGATCCGCGTCAGCGACCTCGACGCCTCGCTGGACTTCTATTGCGACAAGCTCGGGCTGGTCGAGGTCAATCGCTACGAGAATGAGGGCGGCCGATTCACGCTGGCCTTCCTGGCGGCACCCGAAGACGTTGAGCTCGCGCGCGAACGCAAGGCACCGCTCATCGAGCTGACCTACAACTGGGACCCCGAGGACTACACGGGTGGCCGCAACTTTGGGCACCTGGCGTTCCGCGTGGACGACCTCTACGGCCTGTGCCAGCGCCTCGCAGAGGCTGGGGTCACGATCAACCGGCCGCCGCGTGACGGTCATATGGCCTTTGTGCGCTCGCCCGACGGCATCTCCATCGAGTTGCTGCAGAAAGGCCCCTCGCTGGCACCGGCCGAGCCCTGGGTCTCGATGGAGAATACGGGCAGCTGGTAGCTGCGGCCCGCTACCTCCCTCGGCTACACTGGCGGCACGGGGGAGACCAGCATGACGACACGCGCGCGCATCCGCACGGGACTAAGCATCGCCGCAGCCGCCTTGGCGCTGACGGGCTGTGTGACGAATCCCGTCACGGGACGCTCCGAGCTCACCATTATTTCGGCCCAGCAGGAAGTGGCGATGGGCGCGAACGCCTACGCGCCCATGCAGCAATCCCAGGGCGGGCAGTTCCGCCTCGACCCGGCCGTCGGCGAGTACGTCGCACGCGTGGGCCAGAAAATGGCCGACGTCAGCGACCGCGACTTGCCCTACGAATTTGTCGTCCTGAATAACGGCGTACCCAATGCCTGGGCGCTGCCGGGCGGCAAGATCGCCATCAATCGCGGGCTGCTGCTTGAGATGGACAGTGAGGCCGAACTCGCGGCCGTGCTGGGCCACGAAGTCGTGCACGCCGCAGCCAAACACAGCGTGCGCCAGATGCAGCGCGGCATGTTGTTGCAGGCGCTGGTTGTCGGCACGGCCGTGGTGACGAGCGATTCCGACTATGGGCAACTCGCCGCAGGCGCCGCCAACGTGGGTGCCAGCCTGCTGACGTCTGCCTACAGCCGCGGCGCGGAATCCGAGGCCGATCTTTACGGCATGCGCTACATGAGTCGCGCGGGCTACGACCCCCAGGGCGCGGTTGATCTGCAAAGGACGTTCCTCGCCTTGTCCGCGAATCGACCGCCGTCCGGGCCCAGTTTGTTTGCCAGCCACCCGCCTTCCCAGCAACGGCTCACGGCCAATACGGCCACGGCGCAAGAGCTGCCCGGCGGTGGCGTCGTCGGTCGCGACAGCTACGCGGCGGCGATGCGCACGCTCACAGAAACCGCGCCGGCGTTCGAGCGCTACGACGCGGGGCGCAAGGCGCTATCCGAGAAAAAATACGACACAGCCATGCAGCATGCCCGCGCGGCGATCTCCGCGGTGCCGGCCGAGGCGAGTTTTCACGGCCTGGCCGGAGACATTGAGCTCATGCGCGACGACACGTCGGACGCGATCACGCACTACACGCGCGCGCTCGACCGCGACGCCACCTTCTTCTACTACCACCTGCAACGCGGCATCGCGCGCGAGCGCCGCGGCGCGCTCGACGGCGCCAAGGTCGACCTAGAGAACAGCCTGCGGCTCTTCGAGACCGCGCCTGCGCAATACACGCTGGGCAAGATCGCACTCGCACAGCGCAACACGGGGGAAGCCCGGCAACGCTTCGCCGCGGCAGCGCAGTCGCCGGGCGACGTGGGCCTGGCGGCGCGCGGTGAGCTCATGCGGCTCGACCTCGCCAACAACCCGGGGCAGTACTTCAACGTGCGCACGGGCACCGACGACTCAGGGCAGCTACTCGTTCGCGTCGAGAACCCAAACCCGCTGGCCGTGCGCGGTCTGGTGTTCCGGATTCGCTATCTCGACAGCGGCAACCAGGTGCGCGACATCCAGCGCACGCTCAATGGCACGCTCTCCGCGGGCACGGGTACGACGCTCTCAACGGGCCTGGGTCCGTTTACGAGCGCACAACAATTCGAGGTCACGCTGGTAAGCGCGGCCCTCGCTGAATAACACACAAACCAACAGGGGAATCACCATGGCGCAGTCTCCAATGCAGTACCTGGACTTGGCACTGGGCAAGCTCCGCGACCTCGGGCTCATGCCTGAGAAAACCGAAGAGGCGCCCGTCATTGCGCTCATCGAGCGCATCAGCGACCTCGACCCGGACCGCACGCTGGCCATCGCGCGCACGCTCAACCAGGCTTCGCTGTTCAACACCGTGGTTCGCGAGCAGATCGAAGCCATGCGCATCGGCGAACGATACGAAGACATCACAGGTGCGTTCAACAGCATCCGCGACGACGCGCGCAGCATGGTCGAGCAGCTCGACGACGGAAAGATCGATCTTTGGGAGCGCGCCCAGAACGTGTGGATGAAAGTGTCGCGTGGCGACATCCCCTCGCGTTTCAACAAGATCAAGGAC
>JBCCBB010000198.1:0-1644 GCA_039814545.1 Pseudomonadota bacterium
GGCCTATGACGAGGTGCGCCGCACGGCTGGAGACGCCGTCGTGGGGATCGATATCGATCCTGTGACGGCACGCAATCATGTTGAAGCCGGCCGGCGCGTCATGCTCGGCGACCCCAGCGACGCCGATTTCTGGGACCGTGTGCAGGCGACCCACCGTCTGGAGCAGGTCTTGCTCGCACTACCGAAGCTGCGCACAACCCTGTCCGTGCTGCGCCGGCTGGAGGAAGTGAATTTTCGCGGGCTCAAAGCTGCGCTGGCCAAGCTGCCCGACGAGGCGGACACGTTGCACAAGAACGGCGCCAATACGGTCTACAACATGTACACCGAAGCCGGGACGGCCTTCGCCGCGCACGTAGAAGCCTACGCCGACACCGCGCCCCAAAGGGATAACGAGCGCACCTGACGCTTCGCAGCAAACGAATGATAATTCGACAAACCCGAATCAAAAGGCCTCCTAAATACGACATTGGTTGAGCGACAATAACGGTGAGCGCACCGTCCTGAGGACACCACCATGAAGCGATTCGCCAATATCGCCTTGATCCTAGAGCCCGATGCGGACAACAAGAGCGCCCTGCATCGGGCCGCCTCTCTGGCCGCACGCAATCGCGCCAAGCTCACCGTCATGGCCGTGGCGCCAGAACTCGGCCCCATCGCCAACGACGCGTTGCGCGAGGCCGTCACCAACGGCACGCGCGAAGAACTGCGCCACCTCGTGTCACAAGCACCGGACTACCTGCCGGACCTTCACACGCAACTGATCGCGGGTGCGACACCGATCGATGTGATTCGCGCGGTGGTCGTGCACGGCTACGACCTCGTCATCAAAGCCACGGAGCCGACTGCATCGGCGGCTGAGACACTGGGTCCTTTCGACAAGAAACTGCTGCGCAAGTGTCCCTGCCCCGTCTGGCTGGTTCGCGATGCCGGACCCGCGCGGTACGAACGCATTCTGGTCGCAATCGATTACCGCCCGGAGAACACCGGTAACGACGCCCTCAACCGCCAGCTGCTGGAAATGGCCGCATCGCTCGCGAGTATGGAAGGCGCGCGTCTGCACGTCGCACACGCGTGGCGCTTGCAGGGCGAGGACACGCTGCGCTCGCCGCGGACCGGTCTGCCCGCCGTCAAAGTCGATGAGCTCGTTCGTGCCGAACGCGCCGTGCACCAGACCTGGCTCGCCGACGTGGTCGCGAAAGACTGCCCCTCGCTTGACGGGGCGCATGAGCCCGAGCGCCACCTGATCGAAGGCGCCGCACGGACCGTGGTACCCCAGCTCGCGACCACCATCGACGCACAGCTTGTCGTCATGGGCACCGTTGGCCGCACGGGGATTCCGGGCTACTTTATCGGCAACACAGCCGAAACCATCCTGGGGCGGATCGACTGCGCCATCATGGCCGTCAAGCCACTGGGCTTCCTGAGTCCCGTCGTCAGCTAGCGGGCTTCTGGCCGCGGTGTTGCGCGTACATCGCGCACACCCAGCGCGCTGTGGGGCGCTCGGCCCAGCGCGCGACGTCGGCGTCATGCAGCGGCGGCGACACGATCACGCCGTGCAAGGGATGATCGGGCGGCCGCACTGCGGGCGCCAGCAGACTCGCCGCTGTAAGGTCTGCGCGTGAGAACTGGTCGCCGGCCAGGTAC
>JBCCBB010000190.1:0-1916 GCA_039814545.1 Pseudomonadota bacterium
GAGAAACTCCGTGACGCTGTCTTTTGCGGACTGCGCGATGCCGTCGCGACCGAATGTGACCTTGCTCGATGAGACACGCAGGTAGCCTACGTGCGCATTGGTGGCGCCGTCGTAGACGAACTTGATGATCGTGAATGCGATGGTGTTGCGGCTCGTACGGCGCCAGGAGCCCGTGCCGTCGCTGCCGTTGCAGTTGAATTCAAGCGCGCCACCAGGCTCGGTGAATCCACAGCCCTGGCCCAGGGCTGGGTTGTAACTGTTGGCGTTGAGCGCCGTATTGCTTTCGGTCACGGTGCCGAAAGCGTGAAACGTCAGCGTTTCGTGAAACGGTGGCGGTGCCTCGGGGCCCGGCGGGAAGCTGACTTGCAGCAGCCAGGCACCAATGGGCGTGTGGGCAAAGCGCTGTGCCGAGTCTCCGGCCCGCGCCTGGAGGGCCAGCAGAATTAGTGCCAGCAAGAGCAGCAGATAGGTTCTCTTGGACATCGCGGGTTCCTCGTCTCTTGATCGTCCGTTGCCCGGAATACTGCGCCGCGGGGTCCAGCTATCCCGCTTTAGGATTGCGAAACGCCGGTCGCTTGCGCAGAATCCGCGGAATTCTGGATGGCGGTGACGCGCTTCGTGGACCCTTTTTTCATTGTTGGCTGCGGCCGCTCCGGCACTACACTGCTGCGTGTGATGCTCGACAGCCACGACGACGTGGCCGTGCCGCCCGAATCATTGTTCATTCCCGACTACTTGCGCTCAGACAAGCCGGCACCCGCACTCCGACGGGCCTTGCTTCGTGAGTATGAGATTCGTGAGTGGGGCCTCGAGGCGACGGAAGCCGATCTAGAGGGCTGCGAAGACGGCGCCGCGTTGATCGCGCGCATCCACGAGCTCTATGCGCAGTCCAAGGGCAAGCGGCGTTGGGGGCAGAAGACGCCGCGCCTGGTGCGCCACGGCGCCTTGCTCAAGCAGCATTTCCCGGGTGCGCGCTTTGTCCACATGGTGCGCGACCCGCGGGCAGTTGCTAATTCGCTGATGCGCTCGAACGTGCACCGCAGCAACGCGCTGTACGCCGCCAAGCGCTGGAACAACGACGTGGCGGCAGGGCTCGCGCTCGATCCCGTGCTGACAGTGCCCTACGAAGCGCTCGTGACGGATCCGGAGCCCGAGCTCAAGCGGATCTGCGATTTCCTGGGGCTCGAGTACAGCGCGTCCATGCTGAGCTACACGCAAAAGTCGGAGGACTACAGCGCGTTCTACCAGGACATCCACAAGAAGCTCGCCGACAAGCCGGACCCGAATCGCATCAACGCTTGGCGCGACAAGATGGATCCGCGCGACATCGCCGTCGTGGAGACGCAGCTTGCCGTTGACATCGAGCCGTTGGGCTACGAACGGATGGGACTCGACGCTTCGGGCGGCTACACGGCCTGGTTGCGACTGCAGCGCTACTTTGGTTTCGCAGGTCAGATTCTCTACTACCTGCGCAAACGCCGCGCCTACCTGAGCTCATTCATCGGCCGCAAGCGCCGACTCGGTCTGCTCAGAGATCTTTTCTCGACGCGGTTCTTTTTGTAAGCAGCCCGAGCGCGAAGAACAGCGCATCTCCGGCCATCCACCACACGCGTGCGGCCAGCGCGAGTACAAGCGCCAGCGGCTCCGTCAGAAACGGGGTTGTCGCTACCACCAGCACCACTTCGCGTACGCCGATGCCGGCCGGGGCTGGAATCACGAGAAAGCCGACGGCCCAGGCCAGCGCAAATGCGCCGATGAGTACGACCACCGGTGCCTCGACGAAGCCGTTGATAAACACAGCATAAGCGTAGCCAATGATCACCCAGGTGCCCGCGCTGAGCAGGACGGCGAGCGAGATGTGGACCTGGCTGAACGCAGAGAGATCGAGTTCGAAGCGTCCTGAGACCCTGCGCGCC
>JBCCBB010000027.1:0-32902 GCA_039814545.1 Pseudomonadota bacterium
CAACGTGCAGCAGTCCAACGCCTGGCTCGGCAACAAGCTCGACGATACGCCCGTCATTGGTATCTGCGCGCTGCCGCTCTATCACATCTTTTCGCTTGAAGGGAATTGCTTCAGTCTGCTCGAACAGGGCGGGCTCAACGTGCTCATTGCGAACCCGCGAGATTTCGACGGCTTCGTCGACGAGCTCGCGAAATACCCGTTTTCCTACTTCACGGGTGTGAACACCCTGTTCAATGCGCTGCTCGGTCACCCGCGTTTTGCATCGCTCGACTTTTCGCACCTGCGCATCACCATCGGCGGCGGCATGGCAGTCCAACGCGCTGTGGCGGAGAAATGGCACGAGGTAACGGGCACGCCGCTGATCCAGGCCTATGGTCTAACTGAGACCTCACCAGCAGCCGTCATCAATCCATTTACCGAGGACCTCGAGTACACGGGCGCCATTGGCCTGCCCATCTCGTCCACCGAAGTCGCCATCATGGACGACGACGGCAATCATCTGCCCGTTGGCGAAATCGGCGAGATCTGCATTCGTGGCCCGCAGGTCATGCAGGGCTATTGGCAGCGCCCCGAAGAAACCGAGAATGTCATGGAAGGTGACTGGCTGCGCACGGGCGACGTGGGCCGCATGGACGATAAAGGCTTCATCTTCATCGAAGACCGCAAGAAAGACATGATCCTTGTCTCGGGCTTCAACGTGTACCCCAACGAAATTGAAGACGTCGTGGTGCAGATGCCGGGCATCGTTGAGGCGGCGGCCGTGGGCAAGCCCGACGAAAAATCAGGCGAGATCGTAAAGCTCCACGTATTCGCCGACGACCCTGCGCTCGACGCTAAAGCCGTGATTGCTTACTGCCGCGAGAATTTAACGGGCTACAAGGTTCCGAAGGAAGTGGTCTTCCGCGACGAAGAGCTACCCAAGACCAACGTCGGCAAAATCCTGCGCCGCGAACTTCGGGACAGCTGACGGCGGCACAGACAGGCTGCCTCAATTCAATGCTGTGAGCTCAAAGCTCATCTTGAGGCAGCCATCCTGCCGGGTCGGAGGGGTTTGACGGAACGTTGGGCGACAGGACGTCGCCCAGCGAGCGATACAGGGATGTACTCGAGCGGGTCCGGCAAACCCCTCCGACCCGGCGGGATGGCGTTGAGAGGTTGCCGCGCCCAATGCATGGGCTCGCAATGACGCTCACGTTTCGAGATCGCCGCGGCGCTGCGCGCGCCGCCGTCAGAACAACGCGTGCCAGAGCGTATAGAGCGTCAGCCCGGCCAAACCGCCCACGAGTGTCCCGTTGATGCGGATGAACTGCAGGTCGCGGCCGACGCGGGTCTCGATGAGGTCGGCGGCCGTGTCGGCGTCCCAACCCTGGATCGTTTCAGAGATCACGCGCGTGATGCGGTTGCGGTAGCGCGTGAGCACGTAGATGGCCGCGTCGCGCAGTGACGTGTTGATCTCATCGCGCAAGGCAGGCTCATTGGCGAGTGCGGCGCCCATGCCGGCTAGCGCGTCGGCGAGGCGTCTTCGGAAGGCGGACTCCGATTCACGTACCTCGCGTGCGAAGAACGACGAGACATCTCGCGTTACCGTATTGAGGTAGCGCTTGAGTTGCGGGTGTTGCAGCAAGTCCTGCTTGAGTTGCTCGCCGCGCGTCACCAGTGACGCGTCGTTGCGCAGCGCGTCAATGAGGTCGATGAGAAAGCGGCGCAGGTGTTCGCGGGCGCGCTTGTCACCGTCCACTTCCTCATCGGCCAGTGCAATCTCGACCTCACTCACGAGCTTTTCGTAAATGCGATCGTCGACGAATCCCGGCAGCCACCAGGGTGTACGGTCCCCAACCGTGTCGCGCAGCGTGCCGCGATTCTCATCAAACTGGTTCTGCGCCAGCGTGACGAGCCCTGTGAGCAAGGTGTCATCGGGATCATTGACGACGAGCAGCTCGAGCACGCGGGCGAGCAAGGGCGTCACGCGTACGCGCTCGACGGCCGAGGACAGATTGTCGCTGACGAGCGCGCGCAGTGCCGTGTTGTCGTCTCCGCCTACGATGCGGTCGAGGATCTGGATGACGTCTTCGGTAAGGCGGTTGGCGTTGTTGTCGCGCGCGAGCCAGTCGGCGGCGACGCCTGCGACGTCGATGCGATCGAGCCGCGGCGCCAGCGCTTCGCGCGTCAGGAAGTGCGTCGCGATGAAGTCGGCCAGCGTTTCTCCGATATCATCCTTGCGCCGCTTGATGATGGCCGTGTGCGGGATGGGCAGGCCCATGGGCTCGCGGAACAGCGCCGTCACGGCGAACCAGTCTGCGAGCGCGCCCACGGTACCGGCTTCTGCGAACGCTCGGAGATAGCCGAGTGCCGGGTGCGTGTCCTCGTAATAGCCCGATACGAGGTACAGCACGAACATGGCCAGGAGCAGGCCGTGCGCGGTCCACTTCATGCGCGCGAGTCGCGCGCGACGAATCGGGTCCGGATCGGCGTTGCGATCCATTGCCTGCGTCAACCCGGACTGTGAAAGCGTGGGCTGTACTCGCCGACCGCGTCCACCATGACGCCCACTTTGGCGGGATCGATTTCGGGATGGATGCCGTGCCCCAGGTTGAAGACATGGCCCGGGCCGTCGCCATAACTGTCGAGTACGCGCTTCACGCCGGCACGGATGGCATCATCGCTTGCATAGAGCAGCGAGGGATCCATGTTGCCCTGCAGCGCCACGCGGTCACCCGTAAGCTCACGCGCCTCGGCCAGGTCCGTGGTCCAGTCGACACCGAGCGCATCGCAGCCCGTCTCGGACATGATGTTGAGCCGCGTGCCTGCGCCTTTTGTGAACAACACCACGGGCACGTCGCGCCCGTCATGGTGACGAATCAATCCGTCGACGATGGCCTGCATACCCGACAGCGAGAAGCGGCGATAGGCCTCAGGCTCAAGCACCGAACCCCAGGTGTCGAACACCATGACGGCCTGCGCGCCCGCGCGAATCTGTGCGTTGAGGTAATTCGTCGTGACCGTCGCGAGCTTGGCGATGAGCACATCGGCCGCCTTCGGGTCGCTGTAGAGCAGCCCTTTGATGTTCTCGTAGTTCTTGCTGCTGCCGCCTTCAACCATGTAGGTCGCCACCGTCCAGGGGCTGCCGGCAAACCCGATGAGCGGCACGCTACCCTCAAGCGCACCTCGGATAGTGCGCACGGCATTCATGACGTAGCCCAGCGTGTCCTCGACGTCGGGTACGGGCAGCTTCTCAACATCTGCGGCGCTTTCGATGCGGCGCTCGAAGCGTGGGCCTTCGCCCGCCGAGAAGTAAAGGCCCAGGCCCATAGCGTCGGGCACCGTGAGGATGTCCGAGAACAAAATGGCCGCATCAAACGCATAGCGCCGCAGCGGCTGCAGGGTCACCTCGCAGGCCAGGTCGGCGTTGCGGCACAGCGACATGAAGTCACCGGCCTCGGCGCGCGTGGCCCGGTACTCGGGCAGGTAGCGCCCTGCCTGGCGCATCATCCATGCGGGCGTGCGTGTTACGGGCTGACGCATCAACGCGCGTAGCAGCAAGTCGTTCTTGAGTTCGCTCATGGGGGGGGGTCTCTGATAACCGGTCTAGTTAAAGTACTGTCGGATCGTCTCGACGATGGACTCGGCGGCCGTGCGAGGCGAGGGCGCGTTGCGAATGGGGCGGCCGACGACAATGTAGTCTGCCCCATTGGCAAAGGCCTGCTCGACGCTGACGACGCGCTTTTGGTCGTCAGCCGGGCGGTTCTCGACGGGGCGGATACCCGGGCAGACCACGAGCAGCCGGTCATCAACGTGCGCGCGCAGGCGCGGCACTTCAAGGCCCGAGGAAATCACGCCGTCGCAGCCCGCTTCGAGCGCGCGGCGTGCACGTGACAGTACGAGCTCGCTGATGTCGCAGTCGAAACCAAGATCATCGAGATCGCCGCGGTCGAGACTTGTCAGCACCGTGACACCGAGGATTTTGAGATCGCCCTTTTCAGTCGCGGCGGCTTCCATGATCGACTGGTTGCCGTGCACGGTGCAGAAGGTCGCACCGCGCTCGGACAGGTTTCGAACGGCGGCTGCCACCGTCGCCGGTACGTCGAACAGCTTCACGTCGATAAAGGTCTTCTTGCCGCGGGCGATGAGCCAGTCGAGCAGCTCGAAATAGCCCTCGCGCATGGCCAGCTCGAGACCAATCTTGTAGAAGCTGACGGCGTCACCGAGTTCATCGACCAGTGCCCGGGCCGCATCGGCATCCGGCACGTCGAGTGCGAAGATCAGGCGATCTTCGGCCGCGATATCTTTGCTCACTGCTGGGTCTGTCCCCGCTTGTCCCGCGCCGTATTCTAGCCTACCCGGGCTGCGGACGAAGGCCCGTTTAACCTTGCAATCGCTCGTGGCAGGTGATGGCGAAACGGTCGGTCATGCCCGCGATGTAATCGGCCACACCGCGGTGCAGTGGTGCGCCAGCTGCGACCCGCGCCGCGAAGTCCTCAGAGATGCGCGCCGGGTCGCCCGTGTAGGCTTCGTAGAGCGCCGTCACGATGTCGCGCGCGCGGTCCTGCATGCGCACAACGTCGGGGTGATTGTAGAGATTGGCGTAGAGAAACCGCTTGAGCGCGCGGTGGCTCTCGCCCACAGGCTCGGAAAAGCCGACGAGTCGCTGGCCGTGTTCGCGCACGGTCTCAATGTCGCCCGGTGCTGCCGCCTCCAGCTGCGCGCGACTCGTGTCGATAAGATCGTAGACCACGCGCGCGATCATGCGCCGCTTGACCTCGTAGATGAGCCGCTCGCGGGCAAGACCCGGGTGCTTCGCCGTGACCTCGCGGTAGGGCTCATCAAACAGCGGCTCAGTCCGCAGTGCGTCGATGTCGAGCAGTCCAGCACGCAGACCGTCGTCGACGTCGTGATTGTTGTAGGCCACGGCGTCGGCCAGGTCGGCCAGCTGCGCCTCGGCACCAGGCTGCGTGCGTTCGATGAAGCGACGGCCAAGCTCGCCGAGCGCTTCGGCGTTGCGTTTCGAGCAGTGCTTCAGGATACCCTCGCGCGCCTCGAAGGTTAGGTTCAGCCCGTCGAAGTCCGCGTAGCGCTCCTCGAGCGTGTCGACGATGCGCAACGACTGCAGATTGTGCTCAAACCCACCGTGCTGGCGCATGCAGGCATTGAGCGCGTCCTGTCCCGCGTGGCCGAAGGGCGTGTGGCCCAGATCATGGGCCAGGCAAATGGCTTCGGTCAGCGTCTCGTTAAGCCCCAGCGCGAGCGCAATCGTGCGCGCGATTTGTGCGACCTCGAGCGAATGCGTGAGCCGGGTGCGGTAGTGGTCGCCTTCGTGATTGACGAACACCTGGGTCTTGTACATGAGCCGACGAAACGCATTACTGTGCACAATGCGATCACGGTCGCGCTGATACGGGTTGCGGCGTGGTGGCGCGGGTTCGTCGTGAATGCGACCGCGCGAGGTCTCAGGGTGTGCTGCCCAAGGGGCGAGCTCAGACACGACCGGCCAGTACGGCGTAAAGCCGGTCGGGGTCGTAGTCGTCCGTCAGGAAGGCTTCGCCGAGGCGCTTGAGCAAGACGAGCCGAATCTTGCCCGCCTGGACCTTCTTGTCGTGCCCCATGGCCGCGAGCAGATCATCAGGCGCAATATCGTCCGGCGGTTTCGGCAGGCCTGCAGCATCAATGAGCCCATCGAGCCGGTCTCGGCTCTCGTTATCGATGTCACTCATACGCGCCGCCATGCGCATGCCCGCGCCCACGGCTTCGCCGTGCAGCCAGGGGCCAAAGCCCGTGCACGCCTCAATGGCGTGCCCAAACGTGTGGCCGAAATTGAGGATCGCGCGGCGCCCGGCCTCGCGTTCGTCTTCGCTGACCACAGCCGCCTTGAGCGCGCACGAGCGTACGATCGCGTGACGCAGCGCTTCGGTGTCGCCGTCACGCAGGCTGTCCATGTTCTGCTCGAGCCAACCCAGGAATTCAAGGTCAGTGATGGCCCCGTACTTGATGACCTCGGCCAGGCCCGCCGCATATTCGCGTGGCGGCAGTGTCTTGAGCGTGTCCGTGTCGATCACGACGCGAACGGGCTGGTGAAAAGCGCCGATGAGGTTCTTGCCCGCAGGGTGATTGACACCCGTCTTGCCGCCCACAGACGAGTCGACCTGCGCCAGCAGCGTCGTCGGTACCTGCACGAAGCGGACACCGCGCATAAAACAGGCGGCTGCGAATCCGGCCATGTCACCCACGACACCACCGCCCAGCGCCACGATCGTCAGATCGCGACCCGCGCCGGCGGCCAGCGCAGTGTCGACGATGCCAAGGGCCTGCTCGGCTGACTTGTACTGCTCGCCGTCGGGCAGCACGTGCTCGGACACGCGGTAGTCGGACAGGCCGGCGCGCAGCGCCTCGCCGTAGAGCGGCGCGACGGTCTCATTGCTCACCACAAGCACGTCGCGACCCGTAATCGCGCCTGCAAATGACTCGCGCGCACTGATGAGCCCCTGACCGACATGGATGTCGTAGGCACGCTCGCCTAAGGCAACGTGCAGCGTCTGAGTCGTGTTGTGACTGGGGCCGTTCATGGCCCGCGAGGATAACGCATTTGGCGCCGGGTCAGCGGTCTCCTAGCGCCTCGAGTTCCATACGAATTCGACGCACCACGTCCGCCACGCGAGAGCCGTCGGTTTCGACGACGATGTCGGCGATGCTCCGATAGAGCGGGTCTCGGATTTCAAACAGCTTGCGCAGCGCCGCCTGTGGGTCATCGGTGTCGAGGAGCGGCCGATGCGTCGAGTTGCGGACACGGGCGTATTGCTGCTCTGGCGTGGCAAACAGGTAGACCACGGTACCGCGGCGACCGAGCCGCCGTCGGTTGGCGGGGGTCAGGACGGCGCCGCCGCCGGTGGCCAGCACAATACCGTCACGGCGGCTCAGGCTGTCGACGACTTCGGCTTCACGACGACGAAAGCCGGGCTCACCTTCCTTCTCGAAAATGAAGCCGATATCCACACCCGTGCGCGCCTCGATGACGTGATCGGAGTCCTCAAAGTCGAGACGCAGCGAGCGCGCGAGCGCCTTGCCGACAGCAGACTTGCCGGCACCCATGGGCCCCACGAGAAAGATCCGGTCACTCACAGCACAAACCGCTCAGACAAAAACGCCGCCGCCGGCGCCCGACAGAGTCGGGGCCGGCGGCAGCATGATACGCACCCTGAGGTGGTCGTCGCGACGTCAGGGGCTGATGAACGAGCCTTCCTCAAGAATCTTCGGCGTGACGAAGATCAGGAGTTCCGACTTGTTGTTGATGCGCTGTGTCGTTTTGAACAGGTGACCCAGACCCGGAATGTCACCGAGCAACGGTACCTTCGATACGGTCTCGCGAACCTCTGTCTCGTAGATACCGCCGAGCACAACGGTTTGGCCGTTGTTGACGAGCACCTGCGTCTGAACTTCACGTGTGTCGATACTCGGGATCGCACCACCACCGATGACGGTAAAGACCTGGCCGACTGTGTCCTGGCTGACGCGCAGGTCCATGGCGATGTTGCCATCGGGCGTGATCTGCGGGGTGACCGTCAGCGACAACACCGCTTCCTTAAAGGTTACGGCTGTGGCACCACTGGCCGCCGCTTCCTGGAACGGGATTTCAACACCCTGCTTGATCACGGCTTCCGTCTGGTTCGCCGTGACGACACGCGGGCTCGATACGATTTCACCGCGACCCTCGGCCTGCAGTGCCGACAGCTCAAGGTCGATGATGTAATCCGACTCAAGAATGGCGAGTGCAAAGGTACCGGCCGGGTTGGCAATCGGAAGATTGACGTTGTAACGATCGAAGGCCGTACCGACGTTCACGGGGAACGGCGACGTGGGTACGCCCGAAGCGATGTTGTCCGTTGCTGACGCCACGATGTTGTTGGCGTTGTTGGCGGTACCCGTCACGGCCACAAGGTTGTCGGGGTCCGAGCTGTCGAGTGCCGTCAGGCCCAGGCGAGCGCCGAGCTCGCGCGTGAAGTCATCGTTGACCGTCACGATGCGCGACTCAATGAGCACCTGCTGTACCGGAATATCGAGTTCCTGTACGAGGCGGCGGATGTTGCGCAGGCTGTCAGCCGTATCGCGCAGCAGCAGCGTGTTGGTGCGCTCATCGATCGACACCGCACCGCGCTCGGTGAGGATGCCGTCGCTGATGAGCGTCGCCATATCGCCAGCTTTGGCGTAGTTGATCTGCAGGAACTCCGAGTACACAGGCTCCAGTTCCTGGATCGCGGCCTTCGACTCGAGGTCAGCCTGCTCGCGCGCAGCGATCTCTGTCGCCGGTGCAACGATGATGACGTTGCCGTTCTCGCGCTTGTCGAGACCACGCGTGGTCATCACGATGTCGAGTGCCTGGTCCCAGGGCACGTTCTTCAGGCGCAGCGTGAGGCTGCCCGAAACCGTGTCCGAGACGACAATGTTGCGGCCCGAAATCTCGGCCAGTACCTGGAGTACGGCGCGGACTTCAATGTCCTGGAAGTTGAGCGTGACGCGCTCACCGAAGTATTCCTTGTCCTCGCTGAACAGGCCGCCTTCGGCTGCCTGGTCGACCACTTCCGTGATCTCGATCGCGAAGGTGCCGTCAGACTGGTAGGCCAGCTGCTCGTAAGAGCCGTCGGCAGAAATCACAAGGCGGACGTCGTCGTTGACGCGGATCGTGTCGACCGTGGTGACGGGCGTTGCGAAGTCCTGTACGTCGAGGCGACGGAGCAGGTCGTCGGGCAGTTGCGTGCCCTTGAACAGTGCGATGACGCGGCCGCCTTCCTGACGGATGTCGACCGGCGTTGACGGGTCGGTCAGCGACACGACGATACGGCCACCGCCGTCGCGCGTGCGGCGGAAGTCGACGTTATCGATGGCGCGCGGGCCCGAGTATTCCTGCTGACCTGCGGCAGGTGCCGACGTAAAGGTCGTGGCGCCCGATGAGGCGCCCGTGGCGCCCCCGGCCAGCGTCACGACAATCGCGTTGCCCGCGACGCGGGTCTCGTATTCGACGAGCTGCGAAAGGTTCAGCACAGCGCGCGTGCGGCCGCCGGCTTCTGCCATGAGTACGGTGTCGAGCGGTCCCAGGTCGACCTGCTGGCGGCGTGTACCGATCTCGAGCGCCGTGTCCGGAATATCGAGAACGATCCGCGCGGGGCTGTCGATGGTGAAGGTCAGGGGCTCGGGCGCGCTCTCGCGCATGATAAGCCGGAGCTCGATACCGCGATCAGGCAGCGACTGGATCTGAATGTCGCGCAGCCCGTTGGCAGCTTCTTCCTGGGCTTGGACCGACGGGACAAACATCGCAAAGCTCAGAGCCGCGATACCAAAAGCACGACTGCATGCGGCGGCAATGCCGCGCCACGTGCGCCGGGTCCGTGTCAGTTGCGCCGCGTGTGTGGTGCGCTTCATTGTCTGTTCTCCGAATGCCATTGTCTCTGGCCTAATTTGCAAGGGCGATCGCGACATCACGTTCGATGTAGCCGCCGATCCCGTTGGATACGATTTCAGTCAACTCGATCTCGGACTCTGTAATTTCCGTGATACGACCGTCGTTCTGACCGAGGTAGTTACCAGGCAGCACGCGGTGCACAAGACCGTCCTGTGCCCGCAACAAACCGTAGGTGCTCCCACCGAGCGTCAGCGTGCCCACCATGTCGAACGAGTCGAGCGGGAATTCTTCAAGGTACTCGCGGCTGCGCGTCGTATCGGGACGCACACCACCGCTGCCGCCACCGCTGGCTGCCGCAGGCGTATCAGGCTCAAACGGTGAGCGCAGGCCTTCGGCATCGGCAATGTAGGTAAACGTTTCGTAAGGCTTGATCTCGGGCAGCGGGTCCGGGCGTTTGCCGGGGCGGCTCTTGATCTGATCAACGTAACGCTCGAGATCATCCATGTCGCCACCACAACCCGTCAGGGCCAGCGTGGCGGCAGCAATCGCGCACAGTGCGGCGCGGCGGATGCGCGTCAACGAAATTTGGTTGGCGGACATGCTCGGCTAGCCCTCTTCGTCCAGGTAGCGGTACGTCTTGGCAGTGACGTCCAGCGTCAAATCGTCGGGGTTCGCGAGATTGCCGCGTGACTCGGGCACGATCTTGATGTCATGCAAGGTCACGATGCGTGGCAGCGCGGCAACGCTGGACGCAAAGTTGGCAAACGCGTGGTAGCTGCCCGTGAGCCGGATCTTGATCGGCTTCTCGGCGTAGAACTCCTTCTGGATCTCGTCCTGGGGTTCAAACAGCTTCTCTTCGAGACCGGCGGCCAGGCCCGTCTGGGAAATATCGATAATGAGGTTCGGAATTTCAGTTTCGCCGGGCAGCTGCCGCAGCATGGCACCGAAGGACTGCTCCATTTCAACGAGCTGTGCTTTGTATTCCTCGTAGTTGGCGGCCTTGCGCTGCTTGTTTTCGAACGTGCCTCGCAGCTCTTGCTCCTTGGCCTGTTCACGCTCCAGCGTGACCTGCTTGTCTTTAACGATGGTCATGTAGACACCACCGGCAGACACGACCAGGAACACAAGCACGATGGCGACAATGCGGAATCCCCGCGGCCAGCGACCGATGTCATTGACATCAAGCGCCTGCAGATCGTCGAGCACGCTCATCGCTCACCCCCGTTCTCTTCCGGGTCGGTGCTCTTTTGGCGCGCGCTGAGCTCGAACGAGAACCGTTCGCGCGTGCGCCCACCCGTCACCGTTTGAATTTTTTCGAGATCCGGGTTTTCGAGCCAACCGGACTCGTTCACATTGCGCATGTAAGACGACACACGGGTCGATGACTGCGCCACGCCGGAAATCTTCACATTGCGGCCACTCTGCGTCACCGAGTCGAGATGCACACCGTCGGGCACCGTCCGCGTCAACTCATCGAACAGGTGCACGACCTCGGGGCGGCTTTGCTGCAGCTGCTCGATGACTTCCATGCGCGCCAGCAGGCGGTCTTTCTGCTCTTCGATGCCATCAATGTCCTTGATGCGCTCGTCGAGCTTTTTGATTTCGCCGCGGAGCAGGTCATTGCGACCCTGCTGGTAGTCGATGCGGCTCGAGAATACAAAGTTGGTCGCTGCGATGACGCCGAGGCCAACGACAACAGCGCCGGCAACGGAGATCAGGAACACCTTCTGGCGCTCTTTGCGTTGTTCTTCGCGCCACGGCAGCAGGTTAATCTGTGGCATTAGTCAAAGCTCCTCAATGCCAAGCCGCACGCGGTTAGCAGTGCACAGGCGTCGCGTTGCACGCCCTGACCTTTGGCGCGTGCGGATACTTTCATCTGACCCAACGGGTCACCGATTTCGGTCGGAATACCGACACGGCTCGCGATGAGGTCGGCGATGCCCGGGATATTGGCGCAACCGCCCGATACCAGGATCAGGTCGGGCTGCTCACGACCGCCGCCCGACGCCAGGTAGAACTGCAGCGAGCGGCTGACCTGCTGCGTCACGTCGTCGAGGAACGGGTCGAGCACTTCAGGCTCGTAGTTACTGGGCAGACCGCCTTCTTTCTTGGCGCGGCCCGCGTCTTCCATCGACAGGCCGTAGGTCCGCATGATCTCTTCGGTGAGCTGCTGGCCACCGAAGGCAAAGTCTCGGGTGTAGACGACCTTCATGTCCTGCAGCACGCCGAAGGTGGTGTTGCTGGCGCCGAGATCCACAACGGCGACGGACTGGCCGATGCCGTTGTTGGGAATCTGGTGGGTCAGCAGGCGGCAGGCGTTCTCAAGCGCAAACGCTTCGACGTCGACCACCGAGGCTTTGAGCCCCGCGGCCTGCACGGCAGCCTGACGCTGATCGACATTGTCGGTTCGCGTCGCGACGAGCAGGACGTCATTCATCTCCGGGTCGGCTTCGTTCGGGCCGATGACCTCAAAGTCGTAGCTGACCTCTTCCATGGGGAAGGGGATGTACTGGTCCGCCTGGATCTCGACCTGGCCTTCCATTTCGGCTTCGGACAAACCGGCCGACATCTGGATGGTTTTGGTGATGGCCGCGTCGCCACTGATCGCAATCGCGACATCGCGCGCTTTGCTGCCCGAGCGCTTCACCGCGCGGCGGACCGCCTCGCCGACAGCCTGAGCGTCGACGATGGCCTTGTCGTTGATGGAATTGGCGGGCGTAGCCTCTGCTGCGTAGGACTCAACCCGGTAGCCCCGACCGGCTTCAGACAGCTCGACCAGCTTGATCGAGGAAGTCGTAATGTCGAGCCCCAGCAACGTACGGTTATTCTTGCCGAAAAGCACTCAGTTCTTCCTTAGAAATTAATAACTTACGACTTTTTATTGCCGATCGCTTGAAAAATCGAAGTTAACTATATATCAACGTTTGTACGAATAAAATGTGACTGCGTACCGCTTTTTGACATTCGTATGGTACGGCAGCATTTAACGTGGATTCTGTGAACCAGGTACCGTTGACAGGTTGGCTAAGGGTGACGCAGATCCCCATTTTCTTGCGTCACCGGGTACCCGGCGATTGTGTCCCCCTGCGGCCGGATCAATATGCATAATACGCCCCGCAGTGACAAGGACCGAAATCTCAGCTTGAAGTACAAAATCCTCATTCGAATCGCGGTGTTGGGCGCGACGCTGGGTCTGGCATCGACCATTGGTGCCGCAGGCGCCGTGTTTTCGGCTTACCACTACGCCCTGCCCAACCTGCCCGACGCGGCCACGGTACGAGACATCCCGCTTGAGGTCCCGCTGCGTGTCTACAGCCGCGACGGACGGTTGATCCAGGAAATCGGTGAGCGGCGACGTATCCCCGTCAGCTGGGAAGAAGTCCCGGACTACGTGGTGCACGCGTTTGTCGCGGCTGAGGACAAGCGTTTCTTTGAGCACTGGGGCATCGACCCCATCGCCCTGGCGCGGGCGCTCGTCGTCGCTACGGTGACCCGCAGCGGGGCGCGGGGTACGAGTACGCTGACCCAACAGCTTACGCGCGACTATTTCCTATCCCGCGACCGCACGATTGTGCGCAAGCTCCGCGAGGCCTTCCTGGCCTACAAGATCGAGCAGGAGTTCACCAAGGAAGAGATTATGACGCTCTTCCTGAACAAAATGTTCTTTGGCCAGCGCGCCTACGGCGTCGCGGCGGCCGCGCAGATCTACTTTGATCGCGACCTCGCAGATCTGAGTATTGCCGAGGCGGCCACGCTTGCGGGCGTGCTGCCGGCACCGTCGCGCTATAACCCCGTCAACGGTCCCGAGAACGCGCGGAATCGCCGCACCTACGTGCTGGGTCGCATGCTGAACCTCGGCTACATCGACGACGCGCAGTACCGCGAGGCCATGGACCATCCGATGCTCTCGAAGCTGCACGGCCCGGCCATCGAACTCTCGGCGCCCTATCTGGCCGAGATGGTCCGCCGCGATGTCGTCAACCGCTACGGCACAGACATCACCACGCGCGGCTACAACGTCTACACGACCATCGACAGCAGCATGCAGCGCGCAGCCAACTATGCGGTCCGTGACGGCCTGCTCGAGTACGACCGCCGCCATGGCTACCGAGGCGCACTGGCGACGGTCGATCTCGTCGGCACAGACGACCCTGCAATTGAGCAGGCGCTGTCGGACTTCGCCGAACCGGGTGGTTTGCGCACGGCGCTCGTCACAGTCACGGACGCCGCTACCAACACCGCCAGCATTCGCTTCTCGGGTGGCGAGACGGCGCGCATACCCTGGCAGGGTATGAGCTGGGCGGCCGCGCACGTTGACCGCAACCGGATCGGCGACCCGCCTGAAACCGTCGACGACATCCTGGCGCCGGGTGACCTGGTTTACGTGATCGACACGGTGTCGGGATTCCCGGCGCTGGCGCAGCTGCCCGAGTCGCAGGGCGCCATCGTGGCGATCGACCCGAACGACGGCGCCGTCGCGGCACTGACCGGCGGCTTCGACTACGCGGCCAGCAAGTTCAACCGTGCCGTGCAGGCGAAGCGGCAGCCCGGCTCCAGCTTCAAACCGTTCATTTATTCGGCGGCACTTGCCAACGGCTTTACGGCCGCAAGCATCATTAACGACGCGCCGATTGTGATTGAGTCGGCCGAGTATGAGGGCGTCTGGCGACCGAAGAACTACAGCGGCCGGTTCTTCGGCGAGATCCGCATGCGCGAGGCGCTGCGTCGCTCGCTGAACCTCGTCTCGGTGCGCATGGTGCTCGAGATGGGTGTGTCGTCGGCACGTCGGCACATCAGCGCGTTTGGTTTCGGTGATGAAGCCCTGCCCAACAACCTGTCGCTGGCGCTGGGCAGCGGCGCGGTCCCGCCCCTCGAAATGGCGAGCGCCTACGCCGTGCTCGCCAATGGCGGCTACCGTGTCGAGCCTTACTACATTGACCGCATCGAGCTCGCCGATGGCACGCTGCTCGAGGCGGCGACACCGCGCATGGTGTGCTCGGCTTGCGACCCGACGTCCGCACAGCCGCGACGTGCACCGACGCCGCTCGCCGAGGACGACACGCGCATGCCCACGCTGTCACCCGAAGACATGACCGCGCACATCGGCGAAGACCGCATCGCCGAACGCGTGGTGCCGGCCACCAACGTGTGGATCGTGCAAGACCTCATGCGTGACGTGATCCGTCTGGGTACGGGCCGCCGCGCACTCACGCTCGGCCGTGGCGACCTCGCGGGCAAAACGGGGACCTCGAACGATCAGCGCGACGCGTGGTTCGCGGGCTTCAACCCGGACCTGGCCGTCGTCGCCTGGGTGGGCTTTGACAGCGATGAGCCGCTCGGCGCCGGTGAGGAAGGCGGCCGCACTGCGCTGCCCATGTGGATTCACTTTATGCGTGACGCGATGGCCGGCGCGCCCGAGCAACGCTACCCGCAACCGCCGGGTCTCGTCACGGTGCGCGTGTCGCCCAAAGACGGCTCACTGGCGGGCGTTGGCGAAACCAATTTCATTTTCGAAACGTTCATTGACGGTACCGAGCCCAAGCGTCGCGATGACGCGCCCACGGTCTCGCCCTTCGGCGATGACGACACACCCGTTGAGCTTGACGACGTTTTCTGAGTTAATCCGCGCAGTGCTGCTGGCCACCCGGGAAGTCTGATGTCGCCGCCGAACGGCAACGAACGTTCACGCCTGAGCGTGGCCCAGGAGGCAGCGCGCATCATGGCCGACCACGGCGTCACGGACTTTCACGCCGCCAAACGCAAAGCCGCCGAGCGCCTCGGACTCGACCAGCACGGTACGTTGCCCAGCAACATCGAGGTCGAAGCGGCACTCATCGAGCACCGCCGCATCTACGAAGAAGAAGACCATTTCGAGTCCCTGCGACGTCGTCGCGGCCTGGCACTCGAGGTCATGCACGAAATGGTGGCGTTCGAACCGCGGCTCGTCGGTCCGTTGCTTGCGGGCACAGCCGCTTCCGATGCGCCCGCCAACCTGCACGTGTTTTCGGACTCGGCTGAGGATATCGCCTGGTTTCTAGAAGCTCGCGGCATCGAGCACCGCCTGTTCGAGCGCCGGCTGCGCGTGCGGCGCGACCAAAGCTGCGCCTACCCGGGCTACCGGTTTGACTGGAACGCATTGACGATCGAGGCGACCGTATTCGCTTACGACGGTTTACGTCAGGCGCCACTATCGCCCGTCGACGGCAAACCCATGCGACGGGCGTCGATCAAGAAGGTCAAGCGGCTGCTTGCGAGTTGAGGCGCGGCGCCGGGCTGGCGCCACCCCGATCAGCGTTTTTCGATGGGCGCGTAGTCGCGCTTGTCGCTGCCCGTGTAGAGCTGGCGCGGGCGACTGATGCGACGGCCCGGCTCGCTGATCATCTCGTCCCAGTGCGCGACCCAGCCCACAGCACGGCCAATGGCGAACATCACGGTGAACATGGAAGTCGGGATCCCGAGCGCGCGATAGATGATGCCCGAATAGAAGTCGACGTTGGGGTAGAGGTTCTTCTCGATGAAGTACTCGTCCTTGAGTGCAACCTGCTCAAGCTCGAGCGCCAGCTCGAACAACGGCGAGTCGGTCTGGCCGAGATTCTTGAGTACCTTGTGGCACATCTCGCGGATGATCGTCGCGCGCGGGTCAAAGTTCTTATAGACGCGGTGACCAAAACCCATGAGACGGAACGGGTCGTTCTTGTCCTTGGCCTTGGCGACGTACTTCTCGATGTTCTTGCGGTCGCCGATTTCCTCGAGCATCTCAAGCACGGCCTCGTTGGCGCCGCCGTGCGCGGGGCCCCAGAGCGCGGAGATACCGGCCGCGATGGCCGAGTACGGGTTCGCGCTTGAGCTTGCCGCCATACGCACCGTCGACGTCGAGCAGTTCTGCTCGTGGTCGGCGTGCAGGATAAACAGGAGGTCCAGCGCTTCGGCCGCGATCGGGTCGATCTGGTAGGGCTCGGCAGGTACGCCGAAGAACATGTTCAGGATGTTGCTGCAGTAGTCGAGATCGTTACGCGGGTAGATGAACGGCTGGCCGATCGAGTGCTTGTACGCGGCCGCGGCAATCGTTGGCAGCTTGGCGATGATCCGGTGCGCGAAAATCTCGCGGTGCTTCGGGTTCGTGATGTCGGTGGAGTCGTGGTAGAACGCCGACATTGAACCGACGACGCCCGACACCATGGCCATGGGGTGCGCGTCGTGATGGAAGCCGTTGTAGAAGCGCAGCAGCGACTCGTTGAGCATCGTGTGACGCCGGATCGAGTCGGTGAACTGGTCGAGTTCGTCCGCCGTCGGCAGCACACCGTTGAGCAGCAGGTAACAGACCTCGACGAAGTGGGAGTGCTCGGCAAGCTGCTCTACGGGGTAGCCCCGGTACATGAGCACGCCTTCATTACCATCAATGAAAGTGATCTCGGATTCGCAGCTGCCCGTCGAAACGAAGCCTGGATCGTAGGTGAAGATGCCCAGCTGCTTGTACAGCGAACCGATGTTGACGACGTCGGGACCGACCGTGCCGCTCATCGCAGGCAGTTCGGCGGATCGACCATCCGGTGCGGTGAGGGTGTACGTCTTGTCGCTCATCGGGGGCGGTGCTCCTTGCGGATGATTCCGGACTCAGCTCAGCGCCTGGCGGCGCCGACACTCATTGTATATAGCGACGACCCGACTGTGCCTTGCGACTATGGTCGGGTCTGCCGCCACCGGGTTACTTGCCGTAACGACGCTTGAAGCGGTCTACGCGACCGCCGGAGTCGAGGATCTTCTGTTTGCCCGTGTAGAACGGGTGGCAGGACGCGCACACTTCGACTTGCAGGTCTTCGCCAAGCGTGGAGCGCGTCTTGAAGCTTGCCCCGCAACCGCAACTCACCGTGATCTCGGTGTACCCGGGGTGTATTTCAGCTTTCATTTCAGGACCTCAGGCGCGCGAATGTTGCGCCGCGTCAGGAAAAAGGCCGCGTACTATAAAGGCCGGGCCTGCCTTTGACAAGCCACGGACCGCGCCGCTCGCGGTTATCCACAAATCCTGTGGATAACTCTGTGAATTGATTTTGGGCAACGGCCTGAATCCCGCATGCCACGGGGACGGCCCTTAAAATGGTTAAAATATCGCCAAAAAATAATAACTATATTTTTCAGCCTCTTACCGCCGCTTCTGAAGTGCTGACTGTAGGCGAGTGGCATTCTGCCTTACTTTTTTAGCGGCGCGCTCACGGATGTGAATAACGAAATCCAAATCGCGGCCTCAATCAATCGAGAAACAGCGCCTGCAGGTCGTTAAGAAAGCGCGCGCCAAGCGCTGTCGGCTGCCAGATATGGTCCTCGCGCTCAAGCATGAGCCCACGCTCTGAGGCCTCCGCCAAGCGTCCGGTCACGGCGGCCCGCGGCAGACCGGTTCGGGCCTCGAAATCCTGCAGTGAAAACCCGTCGACGAGCCGCAGCGCGTTGAGCATGTACTCAAACGCCAGCCTCGAACCTGACACGGGTTGTGAGACCACCGCAGCGCCCGCCGCCAGAGCGTCCAGGTACCCCCGAGGGTGATTCGGCCGGACGGTACGCGTCACCAGCTCGCCATCGCTGAGCTTGCCATGGGCGCCTGCGCCGATGCCCAGGTAGTCCCCGAAACCCCAGTAGTTAAGGTTGTGCCGGCAGGCTTCGCCGGGGGCCGCCAGCGCCGAGACTTCATAGCGTGCGAGCCCGGCGGCAGCAAACACCGCGTCGGTCGCCTGCATCATGTCGGCAACGTCATCGTCACCCGGCAGTGTTGGCGGCTGCGCGTGGAACACGGTGTTGGGCTCCAGCGTGAGCTGGTAGTGCGAGACGTGCGTCAGATCCAGCGCGACTGCGGCGCGCACATCGGCGACGGCCGCGTCGACCGACTGTTCGGGCAAGGCGTACATGATATCGACGTTGATGCGCTCGAAACCGGCCTGGCGCGCGGCATCCACAGCGCGCCCTATGGCGGCCGGATCGTGCAGGCGGCCCAAACGCTTGAGCTGCGCCGCATCGAAGCTCTGACCGCCAATCGAGACCCGGTTGACGCCCGCGGCGCGGTAGCCTGCGAAACTGCCGCGCTCGAGTGCGCCCGGGTTCACCTCCATGGTGATCTCGGCATCGGCAGCCAGGCTTACAGCCTCGTCGAGGGCGGTCAGGACGCGCCCAATCTCTTCGGGCGTGAAGAGCGACGGCGTGCCCCCACCCAGGAACACCGTCTCGACGGTACGTCCCGCAATGCCCGGCGCCTGCTGCGCAATATCCTGTACAAGGGCATCGACATAGACCGCGCGCGCCGTGTCGGGCGCATCCGGGACGCGGTGGCTGTTGAAGTCGCAGTACGGGCACTTGGCCAGGCACCAGGGCAGGTGCAGGTAGGCCGACAGCGGTGGCAGCTCAGCGGGCACCCGCGCACCAGGCCTCGAGCGCCGGCAGCAACGCCGTCAGCGCCTGCGCCCGGTGGCTCACGGCATTCTTGGTTGCCGTTTCCAGCTCGGCCGCCGTGACCGCGTACTCTGGCACGAAGAATACGGGGTCGTAACCGAAGCCCCCCGCGCCCGTGGGCTGTCGCGCGATCCGCCCGGCCCAGCGGCCTTCGCGAATGATCGGCGCCGGGTCATCGGCGTGGCGCAGCAACACCACCACACAACGAAACGCCGCACCCCGATCGTCGTCGGGCGTCTCGGCGAGCGCGGCGAGTAACTTGTCGACGTTGTCGGTATCGCTGGCCTCGGGACCTGCATAGCGGGCCGAGAACACGCCCGGTGCGCCCGCCAGGGCATCCACCTCGAGACCCGAATCGTCGGCCAGCGCAGGCAAGCCCGTCTCGCGCGCCGCGTGGCGCGCCTTCAGGATCGCGTTTTCAACAAAGGTCAGTCCCGTCTCCTCGGCGGAGGACAAGCCGAATGCAGACTGCAAACGGACCGTGACCTCGAGCCCCGACAGCAGAGCCTCGAGCTCGCGCTGCTTGCCCGCGTTGCCCGTGGCAAGCACGAGCTCGCGGGGCGATGCGGTCACGCCAGTGCTTCCCGTTGCGCGACCATGAGCGCCTCGATGCCCTGGCTCGCCAGGTCAAGCAACCTGTCGAGCTCGTCGCGCCGGAACGCGTGCCCCTCGGCCGTGCCCTGCACCTCGATGAAGCCACCGGCGTCGTTCATGACCACATTCATGTCGGTCTCGGCCTCGGCGTCTTCGGGGTAGTCGAGGTCGAGCACGGGCTCGCCGCGGTAAATGCCCACGGACACGGCCGCGACGGCGCCATGCACAGGGCTCGCCTTGAGCAGACCCTGTTCACGAAGACGGGTAATCGCCAGCATCAGCGCGACGTAGGCCCCCGTAATCGACGCGGTGCGGGTGCCGCCGTCGGCCTGCAGCACGTCGCAGTCCAGGGTCACGGTGCGCTCACCGAGTGCCTTCAAATCAACGACGGCGCGCAGGCTGCGGCCGATGAGCCGCTGGATTTCGAGCGTGCGCCCCGACTGCTTGCCGCGCGCGGCTTCACGCGACACACGGCTGTGCGTCGAGCCAGGCAGCATGCCGTACTCGGCCGTGACCCAGCCCGAGCCCTTGCCGCGCAAAAACGGCGGTACGCGGTCCTCCACGCTGGCCGTGCACAACACGCGCGTGTCACCACAGGCGATCAGCGCAGAGCCAGCGGCATTGCGGGTGTAATGGGGCTGAATACTGATGTCGCGCAGCACATCGCTGGCGCGGCCACTGGGTCGTTGCATGGTGCCGGCTCGGGTAGGGCGGGGCGCGGATTATACCGCCTGCGCCCCCGGGCCGGTCGTACCGCGTATCAGGGCAGCCAGCGCAGGGCCGTCACGGACGTGTTGTCCGCGCGCTTGCCGTTGTTCTTGATCGCGACTTCGCACATGACCTTGAGCACCGTCGGAAACGGCGCCGCAGACTCATAGGCCAGCTTCACGATTTCAGGGTCAGTGAGGCCCGACCAGAGGCCGTCACTGCAGAGCAGCAGCACATCGCCAGGATGTAGCTCGTGGCGCCGCGAGACAGTGATACCCGGTAACGCGTCGTCGCCGCCCAGGCAACTCTCGACGTAGTTGCGCATGGGGTGTTCCAGCGCCTCGGAGCGGCTGATCACGCCCTCGGCGATGAGCACCTCGACGTGCGAATGGTCGCGCGTGACGCGGTGCACGGCCGAGTCGCGCAGCAGGTAGATTCGGGAGTCGCCGACGTGGACCCAATAGCAGGCGTCGTCCTGCACAAGGCACACCGCGCAGGTGGCCCTGGGGCGTTGATCGACGTCGAGATCGCGGGCCACGCTGACCACGGCCTCGTGGGCCGCGCTCGTGGCCAGGTAGAGAAAGCCCTGCGGGTCGAAAATGGGTTGCGGCGTGGCCTCAAACACCTGCTGCACCGCGGCAAGCGCCGTCTCCGCGGCAACGGCGCCGTCAGAGTGCCCGCCCATGCCGTCGAACACCATAAGCAGCGCCGCCTCGTTGCCAACGGCAATCGCGACACGATCCTGGTTGTCCTTGCGGTTGCCCGTAAGGCTCAGCTTGGCATATTCAATTTTCAAACGGTTCGGCTACTGTGTGCGCGTCGTCGCGCTCTGTCCTGCCATCCGGTGGCACGTTATCATCCCGGGCTGCACCGCCCCGCGGCGCCAGTCCTCCCGGCCAATGTCGAGCCGTCCGCTACGTGCGGTCGCCCCTCAGCAGGCCGGAAGATAACGCAGGCCGCGAGCCGCAACCATGACATGACGCACATCCCGCGCGCATCACGATGACCGATACGATAAACAGCATGACCGGCTTCGCCCGCGCTGAAGCCGCCACGGCCGCCGGCACACTGGGTTTCGAGCTCAGAAGCGTCAATCACCGCTACCTGGATGTCCAGTTCCGGATGCCGGACGCCCTGCGCAGCTTTGAGCCCGCGCTGCGGCGCCAGATCGGCGCCCGGCTGGCACGCGGCAAGGTCGACTGCTCGGTGTCGCTGCGCCGCGCCGACGATGAGGCCCCGGCCATGGTGCTCGACGCCGCATTGCTGAGGCGTCTGCGCGATACGACCCGCCAGGCCGAGAAGCTGTTTGGGGAAGTTGACGAACCCACGGCGCTCGACCTGCTGCGCTGGCCGGGCGTCGTGCGCGAGGAATCTCCGGGTGAACAGCTCGACGAAGCGACCCTGCTGGCCGCACTCGACACCGCACTCGAGGCGATGGCGGCCGCCCGGGCACGCGAAGGCGCCCACCTGGCGACCGTGCTGCGCGAGCGCTGCGACGACATCGAGCGACTCGCCGGTGATATTCGAACGCGCCGCCCCGCCGTCGTTGAGGCCATGGAGGCCAGGATCCGCCAGCGTCTCGATCGGCTCGATGTTGACGTCGATCCGGCGCGGCTCGAAACCGAGATCGTCATCAATGCGCAAAAGCTCGATGTCGACGAGGAACTTGACCGGCTTGATGGCCACCTGGCCGAGGCGCGCCGCATCCTCGATACGGGCGGCCCCAGCGGGCGACGACTCGACTTTCTCGTGCAGGAGTTCAACCGGGAGGCCAACACCATCGGTTCGAAGTCCGCGGACGCCGACACCACGCGCGCCGTAGTCGACATGAAAGTCGCCATCGAGCAGATGCGGGAACAGGTGCAGAACATTGAGTAAGCGCCGCGGGCGCCTCGTCGTGATTTCGGCACCGTCGGGTGCGGGCAAGACCACGCTCGTGCGCGGCCTCATCGACCGCGACCCGCGCTTCGAGTTTTCGGTGTCCTATACGACGCGGGACAAGCGCCCGACCGAGACCGACGGCGAGGACTATCACTTCATCACCAAAGACGCGTTCGAGCGGCTCAGAAAGGCGGGTGAATTTCTCGAATTTGCACAGGTCTTCGACAACTTCTACGCAACGGGCCGTCCCGCCGTCGAATCACTGCTCGCCAAAGGCAAGCACGTGATCGTCGAAATCGACTGGCAGGGCGCGCAGCAGGTACGGGCCCGGTTGCCCGAGTGCATCTCCATTTTCATTGTGCCGCCGTCGGTACGGGCGCTCGAGGAGCGGTTGCGCAGCCGCCAGACGGACAGCGACGCCGTGATCCGGCGCCGCCTGCAGGACTCCATCACCGACCTGTCGCACTGGGACGAGTTTGACTACATCGTCGTCAACGACGACCTTGGCACAGCGCTCGACGAGCTGGCTGGCATCGCCAGTGGCAGGCTGCGCCGCAACCGAGTCGGCACGGCCCGCACGGCGGCTATCATGGACCGCGTGATGGCGACCGGCGCGAACTGAGCGTACACGCCACAAAACGCGCCCTACGTCTGGTTATTTTGTAAGCGCTTCCGCTAAACTAACTGACCGACGTGCGAAAACCGCCCAGCTCCTGCCCGAGGCGTTGCGTGGCGCGCGACAGAATTTTGAGTCCACCCGGTTGCCCGTACACTGGCGCATGCCCACCCAAGGCGTTGCGGCCCGTCCAGCGACCGCCACAGAGAATCAGACCATGGCCCGAATTACCGTTGAGGACTGCCTCGACAAAATCGACAACATTTTTGACCTCGTGCTCGTTGCCGCCAAGCGTGCCCGCCGCCTTTCGAACGGCGCGGATGCCACGCTCGAGTGGGAAAACGACAAGCCCACGGTCATGGCCCTGCGCGAAATCGCCGAAGGCAATGTGACGACGGCCATCCTCGACGAGCCCGATCAGCCTCCGCAGGAGCTGATGCCGGCCGAGGCCACGCCCGAAGACATCATGCCGCTGCGCGCGCTGGGTCTCGGCGACTGACCGCAGGCGACATCGCCGTGCCACGTAACGCTGACAGGAGACACACATGTCGTCCGTGAGCGAGCGTGGCATGGACTATGCGGCCGGACTGCTGGCACGCATCCCCAACAGCCGCTGGGCCACGGGCCTGCCCAAACTCCTCGAGGCCATCAAGGCCTACATGCCCCCGGAGCAAATCGCCGAGGTGCTGCGCGCCTACGAATTCGGCGCGGCGGCCCACCACGGTCAGAAGCGTAAGTCGGGCGCCCCCTACATCAGCCACCCGGTTGCCGTTGCCACGATCCTCGCAGAGATGCGCATGGACTCGGAGACGATCGCGGCGGCCATCCTGCACGATGTGATCGAGGACACCCCGGCCGCCGCCGAGGAGCTCGAAGAGAAGTTCGGCAAAGCGGTCGCCACGCTCGTCGAGGGCGTCACCAAACTCGACCAGGTCCAGTTCAAGAGTCGCGCCGAGGCTCAAGCCTCGAGCTTCCGCAAGATGCTGCTCGCGATGATCGAGGACATTCGCGTGATCCTCGTGAAGCTCGCCGACCGACTGCACAACATGCGCACGCTCGAGTCGATGCCGCGCGAGAAACAGAGCCGCATCGCGCGCGAAACGCTTGAGATCTACGCACCCATCGCCAACCGCATGGGCATCAACACGATCAAGACCGAGCTCGAGGACCTGGGCTTCCGTTACCTGCACCCCTACCGCTACGCCGTGCTGAGCAACTCGCTGCGCAAGGCCATCGGGCACCAGAAACAAAGCGTCAGCAAGCTGCGCGAAGAACTGGGTGCCGCGCTTCATGCACACGACATCCGCGGCGAAGTCATGGGTCGGCGCAAGAACCTCTACAGCATCTATCAGAAGATGCAGCGCAAGGGTACGTCGCTCTCGGAAATCGTTGACGTGTTCGGCTTTCGCCTCATCGTCGATTCCGTCGACACCTGCTACCGCACCGTTGGCGTCGTTCACAAGCTCTACCGCCCGATGCCGGGCCGGTTCAAGGACTACATCGCGATCCCGCGCATCAACGGCTACCAGTCGCTGCACACCACTTGCTTCGGTCCAAGCGGCATGCCGCTCGAAATCCAGATCCGCACGGCGGCCATGGACATGGTGGCCGAAGACGGCATCGCCTCGCACTGGCAGTACAAGGCGACCGATCAAGCCGCAAGCGCCTCGCAGGCGCGTGCGCGCGAGTGGCTGGGCCGGCTCATGGATCTCGACCAGACCGAAAACTCCGAGGAGTTCCTGGAGAACGTCAAGGTCGACCTGTTCCCGGACAAGGTGTACGTGTTCACACCACGCGGCGACATCAAGCGCCTGCCCCGTGGTGCGACGCCTGTCGACTTCGCTTATGCCGTTCATACCGACGTCGGCAACCGCTGCGTTGCGGCCAAGGTCGACCGTCGGCTCGTGCCGCTGCGCACGCAACTGTCGAGTGGCCAGAGCGTCGAGATCATCACGACCAAGGGCGCCAAGCCCAACCCGAACTGGGTCAACTTCGTGGTCACGGCCAAAGCCCGCACGGCAATCCGTGCCTACCTGAAGCAGCTGCGGCTCGACGAGGCGCGCGATCTCGGCAAGCGCATGCTCAACCAGGCGCTGGCCGAGTTCGGCACGAGCGTACGCAAGGTGCCGGCGAAGCGCATGAGCGCGCTGCTCGAGGACTTCGGCCTCAACAACCGCACGGAGCTGTTCGAACAGCTCGGCCTGGGTGAACGCCTGGCGCCACTGGCGGCGCGACACCTCGTGGCCGAACCCAAGGAAGACGAGGTCGATTCGGCCCGCGGCCAGCCGCTGACGATCTCGGGCACCGAGGGCATGGTCGTGAGCTACGCCCGCTGCTGTTACCCGATCCCGGGCGACACGATCATGGGGCACCTGAGTTCCGGCCGCGGCATCGTCATACACCGCGATGGCTGCTCGAACCTCGCGAGTTACCGCAAGGAAGCCCGCAAGTGGATCGACGTCGAGTGGTTGCCCGATATCGATCAGACCTTCCATGTGCAGCTCAACGTCGAGGCCGTCAACCGGATGGGCGTGCTCGCCGAGGTCGCCGCAACCATTGCGGAGGTCGAGTCCAACATCGACCAGGTCGAGGTCCGCTCGCGCGACCTCGATTCGTCACAGCTCACCTTTAACATTGAGGTGCGCGACCGCAAACACCTGGCTGAGGTCATTCGCAGCATCCGCTCGATGAAGAGCGTGCTGCGCGTCTCGCGCCAGCTCGGCTGAGCCCCAGGCGCGCACGCGCCCGGTATAATGTGGGTCCCAACGTCGCGCCGACCGCACACGGAGATCCTCATGTCGCGCCAACCGATTGCCACCGAACTCGCGCCGGGCGCGATCGGCACTTATTCGCAGGCCATGCAGCACGGCAGCCTGTTGTTCCTCTCGGGCCAGATCCCGCTCGATCCTGTCAGCATGGACCTCATCCAGGGTGACTTTGCCGACCGCGTGCGCCAGGTGTTCGACAACCTGGACCACGTCGCGAAGGCCGCCGGCGGCAGCATCAACGACGCCGTCAAGCTGACCATCTACCTGACTGACATGGCCAACTTCCCCATCGTCAATGCGGTGATGGCCGAACGTTTCGAGGCGCCGTACCCGGCACGCGCCGCGATCGGCGTTGCGAGTCTGCCCAAGGGCACCGACATCGAGGCCGACGCCATCGTCGCGCTCTGACCCGAACGCCATGAGCCGACTCGACGCGCCTGTCACGGCGCTCTCGGGCGTCGGTCCCGCCATCGCCGGGAAGCTCGAACGCCTCGGCGTCGAACGCGTCGCCGACCTGCTGTTTCAGCTCCCGATCCGCTACGAGGACCGCACCCGCGTGACACCCGTCGGCGCGGCCATCGCGGGCACCCGGTGCGTGATCCACGCCGAAATCCTGCTCGCCGAAGTGGTGTTTCGCGGCCGCCGCAGCCTGCTCGTGCGCGTGGGTGACGGGACGGGGCAGCTCACGCTGCGCTTTTTTCATTTTTCCAACGCGCAGAAGAACATGCTGCAGCGCGGACGCTGGATTGTCTGCTACGGCGAATTCCGGCACGGACCCTCGGGGCCCGAAATGGTCCACCCCGAATTTCGGGTGGTGTCCGAGGACGACACGCCAAAGCTCTCCGACCGGCTCACACCCGTCTACCCGACCACCGAGGGTCTGCACCAGGCCCGCATGCGCACACTCGTGGGCAAGGCGCTCGCGCAACTCGACCGCGAGCCGCCCGCAGAACTGCTGCCGCCCGGAACACGCGTGGCGGGCAGTCAAACGACTCTCGCCGAGGCCATTCGCTTTCTGCACGCGCCGCCGCCCGACGTGAGCCTGGATGCGCTCGCTGTCGGCACCCATCCCTGTCAACGGCGACTCGCACTCGAAGAACTCGTGGCGCACCACGTGAGCCTTCGGCAACTGCGCGTGCAGGTGCGCGATACACAGGCGCCTGTGCTCGCCGGCGACCGCAGCCTGCTCGACGCCTTCATCTCGCGTCTGCCCTTCGAACCCACGGGCGCACAGCAACGAGTGCTCGACGAGATTCTCGAGGACACGGCGGACGCCGAGCCGATGATGCGGCTGGTGCAGGGCGATGTGGGCGCGGGCAAAACCGTCGTGGCCGCAGGTGCCGCACTCGCCGCGATCGGTGCGGGACACCAGTGCGCGCTCATGGCGCCCACGGAGCTGCTCGCCGAGCAGCACTTCAGAAGCTTCGAGGTCTGGTTCGACCCGCTCGGCGTCGAGGTCGCCTGGCTCACGGGCAGCCAGCGCGCCGCGGAACGTCGTGAGGCGTTGGCCGCAGTGGCCGACGGCAGCGCCAGGATGGTGGTCGGGACGCACGCGCTGTTCCAGGAGCAGGTGCAGTTCGCAGCACTCGGGCTCGTGATCATCGACGAGCAGCACCGCTTCGGCGTGCACCAGCGGCTCAGCCTGCGCGACAAGGGCGCCGCCGACTCGATTCCGCACCAACTCGTGATGACGGCAACACCCATTCCGCGCACGCTCGCCATGACGGCCTACGCCGACCTCGACACCTCGGTCATCGATGCGCTGCCGCCCGGGCGCACGCCCGTCACGACCGTGGTGGTGCCTGAGCAGCGCCGCGACGAAGTCGTGCAACGCGTCGCGGCAGCCTGCGCCGAGGGGCGCCAGGCTTACTGGGTGTGCCCGCTCGTCGAAGACTCCGAGGTGCTCGATTACCAGGCCGCCGAAACCACGGCAGCCATGCTGCGCGAACAACTGCCCGCGAACACCATTGGTCTCGTCCACGGCCGCATGAAGCCGCGCGACAAGGAGCGTGCCATGGCTGCGTTCTCGCGTGGTGACAGCGACGTGCTCGTCGCCACGACGGTCATCGAGGTCGGTGTCGACGTGCCTAACGCAAGCCTCATGATCATCGAGAACGCCGAACGCATGGGACTCGCCCAACTGCACCAGTTGCGCGGCCGCGTCGGTCGCGGCAGCGCCGCGTCGAGCTGCGTACTGCTGTACAAGGCACCACTCTCGCGAATGGCAAAGGAACGTCTCGCCGTGCTCCGGGAATCCACGGACGGTTTCGTGATTGCCGACAAGGACCTCGAGCTGCGTGGTCCGGGTGAAGTGCTGGGGACGCGCCAGGCGGGCGCCATGAATCTGCGCATCGCCGACCTGGCCCGCGACGCCGATCTGCTGCCAACCGTGCACGCGACGGCACAGACCGTGCTCGACGGTGATGACGCGACGATTACCCGCCGGATTGACGCGCTCGTCGCGCGCTGGATTGGCAGCGCGAGCCGATACGGGAACGTATAAAATAGCGTGCTGGCCAACCGAGGCCGACGGAGCAACCCAACGTGCTGACCCAGGCAACCCGTGACAATTCGCAATGGCAGGCCACCGCCGCTGTCACGGGCGATTTTGCCGACTGGCTTGTCAGCGAACGCCTCATGACGCCCGACATCCGGCGCTCATTCGAGGCACCCGTGCGCATCGAGGTCCTGGCCGAAGGTGCCGCGGCGCTGCCCGACGAAGTCGCCGCACTCGTGGCCGGTAACGACGCTGCCGCCGGCTGGCTTCGCGAGATCGTCATGTACTCGGGCGACACCTTGCTCGTGCATGCGCTCTGCTACGCACCCGAACGCACGCTGGCGGCACACCCCTGGCTCATGGACCTGGGCGCGAACCCGCTGGGCGGCCAGCTGGCACAGCGCAACGATGTTGCGCGTGTGGCGCAGCACTACAGTCGCAGCGACACGCTGACCGCAGGCGACGCGCGCGTCGGCGCGGGTGGCTGGTCGCGCCGCTCACTGTTCGACATCGGCGGTGCTCCAATCGTGTTGTTCGAGCATCTCTCGGCCGGCTTCGTGGGCGTGCCGCGACAAACGGAAGACGACGCCTCATGAGCGGCGGCGCCGGCGCGACAGCGCGGGCCGTCATCGGCCAGCTTGGCGTCTACGGTCGGCTCATGCGGCTCGACCGGCCCGTGGGTATCTGGCTGCTCATGTGGCCCATGCTCTGGGCACTCTGGATTGCCGGCGAAGGCCGGCCCGCGCCCGACATCCTCATCGTATTTCTCGCCGGCTGCGTCGTCACCCGGTCCGCGGGCTGCGTGATCAATGACATCGCCGATCGCAAGTTCGACCCGCAGGTCACTCGCACGCGGTCGCGGCCGCTGGTCTCGGGCGAGATCGGCGTCGTCGAAGCGTTCATGGTTTTTGTCGGGCTGGGCTTCATCGCCATCGGCCTCGTGGCCACACTCAACCCGCTGACCCAGGTGCTGGCTGCGGGTGCTGTGGTGCTCATGGTTGTCTACCCGTTTATGAAACGCGTGCTGTCCGTGCCACAGCTCATACTGGGTGCCGCATTCGCGATGGCGATCCCGATGGCCTTTGCGGCGCAAACCGGCAGCATCGATCCCATCGCCTGGTTTGTGTTCGCCATCACGGTGCTTTGGGCTGTGATCTACGACACAATGTATGCCATGTGCGACCGGCCCGATGATCTCGAAGCCGGGATACGGTCAACGGCCATACTGTTCGGCGATGCGGACCGCTTCATTATCGGCATCATGCAGATCATGTTGCTGCTTGCCTTCGTTGTGCTCGGCGATCGCATTACTGCGACGCCCTGGTACTACGGCGCGCTCCTGGCCGTGGCCGGTTTTATGGCCTACCAGCAATATCTGATCAGAGACCGCGAACCGAAAGCCTGCTTCGCCGCTTTTCTCAATAACCGCCATGTCGGCACGGCGGTGTTCATCGGGCTGGCGCTGCACTACCTCTACGCCCCGGCCTGAGCGGCACTGACGGCTCGCGCCAGCACCACGCAGTCGACCTGACGCGCACCGTGTGTGAACAGCGCCTGTGTCGCGGCGGTCAGCGTTGCGCCCGTCGTCATCACGTCATCGACGAGCACAATGTGCCGACCGGCCACCTCGGGCGTCGCGACAAACGCGCCCACAAGATTGCGTCGTCTCGCCGCAGCGCTGAGCCCCACCTGCGCGGGCGTATCGACACAGCGAGACAGCCAGTGCTGGCGCAACGGCCGGCCGGAGCCGACCGCGAGCGAGCGCGCCAACACCTGCGCCTGGTTGAACCCGCGCCGGCGTTCGCGCCGCCGGTGCAACGGCAGCGGCACAAGCTCCGCGCCCACAAGCCAAGGTAGCGCCGCAAGCGGCTGCAACAACGCGGAAAGCGCGGGCGCCAGCGCGCGGTCACCGTGGTATTTGAACCGCTGCAGCACCACGTCGACGGGAAACGTATAGCGCTGCGCGGCCGCCGCGAAGCGCCAGACGGGGGGCGCCAGCCGGCACGCACCGCAGCGCGCGTGATCGTGCGGCAGTGGCAACGCACACCGCGGGCAGGCGGTTGTGAGCGTGGGGCACACATCAGCGCAGTTTGCGCAGACGGGGTCGCTGGCCTCGAGCCCGCACAGCACACACACGGGCGGCGACAGCACATCGACGAGGGCGCGCGCGCCGGATTTCCAGAATCCACTCATTCCGGACAACGTGCCCGACAGGCAACATGGCCTGCCGCTGCCATTCCCGGCGCAACGCAACGATAATTGGCTAATGACCGCGACACTGCGCGAATCCAACCGGGACCTGCAACGCCGGCTCACGCGTGCGGCGAGCACGTTCCCGGCACACGCGTTTCTGCACGAACGCTGCGCGGATGAGCTCGTCTCGCGGCTGGACCTGTTACGTATCGAGCCCGAGGCCATCCTCGATGCGGGCGCGGCGACGGGCGCGCTCGCACAACGGCTGGCCCGGCGTTACCCGGGCGCGCAGGTGTCGGCGGTCGAACTCAACCAGGCGCTGGCCGCCCAGATGCCCGAGGTCGGCGCGTTGAAGCGGCTGCTCAGCCGGACACGTCCCGTGCAGCGACAGGCCGCCGCGCTCGATGACCTCCCGCTCGGCGATGGCAGTGTCGATCTCGTCGCCAGCAACCTGGCCTTGCCGCGGTTTGCCGAGCCCGACGACGTCCTGGCCGAGGTGGCGCGCGTGCTCAAACCTGGCGGCGCCTTCAGCTTTGTCACACTGGGTCCCGACACGCTTCGCGAGTTACGTGAGGCCTGGGGCGACGTCGACGGCGGCATCCACGTCGCGACGTTCACCGATATGCACGACATTGGCGATGCACTCGGGCGGGCGGGCTTTGCCGAACCCGTGCTCGATGTGGACACGCTTTCGCTCACCTACAACGACGTGGGCGCGCTCTGGCGCGATCTGTCGGCACTGGGCGCACGCAACTGTCTGCCCGGCCGTCAGCGCGGCCTGACGGGGCGACGCCGGTTCCGTGATATGTGCGACCGACTCATGCGCGACGGCGCCTTGCGTCTGAGCGTGGAGCTCGTCTACGCGCAATGCTGGGGCACGGCCGGGCGACGCGCCTCGGGCGAGGTCGCGATTACGCCCGACGCCATCGGCATGCGGCGCCGCGACGGCTGAACCGCGACACGCCTGCTACAGCGCGTTTACCGCGGGCGCATCACGCCGCTATGCTCGTGACATGGAGTCCGGGCGACATACCTTCAACCTGCAGGCGAACTGCGCACTGAGCGCGCGACAGGCCGTGGCGTTTTTCTCAGGCATCGCCGCCGTCAGCCTCGGCATTGCTGTGCTGTTTGTGGCGCGCGGTTACTGGCCTGTGCTGCCGTTCGCAGGCGCCGAGCTCGCCTTCCTCGCCTGGGCCTTGCGCGCCAGTTGGCGTGCAGGGCAAGCCCGCGAGAAACTCGTGATCGACAGCGACGAAATCGTCATCACACGCTGGGACCCGAATGCGGAAGCACCGAGCACGACGCGACTGCCGCGGTCCTGGACCAAGGCCGCGCTTATCGAGGTCCGTGACCGACGCGGCGGTGAGCAGCTGGCGCTCGGTCAGCAGGGCCGCTGGTGGGTCATCGGTCGCTTCCTGGGCGAGGAAGAACGCAGACGCCTGCACCAGCGCCTGAGCCAGGTTCTTCGACAGAACGGGCACATCGGGCCACGCTGATCCGCGACGAAACTTCGACCCGCGAAAAACCCGACGAATCCGCGCCTTCGGGCGCGACGTAAGTCTCCATTTTGCGCTGGAATATCAGTACAATAAAGGGGGCTTGAGACGTGGGGACACGCGTCTCGCAAGCGCCACCCGGCCGGCCAAGGAGCGCGGGGGCGCCACTCAACACAAGACGTGAGAACGACTATGACACGCAGGATTGCCGCGGCACTGATCGCGCTGCTGCCCACGGGCGCCGCTCATGCGGACTGGGAATTGAACATGCGCGAAGGCGTCACGGCGATCAGCCGTGAGGTGTACGGCCTGCACATGCTCATCTTCTGGGTCTGTTGCGCCATCGCCGTGTTTGTCTTCGGCTGGATGATCGTGGCGCTCGTGCTGCACCGTAAGTCACGCGGTGTCGAAGCGGCGCAGTTTTCACACAGCACCAAGGCAGAGATCATCTGGACGCTGATCCCGGCCGTGATTCTGGTCGCCATGGCGGTACCCGCAGCGAAGACGATGATCGCCATCGAGGACGACCGCAATCCCGATCTCACGATCAAAGCCACGGCTTACCAGTGGAAGTGGCAGTACGAATATCTCGACGAAGGTGTGAGCTTCTACTCGACGCTGGCGCGCACGAGCAACGATGCCCGGCGCACCGGATCGGGCATCGATCCCGAGTCAGTCGAGAACTACCTGCTCGAGGTCGACAACCACGTTGTCGTACCCGTCAACGCAAAAGTGCGCGTCTTGCTCACGTCAAACGATGTGTTGCACGCCTGGTGGATGCCCGACTTCGCGATCAAGAAAGACGCGATCCCTGGCTACATTAACCAGGTCTGGTTCAGGGCTGAGGAACCCGGCATCTACCGCGGTCAGTGCGCCGAGCTCTGTGGCCAGGACCACGGCTTCATGCCGATCGTAGTGGAAGTGCTCGAGCAAGACGCCTACGACGCACGCCTGGCGGCCATGAAGGCCGAGTTCGGCACGGACACCCCGCGCCTCGCGAACAACGATTGAAGGCAGACACGATATGACTGCAACGACACACAACGACGCCGACCACGCGGACGATCACCACGACCACGGTCCCGAGCTCACCGGCATCAAGCGCTGGCTGTTCACGACGAACCACAAAGACATCGGCACGATGTATCTGATCTTCAGCCTCGTGATGCTGTTCGTGGGCGGCGCCATGGCGCTCGTGATCCGCACGGAGCTGGGCCAGCCCGGCATGCAGTTCGTGCAGCCCGACTTCTACAACCAGATGGTCACGATGCACGCGCTCATCATGATCTTCGGTGCCGTCATGCCAGCCTTCGTCGGTCTCGCCAACTG
>JBCCBB010000091.1:0-10727 GCA_039814545.1 Pseudomonadota bacterium
CTGCACCGCTTCCTTGCCATCGATAATGCGGTGGTCGTAGGACATCGCGAGATACATCATCTTGCGGATCTCGACCTGGCCGTTGACGACAACGGGTCGGTCCATGATCGCGTGCATGCCCAGGATGCCGCTTTGCGGCGGATTCAGGATCGGCGTCGACATCATCGAGCCGAAAATCCCGCCGTTGGTGATGGTGAACGTGCCACCCGTGAGGTCTTCGATGCCGATCGTGCCTTCGCGCGCCCGGCGACCGTACTCGGCGATGCCCTTTTCGATGTCGGCAAACGACATGAGGCCCGCGTCACGCAGCACGGGCACCAGCAGGCCGCGCTCCGTCGACACGGCAATGCCGATGTCTTGATAGTCGTGGTAGACGATGTCGCGACCGTCCACCGAGGCGTTGACGAGCGGAAACTTCTTGAGTGCTTCAACCGCGGCGCGAACGAAGAACGACATGAAGCCCAGCTTGACGCCGTGCGTGTCAGCGAAGCCGTCCTTGTGGCGGCTGCGCAGCGCAATGACCTCCGTCAAATCGACCTCGTTGAAGGTCGTGAGCATCGCAGCGTTCTGCTGTGCCGCGACCATGCGGTCGGCGATCGTCGCGCGCAGTCGCGTCATGGGCACGCGCTGTTCGTTGCGTGCGGCTGCCGGTGCGGTACCGCCCACCGGCAGGTCTTCCGCGGCGCCATCATCAGCGGTTTCGAGGTGCTGCATCACGTCTGCTTTTGTGATGCGACCGTCTCGCCCGCTGCCACTGATGCGTGACACGTCGAGGTCGTGCTCCTCAACCAAGCGACGCACCGCGGGGCTCAGCTTGCCACTGGCGCTGCCGCGCGCCGCATCGGCGGACTCAGCAGCCGGAGCGTCGGCAGCCGGTGCTTCGGGCGCCTCTGCCGCGGCCGGCGCCTCAGCTTGCGCGCCGGCCTCAACGATCGCGAGCAGGTCACCGCTCTCAACCGTGGCGCCGTCGGCGACTTTGATTTCGGTCAAGACGCCGTCCGTGGGGCACGGCACCTCGAGGACGACCTTGTCCGTTTCAAGGTCGACGAGGTTTTCGTCGCGCTTCACGGCGTCGCCGGGCTTCTTGTTCCAGGCGACCAGCGTCGCATCCGCTACCGATTCCGGCAGCTGTGGGACCTTAACTTCTACAGCCATGTTGTTCTCTTGTTCGTCCTCTGTTGGCGGCGCATTGACCGCCCTGTCCAGCCGCACGCTTTGGAATCCCGGGGATGCCTTTCACGCGCGTTGTCCCTAAACCTGTTGACCCAAACTAGCGATCGATCTCATCGACGAGCGGCGCCAGCCCCAGTGCTTTTTCCACGAGCTGGTTCTGCTGTTGCGCGTGCATCGCGGGAATACCGGCCGCCGGTGCCGCAGCACCCGCACGCCCGACGTAGTGCAAAGTGTGGCGCGAGCGCAGCGGCTCCACGAGGCGGTGGCGGATCTGATACCAGGCGCCCTGGTTGCGGGGCTCTTCCTGACACCAGATGACCGTCTCGGCATTGCGGAAGCGCGACAACACGTTGGCCAACTCATCGACCGGGAACGGGTAGAGTTGCTCAACGCGAACGACGGCGACATCGTCGACGCCCTCCTTCTCGCGACGCTCGATAATGTCGTAGTAGACCTTGCCGCTGCAGAACACCACGCGCTGGATACCGGGCGCGTCGATATCGTCGGGCTCATCGATGACAAGGTTGAACTCGCCTTCGCTGAGATCAGACAACGGCGACACCGAGCGCTTGTGGCGCAGCAGACTCTTGGGCGTCATGACGATGAGCGGTTTGCGCACAGGCCTGCGCATCTGGCGACGGATCATGTGGAACATTTGCGCGGGCGTCGACGGCACGACCACCTGCATGTTGTGCTCTGCGCACAGCTGCAAGAAGCGTTCGAGCCGCGCCGAGGAATGCTCGGGACCCTGGCCCTCATAGCCGTGCGGCAGGAACAACGTGAGACCGCAGAGACGACCCCACTTGGCCTCGCCCGAGCTGATGAACTGGTCGATCACCACCTGCGCACCATTGGCGAAATCGCCGAACTGGCCTTCCCAGATCACGAGTGTGTTGGGCTCGGTCGTGGCATAGCCATACTCGAAGCCCATGACGGCCTCTTCGGACAGGTAAGAATCCGTTACCGTGAAGCCGTGTTTGCGATCGGCAATGTGGCGCAGCGGGATGTACTCGCTGCCGTCGGCCTGGTTGTGGAGCACGGCGTGACGGTGAAAGAAGGTGCCGCGGCCACTGTCCTGCCCCGTCAGGCGTATGTCATTGCCGTCGTCGAGCAGGGTTGCATAGGCCATGGTCTCCGCAAAGCCCCAGTCCATGGGCTGGTCGCCAGCGAGCATCGCACGCCGGGCGTCGACGATGCGGGCAACGCGCGAGTGCAGCTCAACGTCCTCGGGGATCGCCGTGAGCGTCGCGCCAAGCCGAGTGACGACGTCCGATGCGACCGCCGTGTCGACGGCCGTCAGGAGATCGCCGCTGGCGTACTGCGACCAGTCGATGGTGAATTCGTTGCCGATCATGCCCAACAGGTCGCGTGGCACCGGCCGGCCATCATCAAGACGCGAGCGGTAACGCTCGACCATGCCCTGCGACTCCTCGACCGACATAACGCCAGCTTCGGCCAGCTTGGCTTCGTATTGCTCGCGCGCGGTCTTATGCGCGCGAATGGCACGGTACATGATCGGCTGCGTGGCCGCGGGTTCATCAGCCTCGTTGTGGCCTAGGCGGCGGTAGCAAACGAGGTCGATGACCACGTCCTTCTGATACTTCTGGCGGTAGTCGAGCGCCAGGCGTGTCACGCGAAGTACAGCCTCGGGGTCGTCACCGTTCACGTGGAAGATCGGGGCCTCGATCATCTTGGCGACGTCGCTGCAGTACGGCGTAGAACGCGCGTCTTCCGGGTCGCTGGTCGTAAAGCCGATCTGGTTGTTAACCACAATGTGCATCGTGCCGCCGGTGCGGAAACTCGGCAGCTGCGACATCTGGAAGGTCTCGGTGACCACACCCTGGCCTGCGAACGCCGCATCACCGTGAATCAGTACGGGCAGGATCGAGTTGCCGCTTTCGTCGCCGCTGCGCAACTGACGCGCACGCACGGAGCCTTCGACCACGGGGTTCACGATCTCGAGGTGCGAGGGGTTGAACGCCATGGTGAGGTGCACGTTGCCGCCCGGCGTCTTCATGTCGGCCGAGAAGCCCTTGTGGTACTTCACGTCGCCCGAGCCCGCGATCTCGTCGGGGTCGTAGCCACCCTCGAACTCGGAGAACAACTCCTGCGGTGCCTTGCCGAGCACGTTGACCAGCACGTTGATGCGGCCGCGGTGCGCCATACCGAAGACCACTTCTCTGACGCCGAGTCGCCCGCCGTCCTGAACGAGCGTATCGAGCATGGGGATCAGGCTTTCACCGCCCTCGAGCGAGAATCGCTTCTGCCCCACATATTTAGTGTGCAGGTAGCGCTCGAGTGTTTCGGCTCGCGAGAGCTGCTTGAGCAGCCAGCGTTGTTCGTCGGGCGGGATGGGTCGCGAAATGCGGGACTCAAATTGCTCACGGAGCCAAAGGCGTTCGCGAGAACGCGAGATATGCGCGAACTCGGCGCCGGTCTTGCCACAGTAGATCTGGCGCAACAGCGCGAGGATGTCGCGCAGTCGCATGCGCTCATGCCCCGTACCGGCCAGGCCGCCCGTGAAGAACTCGGTGTCCATATCGGACGGCTCAAGCCCCAGGAAATCGAAATCAAGTACGCGCGGTGCCGGGCGCTCCATGAGACCCAACGGATCGATATCGGCGATCTGGTGGCCGCGCAGGGCATACACCTGGATGAGTCGCGACACGGCGGCCTGCTTCTCGTCCGACGATCCCGTCATGACCGGTGCGGCGGCCCCGTTGCCCGCACGCGGTCGCGCCGTGGCCGGCATCTTTCCGATCTCACGCAGGCGGTCGACAATGGGGCTGTGCGGCGTCTCGCTCGCGGCGCTGCCGTTGGCGAGGCCCGAGAAGTACTGGCGCCACTGATCACCGACGGCGTCGGGGTCGCTCAGATACAGCTCGTAGAGGTCTTCAATGAGGGCCGCATTGGTGCCGCTGAGCGGCGTGGCCCGGTACTGCTCCTGCAGTGATTTGGTCATGCTTTTTTAGCGTCAGCCCGTCCCCCGGGCAGACCCTCTTGTTCGCGGCGCTATGAGGTGTCAGCGGTTGACCATAATTTTACTTGATGCCTGTTTCGATTGAAACGGCTGAGACGCCGTTCTGACGGGGTTTTGGGGGCGTTTCGTGACTTGCCGCACAGTGGCACTCGTGACGCGCGTTTAGTCTGCAGTCACGAACCCCTCCGGAGACCGACATGAAACGGATGATCGCCGCCGCCGCTGTGCTGGCCACATTCGGCGCCACCGACGCCGTAGCTGATGATGACTTGTGGATTGCTGCCCGCGCAGGAACCCAGGGACTGGGTCTCGAAGCCACCTGGCGACCTGTGCCCTACCTCGATCTGCGCGCCGGTTTCAGCCGCTACGACTACGACACGACCCGCACGGAAGCTGGCATCGACTACGACGCCGAGCTGGGACTCGAGAGCCTTTATGCCACAGTCAACGCCCGCATACCCGCGAGCCCGGTCCGCTTTTCGGCGGGCCTCGTTGCCAACGGTAACGAAGGCAACTTCCTGGGCAACGACACAGGCACCTACGAAATTGGTGGCCAGCTGTTCGACGCCAGCCAGGTGGGCAACCTTCGTGGTCGCGCCACGTTCGAAGACCTCGCCCCCTACGCGGGCATGGGCCTCGACTTCCGCCTCGGCGACACGGTTGGCCTGCACTTCGACGCGGGCGTGATGTATCAGGGTGACCCGTCGCTCGCGATGTCTGCTGACGGCATCATTGCGAGCGACCCGACGTTCCAGGCCGCGCTGGAGAGCGAGCGCGTTGAACTCGAGGAGGAACTCGAGGACTTCGCCTGGTACCCGGTCCTGGCCGTGTCCTTCTCGGTCAACTTCTGACCGCACCTGACGCCCTGCTGCGCTAACCCGTATCGACAACACGATGCGGGTTAGCAATGAAGGCAGCGCCCCTCACTGGCGGGCATCTGCCAGGACGCACGCGCCTGCCCGGCGCTCGCCGCGCAAGGTGGCCTGGTCCCCGTGCCAACCGTGCCCTGCGGGCCTGAGGGCATCAATGGCGCTATCGACCGTGCGCGCACAGGCGGCGTGCCAGAGTCGATCATCCTTTATAATGAATGACTTAACATAATTATCTCAAGCGTTTTGTCATCTCCCGATTAGCCGTTAAGGTTCTATTCAGGCCGGTTTCGATAGCGTGAGCCTCGAATCGGTCCGATCAGGAGACGGCCATGACCCAGCACCGCGTCAAAGACGGCGTTGCCCCGCGAGTCGCCACTTCACTGCTGGCGCTCTTCGCGTTTCTCGTTTCGTTTGCGCCTGTACACGCGCAGGACGACGCTCCCGTGTACGACGAGGAAGACCTCGTCGATCTGGTGGCACCTGTCGCGCTCTATCCAGACGACCTGCTGGCCATCGTGCTGCCGGCGACAACCTACCCGCTGCAGGTCGTCGAGGCGCAACGCCTGCTCGAAGCACGCGAACGCGACCCGGGTCTCGAACCCGATCCTGAATGGGACGACAGCATTGTCGCGCTGCTCAACTATCCTGAAGCACTGCAGCTTCTGAACGATGATCTCGACTGGACCTGGCAGCTCGGCGAAGCCGTGCTCGCACAGCAGGGCGACGTGCTCGAGGCCGTCGAGGTGTTCCGTGACCAGGCCTGGCTTGCGGGCAACCTCGAAACCGACGACTACCAGACCGTGGAGCGCAGCGACGAGGGCATCGAGATTCGCCCGGCCGCGCAAGATGTCATCTACGTGCCCTATTACGACCCGGATGTGGTCGTGGTGCGCAGTCGACGCCCCGTGTACTTCTATCACCCGCACGCCTACCCGCTGTATTACTACCCTTACCCGGTCGGTCACCGGTTCCACTCGGACTGGTTCTGGGGCGTGAGCACGGCCTTCACGATCTCCTGGCGCCACCGCTACCTGCACCTGCACTACTTCGACCATGTGGGGCACCCCTATTACGGGCGCCACTACGTATCGAACCGCTTCTACCGACACCGTCGTGCGTTCGACCATCACGTCTACCGCAATGGCGTGCGCGTCGTGCGCCGCCAGGGCCAGGCTTACCGGTGGCACCCGCGTGGCCGTCACGGTGCCCGGCCGGGCTATCGACGCTACGGCGCGCGTAACGACACCGTGCTGACGTACAACAACGACCGTCGCGTTCGAAGTGCACACACGAATCGTGCTGCGCGGATCAATAACGAGCGCAGGCAGCGCTACCGCGGCGTCGATAACGTCGTCCAGCGAGATCGGCGCAGTGCGCGGCGCAACGCGACCAATGACCAACGCAGTGACAACCGGTCTCGGCGCGACACCGCGGCGGGCGGCACGCGGACACAACGCTTCGCGGCCAATGGCAACGGGCGCCAGCGAGCAAATCGCAGTGAACGCGATCCCAACCGCGCCGAGCGCAGGTTGCGCCGTGACACCAGCGCAGGTGCGCGTACGCAGCGCAACACCGCGCGAGACCGCGATCGAAACGTGGGTGGTGTTAATCGGAACCGAAACGCCGGCGCGGCAACCCGCAACCGCAGCGACACGCGACGCTTCGCGAGCAATTCACGACAAACGTCGCGACCTGCGCCACGCGCATCACGTAACGACCGCAACGTGCGCCAGGCGACGCCACAGCGTGCGCAGCGCCAGACGCAGCGCTCACAGCAACGCGCCGCGCCGCGTCAACGCTCGGAGTCGCGCACACGCAGCCGCTCGGAGTCGCGCGCACCGGCACGTCAGTCGAGCCGCAGCACCAACCGCGCTTCGTCACGGTCGTCGAGCCGCAGCAGCAACCGTGGCAGCCGGGATCGGGATCGTGGTAGCCGGCGAAACTGAGCACGCGACAACGCTTGCCAACAGAAGCGCCGCCCCTCGGGGCGGCGTTTTTGATTGAGGTGCTCCGCGTGCCATCGCCGTTTCAATAAGCCCGTGGCACACTTGCGTCTCATTCAAGCAACGCGCCCGTAGCTCAGTCGGATAGAGTAGTGGATTCCTAATCCATTGGTCGCAGGTTCGATCAATTGCGACAGCAATTGACGACGAGCGGCAAAGCCGCGAAGCCCGAAGGGTCGAAACGGCCGCCAGGGCGTTTCGGTCAATCCTGCCGATCGCCGTTGGAGCGCCCATCGCCGTTTCAATAAGCCCGTGGCACACTTGCGCCTCATTCAAGCAACGCGCCCGTAGCTCAGTCGGATAGAGTAGTGGATTCCTAATCCATTGGTCGCAGGTTCGAATCCTGCCGGGCGCACCACTCCTATGACAATCACCATTCGCGACGCGGTGCCTGACGATGTCACAGCCATCGCGCTCTACAACGCCGCTATGGCGCTCGAAACCGAAGACAAGGCACTCGACCTCGAGGTGCTCACAGCGGGCGTGCGCAACCTGCTCGAAGACGCAAACCGAGGCCACTATTGGGTCGCCGAGTCCGACGGCAAACCCATCGGCCAGGTCATGATCACGCGCGAGTGGAGCGACTGGCGTAACGCCTGGTTCTGGTGGCTGCAGAGCGTCTACATCGCGCCAGATTTCCGCCGCCGTGGCGTGTTCCGTGCGCTCTACGAACACGTTCGCGATCAGGCGAAGGCGGCGAAGGCGTGTGGCTTGCGTCTCTACGTCGAGCACGACAATACGGCCGCCGCGGATACCTACCGCGCTTTGGGTATGGTCGACGCCGGCTACGCCATGCTCGAACTCACTTTTAACGACTGAACGGAGTCCAACATGCTGAAGCCAGGAACACGGGCACCGTCGTTCAGGCTCCCTGATGCTGACGGCGAACCTGTCACGCTAGAAGACCTCATCGCGGAAGGACCACTGGTTCTCTACTTCTACCCGGCCGATTTCACACCAGGCTGCACAAAGGAAGCCTGCGCGATTCGCGACATTCACGACGACCTCGTCGAGAGCGGCCTGCGCATCGTAGGGGTGAGTCCTCAGGACGGTGACAGCCACCAACGCTTCGCGGCCCGGCACACCCTGCCCTTCCCGTTGCTCAGCGACCCCGACAAGACGGCGGTGCGTGCCTACGACGTCGACGGCCCGCTGGGCTTCGGTGTCCGACGCGGCACCTACCTCATCGATGGCGATGGCGTCATCGTCGACGCCGTCATGGCCGACATCGCCATCACGCGCCATCTCGAGTTCATCGAACGCGCCATAGCGGCGCAAAGCTAGGCGGCCTCGGCGACAAACGTGACAACCACCTCGCGGTGGTGCGCGGCGTGCCGGTGCTCCCAGAGAAACGCACCCTGCCAGGTACCCAGCAGAAGCTGGCCATTGCGGTAAGGAATCGACAGCGACATCTGTGTCAGCACACTGCGAACGTGTGCCGGCATGTCGTCGGGGCCCTCGTCGTCGTGCGCATAGCGCGGATCACCATCCGGCACGAGATCACCGAAGAAGCGCTCCAGATCGCCGCGCACGGCCGGCGCCGCGTTTTCGGTAATGATCAATGAAGCGCTGGTGTGCCGAATGAACAGGTGGCAAAGCCCGGCGCCTGTCGACGGCACGCATGCCGCAACCTCGCGCGTAAATTCATAAAGCCCGCGACCACGTGTCTCGATTGACAGCGTGCTGCTCATGCAACGCTAGCCAGTGTCAGTGGCAGGCAGATACGGCGCGCCGTACTTCAGCCGCAGCGTCTTGACTTTGCCAAACCAGGGGATCGTGACGATGTAGATGTTGTCGTATTCGTCCTCACCGATTTCGGGCACCTTCTTGCTGCCACCCAGCTCGGCGATCATGGGTGCGATGGTGTTGCTGTGGCCGACGATGAGCACAATTTTGCCCTTGTGCCGCTCGACAATATCGACGACGGCCTGCTCGACGTTACTGACATCGAAAGGCCTCGGATCGAGGCCTGCCGCACGCGCAGCGGGCCTGGCCGTGTCCACGGTACGGCGGTACTGCGACACATAGATGGCATCGACACCGGCCACGACGTCGAGGTCGGCGAGCACACGTTCGAGTTCGAGGGCGCGCTGGATACCCGCGGTGGACAGGCCGGGATTCTCAGCGGGAGTCTCCGCCTTCTCGGCGTGGCGAACAAACAGCAAGGTCGTCGTGGCCTGGGACTCAAAAAACCAGGCAAGGCCGATGCAGGCCGTGATGACCAGCAAGAGGCTGATCGTCCGGTTGCGTCGCCGACGACGGCGGCGCGCCTGTCTTTCCATCTCGTTGTAGGCCACGCGCCGGAGCTTATCTCAGAACGTTCCGAAGCCGCCAGCGGGCGTCATTCATCGACGACGCGATAGTCGCCTTCGATGGTCGAGCGAGGGCCGCCCTGCTCTGGCCCCTGGGCACCGCCACCGGTTCCAGAGCCGGGGCCGTGCGTCGGGCGGGAACGCGCATTGCGCAGCATCTGGCGACGCCACCACCAAAAGCGCACCGCAAAGGCCACCGCCAGCGCGGCAGCGAGTGCGAGAAACGCCAGCAAGAGCACGCCGCCGACGATGATGGCGACGACGAACATCACGGCGCCTGCGATGGCACCCAGCACTCGCGCGACGGGTGAGGCCGCGGCGTTGCTGCCGCCAAAGCCGATTTGAGTCAATCGCGGATCCTGAGAGTTCATTGCGTCGCCCGGTAGCCCATAGCTTCATTATGGGACCATTTTACGAGACCAAAAGTCCCGAGCCTTGCATCGACCCCGGTCTGCAGCGAGAATCGCCACCGTCGGAGGGGTGGCAGAGCGGTTGAATGCACCGGTCTTGAAAACCGGCAAGGGTTAAACTCCTTCGTGGGTTCGAATCCCACCCCCTCCGCCACTTCCCTGCTCAGACATTGCGCCATCCCCAACGTCGCGAACCTGTGTCTGAAGCGGGGATTCGAACCCACGAAATAAACAATCGGGTTCGAGCCGAGGCGCGCACGGCGCGCCGAGACCGGCGAAGCCAATCCCACCCCCTCCGCCACTTCCGTGCTCAAATATTGCGCCATCCCCAACGTCGCGACCCTGTGTCTGAAGCGGGGATTTGAACCCACGAAATAAACAATCGGGTTCGAGCCGAGGCGCGCACAGCGCGCCGAGACCGGCGGAGCCAATCCCACCCCCGTACTTCGCAAGTTCCCTAAAGATCAATGAGTTTGGCGGCTGTCGACACGCACAGCTATACTCGGTGCAACCACCGGGGGAACAGCACTGACGGCACGACTCGAGCTCCTGACGCACCGCCTTGCGGGTCGAGTTGCGTCCACCGTACTCGTCGGCCTCATCGCAACGATTCTCGGCTTCTTCGCCGCCCCCGCCGCGCTGGCCCAGGAAGAGAGCTTCGACCCCGAACCCGGTCTGACACGCGTCGAAATCCTTCAGGGCGCACTCGAACGTCAGGACCTGACGCAAACCGATCTCGCGTCCTACCGAACCGAGCTTGAGCGCCTGGTTGCCGAGGCAGAGGCCTGTGACGCTGCGGTCACGCCCAGAGTCGACCAGCTTCGCGACCAGGTCGCCCAATTCGACGATCTCGGTCCTGACGACAACCCGGCCCTACTCGACCAACTCGTCGATATTCGCGCGCGCTACAACGACGCACAACAGCGTCAGGTGGCGTGCCGGCAGATTGTCAATGACGCGGGCGACCTGTTGCAGTC
>JBCCBB010000141.1:0-4433 GCA_039814545.1 Pseudomonadota bacterium
AGCGGCTGGTCTGGTCAACGTACAGCTTGGCGAAGATGCCACCTGGCGCGTGCACGCGCACTACGGCGACAACGACGGCCGCTTCGGTTGGCTCGTCGAGACGCATCAGTGGCAGAGTGATGGTTTCCAGGATCTCGATCGCGGCGGCGACACCGGCCTGGAAAAGCAGGACTACATGGCCAAGTTCCGTTACACGCCTGATGACATCAACGGTTGGCGCCAGCAGTTTGACCTCAAGCTGCAGTACGCCACGGAAAACTCGGATCAAACCTACCTCGGGCTGACCGACGCCGACTTTGATGCGGACCCGATCCGCCGCTACGGCCTATCGGCGCTCGACAACATCGACACGACGCACAGCCAGATTCTCCTGCGCCACCAGCTCGAGCGCGGCGCATTCGAACTGACGACGTCGCTCTACCACAACGAGTTTGAACGCGATTGGTTCAAGACCGAAGGCTACGACGTCACGGGTTCGCCCGACGCCGAGACCTTCAATGGCGTGAGCTGGTTCCAGTTTGTCCAGGCGCTCAATGCGGGCAACTCCATTGGCACAGCGCAGCCTGCCGACCTGCAGGCGATCCTCGATGGCGGTGACACGCCTGCGGGTGCCATCCAGATTCGCTCGAACGCGCGCGAGTACTACTCGACGGGCGTCGAGTTTGACCTGCGCTGGCTTGCGGATTGGGGTGGCGCCTCGCACAGCATCTCAGCAGGCTTGCGTTATCACACGGACCATTCAGAGCGGCTGCAGCGCAACAGCACCTACACGCAAACCAATGGACAGCTCGTATTGGATGACCTGGGCTTGCTGGGCAATGCGGGTAACCAGGAACAAGACGCCGACGTCATCGCGCTCTACATCCGAGACCAGATCGAATTCGGCCGCTGGTTGATCTCGCCCGGGGTGCGCTTTGAGCAGATCGACCAGGAGCGTACGCGTTGGGAGACAAGGCCCGGCCTGACAGCCGATCCTTCGGCGCGGACGGCCGCCAACCTTCGCGACCAGCGAGAAAACGACATCAGTGTCGTCATCCCTGGTATTGGTGTTGTCTATACGATCGACGAGGCGTGGTCGATCTATGGCGGTGCGCACAAGGGCTTCTCAGCGCCCAGTAACGCGCCGGACGTTGATGAAGAAGAGAGCATCAATTACGAACTCGGTGTGCGCTTTGCCGGCGCCGCAACGCAAGCCGATATCGGCTGGTTCCTGACCGACTATGACAATCTTGTGGGTACCTGCACGGCTTCGTCGGGGGTTGATTGCGAAGTGGGTGACGCGTTCAACGGTGATGCCGCAACGGTCACTGGCATCGAAGTCTCGGTGTCGCACGAGATTGCAGCGAACAATGGCCTGCGCTTCCCGCTGCAGCTGACGTTCACAGCGATCAACGCCGAGTTCGATAGCGATATCGCCAACACGGACTTCTTCGGTGCCGTGCAGGCCGGCGACCCACTGCCCTACGTGCCCGAAAGCCAGGGCTTGCTTAGTGCCGGTGTCGAAGCGGACCGCTGGAGCAGCTATCTGTCGGTCAACTTCATCGGCGATTCCTGTGCACGTGCAAGCTGCGGACCGTTCGAAGACATTGAGTCGAGCGTGATCACCGACCTGTCGTTCCTGTACCGCTGGTCCGACGCGCTGACGCTTACCGCTACAGTGGAAAACCTGACTGACGATTTCGATATCGTGGGCCGCACGCCCTATGGCGCACGTCCTAACAAGGCCCGGACCGCCATCATCGGCGCGCGTTACACGTTCTAACGCGCGCCACCGTCATTGCGCGCCGGCGCAGCGGGCGCGGCAATCTCCCAACGCCGGCGCAGTTCCTGAGAGATCGCCGCGGTCGCTGCGCTCCCTCGCGATGACGGCGACGGGACTGCATCCGCACATACGTCCGACGACGAACTGAGATCATGCAACCGTCGCCACGGCAGCGTGCCACCGCGACCTTCGATGACTCAGGTGACATGACCAAGCTTAGAAAGACGATGCTCTGCCTGCTCGCGATCGGGCTGCTTTCCGGTTGCTCGGTGTCGCACAGCACGACGGTGCGTCAATCGCAGGCCGTGCCGCGTTTCGAGCCGGTCGCAGACGGGGAGTCATTCCCCGTTACAGTGCCTGCCGGGTTTGAAAGTCGGCGTGGCTACCTTGTCGTCGAGGAGGATCGCAACGTTGCCAATGGCAGGACGCTGCGCTTGCCCGTGGCAATCGTGAAGCCTAAAACTGCCGAGCCAGGCCTGTCGCCCGTGCTGTACTTGTCTGGTGGTCCGGGTGTCGGAAGTATGGCCGCTGCGGCCTACCCGGGAGCCTACCCCTGGACTCGCAATCGTGAGTTTGTCGTTGTCGGGCAGCGCGGCACGCAACATGCCGAACCGGCGCTTCTGTGCGAAGCCTTCGGCGCGGCACTTGCCAAACCGGATGTTCCCGGCGGCGCTGTTAAGGCGGCACGAGACTGTGCGCGCGGACTAGAAGCGGCGGGCATTGATCGTGGCGCCTACCACTCGGCGAACACAGCGGCGGATATCGAGGACCTGCGCAAGGTCCTCGGCGTAGAGCGTTGGTCCTTGTACGGCTTGTCGTACGGTACGCGTGTTGCGCTGACGGTGGCGCGCGACTATCCGGGAAGCGTCGCGTCGATGGTCTTGGATTCGCCATTACCCCACACGGCGCGTTACGACGACGAGAGCGCGGAAAATCTGCTCTCTGTCTTGCGGCGTGTCGGCGAGGCGTGCGCCAACCAGCCGTCTTGTGCAAGCGCTTTCCCGGATGTTGCGACGCGCTTCATGGAGACCGTTGTGCGCGCCCAGGAACAGCCCTGGGAAGTACCCGCGATGGCCGGGCGGGACGCGATGACGGTCGGCGCGGCAGATCTGCTTCGTGCGGTCCCCGTGTTCTCGCGCGAGGGACTCGCGACAGCACCGCTCATCATGGACGCAATCGCACGGCGAGACCTCGATGTACTGGCGCAAGCAATGACCGGGGCTGGTTCTTCCAGCAATTTTGCCTGGGGTATGCGCCTGTCCGTGTGGTGCAGCGAGGCCTTGCCGTTCAGCAAGCGTGCAACAACGGCAGACTTACGGTTCGACGGCTTCGATAGCGCGGTCTTCGCGCCGGAGACCTGCGCAGCTTGGGGGGTGCCACCACGGCCTGTCGAGGAGGTCGCAGCGACAGTATCGCCGATCCCCACAGTCATCATCGCAGGCGAATACGATGCGTTGACGCCCCCCGCCTGGGGCTTCGAGGCTGCCAAAACACTGTCAAATAGCCGCGTGGTCGTTATCCCAGCCGGCTTTCATTCGGAATCAACGAATTGGGGCGGTGATGGCTGCGCGATGGCTGCAGCGGCGGGCTTCTTTTCGAATCCAATGGCATTCCTCGCGGACAAGGCTGAGCCAGCATGCCTCGCGCAAGCACAAGGGCCTGAGTTTGTGCTGGACGCAGACGAACTCTTGAGCGACTAGCATCGTCGCGACTGCACCTTCGCGCGGTCGTTTCTCCGTCATTGCGAGCCCGCGGAGCGGGCGCGGCAATCTCCCGACGACTGTGCAGTTCCCGCAAGATCGCCGCGGTCGCTTCGCTCCCTCGCGATGACGGTGGCGTCGGTGCTCCCTCGCGATGACGTTGGTTTAGGCCTGTCGCCAGACCCCGACAGCTGTTGCGTTTTCGCGGCAGACCGCGCCCGAAAAAAGCGCTATATTCGGCCCATTGAACGCTCGCCGTTCGTCACAAGAGCCCGCTCGTTTTGCAACGATGGCTATTGGTTTGCGCCCTGGCCCTGGTGGCTAACGCGCACGCACAAGAATTCACGCTGTCGATCTCGAGCAACGACTTTGTTGCCACGCCGGTCTTCAGTGACGTCACGACCTTCGACATTGAGGTGGTCGTCGAGGGCGACCTTGCGCCCGGTACCTACAGCAACCCCCAGCTCGTCTCAGTCACCTACAGCGTGTCGGGTGATCTCGTGTCGGGCACGCCCTCGGGTTTCCCGAGCTTTGCGTTGCTCCGCGAAATTGATGGCGCAGACTTCTACGCGCAGGGCAGCTTGCTCATCTTCGAAGTTGCGGATACAGCCGTGCTCAGCGACGGCCTCCAAGTCGCCGAGCTCGTGGGCGGAACACTCGTGTTCACGTTCAACGGCCGCGAAATCGGCAACGGCCGGTTTCACCCGGCGCTGTTTCAGCTGAACGCTGACGGCACGGGGCGCATACAAAACTCCAACAACGTCGTTCAAGAGGTCCCGTTGATCGAAGTGGGTTTCGGTGAGGAATACGTCACCGACCTGGCATTCGACCCGGGCAACCTCACGATCGTCGCAGCCGCCTCGGCGCCGCCGCCGACGGGAAACCTGGGATCCGGAGGTGGGTCCGTGAGCCTGCTCTTCTTCGCCCTGCTCTGGTGTGCCGTTATGGCCGCCGCGATGCGCCGGCGCTGG
>JBCCBB010000112.1:0-8473 GCA_039814545.1 Pseudomonadota bacterium
AGGTCGAGCGCGTGCGCTACCCGGGTCTCGCTGACGATCCCGGGCACGCGGTCGCGGCGAAGCAGATGCGAGGCGGCTTCGGCTCGATGCTCTCGTTCATGGTGCGCGGTGGCCGCGACGCAGCGCTCGCCGTCGCCGGGCGATTGCGCCTGTTTGCGAGCGCGACGTCGCTGGGCGGCGTCGAGAGCCTCGTCGAGCACCGTGCGACGATCGAGGGTCCGGACAGCCCGATTCCTGATAACCTGCTGCGCCTGTCGGTTGGCATCGAAGTCGCGGACGACCTCATCGCCGATCTCACGCAGGCGCTCGACGCCCTGGACTGAGACGCACACGCCCATGAAGCTCTACCGAAAGATCACGCGCGAGATTGATGAGGCCCCGAAAGGCCCCGAGATCGCCGCCCTGTTCGATTTCGACGGCACGCTGATCGCGGGCTTTTCCGTGTTCTCGTTTTTCCGCGAGCAGTTACTGCGCGGCGACTTGTCGCGTGGACAAGTTATGCAGCTGGCCGCCGCAGGCGCCGGTTACGGCATGGGCAACCTGGGATTCTCGGGCTTACTCGTCGCCAGTGCCCGAATGATGCGCGGGCTCACCGTTGAGCAGTTCGAGACGCTGGGCCGCGAGGTCTTCGAAAAGCACATCGCCAAGGTGATCTACCCCGAGGCGCGCGCACTGGTGGAGGCGCACCAGAAGCGCGGCCACACGGTGGCGATCGTGTCCTCGGCGACGCGGTTTCAGGTTGAAGACGCCGCCGAGATCTTAGGCATCGAGCATGTGCTCTGCAGCGAGCTCGAATCGGAAGACGGTGTGTTCACAGGCGAGATCGTGCGACCGACGTGCTGGGGTGAAGGCAAGGTCACCGCAGCCGAGACGCTGGCGGCCGAACACGGGCTTGATCTGGACCGGAGCTACTTCTACTCGGACAGCAATGATGACCTGCCGTTGCTCGATCGGGTGGGTAACCCGCGGCCGCTGAACCCGAACCCGAAACTCGTCGAGGCGTCCGAGGAACGCGGCTGGCCCGTACGTCGCTTCGCTAGTCGCGGTCGCCCGCGCCCGACGGACCTGCTGCGCACGGCCGCGGCCACGGGCAGCATGATTCCCTCGTTCCTTGCGGGTTTGCCCATCTGGGCGCTGACGGGGTCGAAGCAGGAAGGGCTCAACTTCTCAATGAGCTTGTTCGCCGACGTCGCGAGTGCGTTCATTGGGCTCAACCTCGATGTCGAGGGCGAATCGCATCTCTGGGAACACCGCCCGGCTGTGTTCGTGTTCAACCATCAGAGTCAGGCCGACGTCGTGATCATCGCGCGTCTGCTGCGCCGTGATCTGGCGGGCGTGGGCAAGAAGGAAATCGGCAAGGTGCCCGTGTTGGGTCAGATCATGCAGTTCGCGGGCACGGTCATGATCGACCGCAGCGACGCGACCAAGGCCGTTGAATCGATGCGCCGCCTCGTCGACACGATTCGGGTCGAGGGCAAGTCGGTCGTCATCGCGCCCGAGGGCACGCGCACCGTGTCGACGCGACTCGGCCCGTTCAAGAAGGGCGCGTTCCACCTCGCGCAGCAAGCCGGTGTGCCCATCGTGCCCATCGTCATTCGCAACGCCCTGGATGTCTCACCCAAGGGTGACCTCTTGTTCCACCCGGCCACCGTGGGCGTCACGGTGCTCGAGCCCGTCGATACCAGCGACTGGACATCCGAGACGATGGACGAGCACGTTGCCGAGGTGCAGAAGCGCTTCCTCGTGGCTTTGGAGCAGGACTGATGCAGCACGAATCCGGCACGTTCGAATCGCGGCTCGTCTGGCAGTCGTGGCAGCCTGAATCGCCCAAGGCGATCGTGCTCATCGCACACGGGCTTGCCGAGCACGGCGGGCGCTACACACATGTTGCCGACGCGCTCACGCAGGCCGGGTACGCCGTATTCGCCATCGATCACGCGGGTCACGGTCAGTCGCCGGGCAAGCGCGGTGGCGTTTACGACTTCAGCGTCTTTGTCGAGGGCATGCTCGAGCTCGACCGCCACGCGCGCGTCGCCCTGCCGGGCCTGCCCGTGACACTGCTCGGGCACAGCATGGGGGGTCTTATCGCGGCGCTCACGGCATTGCGCGAGCAGGACCGCTTCAAGTCGCTGGTGCTGTCGGGCCCGGCCGTTATCGCACCTGATCCACCGCCCGCCTGGCAGGAAGCGATCGTACGATTTCTGGCACGCGTCGCACCCGGCCTCGGTGCGCTGGCACTCGATTCCAATGAGATCAGCTGCGACCCCGAGGTCGTGCAGGCCTACCTCGATGATCCGCTGGTCTACAACGGCAAGGTGCCCGCAGGGCTCGTCGTTGCGATCTTCGATGCCATGGCTGACCTGCGTGAGCGTGCCCGGGGCCTCGAGCTGCCGATGCTGCTCATGCACGGCAGTGAGGACAAACTCACCGCACCCGAAGGCTCAACGCTCGTCTATCAGGAGGCGGCCGCGTCGGACAAGACGATCAAGATGTGGTCGGGGCTCAAGCACGAGATTTTCAACGAGCGCGAGCAGGTCGAGGTGCTGGCCGAAATGACGGAGTGGCTCGACGCGCGCCACTAGGCGACACCAGGGCGACTTACTCCAGCGCTTGGCGCGCAGCTTCGAGCGTGAGCTCGCCGGCCTCGAGTTTCGACAACACGTCGATGATGACCTCGGCCTCTTCAGCGTCCATCTCGCCCACGTGCGTATTCACGAGCTCGCCCTCGGCGCTGAGCACGAGCGTGAAGGGCAGGCCCTTGAGCGGCACACCAAAGGCCTCGGCCGCAGCGATGACCTCGACTTCGCCGACGAGCACGGGGTAGTTGAAGTCGGTCTCCTCGGCGTAGGCGACGACGGCGTCCATCTCGTCGTGCGCGATGCCGATGACCTGCAGGCCTTCGGGCTGTTGCGCCGTCTGCAGAGATTTGAGTAACGGGATCTCACGGCGGCAGGGTGCGCACCAGGTGGCCCAGAAATTCACGAGCCGGGGTTTGCCCTGCCAGTCCTCGACGCTGTTGCTGCCGCCTGCCATGTTGGCCAGCGTGACGACCGAAGTGGCCGCATGCGCGCCCGCCGTTGCGGTCGCCATTTGTTCGTCGAGCGGAACGGGCGTTGCGATCTCTACGGGCGCGGGTTTCGTGCCGACCATGAAGCTCGTGACAAGCCCGGCCGCACCCGCCAGCCCGAGGACTGCGGTGTAGATGACGAGTTTCTGCATGCGCTAATGATAGCGCGAAGCGTCAGCGTTGGGCGGTCGTCGTATTGGGGCCCACGCCGGCAATGGCTTCGCGGGCGTGACTCGCGAACTTGGGCGCTTTCATGTAGCCCGCGACCTGGTAGCCGGGGCGCTCGACGCCGTCAGGGCCGAAGAAGATGATCGCGGGCGGGCCGAAGAGGCCGAAACGGTCCATCAAGGCCTGGTCTGCGTCGTCGTTGGCCGTGACGTCAGCCTGCAGCAGGATCGTGTTGGAGAGCACGTCGCCCACCTGTGCGTCGGTGAACGTGTACTTCTCCATCTCTTTGCACGAGGCACACCAGTCGGCGTAGAAGTCGAGCATCACGGGGCGCCCGTTGGCGCTGGCATCGGCCACGGCGCGGTCGAGATCCTCGACGGACTTGATGCGCACGAATTCGAGTTCGTGCGACTCGGCGGCGCCACCACCGGTTTGCGCGAGCACGGAGCCTTTGAACGGTTGCAGCGGATCTTCGCCGCCGGCCAGCCCACCAATAAACAGCGTGGCGCCGTAGAGTGCGCCCAGAACAGTAATCGCTTTGCCAACCCGACGGCCGCCCGAGGACTCGGGTGTCAGCGGCGTCATCGCGCCCAGGAAGATGGCGGCGACGACAATGAGCACGGCCCAGGCCAGCATGATGACTTCGCCCGGCAAAAGGCGCGAGAGCATGTAGATCGCAACGCCCAGCATGATGAAGCCAAACGCCTGTTTGACGGTTTCCATCCAGGGCCCGACCTTGGGCAGCAAGCGACCGGCCGAGGCGCCGACGAAAAGCAGCGGCGTACCCATGCCCATGGACATGGCGAACAGCGCCCCTGCGCCGCGGGCGACGTCGCCCGTCTCGGCGATCACGGCCAGGGCTGCGACCAGCGGCGGTGCCACACAGGCGGTCACGACGAGCGATGACAGCGAGCCCATGACAAAGGCGCCCACTGCGGTACCCGATTTCTGGTCGTTGCTGATCGTGGCGACCTTGGACTGGATGGCCGATGGCATCTGCAGCTCGAACAAACCAAACATGCTCATGGCCAGCACCACGAAGAGGCCGGCGAATGTGATCAGGATCCAGGGTTGCTGGAAGAAGGTGGCGGCTTGCGTGCCACCGAAGTAAGCAAACAGCGCGCCGGCCGAGGTGTAGGTCAGCGCCATCCCCAACACGTAAAGCAACGCGAGGAAGAAGCCGCGACCGGCTGAGGTGTTCTCGCCCTCACCCGAAATGATGCCCGACAGGATCGGCACCATAGGCAGTACGCAAGGCGTGAGTGAGAGCAGCAGGCCCAGGCCGAAGAAGGTACCCAGCACGACGAGCATGTTGCCGCCACTGATGAGCGAAGCCAGTTTCGACTGCTCTGAGACGCGGCCCGGATTCGCGGCTGGCGCAGCGGCGGCGGCCGATGTGTCGGAGACTGTGATGCTGCCCGCAGGCACGCTGATGTCAAAGGTCTGCGACATGACCGGGTAGCAGATGCGGTCCTCGGCGCAGCCCTGGTAGCTCAAGGTGAGCTGCTGGACTGACGCCTCGGCCGCGCTGCGGATCAGCGGGATCGTGATGAAGGCGGCGTCGTAGTAGACGGTGGTGTCGCCGAAGTACTCGTCGGTCTTGGGCTCACCGGTGGGCAGCCCGAGCGCGCCCGGCGCGTAATCGGCGCTGCCGAACTCGGCCTTGATGGATTCGCTGTAGAGGTAGTAGCCCGGCGCGACCTGGAAGCCGACCTCGAGGCTGTCGCCGCCGACGCGCGTAACGCGCGGCTGGAACGCTTGCTCGGCGGGCAGCAAGTCATCGGGGACCGGGCCGCCGAAGGGCAGCGACCGGGCTGCGGCCGGTGCGTTGTTTGCGAGCGTCAGCGTGGCGCGTTGCGTTGTGGGCGGGAAGCAGATGCCAAAGCTCTTCGAGCAACCCTGCGAACGAATGACGAGCGTCGCGTTGCCCGCGTCGCCGGAGTAGGGCAGGCGCGCCTGGAAGTCATCGGTGTAGATCTGCTGCTCGCCGAAGAACTCGTCCGAGTAGTCGACGCCGCGGGGCAGGAAGGGCGCCTCGAGCGTCGCGTTCGAATCCTCGAGCGAGAACTCGATTTTCTCTTTGTAGAGGTAGTAGCCATCGACCACGCGCCAGTCGACGACGATCTCGCCGGCATCCTCACTGACGTCGAAGGTAAAGGCCTCTTGGGCACGCAGCAGCTCGTCCTCGGCCTGGGCAGGTACGAGGGCTGTGAGCATCAGTGCGAGCCAGGTCGCGAACAGTCGGGTCATCGTCATGGATCGATTCATGCGGCCATAGACCGGCAAAACAAGCAGTTGATTACCCCCAAGGATACCGCTGCTCGGCGCGTGGGGCGCGTCGGACCTGTCGAATTGTGACCCGTTACCGGGGTGTCGCCAATTGGTGACGGCGCACTGTCGAGGGTCTTGAAATCACGTGCCTCATCCCTATCATTAGCACTCCCCAAGGCGGAGTGCTAACAGTGGCACACGCCAGGAACGATTTTTAACACTAAAAATCAATCACTTAGTTCAAGGAGACTCATCGATGAACATTCGTCCGCTTCATGATCGCGTCATCATCAAGCGCATGGAGGAAGAGCGTACGTCGCCTGGCGGCATCGTAATTCCCGACGCGGCTACAGAGAAACCGGTCAAGGGCGAGGTCATTGCCGTTGGTAACGGCAAGATCCAGGAAAACGGTGACGTCCGCGCGCTGGACGTGAAGGTTGGCGACAAAGTGCTGTTCGGCAAGTACAGCGGCACCGAAGTCAAGGTAGATGGCGAAGAACTGCTCGTGATGAAGGAAGACGACATCATGGCGGTTGTTGAGGGCTAAACCCCGCGCCACCCGAACCTCACTATTCCCAACAGCATTCTTCATTAAGGAACAAAACAATGGCTGCTAAAGAAGTCCGTTTTGGTGACGACGCTCGTCACAAAATGTTCGCTGGCGTGAATACGCTGGCCAACGCCGTCAAGGTCACGCTGGGCCCCAAAGGCCGCAACGTCGTCCTCGACAAGAGCTTCGGTGCTCCGACCGTCACGAAAGACGGTGTATCGGTCGCCAAGGAAATCGAACTCGAAGACAAGTTCGAAAACATGGGCGCCCAGATGGTTAAGGAAGTCGCGTCGCAGACGTCGGACGTTGCCGGTGACGGCACGACCACGGCGACGGTTCTGGCCCAGGCCATCCTGCGCGAAGGCCTGAAGGCCGTTGCCGCTGGCATGAACCCCATGGACCTGAAGCGTGGCATCGACAAGGCTGCCGGCAAGCTCGTCGGCGAATTGCAGGGTCTCTCGCGTCCTTGCGAAGACGACAGCGCCATCTCGCAGGTCGGCACGATTTCGGCCAACAGCGACGCTGAAATCGGCACGATCATCGCCGAAGCCATGCAAAAGGTTGGCAAAGAAGGCGTCATCACTGTTGAAGAAGGCTCGGGCCTCGACAACGAGCTGGACGTCGTCGAAGGCATGCAGTTCGACCGCGGCTACCTCTCGCCGTACTTCATCAACAACCAGGCCAGCCAGGCTGCGGAACTGGAAAACCCGTTCATACTGCTCTTCGACAAGAAGATCTCGAACATCCGCGACCTGCTGCCGCTGCTCGAAGGCGTTGCCAAAGCGGGCCGTCCGCTCGTCATCATCGCTGAAGACGTCGAAGGTGAAGCCTTGGCCACACTGGTCGTCAACAACATCCGCGGCATCGTCAAGGTTGCTGCTGTGAAGGCACCGGGCTTCGGTGACCGCCGTAAGGCCATGCTGCAGGACATTGCGATTCTGACGGGCGGCCAGGTGATCTCGGAAGAAGTGGGTCTGTCGCTTGAGAAGGCCACGCTCGACGATCTCGGCGAAGCCAAGAAAGTCCAGATCTCTAAAGAGAACTCGACGATCATCGACGGCGCTGGCCAGGCTAACGACATCAAGGCGCGCGTTGACCAGATCAACCGTGAAATCGAAGAGTCGAGCTCGGACTACGACCGCGAGAAGCTGCAGGAACGCGTGGCCAAGCTGGCCGGCGGTGTTGCCGTCATCAAGGTCGGCGCTGCCACCGAAGTTGAAATGAAAGAGAAGAAGGCTCGCGTCGAAGATGCGCTGCACGCCACGCGTGCTGCGGTCGAAGAAGGCGTGGTACCGGGTGGTGGTGTTGCACTGATCCGCGCGGTTCGCTCGGCGGGTGACTTCGAAGGCGACAACGCTGACCAGAACGTGGGCATCAACATCCTGCGTCGTGCGGTCGAAGAGCCGCTGCGTCAGATCGTCTCGAACGCAGGCGGCGACGCCTCGGTCGTCCTGAACGCAGTCGCTGACGGCGAAGGTAACTACGGTTACAACGCCGCCACGGGCGAATACGGCGACATGATCGAAGCCGGCATCCTGGACCCGACAAAGGTCACGCGTTTTGCACTGCAGAACGCCGCCTCGGTCTCAGGCCTGCTGCTGACGACGGAAGCCATGGTTGCCGACATGCCGCAGGACGAAGCCCTGCCGGCAGCCGGCGGCATGCCCGACATGGGCGGCATGGGCGGCATGATGTAAGACGCTGTACCCAACCGGTACGGATCGAGACATCGATCGCCAGGAGGCCCCGTTTCGACGGGGCCTTTTTTTTGCTCAACGCTAGCGGTGGTCGGCCGCTAGGGAGGTGTGGATCACAAATCCGAAACCTTGACGCCCATCGAAGCACGGCTGTTGCCTCGGTTGAGCTCGCGTCGCCACAGCGTACTCGAGGCAGGCCTCTTGTATGTGCTTTCGGGTGCGTTTATCGCAGCATTCGCACTGACGGGAACCGAAGTGTCGCTGTGGCATGCAGCGGCGTTCACGGTCGTTGGCGTGACCTACAATGTGATCGCGCGGCTCGCAGTCGATCATCCGCAGCTTAGACTGATGAGTCAGGCGGAGGTGCAAGTTCCATTTAACGTCATGGTGGCCGTGGTGTTCTTGCACCTCGCACCGCAGCTTTCGCTGTATCTAGGGCTGACGCTGTTCTTTATCTTCTCATTTGGTGCCACCGTCATGTCTCGGCGCCAGACGATTGCAAATCTCGCCTTATCTTTCACTGGTTTCAGTTCCGCTACCGTGATGCATGGTTTGCAGATGCCGCCGCTCGAGACATTTACGCAGCAGTTTCTCGTTCTCTCCGCCACCTCCGTTGCCATATACATCAATACGCGCGTCGGCCTGCACACGAATGCGGTGCAGCGGCGACTGTATGCGTCTCAAATCAGTCTGCGTGAGGCGCTTCAAAAAATGTCCGTG
>JBCCBB010000050.1:0-21788 GCA_039814545.1 Pseudomonadota bacterium
GGACCGGGCAATCAGGGGGAAATCACAAATCACTCAATGCAGTCGGTACCAGTTGACCAATTCCAGCTGGTCGTACTCGATGTCGAAGTTTTCGGCGAGCAGCCAGGTAAGCTGCGCTGCCGAGACCTTGTAGCCGCGCTCATGAGTGAGCTCGACGATGCCGCTGAATCGATCTGAGCGGTCCAGCAGCGGGTCTGTAACCTCAAATTGAGTGTAGAACTTCGACTGCATGGATTTGACATTACGCATTCAGTGCCCTGATGGACGTGATCTGTCGCACAGAATGCGAATATCCCATTCCGCGGTACAGCCACTTGCAGCCGCCGGGCGCTCGCGGTAACAATAGCGGCTCAATGCCCATTGATCGTAATTAAGCATATGAAATACAAAGGTTTTCTGATCGCCACACTGGCACTCTGCCTGGCGTTGGCGAGCACTGCGGGTGCCCAGGCCCTGCGCGACAGTCTGTTTGCCGAGGCCGATCGCGCCTACCAGTCGGCCCGGGATGCCAATGCTGCGCTGCTCGCGCCGCGGAATTTCGAGCGCGGCCAGAAGGCCTACCAACAGGCCGAACAGGGGCTCGAGCGCGGTCGCAATGTCGAGTACATCCGTTCAAGGCTGTCTGACGCCACAGCGCGATTCGCTGAGGCGGCCGACTCCGCAACGCTGACGCGGACGACGCTCGCGGCCACGATTAAGACGCGCCAGGACGCGCGATCCGCAGAAGCACCGATCCTGTCGCAACCGATTTGGGAGGACGCCGAAGAGGCGTTTGGGCGGGCCATTAACCAGCTTGAGCGCGGCGACCTCAAAGACGGCCGCCGCTACGGTCTCGAGGCCGAGAGCCTTTACCGCGACGCCGAGCTCGGCGCGATCAAAACTAAATACCTGAGCGAAACCCGGCAGCTGCTCGCGGACGCCGAGCGCGCGCGCGTCGATCGCTACGCACCCGTCACGCTGCAAAAGTCGCGCGACCTGCTGGCGCGTGCGGAGCGTGAGCTCAATGAAAACCGGTACGACACCGACCTGCCGCGCAGCCTCGCGCAGCAAGCCAACTACGAAGCGCGCCACGCCATCTACCTGTCCGAAGTTGGGCGCCGCGTGCGCGACCGTGACCTGAGCGTCGAGGAACTCGTACTGTCATGGGAGCAACCGCTGGCGGAAGTTGCCGCGGCCGCCGACATCGTGCCCGACATGGCCAATGGCGGTGACGCGCTGGGTAACCAGCTTGCAGGCCATATCACGGCATTGACCGAGTCGAACCAAAGCCTCGAACAGGACGTGCAGGAATCCGAGCAACGCGTTGCCGAGATGTCCGAAGAGATTCGCCTGCTTGACGAAAAGCTGGGCGGTGCCACGGCCGAACGTGCAGCGCTCATGCAGCGATTGCAACGCCAGGCACGTATCAAAGAGCAGTTTGAAACGGTCGAGAGCATGTTCTCGCGCACCGAGGCGCTCGTATTCCGCGAGGGCGACAACATCACCGTCCGGCTTGTGGGCCTGAGCTTCGCCAGTGGTGCGGCGACCATCGACCCGAGCTACTACCCGTTGCTCGAGAAGGTCGAATCGGCCATTGACGTCTTCCCGCGCTCGGGCCTCATCATCGAGGGCCACACAGATTCCTACGGCAGTGACGCGACGAACCAGTCGCTGTCGCAGGCTCGTGCGGATTCGGTGCAGCAATACATGCTCAACGCCATGCGGATTCCGAGCACTCGTCTGACCGCCACGGGTTACGGCGAGACACGTCCGATTGCCAACAACGAAACGGCACAGGGCCGCGCCCGCAACCGACGCATCGATGTCGTCATCCAGCCGCGGCTGGACTAGCCGAACCAGGAACGCTTAACGCCGATCACCATCCGACACGTTCTCGCGTGTCGGATGCATCCCCTCGCGGTGGTGTCGCCACCAGTCGGCGATGATGCCCGCCGTAAGTGCATTGACGAGGTAGCCGTACTCGCTGTGGACCAGGAGCCGACCGTTCTCGCGGTAGTGGTTGAAGACATCGTAGTCCTCGATTGAATTCACAAGCCCCAGCGTTTCCATTTCTCGGAAGTCGTTGCGCATGCAGCGGTCGAGTGCCGTGAGCTCGCCGATGGCGACTACGTTGACCCAGTCGCCAATATTGTTGGGATAGCGTTCGGCGCCCTCGCGATCGTGACCCATCATGCCGCGCTGCATGATGTGGTTGCCGAGCGGACTGCCCAACGTCATGAGCAGGCTGCAGCCCGCATCGAGTCCATCACGGCGCGACAGCGCCCAGAGCGTATCCCAGCCAATCACCGAGCCCAGGCTGTGACCGATCACCAGCACCGGTCGCCTAGCCTTGGAGGCCTCGAGGATTTTTGTGCGCAGATCGGCCCGCGCCGCTTCGCCCATACCTTTCTCGTCCTGGATGTAGCGGCGCACGTCGCGCAAGGTCACGCGCATGTCGTCGTTGGCGAGGCTATTGACGAGGAATGGCAGCGCATCGCCGGCCAGGTACAACCAGCGCGTGAGCCGCGTCTTCCAGGCCGTGGCCTCCTCCACGTCGCGTGCGCTTGGGCGCGCCTGCACACAGAGCGCATCGATGCCCGGCAAATCGATCTCGATGTCGCGGTAGCGCTTGTAAAACCCGTAGGTCCAGCTCGCCCGAACGAAGGCATCGGGGTTCGCGGTTAGGTCCGCAGCCACGTCCGGGTCGACGCGACCCAGACCTTCGAGCAGACACCGGCGCAAGGCATCGAGATGCAGCTCAGCTGGCGGCTTGGGCTTCATGCCCGGCACAAACACGATAAGCGGCAGACCGGCGACGTCAGTCACGGAGCAACCTCGCGAGCTCGTGAAGATTGCGAACCTCGACGGGCGGCTCGCCGTGGGCTTCGGACCAGCGCTCGCCGTTACGATTCACCCAGACCGCATGCTGGCCCGCGTCGCGCGCGGCGCATACATCGCGCTGCGGGTCGTCGCCGATGTGCAGCACCTCGTGCGGGCGCACGCCCATCACAGCCTCAGCCTTGCGAAACATGCGCGGGTCGGGCTTGGCTGCGCCCGCGTCCTTCGCCGTGACCCGTGCACGAAAGTACGGCGCGATGCCCGCAGGACCCAATCGGGCGTTGCCGTTGGTCAGCGCCACGAGTCGATAGCGACCCGCCAGCGCGGCCAGCGCGGGGCGCGCATCGTCGTAGAGCCGCACACGATTGCGCGCGGCGTCGAAGATATTGAAGGCACCATCGACGAGCGATTCGGGGTAGCCCGTTTCGCGAGCCATCTCGGCCAAAACACGCCGCCGCAACCAGGTCAGGTCATGTGCGCGTTCGGGCGCATCCGCGACGACACGCTTGCGCAACGCCATGCGCGCCTCGCGGTCGAATCGTTCCCCCACGCGCGGATAGTGCACATCAAGCCATTCGGACATGGCCGTCTCTGCGCCGTAGATGACCGGGCGAATCGGCCAGAGCGTGTCGTCGAGGTCAAAGCTCAGTGTCGTGATCCCCGGAAACGTCAAGACTGCGCCTCGGGATCGGGCACGGCTGGCGAGTCGATCGCCGGTGCGACGCCGTGGCTGCCACTGCGCAACGTGATCACGAGCGCACCGCCCAACGTCACGAGCCCGCCGATGATCATGCGCGGTGTGACGACGTCACCCAACAGCAGGACACCGAATACAACGCCGACCACCGTGGCCAGCAGCAGCAACGGACTCACGAGCGACAGCTCGTAGTGGCGCAGCAACTCGTAGGTGCCGCCGTGACCGATGAGGCTGGCGCCAATGGCTGAAAAAAGCACCAGGCCCAGCACGAGCGGCGATGCCGTCATGACCGCCGCCACCTGACCCGTCTCGGTCACCAGCGACAACACGGCGAGTGTCGGGAAGGCCACCACGGCAAGCCAGCCCTGCAATTGGAACGCATCGACTGTGACGCGCGCCTTCATGAGGGTCATACCCGCCGCACCCGCGAGCGCTGCGCCGACAACGAGCAACACGGCCTCACCGTAGCCGAACACGCGCGGGTCAAAGCCAATGATCATCACGCCCAGGAACGACACGGCGATACCCAGCGTGCGCCGCCAGCGAATCACCTCACCCAGGAACAGCACAGACATCAGCGTCGAAAGCGGCACGCCGAGCTGCACAAGAATGGCCACGGTCGATACGTCGGCGGCCTGCTGCAGGCCAAAAATCAGGAAGGCGAAGTGCACGGTACCCATCAGCAAACCGACACCAAATAGCACCCGCATCTGTCCGTGCTGCACTCGCAGAAACGGCGCTAGAATGACGAGCACGACAGCGAACCGCAGCGCCACGAAGGCGAGCGGTGGCAGTTCGCTGAGCACAAACTTGGAGGCCACGAGGTTGAGGCCGAACGCAAGATTGACGGCCAGCATGAGCAGCCAGTGAGACGGAGTCATCGCAGGCGGAGTTGCCGCGTGGCGAGCGCAGGGGCTTCAGGGTGTTGCCGAGGATAGCACTCCGGATTCGGCAGCCGCGAGCCTGCGGCAGTGCTCCCAGGCCAGCACCACGCGTTTGCGCTCGGGTCCCCAGCGATAGCCACCGAGCCCGCCGTCGGCGCGCAGCACCCGGTGGCAGGGAATGATGACGGCAACCGCATTGGCCCCGACGGCACCGCCGACAGCGCGCGCGGCGCCGGGCTGACCGATGCGTTCTGCAAGCGTCGCGTAGCTGACCGTCTCGCCGGGTTCGAGCGCCACCAGGGCCTGCCAGACTTTGTGTTGGAACGGCGTGCCCACCAGCAACAGATCAATACGCGATGGGTCGGGCGCAAAGACATCGGCCACAGCGGCCGCGCCATCGGACATCGGCTCAAAAACGGCCCCCGGCCACTCGGCGCGAAGTTCGCCGAGCCGTTGCTCGCGATGTTCGGGGGCACCGAGACGCAGCGCGACGATGCCGCGCGTGCTGCGTGCGAGCAAGGCATCGCCAAATGGCGTCGGACCAAACGCCCACTCGAGCGTAAGCCCTGTGCCGCCGCGCCGAAATTCGCCAGGAGTTACCGCGTCTATCGATACGAACAGGTCATGCAGTCGACCCGGGCCCGACAATCCGGTTTCCCAGGCCGCGGCTTCGACGGTGGCGTCGCGGCGCAGCGCGTCGCGCGCGTCGGCCAGCGTCAGGTGTGCGAGGTAGCGTTGCGGTGAGATGCCCGCCCATCGCCGGAACAGCCGCGAAAACTGTGACGGCGACAAGCCCGCAGCGCGGGACATGTCGGCCACCTCCGGGCGCGCGCGCCGGTGCTCGGCGATCCACGTGATGGCGTCAGCGATGCGGTCGTAATCGCGGTGTGTCACGGCTATCGTATCCATGCGCGCAGTGTGCGCGCGGGTGGGGACTCGCACCACCCGAATCCTGCTGAGTGACGCGCGCTAGTTGGCTGGAAACAGCGGTGGCAGATCGGGCTGATTCGCAAGACGCGCCGCAGCGCCAGGCTCATGCGCGCTGCGCAGCGCCCGTTTCAAGGCATCGCCGCGCCAGGCACCGTCGTCGCCGTTGCCCCAGAGGTGCCGGTTCAGCCCCTCGACCGCAGCCGCCGCGTCGTTGGGCAGGCGCGCCGCAATGTCACCGAGCGCCCTCGGCGGATCGTCGGACCAAAAGTGACTGGCCCAGGCCACGAGCGCCTTGGCCGCCTCGCCAGGCTGGTTGGCCTCGCAAGCGCGCTGCACAGCCTTAAACGCCTTTTGGGTGGCGCGAAACGGCGCCTCATCGTTTCGCGTCCGGCGCTGACGGCGTCGTTGTCGCCGGTTGCGATTATTGCCGCGCCAAACCAGCCACAGGGTAATCAACCACAACGCCAACAGGCCGTAATTGATCGTCTTGAGACGGAACAGGCGCTGGCGCAGCTCGACACTCTGTGGCGCCGGTGCCGTCTCGGCGGCCGCTGCCGGCGCCGTCTCGGTCTGCACCGGCGTCTCAGTCGCCGCGGGCGGCTCCGGCGGCGGTGTGACCCCGGCCGCTTGCAGGATCGGCAGGCTGACGGTGGTTGACGTCCACGCACCGGTCTCGGTGTTGAACCAGGGCACCTCGACGGACGGCAACGCAAAGATGCCGCCCTGCGAGGCGATGATGGCAAAGCCCTGTTCGCGCGCCGAGCGCATCGTGCTCTGCTGCGCCCGAGTCTCCAGATCGGGCTGGTCGGGATAAATCCGCAACCCCGACTGGTTCGGAAACTCGAGCTCGGGCAGCTGGCTGGACATGAGCCCATCGGCCTCGAGCCGAAGCCGCACGTTGGCGGGCTCGCCCGCCTCCAGAATGCCGTCCTCGGGTCGAACGTTTGCACGCAGTCGAATGTCGCGCGCCGGCAGCCAGTCGGCACCCGCAAACTCGGCAGGCGGCAACACCACGGGCTCGACAGCCAGGGTCAACGGGTCCGACGCATAAACGCGCGGCGACGAGATGCGGCCGCGCTCCCAGATGCTCGCCTGGAACCGCACGGGCTCAATGGTAAAGCTGCCACTGGCCTGCGGGTACAACGCGTAGTTGCGTTCCGTGACGCCGTAGAGCCGGTCACCAATTTGCGCCTCGTAGCGCCGGTCATCGGCCAGACGCTCGATGATGATCTCGCCGCCCTCAACACGGGGTTCTTCCCAGCTCATCTGGCGCACGGCAACGCCGATGTAGAGCTTCACGGTGTAGACGACCTGCGCCTGCACCCAGGACTGCTCGCGGTCCAGCGACACTTCGAGGAATACGTCCGCCTCCCCGGGCGGCGCCTGGGTGGCTGCACGCACCAGCACCGGGATCGGGTCGCTGGCAACGCCATCCACGGACAGCGGGGGAATCTCAAACTGCCCGACCTCGCGCGGCAGTAGCACGTAGGTCCAGCGGCGGCTGGCCTGACGTTGCCCCTTGATAATGCTGATGCTCGTGTTCTGGCTGCGGCCAAGGACGTCGAAGTCCTTATCGAGACCCGAGACGTCAGGCTCGCCCTCCTCGCCGCCGTCAGCCGTGAGCGTCAGCGAAAACGACTCATTGACCTGCACGCTCGAGCGGTCGACCACCGTCGTGACAGCCGCACCGGCCGTCGCCGACACGACCCACGCCAACATCACGCACAGCCCCCATCGCTTTACCATGGTTCGGTCCTGTCGTCTGGCCAGAGTCGGATACCGTCCTGATCGGTCTGCCGGCGCTGGTACTGGTAGCGGAATTTGCGGCGCAACAGCCCGCCCGGATCATCGGGAATCCGACGCAGCCACTGCTCGAGCGCCTGTTGTTGTTCGGCCGCGGTGCGTTCTTCGGCGGTCGGCACCTGGACCGGCGACAGCTCACCATTGGGATCCGCCTGCGCCTCGCGCAGCTGGCGTTGGATTTCTTCAATCGCCTCGCGCTCAGCCGCCTCGTCCGCGCTGCTCGTCTGACGATTGCGTTCCGTGGGCTGATCGTCGCCCGACTGACCGTCTTGCGCATCACCACCCTGCGCGGACCCCGAGCCGTCCTGTTGCTGGCCACCGTCCTGCGGATCGCCCTCGCCCGAGTCGCCTTCGCCGCCGTTCTCGCCGCCCTGCTGCTGATTACCCTGAAGCTCGCGCAGCACGTCGAGATTGTGTTGTGCGTCTTCGTGGTCGGGTTCGTCCGCGAGTAGATTCTCGTAAGCCGTTATCGCATCCGCGATCTCACCGGACCGGGCCAGCGCCGTGGCGTGGTTGTAGCGCGCGGTTGCGCCCTCAAGTCCCTCAAACTGCGCCGCGCTTCCACCGAAGTCGCCGGCGCGATAGGCGGCACTGGCCTGCCAGGCGGGATCTTTAAACAGCTCGGCGGCTTCGTAGGCCTTGCCGGCTTCGAGCGCCTCAGCCCCACGCTGGTCCCGGTTCTTCCACAGCGCATCCCAGGTGCTGGCCTGGGCAGGCACAGGCGTGATCATCATGAGTGCCAGGCAGCCCGCCACCACGTAGCCCCCGCGACGAAATGCAATAGCCACAAGCGGCAGTAACAACAACGTGATCCAGGGCCCGCGATCAAGCCAGCGCTCGATGGACTGCGATGACGCGTCGCTGTCGCGAGAGATGCCGCCAGGCTGTGATGTCAGCGAGAGGGCCGCCAGATCGCTCTCGTCGGCACTGAGTCGCGCGAACGTCCCATCACCGGCGTCGGCGAGCCGGCGCAGTCCCGCAATGGGCACTTTGGGCAACGCGATGTTGCCGCGTCCGTCCGTCACAAAGCCCGAATCCTCAGCGGGTATGGGACCGCCGGCCTCGGTGCCGACAGCCAGCACGGACACCGTGTGCCCGGCATCGCGAATGGCGCGCGCCGATGTCAGTGCCGGTGGCAGGTTGCCGCCGTCGGTGATGAGCAAAATACGGCCCGTCTTGACGCCCGCCTGCTCGAGCAGCTGGCGGGCCTTGTCGAGGCCCGCTTCGGGGTAGCTGCCCCGACTGGGCATCAGGCTCGGTGTCAGCGTGGGCACGATTGCGTCGATGGTATCGATGTCGTCGGTGAGCGGCGTGACCACAAAAGCATTCGCACTGAACACGACGAGCGCGGTCTCACCGCCCTGCCGCTCGCGCAAGATGTCCTTGAGCTTGAGCCGCGCGCGCGCCAGTCGCGAGGGTCCCACGTCCGTGGCTTCCATAGACCGCGACAGGTCCAGGGCAATCACCATGGCGTCACCATCGCGCGTGACAGGTACCGACTGGCGCTCCCAGGCCGGCCCCGCCAATGCGAGCGCACCGGTGATCACGGCCAGCGTGAGCAGCACGGGCGTCCAGACACTACGCTCGGCCGGTCCCGCCTCAATCAAAACGGCGTCACGCAGATCGGGCGCGACGAGCGCACGCCAGGCATGACTGACACCGGCACCGCGGAGCCAGTACCAGGCGCCAAGCGCCAGTACGACCGGGATGGCCACAAGCCACCAGGGTCGTAAGAAGTGCAGTTCCGCCATCATCGTGCCGTCACCGTCATCACCATTCGCGGCAGCGCCAACGCGCCCAGCAGCAACAAGCCCAGGGCCAGTGGCAGATGGAATACCTCGTCCCGAGGCCGCAGCCCCGACTCCTCGTCGGCCGCCGGCTCGAGCGCGTCCAGTTCCCGGTAGATGCCCGCCAGGCCCGCCGTGTCCCGGGCGCGGAAGTAGCGACCGCCCGTGATTTCCGCAATGCGCGTGAGCGTTTCCTCATCGAGGTCCGAGGACGGATTGACCAGGCGCGGGATCATCCCCGACTGGATCTGCATGCGTTCGGCGCCGATGCCGATCGTATAAATCTTGAGTCCAATCATCGCCGCGAGTTCCGCAGCCTTGAGCGGCTCGATACTGCCGGCTGTGTTGGCCCCGTCCGTAAGCAAGATCAGGACCTGCTCTTCGCCGTCGGCATCAGCCTCCCGCAAACGCTTTACGGCCAGCGCAATGGCGTCGCCAATCGCCGTCTTCTCACCGGCAAGACCAATGGCAGACTCGAGCAGCAGCGTCTTGATGGTCTGTCGGTCAAACGTCAGCGGAGTCTGCAGGTAGGCGCGAACACCAAACAGGATGAGACCCAATCGATCGCCCTCGCGGCGATCAATGAAATCACCACCCACAGCCTTGGTCGCGGTCAGCCGGTCGACGGCGCGCCCCGCGAGCTGGAAGTCCTTGGCCTCCATGCTGCCCGACAGGTCGACCGCGAGCATGAGATTGCGACCCGTGAGCGGCGCCGACTGCGCGTCGGCCAGCAGCTGTGGGCGTGTCGCAGCCACAACGACCAGGCACCACGCCAGCAAACCGAACAGGGTACGCGGTGTGAGCCAGGCGCTACCGACAGGCTTGGTTTCGATAAGCGCCGCAAAACCACCTCCGGCCGGCACACGCAGTGCACCCCCCGTGGCGTCGCGGGTCACGGGCGGCAACAACCAGGCCAGCAACGGCAGCGGCAGTGTCAGCGCGAGCCAGGGCCAGGCGAAGACGAGGTTCTCAAGCCAGACGGTAAGGCTCATGAGGCCACCCCGCGCACGGCAACGCGCGGCCAGCGCTTGCAGAGGTCAACGAGTACCGAGACGTCGGCCGCGCGCAGTTGTGGCGCGTCCGGTCGGTAGGCGGCATCAAGCAGCAGCGCGCCGGGCGCCGCATCAAATGGGGCACCGACCAGCGGTGCATTGAGATGGCGACGCCAGGCGTCGCCCACGAGTCCCGCCGCCTGATCGCGGCCCGAAACCGCAATGGCCGTACGACGCAGCGTCGCGGCCAGGCCGCAGAGCAACGCGCGGTGGTCGCCTGTCGTGCGCCAGTCCCGTTCAAGACGCATGACCTCGCGGGTGGCAAGCCGTGACAATGCGTTGCGTCGGTAACGAATGAAGAGAATCGCGGCGACCACGGCCAGGACAACGAGCGCGGCTAACAACCACCAGCCGGGCGCCAGCGGCCACCAGCCCGGTGCGTCGGGCAAGTGAATGTCGCGCAGCGGCAAATCGGCCGGGTTCATCGGGTCATCCGCGAGGTCACGCCGACACCAACGCGGCCCATGAGGCCCTGCATGACCTCAAGCGGGTCGTCGTCGGTGGAGACCTCCTGAAAACTCACGCGACTGCGCTCGCAAAGCTCGCCCAGCGCGTCGCGACGGGCTTCAAAACGCGCGATCCAGTCGCGGCGACGTTTCCCCGTGGTGTCGATGACCAGGCGGCGGCCGGCGATCGACAGTGGGTAGCGACCCGCGGGCGGCAACTCGCGTTCCAAACCGTCACTGATAAAGAGCACAAGCACGTCATTGTGGCGCGCGATGCTGACGAGATGCGCACTGGCCTTCTCGGTCATGCCTGTGAAGTCACTGGCCAGCGCGATCAGGCTGCCCGGGTGCGCCACGCGGTGTAGGCCTGCGAGCGTGCGCTCGACGACGCCCGTGTCCGAGGTCGGCGCATCGAACTGCGACTGCATGGCCGCCATTTGATGAATGAGCCGCAGCGCCGCTCGGTGCCCCAGCAGCGGGCGCAGCTCAGCGTGCTGCGCCCCGTTGAACACGAACCCCCCCAGGCGATCGCCGCGCTGGACCGCGGCCCAGCCTAGTAAGGCCGCAAGTCGCGCGGCCTGCACACCTTTAAACACACCACGCGTGGCGAACTGCATCGTCGGTCGCTGGTCGACCCAGCAAAACACGGGGCGCTCGCGCTCTTCACGGAACAGCTTGGTGTAGGCCTTGCCCGTCCTTGCCGTCAGCCGCCAATCGATGTTGCGCGGGTCATCGCCGTCCTGGTAGAGCCGCGCCTCGTCGAATTCCATGCCGCGCCCTTTGAAGTGCGACAGATAGTTGCCGCCGCGGCGCGCTCGGATGCGCAGGGCGTCGAGGCTCAGGTGACGGGCCGCATCGCGCAGCCGGATCAGCTCGGGCTGCGACACGAGGGACGGATCATGCGTGACGATCCGTCCGGCGCCGACGTCGGTCGCGGCGCTCACGGCGTCAGGGCACGCCGACGCCGGCCAGCACCCGCTCGATAAAGTCGTCGGGCATCATGCCGTCGGCTTCGGCCTCGAAGCTCAAAAGGACGCGGTGGCGCAGGACGTCCGGTGCCACGTTCTGAATATCGTCGGGCGATACGAAGTCGCGACCGGCGAGCCAGGCGTGGGCACGCGCCGCGCGATCGATGGCGATGCTGGCGCGCGGGCTGGCACCGAACTGGACTGCCTCCGCGAGCGCGGGATCGATACGCGCGGGCTCACGCGTGGCGATTACGAGGTTGACGATGTAGCGCTCGAGCTCTTCTGCCAGGTGCAGACCCAGCACGGCCTGGCGCGCGGTTTCGACCGTCTCCGTGGAAAGCGGTACTGCCGGCGCAAAGCTCGCGCCGCCGCGGGACGCGTCTCGGCCTGCACGCGCCTCAGCACGGTTGATGCGCAAGATGCGCTGCTCGTTCTCGGCATCGGGGTAGCCAACCCGGACATGCAGCAAGAAGCGATCGAGCTGGGCTTCGGGCAACGGGTACGTGCCCTCCTGCTCGATCGGATTCTGGGTCGCCATGACCATAAACAGCGACGGCAGCGGGTAGGTCTTCTTGCCGACCGTAATCTGGCGTTCTTCCATAGCCTCAAGCAGCGCCGACTGCACCTTAGCCGGTGCGCGGTTGATTTCGTCCGCGAGCACGAGATTGTGAAACAGCGGGCCCTGGCGAAACCGGAACGAACCGTCCTGCGGGCGATAGATTTCGGTACCCGTCAAATCGGCGGGCAGCAGATCTGGCGTAAATTGCAGTCGGTGAAAGTCGCCCTCGATGCACTGGCTCAGCACCTTGATGGCACGCGTCTTGGCCAGTCCCGGTGCGCCCTCCACGAGCAGGTGGCCATCGCAGAGCAGGGCCAGCAACATGCGGTTGACGAGATGCGGCTGGCCGACCACCCGTTCACTGATGTGGGCTTCTAGTTGTCTGAACGCGTCGCTGTGAGCCAAGACCGTTTCCGTTGCTGTTACCTGGGCCGGCGAGTGTAGAGTATCCGCCTCGGGCGGCTCAACGCAGGCCGCCGTTTTGGCGATCCTCATTAATGACGCTTTTCGGCACTCGAAATTCCCTGAAAGCCCATTGTCGGCAGGCGACGCACCTGATTGTGCTCGCACTCGTGACGGTGTCGGGCGCCCTGGCCCAGATGCTGCCCGAGCAGCCGATCCCCTTCGAACGCCTGCGCTCGGCGTTCCCGGAGGCCATGGTAATTGCCCAGGGCGCGACAGCCTGCTTCCGGCTCGATGCACTGCTCGCCGACACCCCCGTACGGCGCACGCGCGGCCTCATGTTTGTCGAATCCATGGCCGACGACGCGGGCATGCTGTTTACCTATCCGCGACCGGTTACCTTATCTATCTGGATGAAGAACACGCTCATCCCGCTCGACATCATCTTCGCCGACGCGGACGGCGACATCATCAATGTCGCCCGCGGCAAGCCGTTGTCGCTGGAGAGCATGCGTTCAACGCGACCCGCGCGCTATGTACTTGAGCTCAATGCGGGCCGTGCCGAGGCGCTGGGGCTCCACGAAGAGGCCCGCCTGCTCGTATTCGAGGACTCCTGAGTCAGCGCACGCGTTCGACGCGGATCGTGCGGTTAGAGCCTTCTACCCGCAGCCGGTAGCTGCCAAACGCCCGTTTGCGAATGTAGACCGTGGGATTCGCCGGACCGCGATAGCGTGCGCTCCCCGACTGCACCTGCCGCCACACCTGCCCGTTTTCGAGCTCGAAGACGGTGTCGCCCGTCCAACCCGTGTAGTCGCCAACAAGGCGTGACTCCAAAATGTCGGGCGTTTCCGCCTCTCGTTCCACCTGCTCAATGCCGAAGCGCTCCGGCGAGTCTGGTGCCGCCAATGTGCCTGTCGTCTCTGCTTCGGCCGGCGTCGCGGGTGCCGCTTCTAACGTGACCGAAGCCGGCGCTGCGGGTGTCGTTGGTGCCGATGCCACTTGCGCGGCGGGCGGCTCGGGCGCCGCGGGCGGCGCCTTCGCTGCCGTGATGTCACTGGCCAGGGCGTCGTAACAGGCCAATCGCTCGGCATTCGCTGGTACCGCTCGACAAGCCGTCAGACCTGTCTCGACCGGGTTTGCCGCCGACGCGGTGACATTGGCGACCGCCAGAATGGCGGCAAGGCCCAGGGGGCTCAGCGTATTCGACATGGCTTGAGAATCCGTCAAGACAGGGGCGCCGAGTCTAGCCCAAAACCGCCCTCACGCGCGGCTTCAAAGCGCCCGCGAAAACACTCGAAACCTTGTGTGCTTTTCGCAACACAAAGCCCAAAAGAGGCGCTTTTTGCGCATTTTCGCGTGCCGGGATGCGCCTGTTTCCAGCATATAGTGTGCGTAAGGCCACGCTATTTTCAGTGCGTTGCAAAACTGCATCAATTTTTCTTTCAGATAAAAAAATACTAATTTACAACGAGTTAAGTCACTCTAAGTCGTCAGTAGGCGCGCACTGAGGCGGTTCGGACACCGGGGAGCTTGTGCGCTTTTTGCAACACTCCGTTGGCCAAAAAGGCTTGCGTGGTATTATCGGCGCACTCATTCGTCATCGAATGTGTCGATTGGCTGCGTGGGAAAGCAATAACAATCGGGGACCCGGGGGCTTTCTGGGGAACCACCTTGCAACTGGTCGCATACCCAATCTTGTTCAAAAATAACGAGAAAACCGTTACCTCAGGAGGAATTCATGAGTAACACCCTGCTACGCCGCGCAGTGCGCACGGCGCTGGCTGCCGGCGCCGTCGCCGGTCTTGCCCAGTCGCCCGCTGCATTCGCGCAGGACGACGACACCAAGGAACTGGACAACGTCCAGGTCACGGGTTCGCGTCTCTCGCGTGCTGATATCGAAACGGCCCAGCCCGTTACGGTTATCGATCGCGAAGACATCGACCTGTCGGGTGACACCACGGTTGCAGAAGTTCTGCAGACGAGTGTCTTCAACAGCTTCGGCTCTTTCCGTGCTACCTCGGGTTTCGCTAACGGCCAGGCTGCCGTTAACGAAGTTTCGCTGCGTGGTCTCGGCTCGAACCGTACCCTCGTACTGCTTGACGGCCGCCGTATCGCTGCCACGGGCGGCTCGGGCGGCGCTGCACAAAACCTGAACCAGATTCCGCTGGCGGTTGTTGACCGTATTGAAGTGCTGCGTGACGGCGCCTCGGCTGTTTACGGTTCTGACGCCATCGCCGGTGTAATCAACATCATCACGCGTCGTGACTTCGATGGCGCGGAACTGAGCTACCAGCAGACGTTCCCGAGCGATGGTGCTGAGCAGGTCCGCGGGTCGGCGACGGTCGGTGTTAGCTCTGCCAAGGGCAACATCTACTTCACGCTGTCTTCGCTGTCGCAGAAGCCGCAGTACTACCGTGACGTTTCCTATGCAGACTCTGCACCGGATAACGGCGGTATCAGCTCGTTCGGCTTCCCGGCAACGGCTATCGGCCTGGACAGCGGCACGACCAACCTGGACGCCCGCTGCCCGGACACGGTTGGCTCGTCTCAGGAATTCCCGAACAGCTACGCCTGGGGTCTGGACAACGCTGGTGACATCTTCATCGGTAACACGGCGGCTGACGGCTCCACGGCCATTCGCTGTGCTTACGACTTCGCGCAAGACGTTCAGTCTGTGCCGCGTGTTCGTGAGTTCGGTGCCCTGGTCCGTGGTAACTACGACCTCTCGTCGAACCTTCGCGTACGCTCACGTGTACTCGTCTCGCAGCTGAACTCGGACACGCGCTTTGCCGGTACGCCTGTAACGGCTCCGTTCCCGATTCTGCCCGCGACGCTGGCTGACGGCTCGCCGAACCCGACGAACCCCTACCAGCTGTTTGGTCTGCCGGCTCCGGAAGACTTCCTGCTGCTGTTCCGCACAGTCGGTAACGGTACTCGTGACAACACGGTTACCGAAAACATCATCGACACGTGGGTCGGCCTGCAGGGTGAGACGGACTGGTTCAACGGTACGTTCCAGTGGGAATCGAACCTGCAGTTCAACCGCAACATCACCAACAACCAGACGTTCAACCTGGTGAACAAGGAAGTGTTGCAGCAGCTGCTCGACAACGGCCAGCTCGACGTATTCAACGTCCTCGGCAACGGTGTTGACCTCGACGTACAGCGTACGGCGAACCACACCGGTACCTACGACGCTGAAATCCATCGTCTGACCTGGGATGCCATCGTCAACTTCGACCTCGGTGAACTGCCGTCTGGTCCGATCTCGTGGGCGTGGGGTCTTGAGTACAACGACACCGACTTCGATCAGCTGAACGACGTTGAATCGAACCGCCTGGTTATCGCTGGCTCGGCCGGTGGTGACAACATCTCGGAAGGTCGTGTCAACTACTCGGCATTCTTCGAAGCTGCGGTTCCGGTACTCGACAACGTCGACATCAACATCGCTGGTCGTTACGAGACATACAACGATCCGAACATCGGTTCCGAATTCACGCCGGCGTTCAGCGTTGCATGGCGTCCGATCGATCGTCTGCTGGTTCGTGCCACGTACGGTGAGGGCTTCCGTGCCCCGGCGTTCGACGAACTGTACGGTAACGTCTCGGAAAGCTTCCCGCCGGGCACCGACTTCTACGGTGCAGCCATCGGCGTAGCCCCGAGCGGCCCGACGCAGTACCGCTCGTTCTTCGGTGGTAACCCGAACCTCCGTCCTGAGTTCTCGAAGAGCTGGACGTTCGGCACCGTGTTCTCGCCCATCGACGGCCTGGACATCGATGTCAGCTTCTACCACATCGAGTTCACGAACTTCGTAACGACCAACACGATTAATCGTGAGTTCAACGCGGACTTCGCGGCTAACTGCCCCGACGGCACCGATGCTTCGTGTGTCCCGGCTTCGCAGTACGTTTCCACGACGAACATCACGCGTAACGCGGACGGTACGGTCGACTTCATCTCTCTGCAGCAGAACAACTTTGAAGGTGTAGAGACTGAGGGTATCGACATCAACGTACAGTACGCACTGTCGACGGACGCTGCCGGTGACTTCGTATTCGGTATCGAAGCTGCGCGCGTACTCAACTACGAGCAGCAGATCTTTGCCGACGATGACGTCGTCGACATCGCCAGCACGCTGGGTGTTCCGGACACGCGTATCAACCCGTTCGCAACGTGGACCTACGGCGACTTCACAGTCGGCGCCACGGGCCGTTACATCAGCGGCCAGGACGAAGTCCTGGGTGGTGTTGAGCAAACGGTTGCCAGCCACTTCGAACTCGACGTTCAGGCCAGCTACGTGCTGCCCTGGGACGCAACGGTCACGATCGGTGCGCAGAACGTCCTGAACGAAGAGCCGGAGCTGAACGAAGACGTTTACGGTTGGGAGCCCTTTGACTTCTCGCTGTACAACACGCTCGGTACCGTTCCGTACCTGCGCTACCGTCAGAACTTCTGATCTGACCCAAGCGCAAGTTGCGAAAGCAACAGAGAGAGGGGGCCATCGGGCCCCTTCTTTTTTTGGAAAAGGAAAAGGCCTGCCTACCGCAGGCCTTTTTCTTTTGTCATCGCGAGGGCCGAAGGTGCGCGGCGATCTCTTTCAGGCTGTCGTACAGCCAAGCGGCACGCTAGCATTGGGAGATTGCCGCGCCCGCTGCGCGGGCTCGCAATGACGAATCGGGGCCACGCAGGCTCGCAATGCCGGAATCCGGGGAACGCGATGTGTCGCAACTGAAAATCCAATACATGTTCGCCACGCCCATGGCGGCCATCGACTACGAGAACGCCACCGCGCTGAACCCGCGGCTCAAAGCACGCATCCTGGCCATGGAGGCCGAAGGCGACAAACACCGCGATCAGGAGCAGCGCAACACGCAGGGCGGTCCGCTATTCGAAAGCCACTTCGACCTGTTCAACCTGCCCGACCCAGAATTTCGTGAGGTCGGCGCGTTCTGCCACAAAGCCTTGAGCAGTGTTGTCGTGCAGCTCAGCACCATGGACGAAGCCACGTTCCGGGGCTTGAGTTTCCAGTACGACGCCTGGTTCCATGTCTCACGCAATGGCGCGTTCCAGGGCCTACACAACCACCAGAACGCGAGCTGGTCCGGCATCTACTGTGTCGACCCTGGCGATGCGGTTGCCGATCAGCCCATGAGCGGTCAGGTCCGCTTCCACGACCCGCGGCCCAACATTCTCATGTACGCCGACGCGGGCAATCAGCAGCTCAATGACAGCATCAAGTTTGCGAGTATGGACATCACCCACGAAGCCGGGCGGCTGACGGTGTTTCCGTCCTACCTGATGCACGAGATTTTTCCTTACTTCGGGGAACGCCCGCGCATCGTCATCGCATTCAACTGCAGTATCCGCCGCGGCGGATGACCCTCAGGACAGACCGTAGCGTTTGATCTTCTCGACGAGCGTCGTGCGCTGCATGCCGAGCCGCTTGGCGGCCTGCGCCACCACGCCATCGCACTGCGCCAGCGCATCGGCAATAAACCGGCGCTCCACCTCGGCGATGTGCGCCTTGAGATCGACGCCCTCCTCGGGCATGTCGATGGCCACGGGTGCGGCGGGCGCCGCGGGCGCCGGCGCCTCCGGAGGTTCAATGCCACTGATATCCTGGGGTAGGTCTTCGGGCACGATGAGTCCGTGTGGTTTGAGCACCATGAGGCGCTCCACGAGATTGGCCAGCTCTCGAACGTTTCCCAGCCAGTCGTGATCGATCAATAACGCGAGCGCGTCGTCCGAGAAACTGACGCCCGTGTCGTGCCGTACCTCAATCCGGCGCACCATTTCCTCGAGCAGCGGCTGAACGTCATCGCGCCGCTCGCGCAGCGGCGGCAAATCGATCTCGACCACGTTGAGTCGGTAGTAGAGGTCTTCTCGAAACCGGCCCTCCTGAATGGCCTCAGCCAGGTCTCGGTGCGTCGCCGCAATGACCCGCACGTCAACGGGCACGCTCTTGACGGCGCCCACGCGCTCCACGACGCGCTCCTGCAGGACCCGCAGCAGCTTGACCTGCATGGCGGCCGGCATGTCACCAATCTCATCGAGAAACAGCGTGCCCCCGTTGGCCTGCTCGAACCGGCCCTTGCGCGCCGAGGTCGCGCCCGTAAACGCACCCTTCTCATGACCGAACAGCTCGCTCTCCAGGAGGTCGTCGGGAATCGCGCCGCAATTGACGGCCACAAATTCGCCCGCGCGATCCGACTGACGGTGGATCTCGCTGGCCACGACCTCCTTGCCCGTACCGGATTCGCCGGTGACCAGTACGGTCGCCGCTGAAGGTGCGACGCGCGCGATGATGTCCCGAATGCGGGCGCTCGCCGCGCTCTGGCCGATAAAAGCCGCGCCGCCCGGTTCGAGCTGCGTAGCGCCGAAGCCTGCGCCCGTCACGCGCTCGATCAGCCTGCCCAGCGCGTCAAGGCGTACGGGCCACGCAAGCGTCACAATATCGGGGTCGGAAGCACTGGCCGGTGCGCCCACGGCCACGAGCGCGGCTTCGGGCAAGGCGCTGCGCAGCGGCGCTGCCTCACCCAGGCCCGCACCCGCCATGACCACCGCACAGGGGCTTGCGCCTTCCAGCGTGTCGCGCCAGTCGGACACGCCGGCGGCGATGACACGCGGCACATCGAAAAAAGAAATGAGATCCACCAGCGCCTGCGCGCGATCACGGTCGTCGTCGATGACGAGAATCGGGGCTGTCAAAGGATCATCCGAGCGGCTTAGCAGACACGCGGCGAGCGTACCGCAACCCCAATGCGAACTAAAGTTGGGCGCATCGAGGCCGCTACCCCGGCGACCGGGACACGCGCTACGCAAGGACGCACGGCATGAGCCTGCTGGACAAGATTACCGGCCGCAAGCGCCCAGCCACTGCAGCGGCGGGCGGCGGCCAAGGCGACGGAGACGTCAGCCTGCTCGATGGAAGCCTCGACACCTTATCGGCCGTTTTACGCACGATGGGCGAGTTTTCGTTTGAACTCGAGGAAGACACTGAAGGGTTTCCTGACCGTTGTGCGCACTACGCACGTCACGTCGCCACGGGCGCGGGCATCGAAGACGAAGGGATCTCCAAGAGCGACGATGGCCAGCGCGAGTGGGGCCGGGTCCGTCGCTTCTACACGGAGCGCCGCCAGCAGGAAGCCGAGTTCGTTGAGGAACGGCTTCGCAACTATCGCCTGCTCGTCGAGGACCTCGCCGTTGGCCTGCGTTCAGTGGCCACGCGCGAAGCGCTCACCGAAACCGCCGTTCGCTCGAGCCTGGGTGATGTCGAACGCGCCGCCGAAACAGGCAGCGTCGCCGACATTCGCGGCGCACTGGCCACGGCCATCACGACGGTCGTACAGGCCTTCAACGAACAGCGACGCCAGTTCGAAGCGCAGCTGTCACAGTCGAATGCCCGCATGATGAGCCTGCGGCGCGACCTCGCCGTCGCCCGCGAGGACCTGAAGCGCGACCCGCTGACCGACGCCTACAACCGTGGCGCCTTCGACACGGGGCTGCAACAGGCCGTGGCGCTGAACTTCCTGCTGCGTCAGCCGACCACGATCGTCATGCTGGATCTCGACAACTTCAAATCGATCAACGACGAATACGGCCACGCCGCGGGTGACGACATCCTACGCTCTGTGGCCGACTGCCTGGCCCGCACGTTTGTCCGACGCTCGGACCTCGTGGCCCGCTACGGCGGCGAGGAATTCGCCCTGATCCTTGCCGACGTCGACGTCAAAGCGGCCGAGCCGCTCGTGGAACGTTTCCTCGACACCGTGCGCTCCACAGTCAAGATTCCCTATGCGGGCAACGATCGCATCGTAACCTGCTCGGCTGGCCTTACAGAGCTCATGCCTAGCGACACTGTGGAAACCGTGCTGTTGCGTGCCGATCGGGCACTCTACCGCGCCAAACGCGAAGGCCGCGACCGGGTTCAAGTGGAAATCTCGGAAGCCGCATAAACGCAGAGCTACAGGCGTCTAGATGGCGCCTCTGGCGCCCCCGCAATCACTAAAGTTCTGCCGTCGGCGGACGCCATCACGGGTGGTGGACTACGCATCGCGTAGCCCCGCGTGCAGCCGCAGACTAACTCGGAGGAAGGCTCTTGGACCTCGCTACCCTGATCGGGCTGATTGGCGCCTTCGGCGTGATCTTCGCGTCCATCTTCATGGGCGGCTCCATCTCCACGTTCATTAACGTGCCCTCGCTGACCGTGGTGTTCGCAGGGACGTTCCTCGTGACGATGATGAAGTTCTCGCTCGGACAGTTCCTGGGTGCAGCGAAGGTCGCCGTCAAGGCCTTTATGTTCAAGCTTGCAACGCCGCAGGAGCTTATCGAGAAGGCGGTGGAACTCGCCAAGGCCGCACGCCAGGGCGGAATCCTTGCGCTCGAGGAAGCCGAGATCAACGACGAGTTCATGCAGTCGGGCGTCAATCTGCTCATCGACGGGCATCAGCCTGAAATCGTGCGTGACATGCTCATTAAAGACATGCAGCTGACGGTGCAGCGTCACGAAGAAGGCCAGAACATCTTCAAGGCCATCGGTGACGTCGGTCCGGCCATGGGCATGATCGGGACGCTCATCGGTCTCGTACAGATGCTCTCGAACATGGACGACCCCAAGCAGATTGGTCCGGCCATGGCTGTCGCGCTGCTGACGACGCTCTACGGCGCCATCCTCGCCAACATGTTCGCGTTGCCCATCGCCGACAAGCTCTCGCTGCGCAGCGGCGAGGAAAAAGACAGAAAGCGCCTCATCATCGACGCCCTGCTGGGCATCCAGGAAGGCCAGAACCCGCGTGTCATCGCGAGCATGCTCGAGGCCTACCTGCCCAAGTCAGCGCGCACCAAAGAAGAAGCCGAAGCGTAGCGGCTGACTCCCGATGGAAGAGGCACCCAAAGCAGAAGAAGGCGGTGGCGTCCCGGCATGGGTGATGACCTTCGCCGACCTTATGACGCTGCTCATGTGCTTCTTCGTGCTGCTGCTCGCATTCTCCGAAATGGACGCGCAGAAATTCAAGGAGCTGTCGGGCTCAGTCAAAAACGCGTTTGGTGTGCAGGCCGAGATCGAGGCGCGCACGATCCCCAAGGGGACCAGTGTCATCGCCCGGGAATTCAGCCCGGGTAAGCCGCAGCCGACGCTCATCAACGATGTACGCCAGTTCACGATCGATTCGAACCAGAACACGCTCGAGTTCGATGAAGAAGAAGACAACGATGAGCTCGAGCGTGAAGCGGAGCGTATTCGCCGCGCGCTCGAGGCCGAGATTCAGGATGGTGCCCTGGCCGTGGTCACGGAACAGGACAAAGTGGTCATTCACATCCTGGAGAAGGCGTCGTTCGGCTCGGGGGATGCCACCGTACGCCAGACGTTCAAGCCCACGCTGAACAAAATCGCCAAGCTGCTGACCTCGTCCAACGGTCGGATCGACGTCGCGGGGCACACCGAC
>JBCCBB010000199.1:0-1610 GCA_039814545.1 Pseudomonadota bacterium
GCGATCGAGAACAGCCGCTACATGCTCGAGGCCAACCTGAAAGCGGAGAAGCGCACCCCCGAGCAGATTGCGCTGTTGATGTCGGAGTGGGACGACTACCAGAGGATTCTTGTGCGCGGCGGAACGCTCGAAGACTTCAACGCGAGTACTCAGAACCTCATGGCGGATCCCTACTACAACGGCGACAACTTTCAGATGACGGCGGAAATCCTCGCCAACATCCAGGCCTTCTTTGGTTCCGGGGCGCTCGAGTTTGACGACGAGACCAATCAGATCGTGATGTACCCCGACCTGGAGTCGACGCTGCGTCGCCTGTCGATTCCTGCCATCGCGATCCTGGGTCGTCTCGACTCGCAAATAGACTGGCAAGCCACAGGCGCGCTGTACGAGCGCGCGGCGCAAGCCGGCGGTATGCAACTGGCCACGGTCTACCTCGACAACTGCAATCACGTCATGCAGACCAGCGTGACCGGTGCCTTGTACGAAGATCTGCCACCCGACACGCCCGCTTGCGCCGGCTACTACGATGCCATGCGCACTTGGCTCCAGGGCGTTGGTGCCGGCGAGGCGGAAGCCCCTTAGTGGCGCTGCTGGCATCGGCGACACCGATTGACGTGGCGACATCGGGGGCGTCATGCTCTCAGCGCCTATGCACACGCTGGAAGACAGAAATAATCTTGGCGCGACGGCGCCTTCGAGTGAGCGCGCGCCCGGGCTAGATCGCGCGTCCCCGTCACGTCGGTCTGGTGTGTTCGCGCGTCTGCAGCCCTGGGTTCAAGCCGCGCGCCCGATCGCGCACCCCATGATCTTCTTGCCCCTGCTTTTTGGGCAGGCTTTCGCGTTCCAGGCCATCCGGCAATTCAGTGCGACGTTCTTTGTTTCCGCGCTGGCCTTCGGCCTGCTCTACCAGGTGTATCTGCTTTACACGAACGACCATGCCGACGCGGCCATCGACGTGACCAACAAACAGTACTGGCTGTCGGGCGGCTCCCGAGTCGTGCCCGAGGGCAAGCTGACTGCGGCGCAACTGCTCGCCGGTGCCCGGGTCACGCTGATGGTGCTGGCAGCCTTCACAGTGATTCTTGCCGTTGCGGCGCAGCGGCCCTTGATGCCGGTCGCGCTGCTTCTGGCCGCGGCACTCTGCTGGGCCTATAACCGCAAGCCCTTGCAGCTGTCGTATCGCGGTCATGGAGAGATCTTGCAGGGCCTGGGGTGCGGCGTGCTGCTGCCCCTGATCGGCTACTACCTTCAAAGCGGCGCGCTGCAGGGCTTTCCCTGGGCCGCTCTGATCCCGCTCTACCTCGTATTCCACGCCGGCAATCTCGTGACAGCGCTGCCGGACTACGCCTCTGACAAAGCCGGCGGCAAACGGACGTTTCCGGTGCGGCGGGGTGAGCTGCCTGCGCGGTGGACCGCTTTCGTGCTGCTGGGCGGCGCCTACGCGAGCCTGTTCTTTGTGGCGCCCGCAATCTCACCCGTGGTGCTTGCGGTCATTGTTGGGCCGGCCGGGCTCCTCCTTGCCGGCCTGATCCTGTCCGGGCTCATAGGTCGCGCCAATGTGAGCGCATTCTCGCAGTGCAGGGCTTTTGTTAACGGCGTATCCGCGAGCC
>JBCCBB010000176.1:0-2713 GCA_039814545.1 Pseudomonadota bacterium
TCGGCGCCGCCTGCGCTGGCGTGGGCGGCAACGGTCGGGCTCATCTTGGCAATCGCAACTTCAACCAGGTCGGGTGCATATCCCGTGTCGACGGGCGCGACCACAGCCGCTGTCTGCACGAAACGAGCGGCGTCGAGTTCCGTGCTCGTAGCGACAGCCGGCTGGTAAGTTGCGGACGGCGCCGACGCAGCATCTGCGACGGGCACCGCCTGGTTTTCCTTCGCGGTCACCGCCAGTGCGATGACGCCCGCTACGGCTAGCGCAACGGGTGTTCCTTTGGAGAGCCTCGAACGTTTCTGAATGGTCATGTCAGTGTCCTGGTGTATTCCTCGCGGGCCTGCCGCGGGGAGATCGTCCCTGTATCTCGTTGCAGGGCATTCTTCAGGAGTAGCCAACGTGGCGCCGTGTCGGCGCGCGGCACCAATCAGGATTTTTTGTGACCTCCGTCACATAACGTCCGGGTAAAACCACCCGGGCAAACCGGCGAATCGACATGAGTCGGCTGCGCCTGCCCGACCGCATTGCAATGATTCACTATATTTTTCAATGATTTGTAACGAAAATGGCACAGAATCAAAACGGCGGACGAATGTGATGTTCGTCACAATCTAGAAATGACCCAATTCACAGTCGACTTGTCGCGGACCGCAGGTGCGGCGGTTTCGTGACGCCGTAACGGTGGGTCTCTAGACTGTTTTGCGATGCTGGAGCTTTACTTCTTTCCATCGCCCAACGGGCAAAAAGCGCTCATCTGCCTCGAGGAGCTGGGCCTGCCCTACACGCTCACGCCCGTAGACCTGGCCAAGGGCGAGCAATTTGATCCCGCATTCCTCAAGATCAGCCCCAATAACAAGATTCCTGCGCTCATCGACCACGATGCCGAGGGCGGCCCGTTGTCGCTGTTCGAGTCCGGTGCGATTCTGGAGTACCTCGCAAACAAGAGCGGTCGGCTGCTGCCCGAGGACACACGCGCACGCTACCTGGCCAAACAATGGCTTTACTGGCAGGTGGGCGGCTTCGGCCCGATGGCCGGGCAGGCGCACCACTTTCGCGACTTCGCACCTGAAGAGGTCCCCTACGCGATCCGGCGCTACACCGATGAGATGAACCGGCTCTACGGCGTCTTCGACCAACAGCTTGAGGGCCGCGACTACATCGCCTGGGACTACTCAATCGCCGACATCGCCTGCTGGCCCTGGGTTGTCCCGTATGAGCGGCAGGGGCAGTCGCTGGAGGACTTCCCCAACGTGAAGCGGTGGTTCGAACGCGTGTCGGCGCGACCCGCCGTGCAGCGCGCGCAGGAATTCGGCAACGAGCGCCTGCTCACGCCCGAGGAGTACACCGTGTTGCTGAATCAGACGCGTGATACGGCCGCTGCCGTGCAACGCGACGGCGACACCTGACGAGGAGACCGCAATGGACGGACTCATTCTGCATGCTTACGACGCCTCACCCTTCACCCAGAAAGCGCTCAAGATGCTGGCCATCAAGGGCGCGCGCTACGGCTTCGTGGAAACGCCGATGATAGCGCCCAAGCCCGAGCTAGAAGTATTCACGGGCGGCTACCGCGGCACACCCGTGCTCCAGGACGGCGCCGACATCTATGTCGACAACGTGCGCATCGCGGCGGCGCTCGACGCCTACGCGGCGGACCCACCGCTCACAGGTGACGCTGTCGACGACGCCGCGGCCGTGCTCTGGGGGGAGCAGTTTTTTGAGGCCGGCCTGCACATGGCCATCGACGCGTTCAGTGAGGACTGGGAGCCGGCATTCACGAAAGACCGCAAGGCAGTCTTCGCGCGGCTCGATTTTGAGACGGTGCGTATCGAGAGCGACCAGGCCCGCGCGCTATTGCGCGTACATGCCACGCGCGTGGACCGCCAGCTCTCGGATGGCCGCACGTTTCTGCGCGGCAAGGCCGTCTCCATGACAGACCTGCACGCCTGGGCCGTGTTCTGGTTCGCGCGTGCTGCATTTCCCGAGAGCGCGAAGCTGCTGGGTGAGCTCATTTGGCTGCCAGAATGGGAAGCGCGCGTCGCAGCACTCGGCGAAGGCACGCGCCAGCACAGTGACGCCGACGCGGCGCAGAATCTCGCACGCGCTTGCGAACCCACGGCCCCTCTGAGCATCGACACCGAAGACCCACTGGGACTGCACGGTGGACAGGCCGTGACCGTCGCACCGACGTTCTCGGACCGCGGCACGAGCCACGGCACGCTGGCCGGTCTCGACGCCGAACAGATCGTCATTGCCGTCACCAATGACACAGTCGGCACGATGCACGTGCACTTCCCGAGGCTGGGCTACCGCGTCGAGCGCGCCACTTAGAGCGTCTTCACCATCCGGATTACGGTGTTGTCGGCACCGTTGGCACCCTGATGGACGTAGGTCTCTACTTCTTCATAACCGCGCGCGGCGTAGAGCGGCAGGCCGGGAATCGTCGAGCCTAACTCGATCGTTGAGAAGCCCGCGTCGCGTGCCGCCTGCTCGCCCAGGTCCAGCAACAAGGTGCCAATGCCCCGGCGCGTCCAGTCAGGATGCGTGTACATCGCGCGAATGCGCGCAGGCTCGATCGCCGGGTCGCTGTAGCTGTCGTCGCGGCCTACCGTGTGATTCCCGCCGTAGAGCGTCCGGCGCTTGCCCCAGCCGCCGCAGCCGACCAGCACGGGTGGCTCGTCACGCGACTCAATCAGGAAGTAAGTGCCGTCATCAA
>JBCCBB010000179.1:0-2462 GCA_039814545.1 Pseudomonadota bacterium
CACGAGCAGTTCGGGATCGACTTTCGTCGCCAGCCGCGTCGCGAACGCCGCGCCCAGCGACCGGCCGTAGAGCACGATGGGTTTGCCCTCGTACTGCGGCGCAATGACATCCCAGGCTGCGCGCACGTCCGCATGCAGTTGCGCCTCACTCTCGATGTCACCAATTGTCTTGCCCGACCCACGGTAGTCAAACATGAACATGTCGTAGTTCACGGCGCGGTAGAACTCAACGCCCGTGGTCCACGACTGCAGATTGCCGCTGTTGCCACGCAGGAAGAACACGAGCCCACGCGGGTTTTCCTGTTTAAAGTGCAGGCCGTTTAGCGTGGCACCGCCCGACTCGATGGAAAGCTCTTCGTAAGGCAATGCCGTCTGGAACTCATGATCGGCCGGCAGCACGTGGCCGTTGAAGATCAGCGACTCCTGCGCCGCGTAGAGATAACCGACAAAGCCCATATATCCCAGAACAAGGGCTGCGGCAGCCGCCATTGCTGTTTTCGAAATGCTTCGAACCATGAGACCCATTCCAATTCAGGGGGTGGAACCGCGACTATTGTCTACGAAGACCCGCTGTCAGGTACCGGTATTTCATCCCGGCGCGGATTCGCCGCGACATGATCACAACATCGGAGAATGCATCGTGCCACACGATGTATTTGCGCTATCAAAGATCGGAATATCCTGACGATTATGGGTCCGCAGCGCTGCTAACCTTTTGGGTCTTGATGCAGGAAGCAGCGAGCAAGCCCATCACATCCCCCCGACATCTGATCTGCGCAGCCCGCCAGGCTGTGCGCACTGTTCTGTGCTTCGTGGCGTTGTCGTACGCGGCGAATGCACAGGAACCCGATACCGAAGACCCGCTGGTCGAAGCAGAACGTATTGCGCCACGCGATGCCGCAGGATCATTAAAAATCAGCACTGCGGTGCTCGCAGCGGCCCGCGAAGCAGGCTCGAGACCCCGGCAAGCGGCCGCGCTGCGGCTCATCGCCATCGCCCACTATCTGCGCGCGGACTTCACGCGGTCACTCGAGAACGCCGTGGCCGCCGAGGCGCTCTACCGCGAGCTCGGCGACCAACGCATGCAGTCGAGCCTGCTGAGCCTCATGGGTGCCATCCATGGCAGCAGCAAGCAGTTTGATCGCGCACTTGAAGTCTATGAGCGCGCGCTTGCATTGAGCCGCGAGGCCGGTGCGCTGGGCGGTGAGGCGATCGTACTCATGAACCTCGGCAAGACGCACTTCGATCTGGGCAACTACGACCAGGCCGTGGCGCGTTACGAAGCCGCACTGGCGCAGTTCGAGGCGATCACAGCAGCCGGCGACCCACCCAGGCCTGACGCCGTGCTGTTTGCACGTATGGGTATTGCCGATGCGCAAATGCGGCGCGGCGAACTCGATGACGCTATCGAGCGCGCCGAGGTCGTGCTTGCCGACGCAAGCCCGGCGGACATCGTGTACCAGAATGCGCTGGCTATTCTCGGTGAGGCTCACCTTTTACGCGGTGAGCTCGATTCGGCTGAGGACTACCTGACGCGTGCGCGCGAAGAAGCCGATCGCACCCAGCGACCCACAAAGCAGGTCGAGACGCTGAATCTTCTGGCGCGCCTCGAGGAAGCCCGCGGCAACGTCGCGACAGCACTGGAACTCCAGCGCACCGTGAGCGCGCTCAACCTCGACATCTACACCGAACTTAATTCTGAGGAACTGGCACGTCTCCAATCCCGCTATGAAAGCGACCTGCAAGCACAGCAAATCGCGTTGCAGAGCGCCGAGCTTGAGAAGAGCCGCTCAACGCTCGTGGCTGTTAGCGTATTTGCAATCGCCGCGCTGCTGCTCGCAGCCATCTCGTTGCAGTTGTTCAGGGTCACGCGTCGCTCTCAAAGCTCGTTGCGGGTGCTCGCTGAGACCGACTCACTGACGGGTCTCCACAACCGGCACAAGATGTATGCATTTCTTGCGGACGTTGCAGCCAGCGATGATGCAACAAAATCGCTGTGCCTCATCGACATCGACAACTTCAAAACCGTGAATGACCAGCACGGTCATGCCGTTGGCGACGCGCTCTTGGTGGGTGTCGCGAAAGCACTTATGACCGCCGTGCGTGACGGCGACAAAGTTGCGCGGTGGGGCGGCGAAGAGTTTCTCGTGCTGCTGGCGGGGCGCGCCCACACCGAAGCGGTGGTTGCCGCCGAGCGCCTGCGTCATCGAATCGCCGCCGTCAGCGTGCCTTCCGCGTCGGGTGAACCCATCAGCGCGACGGCATCGATTGGAATCGCGGGGTTCCGGCCCGACACCAGTGACAACGAGATGATCCGACGTGCCGACGCTGCGATGTATCAGGCCAAGCTCGCGGGCAAGAATCGCGTCATGACCTGGCGCGAGGTCGCCGCACTCGCCGATACGGGCTAGCCCTGACTGCCAGTCACACGGTTTCCCAGAGCCCGATGATCTGGCCCTCGG
>JBCCBB010000161.1:0-3289 GCA_039814545.1 Pseudomonadota bacterium
CCCCCGAAGACGATGGCCTCTGGGTCGAGGATGGCGGCCAGTGCAGAACAGATCAGAGAGAACGAGCTGCGCGTCTTCGTGATCCACTCATCGATGCCCGGCCACTCTGCATCGAATTCTCGGAGCATCTCGGATACGCCCGGAAACTCGACGTTGTACTCGCCCAGTGTTTGTCGGAGCGACTCCAGTGACGGGTGCTGATAGATGTTCTTCGGCAATAGCAAACCGATCTCGCCGCCGTTGCCGTTCGTGCCACGCATGAGCTCGTGGTTCATGACGATGCCGCCGCCGAGCAACGTGTCGATGTAGAGGTAGGCGAAATTGTCGTACTCGCGGCCCACACCCACGAGGCTCTCACCGACTGCCGCGGCATTGCCGTCGTTCTCCACCCAGACGGGCATGTCGAAGCGGTCCTCGAACAAACGGTCGATGGCGATGAGCGCCCAGTCATCGAGAGGACGCGGCGTGTTGTAGACGGCCTTCGGGCCGATGTAGCGGCCCGAAATACTGACGCCCATGCCGAACACGCGCTCGAGCGGGATGTTGTGCTTCTGGATCATGCCGTCGACGATGCGCTCGACGGTGTCGAGCACGGCATTGCGCGTCATGGCGGGCAGGTCGTGTTTTTCTTCGTCGAGAATCGTGACAGAGAAATCGATCAGCGCGACGGAGATGGCGTCTGTCATCATCGAAACGCCAAAGGTGTAGGCAAAGTCGGGCGTGATGCGAACGGACTGGCCGGGCTGCCCGCGTCGGCCGCTCAGGACCTTGCCACCCTCGGCCAGCGCATTGATAGAGACCAGGCCTTTGACGATGCGCGAGATGCTTTGCTGCGCGAGGCCCGTCGCTTTGGCCAGCCGAGGCTGGCCGATCTCACCGCTCCGCACCACCGTTCCAAGAACCCGTCGCTCCGAACGGGACAGCCCCTTGAGACCGTTGGCGGCGTAAAAATCGGGCACGCCCGAGCGATAGGGGTGTTCCAGCACCGTCTTTGATTCCTCCCGAAAGCGCGCATCGTAGCCGGGTTCCGCCCCGTCTGCCGATTCGTTCGTTACATTAGCAAACAAATAATACTCACTATGGGTTGTATAAGAGGTAGTAATATGTCATAAACGGTGGCGACGGCAGGCCGGGGGGCCACAGAACGGGGAACTCCGGGCCTGTCAGCTTGGGAACATTCAGATATTGAGGGGGGCTTCTCATGTCTACGTACACGCGTTTCTGCCGCGGGTTGGCTGCTTTTTCAGTGGCGATCTTGCCGGCGTTTGCGATGGCGCAATCCGACTCGGACGACGAGGGCGGTGTCATCGAGGAGATCGTGGTCACCGGTACCGGTGCCAGCGTTGCTCGAACCCAATTCGAAACACCGCAGACGGTCACGCAATTCAACGAAGAAGACATCCGGTCATTCTCGTCATCGAGTCAGGCTGACATCCTGACCCAACTGCCAGGCGTCAGCGCCGAGGGCGGTGGTGGTGAGGTCGCGACCAATGTCTTCCACCGTGCCCTGCCATCGGGCGGACAGTTCTCGTTCACGCCGTTGCTCTACGACGGCATGCCGGCGTTCACGACATTTGGCCTGAACTCATCGGCTTTCGACGTCTACTACCGAAACGACCTCGGTATCCAGCGCTCTGAGTTTGTGAGCGGTGGTGTCTCGAACCTGTTCGGCCCGGGCTCCGTAGCTGGCATCGTCAACTACATCAGCAAGACGGGCGACGATGATCCGACAGGCACCGTCCAGATCGAAGTGGCCGAGGAAGGCCGCTTCCGCGGTGACTACTTCTTCAGTGGCCCGCTGGGTGGCGACGGCTCGGACACCTACTACGCGCTGTCGGGCTACTACCGTGTCGATGAAGGCCCACTCAAATCCGGGCTCGAGACCCGCGGCTTCCAGTTGCGCGGCAACCTCAAGCACATGTTCAGCGATGGCAGCGGCTCGATCACCGTGTACGGCCAGGCCATTGACGACAAGGTGCAGTTCTTCCTGCCGCTGCCTGTCGACGGCAATTCGCGCGAGCGCGTGAGTGGCAACGACGGCAACGAAGTGTTCACGATGAACACCGTCGACGCGGTCGGTCTTTCTTACGACACGCCCGATGGTCGTTTCACGACGCCCATCGGCGATGGCGTAGTCACTAAAGGTTCGTCAATTGCAGCCGTGCTCGACAAGGACCTCACCGAGGACTGGACGCTCAACGCGAAGATTCGCTATGCGCGTTACGACCACCAGTTCAACCTGTTCCTCGACGGTGACGCGATCGGTCCCAACACGCCCGAGACGCAGGCGGAGTACCTGGCCAACCGGGGCCTGGACGCCGTGGCCACGGGCGCAACGTTCACGTTCGCGGACAACGGTGACGTTCTGCCGGCCAACTACCTGCTGTTCGGCAACCGCACGCTGGACCGCTGGCGCGATGCCACGGACTTCTCGGCGGAGTTCAGCGTCGGTCGCAACCTCACCATCGGCGATGCCGAGCACGCGATCACGATCGGCGCCTTCTTCTCGGACTCGCAGGCCGACGACATCAACTACATCACCACCTACCTCGGTGAGTTCAGCAATGCGCCGCGTCTGGTCAATGTCACGCTCGATGATGTCGTTGATGACGGCACGGGCCAGGGCAACCTGATTGCCGCGGCCGGCTCGACCTACCAGTGGGTGGTCAACGGGCTCGCCAACGCCAATGGTCTTGTGGGCAACCGCGATCGAAGTGCCAGCCGCACGGCGTTCTACATCGCCGATCAGATCGAGATGAACGACTGGTCGTTCGACTTCGGTGCGCGCGTTGAGCGTCTTGACGGTGATGTCCGGCAGTTCAACACCAGTTCGTTCCAGCTTGCCAACGACCCGCTCGTGAATGACGCGCTCGAAAATGTGAGCTTCACGAATGGTTCCCTGACAGCCGACACCGTGAGTGCTACGGAATGGGCGTTCTCGGCCGGTGCGCTGTACCGCCTCAACGACACGACCAACCTGTTCGCCAATGCCTCGCGCGGCTTCTTCTTCCCACAGATTCGAAGCGTTCCGTTTAACAACGGCCAACTCGCGTCTTACGAAGGGGAGATCATCGACACTATCGAAGCCGGTGTGAAGTTCGAGCATGACAACTGGGACGCTTACGCGGCGCTGTTCTACACAACGCTGGATGATCGTCGCAACGTTGACTTCGTGAACGACCCGAACAACCCGGGCAACATCATCGAAGAGGTGACGACCCAGTCGACGGAGGCCTTCGGTATCGAGGCCAGCGCGACCTACTACATCAATGACTACTGGTCACTGCAC
>JBCCBB010000040.1:0-27700 GCA_039814545.1 Pseudomonadota bacterium
AAGTGCGGCTCGCGGTCGAGGACGGCAAGCGGCGCATGACGGAGCTGGCCAACCGCGGCCAGGGCCTGACGCTGCAGGCGGACTGACCGACCCGTGAACACCCCCGCCCCTGTGCCGGTCGACGAGAACGTCGGCCTCGGCGACGTCCTGCTGGCCATGGACGTGATCGACACGCTGCGCCACGAGCAGCGAGTCGTCTCGGAGGCGTTGGGCGAGGAAGCGCGAGAGCAGGCACTCGTCGACCGCGTGCGTCGCGCCTACCGCGCGCAGGGCATCGAGGTCAGCGACGCACTGATCGCAGAAGGCGTCGCCAAGCTCAAAGAACAGCAGTTCGACTACACGCCACCCCCACCGGGCCTGGGCACGGGGCTCGCGAAAGCCTGGATCAACCGCGGCCGTATTGGCACGGGTTTGGCCGCCGTCGCACTGCTCGTGGGCGTCATCGGTGGCGGCTGGTACGGCTTTGTGGAACGCCCGGCGCAGAAGCGCCTGGCCACGCTCGTCTCGTCCACAGACGCGGGCATCGCCGACGCCACACGCCAACTCACCTTGCTTGACGAGCGCCGCAAGACACTGGCCGCACGCATCGACACGGAGCGGGCCGCGCGCACGCCGCAGGCCGCACAGGCCGCCGTGACGGCCGAGCTCGACAACGCGACGCAAAGCCTGGCGAGCGCGGGCTCTGCACTGACCGAGGCCGCAACCTTTGCGCAAGTCGCTCGCAACCGCGAGCCCGAGAACAAGGCGATGGCGCAGTCGCGCAGCGATCAACTCACGCGGCAACGTGTGCTGCTGACCACAGCCGGTAACGAACTCGGTAACGCCGAGCGCGCGCTGGGTGGCCTCGACGCGCTGCGAACGCTACCCGAGGCCATCACGACCCTGCGCGACCAGGCGCTTGCGGCCGCAGCCACGGGCGACGCGCGCGCACGGATCGGCACGACCGCGTCAAATGCGCTCTCGGCCCTCAGCCGCGGCGAGGCCGGCCTGGCGAGAACCGGCGTGTCGAGCCTGCGCAGCATGATCGAGACGCTGCAACAAGAACTCGAAGTACGCATCGTGTCGCGCCCGGGCGTGCTGTCTGGCGTCATTCGCACGCCCAACAACAACCGGCGCGTTAACAACTACTACCTCGTTGTGGAAGCCGTCGACACCACGGGCACACCGGCGCGGCTAGCCATCGAGTCTGAAGAGGACGGCACGACACGCACCGTGGCGCTTTGGGCCGTGCGCGTCTCCGAGTCGACCTTCAATGGCGTGCGCCGCGATAAACAAGACGACGGCATCATTCAGAACGACGCGGCGGGGGCCAAACCGCGCGGCCACCTCGAGATTGACTGGTCGCTGCCGCGCTCGGGCGGCGCCATCCACACCTGGGAGAGCCCACGGTGAGTTCGGGGCGCGATTTGTTGCGTGCCATTGAGGGCGCACTCGGCGAGAGCCGCACAGCATTCCGCGCGCTCGACCTTGAGATGCAACGCCGCAGCGCTGCACTCGGACGCACACGCGGCCGTGAGGCCTCGCTGTACCGCCAGCTCGCTGCCTTGCGCCTGGCCGACGTGGCCGACGGCGAATTCGGCGAGTCGATGTCGCGCGCCGAACGCCAGGCGGCGGCCATTCTCGACCGCCGCGATGCGAGCGCGGCCGAGCTCAATACCCGCATCGATCGCGCAGAAGCCGAACTGGCCGATCACGAGGCTGAGCGAGAGCGCGCGGCAACCACGCGCGACGAGGCAGCGCTCGCACTGGACGCACTGCTCGACGACGTCGACACAAAGCTCGGCGCAGATTCAAGCTACCAGCAGCGCGTCGCCGACGTGCAACAGGCGATCGAGACAGCAGCCAACGCGGCGGCCAAGACCGCCGAGGCCGAAGCGCGCCGCGACGACAAGCGCCAGCCCTTCGATGCTGACCCGCTGTTCGCCTATCTCTGGTCACGCCGTTACGGCACGCCCGACTACCGCGCCAATCTCATTGCGCGCTTCTTTGACCGGCTCGTGGCGCGGCATATTCGCTACGAACCAGCGCGCCGCAAGTACTACGCACTCACGGAGATCCCGCGACGGCTCCGTGCGCACACAGCGCGTATGGAAGCGGCTGCCGAAACCGCCGCGGAGACCCTGTCCGACTTCGAACGCGACGCCGACCTCACTGCGGGCGCTGAGCCTTTGGAAGACGCACTCGAGTCGGCGCAAGCGCGTTGCGACGACATCGACAACACGATCGACGCCAACGAGTCGGCACTGAACACGCTCTACGCCGAACGCGACGCATTTGCCGAGGCCCGCGACCCGCACTGGGCTGAAGCCATGGCACTGCTCGACAAGGCCATGCGCGCGGAGCCCATCGGGGAGCTGCGCCGCGAAGCCCTGATGACACCCGCCATCGAGGACGACGACCTCGTCGATTCGCTCGAGGCCTTGCTCGAAGAGCAGGAGGAACTAGGCGGCTATCTCGAAGACCACCGTGACCTGCACGCCAAGCGCGCGCGACGCGTGGACTCGCTCTCCGCCATTCGGCGGCGCTACAAGTCGAAGCGCTTTGACTCACCCCACAGCCGCATTCGCGACCGCCGCGAGATTGAGGACATGCTCTCGGGCTTCCTGGCGGGACTCGTCACGAGCGACGGCTTGTGGCGTGCCATCCGTCACGCACAGCGCTTCAAGCGCCCGCCCAAAATGACCTCGGGCGGCCTGCCGAGGGGCGTCAAAATCCGCTTCCCGCGCGGCGGCGGCGGGGGCGGTGGTTTCGGCGGCGGTGGCTTCGGCAGTGGCGGCGGTTTCGGGGGCGGCGGCTTCAGCAGCTCGGGCGGTTTCTAGGACGGTAAGCGCCCCCTGCACCACGGCGGTGCGCCCGCAAACCGCACTGCACCATGGCGTGCCGAAACGCGCCTGTGCGCGCCCGCCTGCCGTCCAGGGCGGCAACAGCCAAGCGGCTGAAACTCATGACAAAATCGGATTATCGGGCGGGCCTCAGAGAGTTGGCACGTCGCTTGCTCTAGTAGAGACAGGCGGCAGCATTGCCGCACCGACTTGCCGGCGCGGGACGCCACCTAAAGGTACGCCCCCCGTCATCTGAACGTACGTCTCGCGTCGGCAAACCAAACCCCCCAGGCAGGCCCGGCCGCGAGTGGACGTGCTCGCGGTTCGGGCAGCGGGTCACCCCGCCACCCCCTCAAACTCAGTCAGCGCCCGGCCGCGTGTCGCCGTTGAGCGGCGTCACGGATGCAGACTTGGGTGCACTCGACTCGTTCGGCTTGGCCTCTGCTTTGGGTGCCTTCGGTTTGGCCGATTTCTTTTTCGTCTTGCGCTTCGCTGCCGTCTTCTTGGCAGGCTTTGCTGAAGGCTTTTCGACAGCCTTCTCAACCGGTTTCTCGACAGGTTTTTTCGCTGCCGCCCCAACCGTGGCCGCGTACATCTCGTCGAACGATTCCTGCAGGCACGACATGTAGAAGGCCGGGTCCGGCATCATCTCGCGGCAGGCCACGATGCTGAGTGCGATCATGCCGTTGTAGCTGACGACGGGGTGGAACAGGCCCACACCGTGCACCACGGGGCCCATGCCAAAGTTGGCGACCATCTTCGAACCCATCGAGTACAGCGGGACGTTCACACCGGGCACGTTACTGATCACGGTGTTGAACACCGGTTTCACGGACTCGGCCATGCGCATGCGGCCGTAGGCACGCACGGCGAGACCGGCCACCGTCGAAGGCAGGAAGTCCGCCGCGCTTGCCATGAGGTCGGGCCCCAGCGTAAAGGTCATCTTCTTGGCGTTGTCGCTGCCTTCGTGAACGGCCAGCAGGCGCTCGACCGGGTCTTCGATGTCGCTGCGAACAGGCAGACTCATGGCCGCAACGAGGTTGCCCTCGGCGCGCATCTTGTCCTGCGGGCGAATCGACATAGGCGCCATGGCCACGAGGGATTCTTCGGGCAGCTCGTGCTTGGCCTGCAGGTACTTGCGCAGTGCGCCGCCGCAGATGGCGACAACGACATCGTTGAGCTTGATGCCTTCGCGTGAATTCTTAATGGCCTTGATGTCATCGAGCTTGAACGCCACCGCGTCGAACACGCGATTCGGCGACACGTTGTCGTTGAAGCGTGTGCGCGGCACCGGGGGCGTCGGCTTGATCTGTTTCGTGGCCATGCCACCGGCGAGCCGCCCGAGCGAGGGCAGCGCGCGCGCCGCTGTGCGAGCGAGTCGAACGGGGCCCGTCGCCGTGCGCTGCGCCGTGCGTGCGAGCAGCTCAAGACCCGTGGGCTCGCGCTCAGGTACCCAGCGGCCCGTGTCGTCGTTGACCTCGGCGTCGGGCGTCGGGTCATGCAACGCAGCAGCAATCTCAGCGCCCGACACGCCGTCAATCGCGGCGTGGTGAATCTTACTCACGACAGCGAAGCTGCCCGGCGGAATGCCATCGACGGCGTCGAGGCCCTCGATGACCGTCACCTCCCACAGTGGGCGGTTCATATCGAGCGCACGGGCATGCAGCCGCGCGGCCTGGATGCAAAGCTGGCGCCAGTCACCAGGCTGCGGCAACGCGATATGCCGAATGTGGAATTCGAGATCGAAGTCCGGGTCCTCGATCCAGTACGGGTGGTCGAGCGACATCGGCACGCGGGCAAGGCGTTGCCGGAACACACGTGCCCGGTGCAGTCGCTGCTCATAAAAGGACAGGATGTCCTTGAAGCGCACGTGCCCGCCGGGGGCCGTCGACTGATCGTAGATACAAAGGCTGCCGATGTGCATCGGCGTGTTGGTCGTTTCCAGGTAAAGAAACGACGCGTCGAGACCGGTGAGCTGGTGCATGACAGTAATTCGGTTGCGGAGCCGAGGTGCCCAAGCGGGCGGTCTGTCAGTATAGCAGTTGCCGGCGCGAGCGCCGGATTAGCCGTGTTCTGGAGGGGTTTCAGGCCGCCGCGGGTAAATCGAACCGCACCTCCGTACCCCGCTCGGGAGCGCTGTCGACGGTGACCGGAGCCTCGTGCAGGTCGAGGATCTTCTTGACGATGGCAAGCCCCAGCCCCGTGGCAGAGGCCTTGCCCGCCCTGCCAGGCACAGCGTAATGGCGGTCGAACACGTGCGGCAGATGGGCGCTGTCGATACCACTGCCCGTGTCAGCCACGGCGATGGCGCAGCGCGTCACGTGCGGCTCCACGACGATGTCGACGCGCCCGCCGTCGGGCGTGTGCTTGAGGGCATTGTCGATGAGGTTTTCGAGCACCCTCTGGATGAGCCCAATATCGGCCAGCACGGTCACGGGCGCCTCGGGCGGCGCCACGCGTAGCGCGATGCCGGCATCGCGGGCGCGCAGCGCAAACTCCTGCGTCACATCGTTGGCCAGCTCCGCGAGGCAGAACGGTTCAGGCTGCGGCGTGATACTGCCCGCATCGAGCCGGCTCAGGTCGAACAGATCGCCGACCAGGGTGCTCAGGCGATCGGCGTTGCGCTGTGCCGTGGCCAACAGCTCGCGGCGCTGACTGGCATCGAGCGTCGCGTCCTTGATCACCAGTGTGTCGATGTAGCCGCGCATCGATGCGAGTGGCGTGCGCAGATCATGTGAGACGTTACCAATGAGCTCGCGACGCAGGCGATCCGCGTCTCGAAGCTGGCGGACCTGGCCCACAATGCGCTCGGACATGGTGTCGAACGCGCGGTCGAGCCGTGTGAGCTCATCGCTGTCATCGACCGGATTGGGGCCAGAATTGCCGTCCGCCCGAAACGCATCGACCTTGGCCGTCAGCCGACCGAGCCGCCGTGTCACGCGCCGAAACAAGGCCCAGCCCGTGACCAGCGCACCCGCAAGCGTCAGCGCGATGGCCGCGATGACGATGCGCTGCTGATAACCGCCCGCCACAGCGGCGGCCGTGGCCTCATAGGCCGTGCCGCCGAGAATCACGTAGACATAACCGGCCAGCGCACCGGATTCGGTAACCGGGTGCGCCGAAAAGACGCGCTGCGTGCCGGTGCCACGCGGGTCGTCGCCGAGCACGGGCAGACGCGCCTCACCCGCAACCAGTGACGTGACAGGCGCGACGTCGACGCGGTCAAGCGCGTCCTGCGCCGGGGTCGGAAATAACACGCGGCCCATCGTGTCGAGCAGGTAAATCTCGGCGCTCGGGTTCACGATCATGGCGCGCTCGGCAAGCACGCGCAGCGCCGCTTCATCCGGTGCGCCGTCCCGAATCAGTGGCGCGCTGTCGGCAACATACATGGCGATGGGGGCGTTGAGCCGCTGCGTGAGTTCGAGGTGGTAGCGCTCGCTGCTCGCACTTTCGGCCCAGTAGAACAAGGCACCGACGGCCACGAGCAAAGCCGTGAAGCCAAAGGCGAACTTCAAGTGCAGCGGCGCGTTCATGCCGCGGCACCGAGTTTGTAGCCCACCCCCCACACCGTGACGATGTAGGCGGGATTGGCGGGGTCCGGTTCGATTTTGGCGCGCAGCCGATTGATGTGCGTGTTGACGGTGTGCTCGTAACCGTCGAAGCCGTGGCCCCAGACGCGGTCAAGCAGCTCGGCGCGCCTGAACACACGCCCAGGTGCACGCATAAAGGCCTCAAGCAGGTCGAACTCGCGGGGTGTGAGCTCGATGTCGCGCTCGCCCAGCCGCACACCGCGGCGCGACGTGTCGACCATGAGTGCACCCGCCCGCAACGTGTCGCCGCGCTCTTCCTGGGCTAGCGCCGCACCGACGCGTCGGAACAGCGCTTTGACGCGCGCCACGAGCTCCATGACACCGAACGGTTTGACCACGTAGTCGTCGGCACCGAGCTCAAGTCCGAGCACGCGGTCGAGTTCCGTCGAGCGGGCACTCACGATCATCAGCGGCGTGGCGTCGCCGTTGGCCCGCAGCTGCTTGCAGATTTCGAGCCCATCGACGTTGGGCAGCATGAGATCGAGGATCACGAGATCCCAGCCACCCGCAGCGGCGCGCTCCAGGCCGTTGGCACCGTCGGCCGTGTGCGTGACCGAAAAGCCCTGATCGCGGAGGTGCAACGCCACAAGCTCGGCGATGTCTGTCGCGTCTTCAATGAGCAGAATTCGCTTTCGTGTCACGACGCGCGTCGCCTCCGAGCCACCGAAATCGATGTAGGAGACCTTGGGGTCGGCCGATTTATGACGGGCATCGGGCCCGGGTGAGTGCGTCATGACACGTCTCGAGGCTGATCTGGCGCGCCAGTCTTGCAGTAAACGTTCACGAAACGATCACGGGTTGTGGGCGCCGGCCGCAGACGGCTTAATAGCGTCACAGGTCACATCGGGGGAGTCGTCATGCGTCAGGGGGTTCGGATTCTTGCTGCGCTCGGAGTCATTACGAGCCTCGCCGCGTGCGCGTTGACACCGGCGCCCCCAAGCGGCGAGGCGCGCGCCAACGACGGTGCCGCGATCGCCTGGTCGCGTGCGGGCTCCGGCGACACCGCACTCGTGTTCATCCACGGCTGGTCGTGCAACAGCGCGTTCTGGCGCGAACAGATCGACGCCTTCTCGGCTGACTACACGGTGGTCACCCTCGACCTGCCCGGTCACGGCCAATCGAGTGGTGACCGCGAGCCCTGGCGCGTGGGCGACTACGGCGCCGACGTGGCAGCCGTGGCCGACGCACTGGAGCTTGAGCGCATTGTGCTCATCGGCCACTCGATGGGCGGCCTGGTCGCGCTGCGTGCCGCGGCTAAACTCGACGGCCGCGCGATTGTGGTCATCGCGGCCGACTCACTTCACGACGCGGAGATCCGCTATACCGAAGCACAGGCCGCACCCGCCATCGCCGCGTTCAGCGCCGACTACGCGGGCAGCATGACGGGCATATTCACCGGCATGGCCGGCCCGCAGATCGACCCTGAGCTTGCGGCCTGGATCGCGGCCGAGGGCGCAGCATCACGCCCCGAGGTCGGCATCGGCCTGTTCGCCAACTACACCGAGATCGACGCCACCGCCTGGTTTCGCGAAGCCGGTGTGCCCGTGCGCGCCATCAATGCCGCGGCCGGTGGCATGACACCGGCGACGCGCACCGAGGCCAACCGGCAATACGCCGACTTCGATGCCACGATCCTCGACGGCGTCGGCCACTTTCTGCAGCTCGAGGCACCCGAGCGCTTCAATGCCGCATTGCGCGACACTCTGGGCGAGCTCGGCATCGACTAACGCGCGACGTAGGCTTTCGCGGCATTCAGCGCGACATCATTGCCGGCAAGCCAATCGGCGGCGGTCATGGTGGCCTCGATATCGGGCGTGACCCCGAGACCCGGCTCGAAACTCGGTACGTTGTTGTAGTCGCGGATCGCCGGGATGCGGGTGCGGATGCCACTCTCAGGCATCGTGAGCGTAAACAGGATGCCCGCCGTCGTGCCTTCAGCACTGCCGCCCGTGGGCTCACCGATGAGCGTGGCGCGACCCAGCCCCGCCAGGACGGCGATCACGTTGGTGCTGCCCGATGAATTCTCGTCGCTCGTGAGGATCAGCAATTTGCCCGCGAACGCATGGCGTGCCGGTTTGATGCGGTCAGTCTCGTCCGTGGCCCAGCCCCGGAATGAATAACTGCCATCGCGGTTCTTGCGAAACATGATGCGCCACGGGTTGAGCGCGCGTTTGTCCCAGGTCGACAGATGCTCACGCAAGCCATCGAGGTTTAGCGTCTTCACGCGCACGTCAGTTTTCATTTGCGCAGGCTTATCGAGCAGGTGTGCGACGAGCCGGCTCGAGGCGTCGTTGGACCCGCCGCCGTTGTTTCTGAGGTCGAGGATCAGCGTGTCGCGCCCCTCATCGGCCATGCGCTTAAAGATGGGTCCGTAGAGGTCGTCGGGGTCGACAGGCCGGCGGTAGTTCACAAACGTATCGATGCGCAGGTAGCCGGCGTTGTCGCCGACGGGCTCGAAAGTCACGGCATCGACGAAGTTGGCCGCCGGGCCCGTGCCCGCATCAAGCGCGCGCCAGTCGCCAAAGGTCAACCGGTCGGCCGTGATCTCGCGCGTCTCGCCGTCGTTGTTGGTCACCGTCAGCATCACGGTCGGCGTGTTGTCCCAGAGCAGATCACCGAAATGATCGACAGCGCCGCCCATGAATTCGCGCGAGGTGGCGATGCCGCCGCGGCGCGCCCAGTCCGTGTAGCCGTCAACGGGAATGTAGGGCGCGACCTCGCCCACGAGTTCAGTCAGCGGCCGGCCATCGATGGTGAGAATCTCGTCACCGCGTTCGAGACCTGTTGCGTCAGCGGCAACCGTCACAAACCCGCGCCCTTCCACGAGCACCCACTGAAACGGCAGGTAGGTGGGCTGCTCGCGGCGACGCGTCGCCAGCGACTTGGGCAGCTCGGCTTTGGTGTGGTCGCAGCGAATGATTGTGAGCACCCGCTGCACGCCGAGATAAAAGTCACCCGTCGACAGGCCACCCGCCGCTTCGGCGTCATCGATGACCTGCTGCCAGGCCACATCGAGCGTCGCGGCATCGGCGTAGCGCGTGTAGCCGGGGTGTATCCGGTCGTAGGCCTCTTTAGCCAGCGCCACGTCTCGGGCGACCTGTTCGGGCGTCAGCATGGGGCCCTGGCGCGCCTCGGCAGCCGAGGTGAGCAGCGTCAATACAAGCAGAACAAGGGGGGTCAGCAGGCGTGGCATGGTTGGCGTCTCCGGTTGAGGTCAACCTGCAGATTGCCGTGCGGCCGCGACGCGATCGACGCAAAACCGATATTGTTCAGCGGCTTACAAGAATTGAGACGTTTCAGGAGGCGCGTCGGTTGCGCCAGGTGCTGGGCGTCATGCCCGTGTGCTGGCGAAAGGCCCGATTGAAGCTGGCCTTGGACCCGAAGCCCGCCGCCAGCGCCACGTCGACCAGGCTCGCGTCGCGCTCGGCGATGAGCCGTTGGGCGTGGGCTACGCGCATGCCATTCACGAACTGGCTGAAGTTCTGTTGCAGACCCTTGTTCAGTGCCCGCGAGACGTAGCTCTGATTGCTGCCGATACGCCGGGCCACGAGCCGCAGTGACAGGCCCGGTTCGAGATACCAGCGCTCGCGCTCAACCGTCTCGCGCAGCCGCGCGCCCTCCGCGTCCCAGTCGCGGGGCTCGGCGCTGGCGACCGGCTCGGGCTCAGCCAGAGACACGATCGCAGGCATCTTGGGGTAGCGCCGCTGCATGTGCACAAGCGCCTCGACCGCGATCACGAAGACCACGCACATGGCCGCAAAGTCGACCCAGAAGCGATCGTAGTAACTGTAGTCGAGCAGCGCATCGAGACCGTATTCGATGGCCGACAGCACCCCGTAACCCGCCGCGGCCACGATGAGATGTACGAGCCAGACGGGGCGGAAGTCGTGGTCGTCACTGCGCCGCGCCGCGAGCCACTCGGCATAGCGCCGGTGCAGCCGCCAACAGCCCACGAGCGCCCCGATGCCCAGCGCCAGGCTAACGGCAAACACAGCGGGCAGAATGTAAGGCTCGTGCCAGGCGTCGTTGAACGCCCATTTGTTGCGGTAGTCGCCGAGTGCTGTGAACGCCCAGAGCTGGTAGAGCCAGTAGGCGACACCAGGTGCCAACCACCAGAGGTGACCACGCGCGCCTGACTCCAGCATGAGCGTGCGCGCGTGCAGCCAGAGCAACGGGCCCAGCAACGGTGTGAGGTCGACCGGCAGAAAGGTCAGCCCAGGCCAGACATCGTAGGCCCCGGCGAAGCCGATGATCATCGACGTGTTGCCCGCGTGGATCGCGAGCACGAAGGCTGCGAACCAGGCCACGGAACGCCGCTCCGGGCTCGCAAACCAGAGCACGGCAACGCAGGTCAATGTGCTGGCAAGCGTCATTGCCAACAGCGCGCTGGGCCAGGTCAGTTCGATGGCGACGTTCTCCGAGACAGAAGGGCTGGCGCAACCTTAACGCCCGGGCAGGTGGCACGCGTCGCAGAATCCGTAACGCTACGCGCGTGTTTTACGTTTTGCGACATGCGCGGGGCGTCAGTCCCGGCCGGCGGCCAGCTGCGTCGCAAACGCGATGAACCAGTCGATGCTCTCGGGGTTGGCCATCGTGTCGCGGTTGATGGCCTCGCCCGCCGCCTTGCCCAGCAACAAACGACGCACGGGGATTTCCATTTTCTTGCCCGAAAAGGTCCGCGGCACGTCGGTGATGGCAAAAACGTCGTCGGGGACATGACGCGGCGACAAGCCGGTCCGAACGGCCGCACGAATCGCAGCGATGAGGGCGTCATCAAGCGCGGCGCCCTCGGCCAGCACAACGAACAGCGGCAGGTAGGAATCGCGGCCCAGGTATTCGAGATCGACGACGAGGCTGTCGAGCACCTCGGGCAACGCCTCGACCACTTGGTAGAGCTCGGCGGTGCCCATGCGGATGCCCTGGCGATTGATTGTCGAGTCGGACCGACCGTAGATCACGGCGCTGCCGCGCGCGTTGATCAGAATCCAGTCGCCATGGCGCCAGACGCCTGGATAGGTATCGAAATAGGCGTCTCGGTAACGCGTACCCTCAGCGTCATTCCAAAACGCGAGCGGCATCGAGGGCATGGGCGCGGTGATCACGAGCTCGCCAACGGTGTCCGTGACGGCGTTGCCCGCCTCGTCCCAGGCCTCGACGGCGCAGCCCAGTGACCGACACGAGATCTCGCCGCGCCACACCGGCACTGTGGGCGCCCCGCCGACGCAGGCCGTCGCAAAGTCCGTGCCGCCAGAAATCGACGACAAAAAGATATCGCTGCCGACCGCCTCGTAGATCCAGTCGAACACGTGGGGCGCCAGGGGCGAGCCTGTCGAGCCCATGCCACGCAGGTGTTTGAGCTCGAACGTTGAGCCCGGCATCAGTCCGGCGTTCTTGCAGGCCTCAAAGTACGCGGCACCCGCACCAAAGAAATTGATGTCGAGCGCATCAACGACCTGCCACAACCGATTGAGGTCGGGCTTGCCCGGGTTGCCGTCGTAAAGACACACCGTGACTCCCATGAGCAGACCCGCGATGTTGTAGTTCCACATCATCCAGGCCGTGCTCGAAAACCACATGAAGCGGTCGCCGGGATTCAGGTCAAGCTGCAGGCCGACCTGCTTCAGGTGCTCAAGCACGATGCCGCCATGGCCGTGCACGATGGCCTTGGGCTTACCTGTCGTACCCGACGAGTAGACGATCCAGAGCGGGTGATCGAAGGGGACGGGCTCAGCCGTGAACGGGGCGTCACCGGCGATGGCCGTCTGCCAGTCCGCACGCTGGAAGGGCCGCGCGTCGGTGGGCGCGACGCTTTCGATCGTAGTGCCACCAATGCGTTCGAGTGTGACGAGTCCCGCGAGCGTCGGCAGGCCGTCCACCAGCTCGGCCACCACATCGGCGCGCGCGAAGTCGCGGCCACCATAGCGGTAGCCATCGCAGGCGATAAGCACCTTGGGCTCGATCTGCTGAAAACGATCCAGCACGCCTTGCGCACCCAGGTCGGGCGAACACACGGACCAGGTGGCGCCCAGTGCAGCGACCGCGTGAAATGCGACGATGCACTCGGGCACGTTATTGAGGTACGCCACAACACGGTCGCCGCGCGCAACGCCGAGCCCGCGCAAGGTATTGGCGAGCGCCATGGCCTGGCGCCGCAACTCGGCCCATCCCAGAGAGACAAGCGCGCCCGACTCGGGCTGGCAGACTACGGCTGGCCCATCACGCCCCGCGTGGCGCCAGACGACATCGACGTAGTTGAGTGTTGCGTTGGGAAACCACTGCGCGCCCGGCATCGTGGCATCGGCAAGCGCCGGGGCACATTGATCTTCTGGCAGCACGTCGTAGTGACGCGCAAGCGCGCGCCAGAACCGGCCCGGGTCGTCAACGGACCATTGCCAGAGGGCCGCGTAGTCGTCTGACGGGCCGTTGTAGTCGTCGCCCAGCGCGGCTGCGAATCGCGTGACGTTGGCATTGGCGCGCGACGTGGCGTCGGGCTGCCAGAGCGCGGTCGGGGTGTCGGTCATACGCGGATTATACGGTGGTAGGCGCGTTGGGAGATTGCCGCGCCGGCTCCGCCGGCTCGCAATGACGTTTCGTTCCGTCATCGCGAGGCCGCGCAGTCGCCCCATCCGTCATTGCGAGGCCGCGTAGCGACCGCGGCAATCTCCTGATGCAACGCCCCCGCATCAATGCAATAGTCCCCCGATGCAGTCCTGGTCCACTGTCACCGTCGGTGTCGCCAGTCTCGCCGAGGCAGAAGCGCTCTGGTGCGACACGTTTGGTTTGACCACGGTCGCCGAGCGCGAACCGGGCGACGCAGCGCTGGCCGCGCTCTGGCGACTGCCCCCCTCAGCCATCGGTCGCCAGCGACTGCTCGAAACCCAGGGGCAGACCGAAGGCCGGCTGCACCTCGTCGAGTTTCCGGAACCCGCGCCGCCTGTGCGTGAGGGCGCCAACACCTTCGACCTGGCGCCTAAGAACCTCGATATTTATGTCGACGACCTGCCCACCAAAGAAGCCGCACTCCGCGCCGCCGGTCACAAATTCCGCACGGAACAACACAGCGAAGTCGTCGCGCCCGATGGCACGCGCTTCCGCGAACTGCACATGCCCGCGCACGACGCCATCAACGTCGTGTTACTCGAAGTGGTGGGATCACCGCGACCGGTGACGCCGGCGGGCTTTGGCGCCGTCGGGCCGCTCATCATCACGGTGCCCGATGCGCGCGCCGAGCAGGCGTTCGCGCGCGACGTGCTTGGCCTCGGCAAACTCAGCGACCACATCCTGAGTGGCCCCGAAATCGAAGCCATGATCGGCCTGCCGCGAGGTGCGACGCTCGACGTCAGCATCTGGGGCGATGCCGACGCGCCCTTCGGGCAGCTCGAGATCATTGAGTACGGCGGCACCGATGGCGTGAACTTGTATTCACGCGCACAGGCGCCGGCGACGGGCATCCTCCAGGTGCGCTACCACACGAATTCGTTGGCACCGATCTACGCGCGTCTGTCAGACATGGCGTTTGAACGCCACGACGACGTCGACCTCATTGACGGCCATGGCGTGCTGCTGCGGTTCCGTTCACCGGCTGGGCTAGCGGTCGAAGTACTGGCCCCGGCCTAAGTCAGCGTGCGGGGCGCCGAAAGACGAGAAAGTGCTGCTGCGGCAGGAAGTCGCGGTTGGCTTCGAACTCGAGCCCCAGCGCGACCATTTCCTTGCGCACCTGGTCCACGGTCATTTTGTGCAGCGGCTTAATCGGCACAGCGCGGTCTTCGGCGCGGTACTCGATAAGCACCAACCGCCCGCCGGGCTTCAAGGCCGCCGCAATGGCCGTCCCCATCTCGTAGGGGTGCGAGAACTCATGGTAGGCATCGACAATGAACGCAAGATCGATGCTGCCGGGCTCGAGATTCGGGCTCTCCACCGTGCCAAGCACGGTGTCGACGTTGCTCGTACCCATTTGTTCGCGGCGGGCTTCGACGATGGCCAGCATTTCAGGCTGAATGTCGACGGCGATGACGCGACCTTCGGGGACTCGCGCGGCGACAGGAAACGTGAAGTAGCCACTGCCCGCCCCGATGTCGGCGACGACGCTGTCGGGTTCTAGCGGCAGGTTCTGAATGACCAGGTCCGTTCGCTCTTCGGCCAGGCGACCCCGGCGCTCGAGCCAACCCGCGGCGAGGTGGCCCATGACCTGGGACACCTCACGGCCCATGTAGTACTTGCCGATGCCGTCGCGCGTGGCGCGTTCGTAGGTGTAACGCTCTGCTTCGCTCGCGGGTTCGGGATCGGGATCGGCCGCACCAGCACCGCAAGCGGTCACAAGGGCAAGCCCTGCAACGGTTAGCGCGCGTCGCAGTTGTGTCGTCAGCACCATGTCGCCACCTCTAGGGTTCCAGGCCGCGCGATTTTGTGTAGCGTTTCGCGTAGCGGAAAAACGTACCGGTCATACGTCCAAACGCGATCACGAGACCGCGCCAGCCAGCCAGGAAGCCGAGCTGCAAAACGTAACTCCGGAAGAACGCAAACTGGCTTCGCAGGAATGCGACAAACGGATGCGGTGCCTTCTGGTCACGTTTAGCTTCGGCGGCGATCTCCGAGTAGGTCGAGGCCTTCTTAAGGAACTGGTCGAGTCTCAGCACGGCGTCATGCCAAAGCACACCGTTGAGCAGCACCGTGTCGACGCCCGCATCAGGCTCGACCTTCTCGTGCACAGGCTTGTCATTAAAGTGTGCATGGCCGCGGTGGAATACACGCAGTAGCCGGTCGTTGCCCCAGCCACCACGCGTGACATGTTTGCCGCAAAACCGGTTGTAGCGAATGACGTCGCCCGTGGTCGTCGCGGGGCCCGCCGCCAACGTCGCGATGGCGTCGATGAGCTCGGGCGTGGCCTGCTCATCGGTATCAATCGAGAACACCCAGTCGTTCCGCGCAAGATCGACAGCGGCCTGCTTCGTCGGCCCAAAGCCGAGGAACGGCCCCTCGTGCAGACGCACGTTGGGGTACTGAGTGCAGCGCGCCGCCGTGTCGTCGGTGCTGCCGTTGAGATACACGACGACCTCAACGAGACGCGACAAGCTGTCAAGACAGGCGTCGATCGTTTCAGCCGCGTTGGCGGCGATGATCACGGCGGATACGGGGACTGTCGACATGCGGCTCGGTGCGCGTTGGGAACTGGCGCGAGTATAGCCTGCTGTCACCCCACGGGTGCTTGCAGTACCCTAGCGGGCGCCTGAACCACGACCTGAGCCGACATGTCTGCCCTGCGTTCCCTGAGCTACGTCCTGAATCGCTTCGTGTTGCGCCGCGAGTACCTGACCGCGCGCGCCGACGGGCTCGAGTTCCGGGTCAAGACTGAAGACGTGGTGGGCCGTCACCTTTACAAGTACGGGCGCCACGAGCCCGAAATGACGGCCTGGCTCATGCAGGCGGTCGCGCCGCAAGACGGCGACCTCATCATCGACATTGGCGCCAACATCGGCTGGTACGCCATGCACTTCGCGCAGCTGTGCAAAGGCACCGACGCGCGCGTGCTGGCCTTCGAGCCCGACCCGCGCAACTTCGGCTTGCTGACCGAAAACATCGGGCGCAACACGGCCAACGCCGTGCAGCCGTTCCAGCTCGCGCTGTCCGACAACGATGAAGGCGCGGCATTGCACCAGTTCGGCAGCAACAACCTGGGGCGCCATTCCTTATTGCCCATCAACGAAGGCGGCAGCGTGGCCGTGGCCACTGCGCGCCTTGACGACCTGCTGGCACAGCCTGACTTCGCAGGCCGCACACCGCGCGCCGTGAAGATGGACATCGAGGGTTTTGAGCTCGTCGCCCTGCGCGGCGCGCCCGAGATGCTCGCGCGCTGCCCGCTCGTGGTGTTTGAGTATTCGCCACGCTACATGCGCGCGGGTGGCATCGAACCCGCCGCGCTGCTGCACTTCATGCGCGGGCTCGGCTTCACCGCACAGCGTCTCGTGAACGGCCAGGCCGTGGCGGCAGACATTGACGCATTGGCCGGCGACGAGAAACACACCGACCTCATCTGGATGCGCTGATGCGCGTGCTCGCGATCAGTTCTCACGCCGACACGCTCGTCAGCGTGCGGCCTGAAGCCGCCTCGTTCATCGGCCTGGCGCACGCGGGTGTCGAGATGCACGTGATGACCCAGGGCGACTCGCCCTGCGCGCAGGCGATGCGCGACGCGGGCATCAACATCATCGACTACCACCCGAGGAAAAAATGGGCGCGCGAGTCGATCCGGCGCATCCGTCGCGAGATCGACGCCCGCGACGTCGACATCGTCTACGCCTTCAACAACAAAGCAATCTGCAACGCCGCGTTCGCCTGCCGCGGCCGCCGCGCCAGGCTTGTTTCGTATCGCGGCCAGACGGGCAACCTGTCGCGCTGGGACCCCGCGGCCTACCTGACCCACCTGCACCCGCGCGTCGACGCGATTATCGGCGTCGCCAACGCCGTGACGGATTTCCTGAAGCCCATGGTGCGACCCGGCGTCAGCGTGACCACGGTTTACAAGGGACACGACCTCGGCTGGTACACAGATGCGGCGCTGCCGCGCGACGCGCTCGGGCTTGACGAGGACGACTTTGTCGTGGCCTGCGTGGCCAACAACCGGCCGCGCAAGGGCGTCGACTACCTAGTACGCGCCTGCGGCGAACTGAGTGACATCGACAACCTCAAGCTGCTGCTCGTCGGCCACGGGATGGACCGCGCGACGCTGGGCGAGGCGCTGGCTGAAGCCGACCTCGAGGACCAGGCCGTGTTACTGGGCCCGCGCAGCGATGCCACGGCCGTCATTCAGGCGGCCGACGTGTCGGTGTTGCCCTCAACGAAACGCGAAGGTCTGCCCAAGACTGTCATCGAAGCCATGGCCTACGCGATCCCTTGCATCGTGACCAACACGGGCGGCAACGCCGAGCTCGTCATGGATGGCGAAACCGGCATCGTCGTGCCCGTGGCCGACGCCGCAGCGATCGCTCGGGCCGTCCGCACGCTGCGTAACGACCCTGGACTGGCGCGTCGCTACGGGGATGCGGGCCGCGCGCGCATCGCGACGTCGTTCAGCGTTAAGGGCACCGTGACCGGCACGCGTGCCGTGTTCGCGCGGCTGCTTGCGACCGACTGACCACTACCAGGGCAGCGTGCGCCCGCGCCAGTCGATCAGTGTGCCGGCGCTGTCGGCGTCGAGCGTGTTGATGACCTGAATGAGCCCGGCCACAGAGTCGGCGGGGGTCAGCGTCGCGTCCTGCCCACCCATATCCGTTTGCACCCAACCCGGGTGCAGCGCCGCGCACGTGACGCCGCGACCAGCCAGGTCGAGCGCCATCGAACGCATGACAGCATTCACGGCCGCTTTGCTGGCGCGGTAAGCGTAGAGCCCGCCGCTCGTATTCTTTTCCATCGACCCCAGGATGCTCGAGACCGTGACGATGCGGCCGTGATCAGCGCGCGCCACGTTGTCGACGAGCCGCTCCGAAATCGCGAGCGGTGTGAACACGTTGATGTCGAAAATGCTGTGCCAGTTGGCACGCTCAAAAAAACCGAAGCCCTTGTCGTTCATCGCCCCCGCGTTATGGATGAGCACGTCGATCGTGCGCCCCTCGAGCGGTGCCAGCGCGCGGTCCAGTTCGGCTTCGTCGGTCAGCGAACCGAGGAGCACTTCCAGCGAGCCTGTATCCGAAAGCGCAGACAAGGCAGCGCTCTCTGCGCGTTGCAGCGCGATCACCTGCCAGCCGGCGCCTAAGTACTGGCGTGCGAATTCGAGCCCGATGCCGCGACCGGCGCCCGTGATAAGTGCGGTGGGCATCGTCAGTCTCCCTGCTGTTGGCCCTCAGCGTAGGCTGCGATAGGCAGCACGGGGCCTGCGTTGATGTAGTAGGCGCGGCGCCGGAAGAACCGCGTGAGCCCGTCGGCACCCATCCGCGACGGACCGATGCCCGAGCAGCGGTAGGCGCTTTTCTCTGCCTCGGAAATCATCGTCGTGAGGCCCGCGTCGTTGATGCTAATACCGCCCGCCTGAAGCGCATCACCGACCCGCAGTGCCGTGGCTTCATCGGGTCCGAACACGGCCGCCGACAGTCCAAACAACGAGTCGTTGGCGAGCGCGATGGCTTCGGCCTCGGACTCGAATGCCATGACCGGCATGACGGGCCCGAACGTCTCGTCACGCATGATCGCCATCTCATGGGTCACACCCGACAACACCGTCGGTCGCAACCAGAGCCCGCCACCGAGTGCCTCAATACTGCCACCACTGCGCACGGTGGCACCCTTGGCCACGGCGTCCTCAAGATGGCCGCGGATCAGCGATGCCTGGTGTTCAAAAATGATGGGGCCAAGGACGCCTTGCCCCGCATCGGGATAGCTCAGCGGCACCGCGTCGGCTAACTCAGCCAGCCGTGCGACAAAAGCATCGTGCAGGCTTGCGTGCGCATATACGCGTTCAATCGACTGACAGGCCTGCCCCGTGGCGCCCACGGACGCGCGAAGCACCGCCGTGGCAGCCCGCTCGACGTCGCTGCCTTCGAGCACAACGGCCGCGTCCTTGCCGCCGAGCTCGAGAAACGCGGGGATGAACGCGTCGGCTGCAGCCACGCCAACCTTGCGGCCCGTGGCGACGCTACCCGTAAACGCGACGACATCCACTTCGGGAATGAGTGCCGCACCCGTCGAGCCATCGCCCGTGACGAACGCCAGCACACGGGCGAGCTCAGGTACCTCGGCAATCGCAGCTTCAACGGGCGCGGCGAATCGCGGCGTGACTTCGCTGGGCTTGATGATGACGGCGCAGCCGGCGAGCAGCGCGGGCGTGGCATCGATAAACGACAGCAGCAACGGGAAGTTCCAGGGGCTGATCGCGCCCAGCAACGGGTAAGGGTCGACGGCGCGCGCGATATCGATGCCGGGCATGCGTTCGAGTGCCGCACGATCCTCGGTGATCAGTCCCGGCGCCAAACCGCACCAGCGGTGGATGCCGCCAATCACGCCATCGACTTCGGTGTGGGCAAGCGCGACGCGGCCTGTGTCCGCCGACAGTGCGGCAACGATGTCGGCCCGGTGCGCCTGAAGTGCTTCACCAAAGCGCTGCAACACGACGACACGCGCCGCGACGCCGGTATCGCGCCAGGCGACCTGTGCATCGCGCAAGCGCTCGGCCACCACCGCGATGGCGTCACCGTCGTGCACGGTCATCTCGTAGTCGTTGTGACCCGTGCGGGGATTGCGGACAGGCAGCGTGCGCATGATGGGATTATGCCGGGTCGTGGCGCGCGATGAACGCGCTAATGTCAATCGCGGCCTCAGCCGCCCGCAGCGTAAGAAAGCCGTTGCCCCAGTCGGGGTAGTCGCGCCGCAGACCATTGCGCAGCAAGCCGTCGGCACGCGGCGTGATCTCCCAGAGATCGTCACGCACGTTCATCACAAACATCGGATGCTCAAGCGCCGCCAGCCGCTCACGGTAGGTCGGCACATAGGCGAATGCGGCTCGGTGGCCCCATTCGTAGCCCTCACCGCCGCGCAGGTTTTCCGCCATCGACTCGGCACACATCTCGAGCGTCATGCCCGGGCCGCGGTGTTCGAGCACGCGCTGCCAAAGCGTCGCGTAGCGTGTGCCGGCCTCGTCAATCGGAATGGGTTCGAAGGTGTTCTCAAACACGTTGAGTTCGCTGTCCTCAATCACGGGCGCGGCGATGCTCACTATGCTCAACACACGCCCGGGTTGTCGCGTCGCAAGCTCAGCGGCGACGAGCGCCCCCGTGTGATGACCCACGACGTGACAGGTCGGAATATCGAGCGCATCGAGCACCGCAACCACGCTGTCCGCGTAATCGGCGATCGTCACGGGCGGGTCCGCGGGCGGCGGGTCGCTCTCACCCATGCCCGGGTAGTCGGGCGCGACCGCGAAGCGCTCGCCACTGAGTGCCGCGAGCAAGTCGACAAACTGACGCCCCGACTTGGGGCTTTGGTGCAGACACAAGACCGCTGGCCGCGCCGCGTCTGGCGTGCCGGCGCGGCGTACATGGATCTGGCCGAAGGGGCCGTCGACAAACTGGCGGCGAACGGTCATGACAAGACTCCCGTCCGCTGCGTGTGTCGCAAGTGAGCGCGGGGCACGAGGCCCCGCGCGCGAGCGATCAGTTGCCGAAGCGGGCGTTGAAGTTGAGGCCCCAGTGCGCGCCGCGGCGGGCCGTGCCCACGAAAGACCGGCGGAACGAGGCATTGCCGTCGGCGTAGCGCAGCACGAGCGGCGAGCTGTCTTCACCCAGGATGTTGCGGCCGAACAGGATCACGGAGTAGCGATCGCTCTCAACGCCAAACCGGGCACCGACGAGGCCCGTATCACCGGTCTCGGCCAGGTTGTGCACCTGCGCAAACTTGCTCGACTCGAAGCTGTAGTTGAAGCCGGCGAACCACTCCCAGTCGGCATTGAAGTTGTCGCGCAGCTCGGCGTCGAGGAACAGCATATTCTCAGCCGTACGCGGAATCTTGTTGCCGTCGATCGAGCCAAACGCCGACACATCGCAGTCTGTGTTGCCGAACTGCTCACCCTGCGAGCAATTGACGAGACCGTCATCGGCGACGTCGTTGAGTACGCCCTGGTTTTCGTCGAAGCCGTCCGTGAACTCAGCGTCGGTGTATGCATAGTTCAGCGTGAGCGTCAGCATCTCGCCAGGACGGAACGTGGACTCGAGCTCAAAACCGTTGATGCGCGCGTCACCGGCGTTGACCGTGGCCGAGGTCGTGTTGGCACCTGAACGTGCATTCTGTGTGAGCTGGTAGCCATCGATCTCGTTCGAGAAAATCGCCATGTTGGCTGTCAGGACACCATCGAGCCAGGTGGTCTTGGCCCCGAGCTCAACCGAGGTCACCTCTTCTTCGTCGAAGGTCGGCAAGCCGGCGCGAATGGCCAGCGGATCGTTGAAGCCACCGGGCTTCGTGCCCGTGGCAACCACCGCGTAAAGCAGCGCGTCGTCCGTCGCCTGGTAATCGATCGTGTAACGCTGCAGGAACGCATCGAACGTGGCGCTGGAGCGCACTATGTCGTCGACAGGGCCGCCCTCGTTCTGGAGCGTGGCCACCTGGTCGATATCCTCTTCCTGGTAGCGGCCTTCGACCGTGAACGTGAGGTTGTCGGACAGCGGTATTTCAACCATGCCGAAGATCGCCGTGTTCGTGAGCTCGAGCTGGTCCCGGTTGCGGCCCACGTCGATGGTCGGACCAAAGAACGGCACGATCGACTCGCAGAGGAAATTCGCAGCGCAAACGCCGAGCATGCGCGCAAACTCAGCACCGAAGTTGGCGCCGGCGACGGCGAAGGCGTCAGACGGCAGTTCGCGGATGTCGCGGTTGTCGTTTTCCTGGTCGTAGTAGTAGACGCCCAGCAGACCGCTGACTCTCTCGCCTTCAAATGACAGGCGCAGTTCCTGTGAGAAGTCTTCTTCCTGGTCCCAGCCTGAGAACGTGAAGTCGACGATACTGCCCGCATAGGCGTAGTCGAACGGCGGCCCGTCGGCGAAGCCCGCGAACGGGAAGCCGTTGGGCGTGAAGTTCGCAACCTCGAAGTGACCCGGGCTGTAGTCGCCGTCGGTGACCTGAATCGAGTCGATGTCGTTGTAGCCCGTGATACTGGTCAGCGTGACCGCGTCTGAAATCTGCCAGTCAACGACGAGGCTCGTCTGCAGGTTCTGCTGTTCCTCGCGGGCATCGGGCGCCTGCTCGAGGTAGTTGGTGTTGATCGCTCTTGGGTCAAGCGTGCCGCAATAGTAGCGGCCCAACCCCTGGTAGAAGCTGCCGTTGTCTTCGAAGCAGTTGTTGAACTCCGAGCCCTGGGCGAACAGCGGTGGCTGGCCGTCCTCAAGGTCGTTGTAATAGGCGCGGAACCGGGCGCTCAGGTTGTCGCTGGGCTCCCACTGCAACACGCCTGAAAAGGAGTTCGACCGTTGCTCGCCGATATCGGAACCGTCGAATGTATTGGTCCAGGGGCCATCGAGCTGGAAGCGCCGTACGGAGATCCCGCCGGACAGCGTTTCCGTAAGCGGGCCGCGAATGGCTGCCGAAATCTCTCGCTCGTTGTCGTCGGTCAGCGTCACCGCGACGTTGCCCGTCATGGTGTCGCCGGGCGACTTCGTGATGATGTTGATGGCGCCTGAGTAGGTGTTGCGACCGTAGAGCGCGCTCTGCGGGCCCTTGATGATCTCGAAGCGCTCAACGTCGTTGAGGTCGAAGTCGGCCAGCGAGCCCTCGATGTAGACGCCGTCAATGAAGTAGGACACGCCCGACTCGCCGAGGATGTTGGCCTGCCCGCGAATGACGGGGCGGTTCGAGGTGCGACCAAAGTCGTTGTCGAACACGATGCCTGCGGACAGCTTCGCGATGTCCGAGAAGTCTTGCAGGTTGAGATTCACGATCGTGTCGCTGGTCACAGCCGAAACCGACACCGGTACCGTCTGCAGCGTTTCCGTGCGCTTGCGCGCGGACACCACAATCTCTTCGATTTCCTGAGCTTGCGCCACCGGCGCAAAGGCGGTCGCCGCGGCAATGCCTGCCACAAGGCCCGCACGTACCAGCCCCGTTCCCAATCGCTTGGTCATGTTGTTCCCCTCGTTCCCCCGAAGTGCCGGCGCAAAGCAGTCAAGACGCCGCTTATTTCTTACGCTAATTTGGCACGTCGCCGAATTGTTATATATCTATAACAATATAGCAACGGGGTGCGTGTAGACACTGGGCTGTGGCATGGTACCGGGATGACAAAACCGCATCCGCTGGCACATCTCGAGAAGTCCAATTACTTCTACAACCGGGGCCGGGACACCACGCGGCTCGAGGGGTTTATCGACGCCGCATTCGCCTTTGCGTTGACCCTGCTGGTCATTTCTTTCGACGCGGTGCCCACGAGCTACGACGAGCTCATCACGGCACTCAAGGCCGTCCCAGCGTTCCTGTTTGGCTTTCTGATACTCGGAATGTTCTGGATCGCACACCGTAACTGGTCGATCCGTTACGGTCTGGACACGACGTTCTCGATTCTCGTGAGTCTGGCACTCGTCTTTATCCTGCTCGTCTACGTGTACCCACTGCGCGCGATGGCGACCGCAGCGATTCACGGGATGACCAACGGCTGGGTGCCCTCGGAGTTTTCGATTCAGACGCCAGAACAAGCCCGCGGGCTGTTCGTCATCTACGGCGTCGGCTTCGTGACCTCCAACCTCTGCGTGGTGCTGCTCTACTGGCATGCGGCGCGGCAGACTGCGCAAATCCACCTGACGGCCGAAGAGCGCTTCATCACCTGGGGCGACGTCGTTGCCTGGAGCATGGTCGGCAGCGTCGGCCTTGTGTCGATCGTGCTCGCTCTGACGGTCCCCGCGGACTACATACCGGTCGCGGGCTGGTGCTACGGCTTGCTCGGCATCGCCATGCCCCTCTTCGGCGTCGTCATCTCGAAACGTTTCGAGGCCCGCTTTCCGGACGCTGAACCCGATGCCTGATTAGTCGGCCTCGAGCTCGAAGACCTGCTCGACGGGCGCTTCGAACAGGCGCGCAATTCGTAGCGCCGACTCCAGTGACGGGCAGAACTTGCCCCGCTCTATGGCAATGACCGTTTGGCGTGACACGCCCAGGGCATCGGCGAGCTGCTGCTGGGTCATGCCCTCATGGCGTTCGCGCAGCGCCCGCACGTGGTTGCGGACATGGCTCCTGCGACGTGGCGGCATTACTCGGTGCCCAGGCGGTAGTAGGTCAGCACAGACGCGTAGTACACCAGTTCCGACAAGACGAGCACCGCGGTCCAGGTCACAACGAAACCGGCCACCGACGGTTGAAACACGGCGTAGAAGGGCAGCGACACAAAGCCCGCAAACAACAAGTAATAGGCGTTGCGGGTACTCAGCAGAGTGACGGCCCGGTCCCGCTCGTCGGGCTCAGCGCCGGCCGCATCGATGGGCGCATGGGTCAATGCCGCAATGATGTGGCCAATAACGACGAAGACGACGAGCTCGACGATGGCGCGTCCGAAACTTGCCAGCACGACGGCGTCCTCGCCACCCCAGGCGCGCCGTGCAAACGCCGCGCAGACAACAAGCAGCGACAAGATGATGATGACCGCGCTCTTCTCGTTGAAGTGCCACCTGGAGACGACCACTTCAGGCCGCCGTCGGCGTGATCGACCCAGGGCCGCCGAGCCGGCCAGCGCCGCCGCCACGACAAGCTGGATACCGCCCGTAAAAATCGAGGTCTCATCGGCCAGCCAGCCCACGAAGAACCAGACCATGGGAGCCACACCGACCAGCACACAGGCGCCGGCGAACAGCCCGCGTTCGGCATCGGGCGCGTCACCGAGCGCGCGGTAGACCTTGACGGCCACGAGGATGCTCGCGAGAAAGAACGCAAGCACGAACGGGCCCAGCGGCAGGAAGCTCTCGGTCATGACGTGCTCCAAATGTAAAATAAACCTTACATTCGAAGATACGACTCACCGGGTGGTCATGTCAAGTTTATATGACATCGGTCAGTTCGTGTGGCGACGGTGCGGCGCCGTGAAAAATCCGAACAGCCCGAAACCCATGACCCCAAGCGAGGCCCACATCGCGGGGCGCCAGACGTTGCGCCCGCGTGCCACGATCTCAAACTCATCGACGTAGATCGTCTCGCAGGCGCCGTCACCCGTGTCCGTGCGCGTCGTACTCGTGCCGCGCTTGCTGCCATTGGGGCTGATGTAGGCGGCCAGTGTGCCGCGCACGCGGATCTGATCACCGATGCGCACGTCGTCGACGCGGTCCCGAACGCGCGCGTCTGCAGCGATGATGTGGTTGTTCGACACCTCGGTCTGGTCGAACGCATTCCAGGCGGCCGGGTCACGCGTCGAGAAGTTGCAGGTGAAGATCCCGTTCCAAAACTTGATGCTGGAGAGTAATGGGCTGCGCGCCGTGTCGCCCCAAACCACGCAGAGGTCGGCCACGTTGAGATGGTCTTCGCTCAGGCGGTGCATGCGCGACTCGCCGTCGTGCTGGCGAAACGAGACGACGAGCCCCGTCAGCTCGTAGTCGAACTCGGGCTCGACCTGGTAGTCGATGCCGTCCCAGTTGGCCTGGAAGGGATAACGCTCCGTGGCGCGTTGCAGCGGCGCACGGTCGATCCCCGCATCGAACGCGATGGACCCGGGCAGGTCGTTGCGGTTCGAATACGCGACCGCAAAGGCTGCGGCGCTGGCAATGAGGACGGGGCGGCTCCAGTGCATGGGGCCATGCTACCCCGCGGGTGGGACTCGAACACGTGACGCCGGCCCCGTTTTTGGGGAATGATCGGCGCTGGCCGCAGGAGCATAAAACCATGCAAGACAGCGCCTTCAAGCCCAAATCCGACGGCCTGGCCCAGGCTGTCTCCCTATTGCTCGAGGGTGCCAACCTGCAGGCCGTGCCCTTGCCCGATTGCCTGCCCGAGACGGGCATCGGCGAAACGGACACGCTGCGGATGCTCGCACCAAGCGTCGTGGGCGCAGCCGCCACGCTGGGTGACGACACGGCATTCGCACACATGGACCCGCCGACGCCTTGGGTGACCTGGGCCACGACACTCTGGAACGCGGCACTGAACCAGAACCTGCTGCACCCGGCCACAAGCCCTGCGGCCCGCGATATCGAGCAGCGCGTCATCGACTGGCTCAAGCCACACTTCGGCATGGACGGCGGTCACATGACGCCGGGTGCCACCCTCGCGAACCTGACCGCGCTTTGGGCCGCGCGCGACGTGGCCAGCGCGCGTCGTGTCCTCGCCAGCGAACACGCGCACCTGTCGGTCAGAAAATCAGCGCACCTGCTCGGCCTGCGCTACGAGGGCATCGCGGTCGACGGCCACGGTCGACTCAATCGCCACGCACTCCCCTCGGACCTCCACGACACCTGCCTCGTGCTGACCGCCGGCACCACGTCATCGGGGGCCATCGACGCGTTGACGCCCGACGCCGGCGCTGCCTGGACCCATGTCGACGCGGCCTGGGGTGGCGGGCTTGCACTGAGCGACGCCTACGCGTCACGACTTGAAGGCCTCTCGCAGGCCGACTCCGTCGCCATCTCGGCACACAAGTGGTTGTTCCAGCCTAAGGAGTCGGCGCTCGTGATGTTCCGTGACACGGCGCGCGCCAATACGGCGCTGGCCTTCGAAGGCGCCTACCTCGCAACGCCGAACGTCGGCGTGCTGGGCTCACACGGCGCGACCGCGGTGCCCTTGCTCGCGACGCTCATGGCCTGGGGACGTCAGGGCATGGCCGAGCGCATTGACCGCTGCATGCGCACCGCAGAGCGCGTGCATGCGTTCCTTGCGCGCCAGACCGAAGCCGAGATTTACGCCGAGCCCGAATCAGGCGTGATCGCCTGGCGCCTGGCCGACGACGCACGCACGCAACGGGTCTTCGACGCGCTGCCTGAGGGCATGGCCTCAACGACGACGCTCGACGGGCTGCTCTGGATTCGGCACGTCGCAGCCAACCCCAACACAGACGCCGAACGCGTCACCAACGCGATTGCTGACGCGATCCGTTCGACGGCTCAGTAGTACTCGAGCTTGGCGGCCTTGCCGCCGAAGACGCGGTAGGCGAAGACCGAGTAGCCGATGATCACGGGCAGCACCACGACGGCGCCGACGAAAATAATCAGCAACGACTCGGGCGCACTGGCCGCATCCCAGATCGTGATCTCGTCAAGTACGAGCCAGGGGAACAGGGCGTAGGCCAAGCCTTGGAACGCAAGCAGGTACAAGCCCGCCGCACAGGCGAACGGCACCCAGTCGCCATAGTCGTTGCCGTCGGCAAGCCGCACGGGCAGACGGCCCAGTGAACGCCAGCAGATGAACAACACGGCCAGCGTCACAACTGGGATTGGCCAGACCATGAGCAGGTTCTCAAGCTGAAACCACTTATCGAAAATGCGCTCGTTGAGTGCGGGGGTCATGAACGACACGGCACCGATACCCAGTGCAGTGAGCACAAGCGCGACGCGCGCCTGCGCGACGGCTTTGAGCTGCAGCCCACCCTCGGTCTTGATGATGAGCCAGGTCGCACCGAGCAGCGCATAGCCCGCGGCCAGGCACAGCCCGATGAACAACGAGAACAGTGTCGTCGCCAGCGTCACCTCGAAGCCCGTGACGACACGACCCAGCATGTAGCCCTGCGAGGTCGCGGCCAGCAACGAGCCCGCGAAGAACGCCAGGTTCCAGCTTTCCTTGTGCTGCGCATGCGCTTTGACCCGAAAGTCGAAAGCCACGCCGCGCAGAATGAGCCCGAGCAGCATCACC
>JBCCBB010000132.1:0-5074 GCA_039814545.1 Pseudomonadota bacterium
CTCGGGACCCGCTTTTTTTTGCGCCGCAACAAAAATGGATGCGCGAAAACAACGGCTTGAAGCGCATTGTTTATTGATTCCCAGTGTCATGTCGGCGTATAACAACATCCGACGGCGGCCGCGGGGGTGGCCCGCCGCAATCGTTTTTCACGGGGGGTAAAACGTGAAACGCATTTCGACCAGGCTGGCGGCTCTACCGCTGTCCTGCCTATTGCTGACCGCCATTCCGGCGCAGGCACAGGCACAGGACGAAGATGAGGCGATCGAAGAGGTAGTCGTCACCGGCTCGTACATTCGAAGAACGTCTCAGTTTGACTCTCCGTCGCCGATCCAGAACGTGGACGCGACGCAGCTCGAAAGTATCGGCGCCAAGAACATCGCCGACATCGTCCAGACGCTGACGATCAACACGGGTTCGCAAAACAACCCGGACGCGTTCACACAAAACTCGACGACGGGTACCTCAAACTTCAACTTGCGCGGTCTGGGCGTTGCCTCGACGCTCGTGCTGTTGAACGGCAAGCGCCAGGTACTCACGGGTCTGCCCACCAACGACGGGCTGAACTTTGTCGACACGAGCTCACTCGTGCCGCTCATCGCCGTCGACAACATCGAGATCCTCAAAGATGGCGCCGCGGCGCTGTACGGCTCAGACGCCGTGGCTGGCGTGGTCAACTTCCGCACGCGCGACGACTTCGAAGGCCTCGAGATCACGGGCGATTACCAGTTTGTCTCCGACGAAGGTGACCAGAGCGAGTACGTGCTGCAGGCACTGTACGGCGCGCAGGGTGACCGCTCGAGCGTGATCGCTGCGATCAGCTGGACCGACCGCTCGCCGTTGACGACCGCTGAGAAGCGATTGAGCCGGCCGCAGGACGACACGAGCTCGCTGGGTAACCCGGGTGCCTACTTCCTGACGGCGCCGCCGGTTGCCGGTCTCGCAGGTGTGCCGCTCATCGATCCGGGTTGTGCGGCTGCCGGTGGTGGCCCGATCCTGCTGGCACCTCCAGGCGCTGCAGGCGCGTTTGGTGACATCGGCTTCTGCGGTTTCGACTTCGGTGATTTCTTCAACCTGATTCCCGATGAGACGCGCCTGAACGGCTTCGCCCGCGGTGCGTTCCAGCTCACGGACTCGATCGAAGCGAACATGGAAGTGGGCTTTGCCCGCAACCGGGTGATCCGCGGCAACTCGCCGACATTCCCGAACCTGCTCGGCCCCGTCGTACCGACGGACAACCCGGGCAACATCTACGGTCAGCCGGTGATCTTCTTCGGCCGCGCCATCGGTAACGGCGGCGACGTCTCGCCGAGCCGCAACGAACTCGACACCTGGCGCTTCTCAGGCGGTCTTGAAGGCGAATTCGACAACGGCTGGTTCTGGGAACTGAGCTATGTTGGCGGCAAGAACGAGTCGGTCAACGACACCGAAGACACGCTGGGCCAGGAGTTCCAGGACGCACTGAACGGCTTCGGCGGCACACGTTGCGACGGTCCGACGAACCCGGCGGCCCTGCCTGGCGTCGGCCCTTGCTCATACTTCAACCCGTTCGCCACGTCGTTTACGACAATCCCGAACTCGCAGGACACGATCGACAGCTTCATCGCCTCGCAGGTGCTGGACACCACGTCCGAGCTGCAGACGGTGCAGGGTGTCGTCTCGGGCGAGTTGTTCGAGATGAATGCGGGCATGGCGAGCATCGCCATCGGTGGTCAGTGGCGCAAGGAAGAGCTGCAGCACGACTACAACAGCCTGGCTAACGCAGATCGCTTCGCATTCGTCATCGGTAACCCCGATTTCGACGCCGACCGCGACGTGAATGCGGCATTCGTCGAGCTCGCTCTGCCGCTCGCCGACACGTTCGACCTGCAGCTTGCGGTGCGCTACGAAGACTACGGTGGTGCCACGGGCAGCACGACGGATCCGAAGATCGCCGGTATCTTCCGCCCGTCGGACACGTTCACGGCGCGTGCGTCGTACAGCACGGCATTCCGTGCGCCCTCGCTGTTCCAGCAGTTCGGTGGCTCGACGTCTCTGAACCAGGTATCGGATCCGCTCAACCCGGGTGGCGCGTTCTTCGCAGCCGTACGCTCGTCGGCCAACCCGAACCTGACGCCTGAAGAATCCGACACGTTCAACATCGGTTTCTCGTTTGAGCCGACTGATGGTCTCGTGCTGGATCTCGACTACTGGAGCTTCGACTTCACGGACGTGATCATCCAGGAAAACTTCCAGGCAGTGATCAACGCCTTCCCGAACGACCCGACGCGCGTTGTGCGCTCGGCGGGTGGCCAGATCCTGCAGGTCAACGTTGGCTTCGTGAACGCCAGTGAAGTGACGACCAGCGGTGTCGACTTCAGTGCCAAGTACGATTGGGACACCTCTGCCGGTCTGTTCCGTCCGTTTATCGAAGGCACCTACGTACTCGAGTACGACCTCGAAGATCCGCAGGCGGGCTCGGTTGACGGCGCTGGCCGGCGCAACTTCACGAACTTCGGCACGTCGACGCCGGAACTGCGCTTCAACGCTGGTGTGGGCTGGATCAACGGCGCGCACTCGGCGAACCTCTTCGCGCGTTACATCTCGGCGTACGACGACGATCAGAACCCCGATGCGACGACGGGCGCACTGCCCGAAATCGACTCGTGGACCTCGTTCGACGCGCAGTACGCGGTCGATACGGCGGTGCTGTTCGATCGTGAGGTCGCGCCGATCCTGACGTTTGGTGTCATCAACCTGACGGGTGAAGATCCGCCGCAGGTCTTCACCAACGGTGGTTTCGATTCGAAGGTGCACGACCCGCGCGGTCGCCTGTTCTACATTCGTTTCAAGCAGGCGTTCTAACGCCTGTCCCGGTCTGGGGGGAGGGGTCGTCGGCCTAGGTCGGCGGCCCCTTTTTCTTTGCCGGTGGCTCTAAAGCCGCCCGCAAATTAAACTACGCGGCCATCTCGGTCTGTGGCCGCAACACGCAGAATGTTCACCTACCTCGATCCCGCTGTACGCCGCCAGCTCGTGGCGGACGGCAAGCTGCGCCGCATCGACGCTGACGGCCAGCCGCTCGACGTCGACGCCGAGCCCGTGCCGGGACAGCTTTCGGTCAACTTGCTGGGCCCGATCCCACTGCCAATGCGGCTGGGTGCCGTTGAGGAGACGTTTCAGTGGTATGCGGCTGTGCGCAACACGGAGCTCAGCAAGGTGGAGGCACTGGCGGCGTCGCTGCGCCGCGAGGGCGGGCAGAACCTGTTCGCACAAATGGCCTCATCGATGGCCGTGAACAGCGTGCTGCAATACGGGGACCTCGGAGCGGCCGCGGAGCCGCTCGTTCGTGTGCACTCAAGCTGCCTGACGGGTGACGTCTTCGGCTCCCAGCGTTGCGAGTGTGGGCCCCAGCTCGAGGGCGCGCTCCAGCGCATCGTGGAGCACCCCGACGGCGGCATGCTTGTCTATATGGCCGGCCACGAAGGTCGCGGCATCGGTCTCTGGGCCAAGGCGGCCACCTACCTGCTCCAGGACGGCGGTCAGGACACCTACCAGGCCAATCGCTCGCTGGGCCTGCCCGACGATTCACGCGACTTCAGCGAGGCCGCTGCGATCCTGCGTCACTTCCTCGATACGCGTCCGTTTCGACTGCTGACCAACAACCCCAAGAAGATCGCTGACCTCACAGCGGCGGGCCTTACGGGTCTGACGCCCGAGAAGCACGTGCTGGGCGTCAGCGACTGGAACCGCCGCTACCTGCAGTCCAAGCGCGAGAAGGGCCACCAGTTCGAGTCGGACGATCTCGACGACTGACGGCGATAAGCCGTCATTGCGAGGGGCCGCAGGCCCCGCGGCAATCTCTAAACGCCACCGCAACGTCACTCTCGCCCCAGCCCCACAACCAACAACCGCGCACCCCGCACCGACGCCTCCCGCAACCTCGCGACAGCGCCAACCGGCCCGACCGTCTCCACGTTGTAGTAAATCGCGACGACGCCCGTCGCGACGGCTTCGAGGTCGTCCTCGGCCGCACCCGGGAAGGCGTGCTCAAGTTCAGCCGCAATGCGCGCTGTGAAATCCGCAGTCCAAGTCATGAGCTGTCGAGCCAGGGCCGGCCGATCAGCCGCCGCCATGGTCAGCGCGTTAGTCACACGCACCTCGGTCTCGTCGACATACTCGGGATCAAACAGGTAGTCGATTAAGGCATCGATGCGGCGGCGTTTCGGCAGCGCCTCAAACAGCTCGTCGACGCTCGCCGTGGCCTGAGCGAGGAAGTGCTCGATGAAGGCATCGAGCAGCGCGTCCTTGTTGCCGACGTTGTGGCGGATCAGTGCGCGCGCAAGATTCGCGGCTTCGGCAGTGCGCTCCAGTGTTGCGCCCTCAACGCCGTAGCGGGCCACGCACTCACCAAATGCCTTGAGTATGGCGGCGCGGCGTTCCTTCTTGAGGCTGGGTCGGGGCATGGCATCGCTATAAGTTATCGAGCTTGACAATCTATCATGGACCCAATAAATTATCTACATCGATAATTTATAAGACACTGTCATGACCTGGCTGTTCGACTCGATCACAGAGGGCACGCTCTACAACTGGGAGTTAGCCCTTGGCGATAGCTTCTTCCTCATCTCTATGGCCATCCTGGCCGTTGAGCTCATCCGCTACGCGGTGCGCAAGCGGCTCAATTGGCGCCTCGCGGGGGACACCGTGACCAACTTCGTCGCCCAGGCGTTCTTCGTCGGTCTGGGTCTCGTGCTCTTCTACGCCTTCTACCTCGCCACGTTTTCAGTCGCGTCCGAGTTCGCGCTGTTCGAGATCCCCGTGAACGGCATGACGCTCGTCGCCGCCGTGCTGTTGGCCGACTTCATGTACTACTGGGAGCACCGCTTCAGCCATCGCGTCGCCGCAGCCTGGGCCACGCACACGGTTCACCACTCATCGCCGCACTTCAATATGTCTGTGGCCTACCGATTCGGCCCCATGGACGCCTTTTGGTCCGTGTTCTTTTACGTGCCGCTGGTCCTGATTGGCTTCAACCCGTACCTCGTGCTGTTTGCCGAGGCAATCGTGCTGCTCTATCAGACCTTCCTGCACACCGAG
>JBCCBB010000097.1:0-10287 GCA_039814545.1 Pseudomonadota bacterium
AACGACGTGGGCGCTATGCCGCCACGTGGCGGTACCGACTACCGCGTGCTCGACTGGAGCCGTGACGGCAGCAACGTGCTGGTCCGCGCTAACCGCTTGCCTTGGGGCGTGCGGATGGGGCGCTACTTCCACGTGCCCGCGGGCGGTGGCGACGAAACGCCGTTGGAGATCCCCGAAGGCGGTGGCGGGATGTACTCGCCCGACGGCAGCAAAATCGTCTACACGCCCATCGACCGCGAGTTTCGGACTTGGAAGCGCTACCGCGGTGGGCGCGCCCAAGACGTCTGGGTCTACGACCTCGAGAACAGCAGCTCGACGCAACTGACGGATGACCCGGCCACCGATCAGCAGCCGGTTTGGGTGGGTGACGACATCTACTTCACATCTGATCGCGATTACACGCTGAACCTCTACCGCTACTCGGCCGCGGGTTCGGAAGCCGTGACAGCGCATGACGACTTTGATGTGCTCTGGGCCAGCGCAGGCCCGCAGGCCATCGTTTACGAGAACGGGGGTTGGCTGTACCGCTTTGACCCGGCCAGCGGTGAGTCGCAGAAGCTCACCATCACGATTGCAGGCGACCGCCCGGCGACGCTGCCCAAAATCGTCGAAGCCGCGGGCTTCATTGAGTCGGCAGACTTGTCGCCAGCCGGTAATCGCGTCCTGATTACGGCCCGCGGCGAGGTCTTCAGCGCGCCCGCCAAAAAGGGCCCGATCCGCAATTTGACGCGTACGCCGAACACACGCGAGGTGGCTGCGAGCTGGTCGCCCGACGCCACGCAGCTCGCCTATCTGTCCGATGCGACCGGCGAGTACGAAATCTGGGTGCGCCCCGTTGGTGGCGGTGAGGCGCGACAGGTGACCAATGACGGCGCGATCTGGCGGTTCCCGCCCGTCTGGTCGCCTGACTCGAGCAAGCTCCTGTTTGGCGACAAAAACCAGCGCCTCAATGTCGTCGATGTCGGCAATGGCCGTGTCACGGTGCTCGATGCGTCCGACCGCAACGACATCACCGACTACAGCTGGTCGCCCGACAGCCGGTTCGTGAGCTACATCAAGAACAACGAGCTTGGCATCGGCAACATCTGGATCTACGCGTTCGGCGATCGCCAGACGCGCCAGGTGACAACCGAGCTCACGAACGAACAGTCACCTGTGTTCGATCCGCAGGGGCGTTACCTCTACTTCCTCTCATCGCGTGACCAGAACCTGCAGTTCAGCTCGATCGAGTTTAACTACATGGTCACCAACTCGGTTCGGGTGTACGCCGCTCAACTGACCGCCGACCAGCCGGCGCTGTTCCGGCCCAAGAGCGATGAGGTGGTGCAGGCCGAGGACGCTGACGGCGACGAGAGCGAAAACGGTGACGGCGACGGTGGCGATATCGAGGTCAGCATTGATTACACCGGCATCGAAGCGCGCGTGGTTGCGTTGCAGGACCAGGGCGGCAACTACGGCAACCTTGTTGCGACGGCCAAGGGCCCCGCATACGTCGTGACGCGCAACGGCGACAGCAACGTCGTGATGTTCGACCTCAAGGAAGAGAAAGAGAAAACCGTCCTCGAGGGCGTCGGCAACTTCTCTGTTTCGGGCGACGGCAAGAAGGTCCTGTTCTCGGCCAACGGCGGCCTGGGTATCGCAGACCTCGCGCCCAAACAGGACGCGAGCAAGGGCCATCTCGACCTCGACAACATGGAGCTGCGCGTCGACCCGCGGGTCGAGTGGCAGCAGATGTACGTCGATGGCTGGCGCATCCTGCGCGACTGGTTTTACGACCCCAACATGCACGGCCAGGACTGGGACGCCATTCGGGCCAAGTACGCGCCGCTCGTCGACCACGTCGCGCACCGCGCCGATCTCGACTACATCTTCGGTGAGGTCGCGGGCGAAATGAACGCGGGCCACATCTACGTGCAGTCGGGCGACCAGCCCAGCGTGCAGCGTCGCAGCGGCGGCCTTTTGGGCGCCGAAGTTGAGCGCGCCGACGACGCCTACCGCGTGGTCAAGATCTTCAAGGGCGAAGCCTGGCAAACGGCGTTCTATTCGCCGCTCGCGGCGCCCGGCGTCGATGTCGCCGAGGGTGACTACATCCTGGCCATCAATGGCGTGGCGGCGGCCGACGTGCAGAACTTCTACGCGCTGCTGGAAAACACGGCGGGCGACATCGTCACGCTGACCGTGAATGATCGACCCGCAACGCGCGGCAGTCGCGACGTGATGGTCCAGACCGTCACGTCGGAAACGCAGCTGCGCTACCTCGACTGGGTCGAAGATCGCGCGCGTCGCGTCGACGAGCTTTCGGGCGGTCGCATCGGCTACGTGCACCTACCGAACACGGCGGGGGCCGGCAACCGTGAGCTCTACAAGCGCTTTCTGCCGCAGATGAACAAGGACGCGCTCATCATCGATGCGCGTTACAACGGTGGCGGATTCATTCCCGACCGCATGATCGAGATCGTGTCGCGCCGGCCGTTGAACTACTGGAAGCGCCGCGGGCTTGAGCCGCAGGCGACACCCGCGTTCTCACACACAGGGCCGAAGGCGACACTAATCAACGGCTACTCGTCGTCGGGCGGTGATGCGTTCCCGTACTACTTCAAGAAGCTTGGCCTGGGCCCGTTGATCGGAACGCGGACCTGGGGCGGGCTCATTGGCATCTCGGGCAACCCGTCACTGGCCGATGGCGGCAGCATCCTCGCGTCGACCTTCCGCTTTATGGATACGGACAACGAGTGGGCCGTCGAGAACGAGGGCGTGGCGCCCGATATCGAAGTCGTCGACCGGCCCGAGCTCGTCGCGGCGGGTCAGGATCCGACGCTTGAAGCGGCGGTCACTTACCTGCTGGCCGAGCTTGAAAAGAACCCGCCCGCTGAGGTGCAGGCGCCGCCTGCACCGACGGATTTCTAGTCGTCGGGTGTGATGATGATCCCGAGGTCCGGCGCGGGCGTGCCGGCAAGTACCTCCCGGTAGCTCGACTCGAGCGCCGGGATGCCGGCACGGTGTTCGTAGCGCAGCCAGTCTGCGCTCTTGATCGACGCGTCGCGCCAGAACGCGAACGCGCGCTGTTCGAAGACGCCGGGCCCCCAGTCCTTGGCGCGCTTGAGCATATGGCCCGGCGCGAAGAACATCTGGCTGCGTTCGGCGATGAAGCCTTCGGTCATCTGGTTGTCGTCGTAGTGGGTCAGGCCCACATTAGACGTGAAGCGCATGTTGTCACCCAGGTGCGTGTGCAGCGCCGCCAGCACCGTGCCGTTGCCTGACATGTCGACGATGACGGTCGGCTTGCTGGCATCGATGCTGTCGATGGCGTCATAGCTGGCCGTTTGCGTGTAGAGGCCGAGGTCTTTGACGCGGTCCACGTTGCCCGGTGAGGTCAGGCCGATCACCTCGCGCCCGCCACTGTCGGCCGCTAGTGCGTAGGCCAGGCCGATCGCCGTCTTCGATGAGGCGCTCGGGATAATGACCTGGCTGGCGCCGAAGTACTCGTTGTCGACGAGGTAGTCATAGAGGCAGTACGAGGTCGCGTAGAGCGGGAACAACAGCATGCGCGCATCATCGAGTTGCGGCTCGTAGTGCGGCTCATGGCTGCAGCGTGCGTAGCCGTTGTAGACGGGCGGAAGTGCTGCGCGGTGCTCGATCCCGTCCGTTAGGCGTTGTTCCGCAATTTTGCCGGGCTCCATGACGAGATGCGTGCCCATGGGCCAGTAGCCGTAGAAGCGCTCGCCCACCGCGATCTCGGGGTGCTTGCTCTCGATGACGTTGGCGAAGCCCCAGGTCGGGATCACGCCCCAGCCGTCTTCGGCCGGAAAGAACTGCCAGTAGCCGATCTTCTCGCCGACCACGCCGTACGTGATGTTGTTGGCGCTCAGACCAAAGCAATCGACGGCACACAGCACCTGGCCGTCCGCCAGGGGCGCGAGCTCGTGTTCGGTCACTCGGGTCGTGGTGAGATCGTCCTTGCGGACTTCGAGCGTCTTGGCGGTGGTCATGGTCAGGCTCCGGGAGTTTGGAGAAAACGTGTGCCGGCTGCGGGCGGCGGTGTCGGTGGGCCGGCGAAGCACTGCGCGATGCGCATCCAGTGCTCGGCCGTGTCACCCGTGACGACGAGATCCGTGTCGGCGATGTTGCGCGTCTGCGTGACCACTTGGCAGAACTCAGTCGCGCTGCCCGTGATGCTCGCCTCGGACGCCGGGTCGCCCAGGTCCCATTGCGCGCCCGAGGGGGCGGTCAGCGTGACTCGCGGCACGACGTCGGGAACATCGAGGCTGTTGATTTTGTGATTGAACGCAAATGTATTCACGCCCAGTACGGCAATCGAGTAAATCCGGTCGGTGTCGGTGCGCGCGACGCCGAAGCAGTCGAACACGGCTTGCCCGTGCGCCCAGGTCTCCATGAGTCGGGCGCTGATACACGAGCGCGCACTCATGTCGGGACCACCCCAGCGCACGCGCGTCTTTGGATCGGCGTGGGCGTACACCTTGGCCGTGGCCGCAACGCTTTGTTGCCAGGCATCGAGGATCGAGGTAGCCGATTTTTCGGCCAGCAGGCCGCGCTCGAAGGCTCTAAGGCCGCCGGGCTCATGCATCGCTGCGACCACGTTGGAGAAGAACGCCGTGAAGGCGTCGCCGTCGGCCAGCGTCAGCGCCGCAGCGTCGTTCCAGATAAACAGGTGGCCGAGTACGTCGGCGACGGACCAGTCCTTGAACTGCGTACGCGTGAGCAGCGTGGCTTCGTCGAGGTCGGCGACGAGCGCGTTGAGCGCGTCACTTTCGTCCCGAAACGCGGTGACGACATCGTCGGTCATTCAGCCTCCGGCTCAAGTTCGATCAACAGGGCGTCGGCATCCACCTGGTCACCCTCTACGCAGTGTACCGCGCTCACGCGGCCTTCCCGGGGCGCCGTCACCGCATGCTGCATTTTCATGGCCTCAACGACGGCCACGCGCTGGTCGGCGCGCACCGTGTCGCCCACAGCGACATCGATGGACATCACTTTGCCGTGCATGGGTGCGGCGACACTGTCCCCGCTTTGGTCGACATCGGCGGCGCCGGATTGCGCGAGCCCGATCGGCCCCGAGAATTCGGCACAGGACAGATGCAGCGCATCGTCATCGAGCAAGGCGTCCAGGTCGATGAGTGCGCCGCCTGACTCGACCGTGAGTCGGCCGGCCGCCTCTCCAACCACGGTCAGCGTGTCCACCTCGCCGTCGACAGCGACGGCGTAGCTGCCGCCACCGAGCGCTGTGACCTGCACGCTCGACTCGGACGCGAAGGGACAGGTTTGGGCCAGCGGTGTGGCGTTCGACCAGTCCTCGAGTTCGTCGTTGATCTGCAGTGACTGCGCCAGCGCCTGGGACATGCGCGCGCGGTACCAGGCGACCGCGGCCAGTCGCAGGACGGCAGCGTCCTCCGCAGTGCTCGCCTGCGGCGCGTGATCGTCGATGAAGTGCGTCGTCGCTTCGCCGGCGGCAAACGCCTCGTGCTCGAGTGCTGCGCGCAGGAAATCCCGGTTGTGCGTGATACCGAGCAGCACCGTGTCCTCGAGCGCTGTGACGAGGCGTCGGCGGGCCGTAGCGCGGTCGCGGCCGTGCGCGATGATCTTAGCCAGCAGCGGGTCGTAGTGCGGCGAGATGACATCGCCCGTCTCGATGCCCGCGTCGGTGCGTACGCCCGTTGCCGGGCGCCAGAGTGCGATGTCGCCGGTTTGCGGCAGGAAGTCGCGCTCAGGGTCTTCGGCGTACAGCCGCACCTCGATCGAATGCCCGGCCAGTCGCACGTCATCCTGCGCGAACGGGAGCGGGCGACCTTCGGCGACATCGAGCTGCAGTGCCACGAGATCAAGACCCGTGATCGACTCGGTGACCGGGTGCTCGACCTGCAGTCGCGTGTTCATTTCGAGGAAGTAGAAGCTGCCATCGGCATCGAGCAGAAACTCGACGGTGCCGGCGCCGCGGTAGTCGATGTCTGCCGCGGCCGCGACGGCCGCAGCACCCATGCGCGCGCGCAGTTCGGTGTCGACGGCCGGGCTCGGTGCTTCTTCGATCACTTTCTGGTGTCGGCGCTGCACGGAGCAGTCGCGCTCGCCCAGGTGCAGCGTGGTGCCGTGAGCGTCAGCCAACACTTGCACCTCGACGTGACGCGGTGCGACCACGGCGCGTTCGAGGATGAGCTGGTCCGAGCCGAACGCCGACAGCGCCTCGGCGCGCGCGAGCGACAGCGCATCGGCCAGCGCGTCTTCTCGCTCCACGATGCGCATGCCGCGGCCACCGCCGCCGGCGGCGGCTTTCACCATGACGGGATAACCAATTTTCGCAGCCGCCTGCGTCAGCGCCGTGTCGTCCTGAGCGTCGCCATCATAGCCGGGTACGCAGGGCACGCCTGCGGTCTGCATGCGCTGACGGGCCGCGGCCTTGTTGCCCATGAGCGCGATCGCCTCGACCCCCGGGCCGATGAAGATGAGGCCAGCGGCCTCGCAGGCGGCGGCAAACTCGGCGTTCTCAGACAGAAAGCCGTAGCCCGGGTGCACGGCGTCGGCATCGGCGGCCACGGCTGCCGCGACGATGCGCTCGATGTCGAGGTAGGACGCGGCGGCGGGAGGTGGCCCGATCGGGAGTGCGACGTCGGCCGCCGCGACGTGCGGTGCGCCCGCGTCCGCATCGGAGTAGATTGCGATGGTCGTCCGGCCTGTAGCGCGCAACGTGCGCGCGATGCGACACGCGATCTCGCCACGGTTGGCGATGAGCACGCGCGAAATGGGTCGGAACGAAGCGCTCATGGTTGCCACCCCGGTTTGCGTTTGCCGACGAAGGCGGCCATGCCCTCACGCCCTTCGTCACTCTGCAGGCATTCTCGGAATATGGTTGCCGCGTGATTCACGAAGATCTCTGCGTCGACGGGTGCGAGTGTTTGCAGCAAGCGCTTGGTGGCCGCGTTGGCGCCCGGTGCACAGGCGAGCACGTCAGCGCGCAGTCTGGCCTCGGTGGCGTCGAGGGCTGCTGTGTCCGCGACGACCTCATCGGCGATGCCGAGTTCGAACGCCGCCTTGCCATCGAATTGCGCGCCCGTGAGCATGAGCCGCCGCGCGGCGGGCAGGCCCGCACGCGCGACCACGAACGGTGCGATCTGAGCGGGCACGATACCGAGCCTGGTCTCAGTCAGGGCAAAGCGGCACTCGGCCGTCACGATGTTGAGGTCACCGGCGCAGGCGAGCCCCATGCCGCCGGCCATCGCCGCGCCGTGGACCGCCATGATCGTGGTTTGCGGCATCGTGGCGACGCGGTGGAACAGGGTGCCCGCCGCGCGGCTCGAGGCCTCAATGGCCGCGGCGGCCTCGGGGTCGTCGAGGCTGCGGCCGAAGCCCTTCAGATCGCCGCCCGCGCAAAACACGCGGCCCTGTCCGCGCAGCGTGATGCCGCGGATCCCCGTGTCGTTAGCCGTTGCGTCCAATAGAGTCTGCAGCTCAGCCACCATCTCGCTCGAGAGCGCATTGCGCGCGTCGGGGCGTGCCAATGCGATGGAGAGCCAGTCGCCGTCGCGCGTGGCTTCGATAGTTGTCGTCACGTCAGATCCTCGCCACGCCGAAGCTGTTGGGGGTTGTCGTGCGTCGGCGCGCCTCGCGCACCGTCTCGAGCAGGAAGCCTGTGGCACGGCGCGTGTCGCGCGGGTCAATCATGCCGTCGTCGAGCAGGTGACCCGAGGTGTAGAACGCATCGGATTGGCTATTGAATAACGCAGCAAGCTGCTTCTCCTGTTGCGCGATTGTGGCCTCGTCGAGTTCCTGTCCTTTGGCCCGTGCGGCGCCGCGCATGACGATCGACATGGTCTGCGCGGCTTGCTCGCCGCCCATGACACCCGTGCTGGCGTTCGGCCAGGTAATGAGAAAGTCGGGGTCCATGCCACGCCCGCACATGCCGTAGTTGCCTGCGCCGTAGCTCGCGCCGATGTTTACGGTGATGCGCGGCACTGAGATGTTCGTGACGGCCTGAATCATCTTGGCGCCGTGCTTGATCATGCCGCCCTGCTCGTAGCGTTTGCCGACGAGGTAGCCTGTGGTGTTTTGCAGGAACACGGCGGGCAGGTCGGACTGGTCGCATAGCTGCAGAAACTGCGTGACCTTCGCGGCGCCATCGGGATCAATGGGTGCGTTGTTCGAGACAATGCCGCAGCCGATACCGAAGATCTCGGCCTGTACGCAAATGGTGCTGACGCCAAAGCCCGGCTTGAAGTCCAGAAAATCCGAGGCGTCGACGGTGCGCGCAATGACTTCGCGGACTTCGTAAGGCACGCGGTAGTCGATGGGCACGATGCCCGCGATCTCGTCGGGATCGAGCGTAGGTGGCGCCGCCTCGCGGGGGCGGGCGGCGTCGAGTCGGTCGTTCCAGTGCAGTCTTGAGACGATTTCGCGACCGATGCGCGTGGCGTCCGCGTCGTCGTCGGCGAGGTACTCAACAAGCCCCGAGACTTCCGCGTGCATGCGTGCGCCGCCCAGTTCCTCGTCCGTCGCGATCTCGCCCGTGGCCGCTTTGAGCAGCGGCGGCCCGGCCAGGAACGCTTTGGCCCGGTCGCGCACCGCGACGACGTAGTCGCTCATGCCCGGCATGTAGGCGCCTCCGGCCGTGGACGAGCCGTGCAGGATATTCACGACGGGAATGCCGGCCGCGCTGAGGCGCGCGAGGTTCGCAAAGAACGTGCCGCCTTTGACGAAGCCACCCACGGTGTACTGCATGAGGTTGGCGCCTGCGCTTTCGACGAGGTGCACGAAGGGCAGTTTCTGGCGCAGCGCGATTTCCTGCGCGCGGAAAATTCGATAGGCCGTGGCTTCCGTCAGCGAGCCGGCCTGGATGCCGCTGTCACTGACGCTGAGCATGCAGCGCGTGCCCGCGATGAAGCCGATGCCGACGATGACATTGCCACCCGGCAGGGATCGTTCCTCGGGCTGGCCGTCCTGCAGGTAGCCCGCGAGGTTACCGATGTCGAAGAACGGCATGCCCGGGTCGAGGATGCTCGAGAGCCGCTCGCGCGGCAGCAGCTGGCCACGCGACTCGAAGCGTTCGCGCCGTCTTTCAGAGAGCGCGGCGCCGCGTGCATTGAGCGCGTGCAGCCGATCGACGAGCGCGAGCATGTCGCGGCGGTTGTCGGTAAAGGCGCTGGATTGGGTGTTGATGCGGCTTTTGTAAATTGCCATCAGTGTGCGGGCCTCATGCGCTCGGGGACGCGGACGGGAACATCGAGTAACAGCTGGGCGTAGCCCTTGCCTTGCGGGTCATTGCGCAGGCTGGCGATGCCGCCGCCGCCCAGCACGTCGTGCAGGACAAAGTTGATCGCGTGCATGCCGGGCAGGTAGTAACGGTCCACGGGCTGGTTCGTGAAGTGTTCAAAGCGCTCGCCGACGACAGCTTCCGACAGCGTTGCCCAGATGTAGGGCAAATACTCCGGTTTGCGCGCAATGATGCCGATGTTGGCTTTGTCGCCCTTGTCGCCGCTGCGACCCCAGGCGAGCTCAACGAGCGGTACGAGTAGCATCGGACCGCCATCGATGTGCACCTCAGGCGGCGCCGGCCGCTCGATGGCGGCGTCGTCAAAAGCGCTCTCGCTGGCGGCGGGCGTGTACTGATGCTTGGCATCGCCTGAATCCACCGTCACGGCCACCGACGGCTTGTCGAGCAGGAACGAGAACAGGCGCACGACAGGCGAGGGTCTTGGTCGCGTCCCCGCGAATCCTGTGAGGCCTGGCGGACCCGCGAGTGCCGCGCCGATAGTTTCGCGAAGCAGGATGCCGATACCGGCCTTTGTCGGGTGGCGTGCGGCGACCTTGAGTGACACCTCACGTGAACCCGCGAGTTCTCGACGCGCGCCGTAGTGACTCTCATCGCCCACGAGTTCAATGAGCGTATCGGTGAAACCGGGCAGCCCGGCGGCGTCGAGCTGCGCCTGTGCGCGCTTGAGTGCGGCGCCGGCGAATGCGCGTGCCTTGCGGTCCGCGTCGCGGCCGTAGAACACGAGTGTCTGGCCGCCCCGCCACCCATCGGCGTAGGTGGCGCTGACCTTGTAGGTGTCGGTAGGTACGTGGCCGCGTGCGCCTGAAACATGAACGCGGTTTTCGCCCACTTGCTCAAGCTGCAGTGCGCCAAAGTCGCAGACGACATCGGGCAGCACGTAAGCCTGCGCGTCGCCGACTTCGTACAGCAACTGTTCGGCGACGGTACCGACGCTGACCATGCCGCCTGTGTCGGCGGGTTTGCGGATGACCATGTCGCCGTCGGCGTCGATGTCGGCGATGGGGTAGCCA
>JBCCBB010000061.1:0-18273 GCA_039814545.1 Pseudomonadota bacterium
AAAGTGCAGCGTCGCCAAGCCGCAGCTCGCGGCCAGCATGAGCAAAAAGCCCGCGAAGCGAACGGCAAACACCGTCTTGTCGAGCGGCTCGGGGTTACGACGCTCGCGATAGAGCATGAGGCTCGCGGTGAGCATCATGACCGGAAACAGGTAGGCAGCGATCCCAAACCACGTAAATGCCCAATCCGAGAACCAGGCCCCCGTCACCGAGATCCGGTTGTGGATCCGGTCCGTCGATGCGGCCTGGCTAAAGCCCGGGTCATCCGGGTGCCAGGTGGCGAGCGCGACGAGCAACATAAAGGCCGTCACGAGCGCGAGATACATGGCGCCCTCGCGCAGGGTTCGCGACATCGTCGTCTGAACGGCGCGCAGCGGCGAACTCTCCGGTGAGGTCGTTGTGGAATTTCCCTGAGCCATTCCGCAATATTATTACAAACCCACCACCCGCACTGGTCTCGTGCAGGGAGTGCCCGTCCACATGGCGCAACAACGCCTGATCGTGCGGTTTCAGGCCGCCATGTCCGACATTCGTGCCGACGACTGGGACGCCCTCGTGGCGCCCGATTTGCCGCACCTGTCACACGCGTTTCTCGACGCAGCCGAGACATCGGGCAGCGTCTCAACCGACACGGGCTGGCTGCCCTGCCACGTCACCGTCGAGCGCGGCGATGCGCTCGTTGGCGTCATGCCGCTCTACCAGAAGGCCCACTCCTGGGGCGAATTCGTATTCGACTGGGGCTGGGCCGATGCCTACCGTCGCGCCGGGCTCGAGTACTACCCGAAACTCGTGAGCGCGACGCCTTTCACGCCGGCCACGGCCAGCAAGCTCTGCGTGGCGCCCGGCGACGACGCGGCGGCGATTCGCAAGGCTATACTCACAGCCGTACTGTCTTTCGCCCGCGAGCAGTCCTTTCCGTCGCTGCACCTGCAATTCATCGCCGATGACGAATGCGCGCCCTGCGAGGCCGCGGGCATGATCCTGCGCCAGGACTGTCAGTTCCACTGGCACAACGCGGGCTACACGGACTTCGATCAGTTTCTGGCCGCGTTCACGAGCAAAAAACGCAAGAATGCGCGCCGCGAACGCCGGCGCGTCGCCGAGGCGGGTATTCGTCACGACGTCATTCGCGCAACGGAGATCAGCGACGCCGATCTGGCCGACGCCTGGCGCCTGTGCAGTTACACGTTTGCCGCGCGCGGCCACACGCCCTACCTGAACCTCGAGTTCTTCCAGACGCTGCGCGACACCAAGCCCGAGGCGCTCGAGGTCGTACTGGCGCGGCACGGGGAACGCAACGTCGCCGCAGCCATCCTGTTGCGCGGCGCGGACAGCCTCTACGGCCGTTACTGGGGCAGCGACCGCGACTACCACAGCCTGCATTTCGAAACCTGTTACTACCAGGGTATCGAGCACTGCATCAACGAGGGCATCACGCGCTTCGAGCCCGGCACGCAAGGCGAGCACAAAGTGGCACGCGGCTTCCTGCCTGTGCGCACCGCATCAGCGCACTGGCTCGCCCACCCGCAGTTCGCAGCCGCCATCGGCGACTACATCGAACGCGAGGCCGCGGGCGTCGACCAGTACATGCGCTACATCGATGGTCACTCGCCGTTTCGCGCCGTCGACAGCGGGGATGCGTCGTGAGCCTGTACTGGCTGGGCACCCAGCCCGGCGTGGGTTTCCCCGACCCGGAATCGGCGCTCGACGAGCCCAACGGGCTGCTCGCAGCAGGCGGCGACCTGGCTGTCGAACGGCTACTGGCCGCTTACCAGCGCGGCATTTTCCCCTGGTACAGCGAGGGCCAGCCCATCCTCTGGTGGAGCCCGGACCCGCGCATGGTGCTGCGGCCCGAGGACTTTCACGCGAGCCGTTCACTGCGACGGACGCTACGACGCGGTGACTGGTCGTTCACAACCAATCGCGATTTCGAGGGCGTTATCGATGCCTGCGCCGAGTCGCGCCCAGGCCAGGAAGGCACCTGGATCACACCCGCCATGCGGCGGGCCTATGTTGACCTGCATCAGGCCGGATGGGCCCACAGTGTCGAGGTCTGTCGCAATGGACAGCTCGTAGGCGGCATCTACGGCGTTGCCATCGACGGCGCCTTTTTCGGCGAGTCGATGTTCCACCGGCTTACCGACGCCTCGAAGCTCGCGCTCTGGTATCTGTGCACGCTGCTCGAACGCGACGGCTTCGCGGTACTCGATTGCCAGATGCACACGGCCCACCTGGAAACGCTGGGTGCCACCACCCTGCCCCGGCGGGCGTTTTGCGAGCTGCTGGGTCAGTGCTGCACGCGCTTGAAAGCCTGGCAACCGGCCCCCATTTCGGAAGCGCTGGCGTAATCGGCGCTGGCGCATTGCAATTGCGCAGGCATTTGCGGACAATTCCGCCACTTTTTTGAAGAGGTACGGCTACTTGGCAAAGGAAGAAGCCATTCAGATGGAAGGCGTCGTCATCGACACGCTGCCCAACACGACGTTTCGCGTGGAGCTTGAGAACGGTCACACGGTGACCGCGCACATCTCAGGCAAGATGCGCAAGCACTACATTCGTATCCTGACCGGCGACAAGGTCACGGTCGAGTTGACACCCTACGACCTGAGCAAAGGCCGTATCGTCTACCGCGGTCGCTAGTACCCGGTCTCGCGCGGGTGCCGTCCGGCGCCTGACGCTCTACCCAGAATGAACGAACACCGGCGCCTCAGGCGCCGGGTTCCTGTGGTTCATCCGAAGGCGCATCTGACGCATCACCCGATTCCGCGGACTGGTGCGTCAGCCGCGGTGTCTGGCGCTCGAACTCGAGCTTGAGTTCGCCGTCAACGACACACACGCGCACGTGCCCGCCCTCTGACAGTTCGCCAAACAGCAGGTCATCAGCCAGCGGGCGCTTGACGTACTTCTGAATGATGCGCGCCATGGGGCGGGCACCCATCGACTTGTCGTAGCCGCGGTCTGCAATCCAGTCGCGCGCCTCGTCTGTAAGTTCCAGCGTGACGTTGGAGCTCAGCAGGCGACCCTCGAGTTCGACGACGAGCTTGTCGACGACGCGAGCAATCGAATGCGGGTCCAGCGGCTCGAACTGGATGATGGCGTCCAGTCGGTTGCGGAATTCCGGCGTAAACGTGCGGCGGATGACTTCCATGCCGTCGCTCGTGTGGTCCTGCTGCGTGAAGCCAATCGAGGCGCGACTCATTTCCTGCGCGCCCGAGTTGGTCGTCATCACGAGGACCACGTTGCGGAAATCGGCCTTGCGACCGTTGTTGTCCGTCAGTGTGCCGTGGTCCATGACCTGCAGCAGCAGGTTGAAGACCTCGGGGTGCGCCTTCTCGATCTCGTCGAGCAATACGACCGCGTGCGGGTTCTTGTTCACGGCTTCCGTAAGCAGACCACCCTGGTCGTAACCGACGTAGCCCGGGGGGGCGCCGATCAGACGCGACACCGTGTGCCGCTCCATGTATTCCGACATATCGAAACGCAGCAGCTCGATGCCCAAAGAGGCTGCGAGCTGACGCGTGACCTCGGTTTTGCCCACGCCCGTTGGGCCGGCAAACAGGAACGAGCCGACCGGCTTCTCGTCGTCGTTAAGGCCCGAGCGCGCCATCTTGATCGATGAGGAGAGCGCCTCGATAGCCGCGTCCTGACCGAAGATGACCATCTTGAGGTCGCGTTCGAGGTTGCGCAGCGTGGCGCGGTCCGACACCGACACACTGGCTGGAGGGATTCGTGCCATGCGCGCGACAATGTTCTGCACGGCTTGGACCGTCACCGACTCGGGCCGCGTGGCCTCAGGCTGCAGGCGCAGGTTCGCGCCCGCCTCGTCGATGACATCGATGGCCTTGTCGGGCAGGTGCCGGTCGTTGATGTGCCGCGCCGCAAGCTCGGCAGCGGCCTGCAGGGCATCACTGTCGTAGCGCACGCCGTGGTGGGCTTCGAAGCGGCTTTGCAGCCCCGCGAGGATCTGCACCGTCTCCTCGACCGAGGGCTCCGGGATATCGATCTTCTGGAAGCGCCGCGCGAGTGCGTGGTCCTTCTCAAAAATGCCCCGGTACTCCTGGTAGGTCGTGGAACCAATGCAACGAAGCCGGCCGTTGGCCAGCACGGGCTTGATGAGGTTCGAGGCGTCCATAACACCGCCCGAGGCGGCGCCGGCCCCGATGATGGTGTGGATCTCGTCGATAAACAGCACCGAGTTGGGCTCCTCAGAGAGCTCCTTGACGACGGCCTTGAGTCGTTTCTCGAAGTCGCCGCGGTACTTGGTGCCCGCGACGAGTGCACCCATGTCCAGCGAGTAGATCGTCGCGTCGGCGAGTACCTCGGGCACCTCGCCCTCAACAATCAGCCGCGCCAGGCCTTCGGCGATGGCCGTCTTGCCCACGCCCGCCTCGCCCACGTACAGCGGGTTGTTCTTGCGGCGGCGGCAGAGGATCTCGATCGTGCGCTCGACTTCGAGCGTGCGGCCGATAAGCGGGTCGATACGGCCTGACTCCGCCTCGCTGTTGAGGTTTGTCGCGTATTCGTCGAGTGCCGAGCGCGGCGCCTCGCCGTCCTCGCCCTCGCTCGTGGTACCGATACTCTCGCCCTCTTCGCCGTACTCTCCGGCGCGGCTGACGCCGTGCGAGATGTAATTGACGACATCGAGACGCGTGATGTCCTGGAGGTTGAGCAGGTAGACGGCTTGCGACTGCTTTTCGCTAAAGATCGCCACGAGCACGTTGACGCCCGTGACCTCTTTCTTGCCGCTCGACTGCACGTGGAACACGGCGCGCTGCACGACGCGCTGGAATCCCAGCGTGGGCTGCACTTCCTGGTCGACGTCTTCGCCGAGACGGGGCGTGGTTTGTCCAATCACTTCATTGAGCTCGCGCCGCAACCGGTTAATGTCGGCTTCGAGGGCGCGCAGCAGGTCATAAACCTCGGGGATATCGAGGATCGCGAGCAACAAGTGCTCAACAGTCATGAATTCATGCCGTTGGTCACGTGCTGACTGGAATGCCTCGTTGAGGCAGAACTCCAATTCACTGTTCAGCATCTTGCTCTCCGTGTCGTGGCTCGCGCCATCAGTCGGCTTCCATGGTGCACAGCAACGGGTGCTGGTGCTGTTCTGCCGCTTTGGTCACCTGGGCGACCTTGGTTTCAGCGACGTCATACGTAAAGACCCCGCAAACGCCTTTTCCTTTCGTGTGGACCTCGAGCATGATGCGCGTGGCGAGTGCGCGGTCGTGCGAAAACACCTGCTCGAGGATCTGAACGACGAACTCCATGGGGGTGTAGTCGTCGTTGAGCAGCACCACCCTATAGAGCGGTGGTTTCTTGAGTTTCGGCCGCGCTTCCTCGGTGACCGTACCGGTGTCGCCGACGTGTTCGTCGGGGCCGGTCGGCTCGTCGGGATCGTGCTCTGCCATCGCCCTGCTCGTGCTCATGCCGTTTTTCACACTCACTCGTTTCATACCACAAGTCCAGATGTGGTGTCTGTTACCCGTCTCCGAGGTCAGGAGATGGGGTCACAAGGGCCCCGACGCAAGAGCTGAGGTCAAGGAACTGATTGCGCCTACGGAACCAACGCAAACCGCCGGATTCTAAGCTGTTCAGACGCTTGGGCACGCTTGTTCGGCCCGCTTGGACTGCCGTATCATGCGGCGACGACTGCGCGGCTCCGGGCCTGCACCAGGCACTAATAACACCGATAAAGGTAACGCGGACATGTACAAGCGCAGTCTAGAGGCGGAAACCGAATCATGGCGATGAGTGGCGCGGACGCGCTGGACCGATTCCAGCGCCTGGGGCAGCAACCGTGGCTGGCCACCCTGCAACGACGCGGCCCCGGGCTCGCGGCGTTGGTGCTGGCCGTTGTGGTCGCCTGGCAGATTGCCGGGCTCGTCGTGGCCCTGCTACCCGCTCGGGCGGATGCCAACATTGCGCCGCCTGTGGCGCTGGCGCCGGCCGCAGGGGATGCGGCGGCGGTAAGCGAGGCATCGACCGACGTGAGCGCCATTGTTAAAGCCAGCCTTTTTGGCGTTGCACGCGCGGAGGACGAAACACCGATCGTAAATCCCTGCCCCCCGGATTGCGACGACGACTACGAAGAAACCAAGCTGCCGCTGGAGCTGCGCGGGACGCTGGCTGCCAACACTGAGGACAGTGCTCTGGCAATCATCAAAGACGGTCCGAAAGAGCGCGTCTATTCCATCGGTGACACCGTTCGCAGCGGCGTCAAACTCTACGCCGTTCAGCGAGAGCAGGTTTTGCTGACCCGCGGCGGCGCTATCGAATCACTCAAACTTCCAAAACCGGAAGACGTGACTGGCACCGTGCCCCAGGCCAACCGCTCCCGCACCAGCATCCGCCGCGCCAGCGGCCCGTCGATGAGCCAGGTCCTTACGGAAAACGCCGCGCAGTTCACCCAGATCATCTCGCCGCGGCCCTACTACGTGGGCGGTCAGCAACGTGGCTACCGACTCTACCCGGGCTCCGACCGCCAGAGCTTCGCCAAGCTCGGCCTGCGGCCCGGCGACATTGTGACGGCCATCAACGGCACGCCGCTCAACAATCCGTCACAAGGCGCACGTATCTTCAGTGAGCTGGGCAGCGCCCAGAGCATTTCCGTCACGCTCGAGCGCGGCGGCCAACAACAAAATCTAACGCTCGACACGAGCTCACTCGACTTTTCGGACCAGGCCACTCAATGAACCACTCGCAACGCGCGCTCCGGCCGCGCCTGATCGTCGCAGCACTGGCGCTCGCCGCCGCGCTGACCACTGCACAGGACGTCTTGGCGCAAGGCATCGAAGAAATCACGCCGAACTATCGTGAGACCGACATCAAGGCGGTCATCGATGCCGTGCAGATGGCCACGGGCCGCACCTTCATCGTCGACCCGCGCGTCAATGCCAAAGTCACGCTCATCGCGAGCGAGCCCATGAACGCCGAGGAGTTCTACCTGGCCTTCCTGCAGCTGCTCGAAGTCAACAATTTTGTCGCCATCGAGGCAGGCAGCGTGACCCGGATCGTGCCCAACGCCAATGCGCGCCAGGCACCCGCCAACGTCACGGGGGCGCTCGCTGATGAGACGGTCACGACAGTACTGCGCGTCGAAAACGTCTCCGCCGCGCAGCTTGTCCCTGTGCTGCGCCCGCTGCTGCCCAGCAACGCGCACTTGGCGGCGCAGGCCAGCTCCAATGCGTTGATCATCAGTGACACGCAGCGCAATGTGAATCGCATCCGTTACCTGCTGCGCCAGATCGACCGACCCACTGATGCCGACGTCGAGGTGGTGCGGCTTACCTACGCGTCAGCTACAGATCTGGTCACGACCATCAATGCGCTCAACGGTGGCAATCGTGTTGAAGCCGGCGCGAGTGCACCCGTCAACCTCGTTTCAGACTCGCGCACCAACAGCATCCTAATCAGCGGCGTGCCAGCCGATCGCATCAAGATCCGCGCGCTCATCGCGCATCTCGACACACCGCGCGAAGCCGGTGGCGATACCCAAGTCCGCTATCTCAAGTACGCCAATGCCGAAGACCTCGCGGGCAAGCTGCAGGGTCAGGTGCAAAGTGTGGAGGGTCAGGAGACGGCGGCCAATGCCGACGTCGAGGTCAACATCTGGGCCGACGAAATCAGCAACGCACTCGTCATCACAGCGCCGCCCGCCTCCATGCGCTCGATTATGTCGGTCATCGACAAGCTGGACATCCGCCGCGCACAGGTCCTCGTCGAAGCACTGATCGTTGAGGTCAACATCAACCGCGACTCGCAACTGGGTGTGACCTGGGCGCTCGACGGTAGCAACGACGACAACCTTATCGGCACCACAGATTTTGCCTCTGCGGGCAGCCGTGTGGTACCTCTCGCGGGCGCCGCTGATTCCAATGACGTTGCCGCGCTTGCAGGCGCGATATCCGAAGGCATAACGCTGGGCGTCGGCCGTATATCCGACTCGGGAGTGAGCTTCGCCGCAATCCTCAACGCACTGCAGGGTGACGCCAATACCAATGTCATCTCGACGCCCGTCATCGTCACCATGGACAATGAAGAGGCGAAGATCGAGATCGGCCAGGAAGTGCCGTTCATCACGGGCCAGTTTACAAACACAGGCGGCAACAACGCAGGCGCCGTCAACCCGTTCCAGACCGTCAACCGCGAACAGGTCGGCACCAACCTGCAACTTACGCCGCAAATCACCGGGGACGGCACGATCCTGCTCCAGATAACGCAGGAGATTTCGAGTTTGAGCTCGAGCGCGGGCGCCGTTGACCTGATCACCAACACGCGCCTCATCGAGACCTCGGTCATCGTCGAGGACGGCGGTATCCTGGTACTCGGCGGCCTCATCGACGACCAGGTGCTCGAGACGGATCAGCGCGTACCCATACTGGGCAGCATCCCGATCATCGGCAACCTGTTCCGATCGCGGACCTCGGAGAAGATCAAGACCAACCTCATGGTTTTCATCAAACCCAAGATTCTGCTCGACGGCATCGGCTCGATGCAGGTCACAGGTGAGAAGTACAACTACCTGCGCAATCTGCAACAGGGTGATCGAAGCGTACCGCTCATTCGTGACGCCGTGCGCCCGACGCTGCCGCCGCTTGACGAGCAGGTGCGCGACACTCCACCAACACAGCCGCCTGCCGATATCATGCAGGAAGACAACGGCGGCGAGTGAGCCGGAGGCAGGCACGATGGCGGTCACCACAGACATGTTAGAAGACGAGACAATCAGCGCGCTGGCCGCGGATGAGGAAGCCGCGACCACGACGCAGCTGCCCTTCTCGTTCGCCAAGCGCCACGGCCTGCTCGTGCGTGAGCAGGACGGCGTGCCCCGGGCCCTGCTCTACCGTGCCGGCGCCAGCCTGGCGAGCCTGGCCGAGGCGCAACGCTTCCTGGGCCAGACGCTGACCATCGAACGCGTGACCGAAGAGCAGTTCGACATGGAACTGCAGCAGGCCTACGAGCGCGGCACCGGCCCCGCCATGCAAATGATGGACGGGTTTGAGGAAGAAACCGACCTGCTCATGTTGGCGCAAGAGCTGCCCGAACAGTCCGACCTACTCGAGTCTGACGACGAGGCGCCCATCATTCGCCTCATCAATGCGCTGCTCACCGAGGCCATCAAGGAAAACGCCTCGGATATCCACATCGAGCCCTACGAGAACAGGCTCATCGTACGTATGCGCATCGACGGCGTGCTGCGCGAAGTCCTGCAGACCGGGCGCGGTGTGGCCCCGCTGCTCGTCTCACGCATCAAGGTCATGTCGAAGCTCGACATTGCCGAGAAGCGCTTGCCACAGGACGGTCGCATTTCGCTGCGCGTCGCGGGTCGTGCCGTCGACGTGCGTGTCTCGACCATGCCGTCCGGTCACGGCGAGCGCGTGGTCATGCGTCTGCTCGATAAGCAGGCCGGTCGACTCGACCTCGCGCAGCTGGGCATGCGTGCGGATGACCAGCGCAACATGGACGCGCTCATTCACAAGCCGCACGGCATTATTCTCGTCACCGGGCCGACGGGCTCGGGTAAGACGACAACGCTCTACGCAGCACTCGAGCGCATCAACAACGCCACGCGCAATATCATGACGGTCGAGGACCCCATCGAGTACTACATCGATGGCATCGGGCAGTCGCAAGTCAACACCAAGGTCGACATGACCTTCGCGCGTGGACTTCGCGCCATCCTGCGTCAGGACCCCGACGTGGTCATGGTCGGTGAGATTCGGGACCTCGAAACGGCGGAGATCGCCGTCCAGGCCTCGCTCACCGGTCACCTGGTGCTCTCGACCCTGCACACCAACACGGCCGTGGGCGCCGTGACCCGACTCCGCGACATGGGTGTCGAGCCGTTTCTGTTGTCGTCGAGCCTTATCGGCGTGCTGTCACAACGACTCGTGCGCACGCTGGATTCGGAGCGCTGCGAGGCCTACCCGGCCAGCGACGCGGAATGCGAGATGCTGCGCGTCAGCCGCGAAGAGCGCCCGACGCTGTACCGACCGCCCACAGACGATCCTATGGCATTTCGCGGCCGTTCGGGCATCTACGAACTGGTCACCGTCGATGACACGATGCGCACGATGATTCACGACGGCTCAGGCGAACATGAGCTCGAACGCTACGCCCGAGAACGCGGCCCCAGTATCCGCGACGATGGCCGCGCTAAGGTCCTGCAGGGCATCACAACGCTCGAAGAGGTCTTGCGGGTCACGCGTGATGACTGACGCGGGAGACGCCTGAGTCATGGCCGCTTTCGAATACATCGCACTCGATCCCCGCGGCAAGCAGCGCAAAGGGGTCCTCGAGGGTGACACCGCGCGTGCCGTGCGCGGCGCGCTGCGCGAGCAGTCACTGACGCCGCTGTCGGTCGATCCCGTTTCGACACGTGGACGCAGCGACGACAAGAAACGCGTGACCATCCGTCGCGCCTTGTCGGGCGCCGAACTCGCGCTGGTCACACGCCAGCTGGCGACGCTATCGCAAGCCGGCCTGCCGCTTGAAGAAGCCCTACAGGCCATCGCCGACCAGTCGGAGCAGTCGAAAACACGCAGTATCATCATGGGCGTGCGCGCCCGGGTTCGCGAAGGCTATTCGCTGGCCGGTAGCCTGGCCGAGTTTCCGCAGGCGTTCCCGGCCATGTTCCGCGCGACCGTCGACGCCGGCGAACAGTCGGGCAAGCTCGACAACGTGCTTGACCGCCTGGCCGATTACGCTGAAAACCGCCAAAACCTGTCGCAGAAGGCGAAGACGGCGCTCGTCTACCCCATTCTGCTCGTGCTCATGTCGCTGGCCGTGGTCGCCTTCATGCTGTCTTACGTCGTGCCGAAGATCGTCAGCGTCTTCGTCTCGACAGGAAACCAATTGCCCGGCCTCACGCGCGCTCTGATCGGTCTCAGCGAGTTTGTTCAAGCCTGGTGGTGGCTCCTGATTCTTGGCGCGGTTGCGGGATTCATCGGTATCCGGCTGCTGCTGGCCCGACCCGGGCCCAAAAAGCGCTGGCACGGCATAAAGTTGCGTATGCCCGTCTTCGGGCGGCTCACGCGTGGGCTCAACACAGCACGCTTCATGCGCACGCTGGCGATCCTCGCGGCCAGCGGCGTGCCCGTGCTCGAGTCGCTGCGTATCGCGGGTGAGGTCATTTCGAATGTCCCCATGCGCGAAGCCGTCGACGAGGCCGCCGTACGCATTCGCGAGGGCGCACCCATCAGCCGCTCACTGGGTGAGCGCGGCGTGTTTCCGCCCATGACCATTCACCTGATCTCCAGCGGTGAAGCCAGCGGCCGACTCGACGAAATGCTCGAGCGCGCAGCCGTCAACCAGGAGCGCGAGTCGGACAGCCTGATCTCTGCACTCATGAGCATTATCGAGCCCTTGATCATCGTCATCATGGGCATTGTCGTGCTGCTCATCGTGCTCGCGATCCTCTTGCCGATCTTCAATATGAACGAGCTCGTGGGCTAGCCGACGTGCTTGTGCGAAAACTGACGACACCGTAGTTGCACGCGCGCGAAGCACGGGTTTATATTCGCGACAACCTAACACTGTGAGCCGCTCTTGGGGTTGCGCATGATCAGTGAAGAAAAAGACACCGCCGAAGACGACATCGACGACGCAGAAGACGATAAGGACTTCTCGGAGACCATCGTCATTGAAGCCGGCGACAATGTCGGCGGCATGTCGGTCGAGGTCAATGTCGAAGAGCTCGTCGCAGATATCGAGCAAGCCAAAGACCCGGGCGAAGACGGTGCCGCCGCGCGTCGCAGGCTCGAGGCATTGCTCGAAGAGAAGCGGCTCAACCGCCTCCTCGACGAAGACGACGACTTCGGCATCGACGACCTCGACGCCAGCTGAAGCGTCCCATGGCGCACCCGCGCCCCTCAGTGAAAATCGCGCGATACGGTCGTGAGCTCACCAAGCAGACTGTTGTAGTCGCTGAGTTCACGTGCCACGACGTGGATGACATCGCCCTGCTTTTGCACGGTGCCCGCCGCAGCCATGAGCCGCGCGCCGACAAGCTCGCGCCGCTGCGTTTCGGCTAGGTCCTGCCAGATCACGAGATTGATGTAGCCCGTTTCGTCCTCGAGCGTGACGAAGTTAACGCCATTGGCACTGCCGGGTCGCTGCCGTGTGACCACGATGCCCGCGACTTGCACCGGCCGCCCATCAGCACAGTCCACCAAGGCGTCAGCCGTCAGAAACCCGTGCCCCTCGAAACGTGAGCGCAACAGCGCCATGGGATGACGCCCAAGCGTCAGCCCCAGGTGCTGGTAATCCGCGACGATGTCCTGCGCCTCGCTGGGCGCACGCAGCATGGGCGTCGCCTCGCGCACCTCGCTGCCCTTGAGCAGATCGTCCTGGCGCTCGACGCCGGCCACCTGCCAGCGCGCGAGATGGCGATGACCCGCCAGTCGCGACAAGGCGTTCGCGGCCGCCAGTGCCCCCAGCTCAGCACGATTGAGCTGGGCGCGCGTGGCCATCTCCTGCACCGTGCGAAAACCCTGCCCCTCACGAACGCGCTGCAGTCGTTCCGCGGCGACATCGCCGAAGCCCTTCACGAGGCGCAGACCCAGCCGAAGCGCGGGGCCGCCTTCCTCGCACGGCTCAAGCGTGCAGTCCCAGTGGCTGTGGCGTACGTCGACGGGCCGCACTTCGACGCCGTGGTTGCGACGCACCATCTGCGTGAGCTGCGACGCACTGTAGAAACCCATGGGCTGGCTGTTGATGAGCGCACAGATGAACGCGGCCGGATAGTGCCGCTTGAGCCAGCACGACACGTACACAAGCAGCGCGAAGCTCGCCGAATGTGACTCGGGAAAGCCATAGTTACCAAAGCCTTTGATCTGCTCAAAGATCTGGTTGGCGAAGCGCTCACTGTAGCCGCGCTCGTGCATGCCCCGCTTGAGCTTGTCCTCAAACGGCCCAAGCCCACCCTTGCGCTTCCAGGCGGCCATGGCACGGCGCAAGCTGTCAGCCTCGCCCGGACTGAAGCCCGCCGCCACCACAGCCAGCTCCATGACCTGCTCCTGGAAGATGGGCACGCCCAGCGTACGCTCGAGCACGCCTTCGACCTCAGGGCTGGGGTAGGTGACAGGTTCCTCGCCATTCCGCCGCCGCAGGTAGGGATGCACCATGTCGCCCTGGATCGGGCCCGGCCGGATGATCGCGACCTCGATGACCAGGTCGTAGAAATTCCTGGGCCGAAGACGCGGCAACATGCTCATCTGCGCGCGCGACTCGATCTGAAACACACCCATCGTGTCGGCCTTGCAGATCATGTCGTAAGTGGCGCGGTCCTCAGCGGGCACGCTGGCCAGTGTGTAGCGCCGGTCCTGATGCGCGGCAATGAGGTCAAAGCAGCGGCGGATCGCACTCAGCATGCCAAGCCCGAGCACATCGACTTTGAGCAAACCCAGCGCCTCGAGGTCGTCCTTCTCCCACTGGATTACCGTGCGCTCGGGCATGCTCGCGTTTTCGACAGGCACGAGCTCGTCGAGGCGGCCCTCGCTGATGACGAAACCGCCCACGTGCTGCGACAGGTGGCGCGGAAACCCGATGAGTGCGCTCACGAGCCCGATGAGCCGCGCGATGAGCGGGTTGTGCGGGTCCAGCCCCGCGTCGCGCACGCGCTCGGGGTCGACCACATCACCGTCCCACCACTGCATGCTGCGCGCGAGCCGGTCGACCTGCAGGTCGGCCAGACCCAGCGCCTTGCCCACGTCGCGCATCGCGCTGCGCGGACGGTAACAGATGACCGTGGCCGCCAGCGCCGCGCGATCCCGGCCGTACTTCGCATAGATGTACTGGATCACCTCTTCGCGACGCTGGTGTTCGAAGTCGACATCGATGTCGGGCGGCTCGTTGCGCTCTTTGGAGATGAAACGTTCGAACAATGTCGACTGGCGCGCGGGATCGACCTCGGTGATGCCGAGGCAGAAGCACACGGCCGAGTTGGCCGCCGAGCCGCGGCCCTGACAGAGGATGGCGTGCTCACGTGCCCAGTTGACGATGTCGTGCACGGTCAGGAAGTACGGCTCGTAGTTGAGCTCGGCGATGAGCGCGAGCTCGTGCTCGACCTGCGCACGCGTGCTCGCGGGCACGCCGTCGGGCCAGCGCCGTGCCGCGCCCTGCCAAGTCAGCCGCGCGAGCCAGCCGGCCGGGGTCTCGTGTTCGGGCACAAGCTCGCGCGGGTACTCGTAAGCCAACTCATCAAGCGAGAAGTCAACGCGCTCGGCGATGGCCAGCGTCTCGGCGAGTAGCGGCGCGGGGTACACGGCCTCGAGCACGGCGCGCCGGCGCAGGTGCCGCTCGGCATTGGCGTGCAGTGCGTACCCGGCTTCATGCACCGTGGTCTTGAGCCGAATCGCTGTCAGCGTGTCCTGCAGCGCGCGGCGCTCGCGGCAATGCATGTGCACATCACCCGCAGCGACGAGTGGCAGACCGTAGCGCGCACTCGTGCGACGCAGCGCCTCAAGGCGCAGGCGGTGCATGCCGTCGGGGAACAGCTCGGCCGCAATCCAGAGCCGACCCGGGAACAGCCCCGTGAGCCAGTCCGCATCATCCCCCAGCGAGAAGTCGTTGCCGGGCAGCCAGAGCGCCGTGCAGTCGATCAACGCGCGCCCACCGTCGACCGCCGCAATGTCCTGCAGCATCCCCGCCGTGAGCCGGTAGTCGCCCTTCGGTGCCGCACGCCGCGCCGCCGTGATCAGTCGGCACAGCCCCGCGTAGCCGCGCCGCGAGAGCGCATGCAACACGAGCCGTGGGCCAGCCTCGAGCTGGAACTCGGCGCCCGTGATGAGTTTGAGCGACGCTGATTTTGCCGCTGCGTGCGCGCGCACGATGCCCGACAGCGAACAGGCATCGGTGATGGCCAGTGCCGTGTAACCGAGCGCGTCAGCCTGCGCGACCAGTTCCTCGGGGTGCGAGGCGCCGCGCAGAAACGTGAAATTACTGAGCGCGTGCAGCTCGGCGTAGCCGGCCGCCATCAGCCGAAGATGCCGTGCAGCCGCCAGCGCACCTCGGTGTCGTCGATACGCTCACGGAAGATCCAGAGCCGGACCCCGGCCGGGTTCTCGGCCACGAAGTAGTCGCGTGCCCGGTTGTCGTCAGCCACGTCCGCCTCGCCCGCCTGCGCGGTCTCCCACCAACCCGAGGCGATGCGCTCGGGACCGTGGCGCAGCGTCAGTGCACCTTCGAAATGGGGGACCCCGGCGACCGTGGTCAACGCCACAGGCCGGCCCGTGAGCCACAGCGGCCGCTGCAGTAACAACGCCGCCTCACGCTGCAGCGCGAGCACGCCGGCCGGCACGTCGCGCAACACCCAGGCCGCAGGCAGGGACGCACCGGAAGCGTTGCCTGCGTGGGTATCGGCATCGGGCGTCACGGTGCGTGAGGCGTACTCGGGGCGGTGCTCGGCGACGTGGCGCAACGCCTGCACCGAACGCTCGCCCAGGCGCGCCTGAAGGCGGTCCAGCAGCGCGTGCAGCTCCGGCGCATCGGGCACCGAGGTCTGGCCGGGCTCGAATGCCAGTGCCGCAGCACGGGCGCCCAGCGGATCACTGATCTGCGCGGCCAGCGACACGGCTACGGCTGGCTGAGATAGCGTGCAGCGCTCGAGGTGCGCGGCCAGCAGGCGCTGCCAGTCCGCGAGCCTGTGGCTCGGCGCCGAGAGCGCGATGTCGAGCACACCGGCCAGGCCCCGCCAGCCGTGAAAGCGAAACGCAAGCTGCCGCACGGCGCCCTGCCGACGCCGCAACCAGTCTTCGAGCTCGCCGAGCAGGCGCTCGCAACCGAGATGAAGCTGCGGCGCGGCTTCGATTTCGGCGTCGAGCTGCAACAATGACTCGAACTGCTGGCGCGCCTCGACATGCTGACGCACCTCGGGCAGCTCGCCGAACGCCTGCGCCAGCGCGTGCAGCGGTGCGGGCCCAAAACGCCGCGCCAGGCCCGCACGCGGCAGGCGCCGGCAATCGGCAATCGTCGCCACACCCATCTCGCGCAATGCCGCCACGGTTTCGGAAGGCCAGCCCGTGACGCTGATGTCGAGCGCATTGAGTGCGCGCAGGTAGCTGCCCGCTGCCACCCCGTCGGCGACTACTTCGTCATGGTCAGGCGCCGCACCCGCCAGTGCGAGCCAGATGGCCGCCGTCGCCGTTGGTGCGACGCTGTAGCGCAAGTGGCAGCCGCGCGTGTGCAGCTGCTGCGTGAGCCGCTCGAGCAGCGCCGCGATGCCACCGAACAGGCGCAGGCTGCCCCGCACCTCGATGAGCACAGCCTGGGGCGGCGCCAGCGACACCGTGGCACTGAACGCGATGAGGTCGCGCGCGATGTCTTCGAGCAATGCCGCCTCAGCCGCAGCGTCGCGGTCGATGATGGTCGCATCGGCAGCCAGCGCCATGGCTGCCTTGAGCCGCTGACCGGGCACGATGCCCGCACCACGCGCGGCGCGGTCCCGGGCGATGACCGTGCGCTGGCGGTCGTTGTCGACGACCACGTGGGCGCGCCCGCCACCCGGCTCGCACTGGCTCCGCACAGCCTGCAGCGGCAGGCCCGGGAACTGCACGCAAACCCAGACTCGGGCGCGCACCCGTCGGCTGTCGGGCTCAACCTGGCTAGCAACCTCGGAGGCGACCGGGGGGGTGGTCGCCGTCTCGGGGTGCCGCGCGGGTGGCGCCGGCGGCCCCAGGCCAGCGAACAGGTCGCGGTGCGGATTGGTGCGGGCGGTACGCACCATGTTCAGGCCACGCCGTTGTCGTCAGCGCCGCCCAGCGCTTCGTGCAACATGGCCGCGCCGACATCGACGCCGTCGTCGAAGGCTGGGATCACGGTGGGCTTACCACCCCGCACTTTTACGACGTGCAGATTGCGCTGTCCCGACTCGACCTCGATGAACAGCCGCAGTGCCGCAGCCGACGGCTGACGCCGAGCCGTCGCGGCGCGCAACATGACAGCCCAGCACTGGTGCGCAGCCGCGGCCAGCTGCAGCCGGCGGCTGAACTGCTGCATCGACAGCGCCGCTGGGTCACGACGCCGCGCAGGCGCAAAGGCGCGGCCAGACTCGAGCGTGTCCGTCCAGAGCATCACGGCAACGCAGGTGCCCGAAGCCAGCGCCTGCTCGGCGGCCCAGGCCGCGTCGGCGGCCGAGCGCGGGTGGATGAGCAGCACACGCTCGGGCGGCAGGCCCCACTGCTGCAACGCGGGGGCATTGGGCAGGTACGGCGGTGCAATCCAGACCACCCAGCCCGGCTGACGCGCCGCCAAGGCGGCCAGCGCGGGCATGAGCAACCGCAACTCGCCCACACCCGGGGTACCACTCATGAGCTCCGTGAGGCCCGTCACAGGCCAGCCACCGCCTGGCAGCACGGCGTCAAGCTGCGGGTAACCCGTGGCGCAGGTGGCGCCGCCACTGACCTGCAGGTTCGTGCCCCGCCAGAGCTCGGCGCGCTCGAACAGGGGTGACAGGCCGTTCAGACCGGGTGCAACACCCCCGTTATCGTCATCGGCAAGACCGACTTCGGCATCATCCGGGGAAAAAAAAACCCCGGCGTTGGCTTCCGGAGTTTTTTTCGTGTCGCGACCCGCCCCTGGCGGGCTGGGCCTAGTGGACCTGGACGCCATCGCGAATGACACCAACAACGACACCCTCAATGACCAGCGACTGTTCCTTGAGGTCGACCTCAATGGGCTCGAAGTCTTCGTTCTCAGGCAACAGCCAGACGGTGCTGCCTTCCTGGCGGTAGCGTTTGACCGTGACCTCGTCTTCAACGCGCGCCACGACCACCTGGCGGCTGCGCACCTCGGGCGTGCGGTGCACGGCCACAAGATCGCCGTCGAGGATGCCGATGTCCTTCATGCTCATGCCGTGTACCCGCAGGAGGTAGTGCGGCTTGGGACTAAAGAACGCGGGATCGACACGGTAATGGGCTTCGATGTTCTGCTGCGCCAGGATCGGGTGACCGGCGGCGACACGGCCGATGAGCGGCAGACCGATCTGGTCACGCAGCGAGTCCTTGAGCTGGATGCCCCGTGAGGTGCCCGGGATGAGATCGATAACGCCCTTGCGCTGCAGGGCGCGCAGGTGCTCCTCAGCCGCGTTCGGCGACTTGAAGCCCAGCTCGCGTGCGATCTCGGCGCGTGTGGGCGGCATGCCCGTCTCGCTGATGAAGTCCTGGATCAGCTCGAGAATCTGCGACTGTCGGGGCGTGAGTTCATTCATGGCGCGCACCTGTATGGATATTCAGCACCTGTGATTATATACAGGCCTTTCAGGAGCGCAAGGGCATCGT
>JBCCBB010000194.1:0-1776 GCA_039814545.1 Pseudomonadota bacterium
CCTTCGGCGGCCGCGAGTTCCTCTCGTCGCTCTTGAGCGGCCAGTGGCAAGTCATCCCCTGGATCACGCCGGCCATCGTCGGCACCATCATCGTCGCGCGCATGAAGCGCCAGTACCCTGAAAGGAGCCCCGCATGAACACCGAACCCCTCGACCGCATCATGCGCAACGTCACCGTTGGATTTGTTTTGTTGCTTGCCGGTGGCCTTATCCACGCCAGCCCGGGCACCGACGCCTTCGAGGCGGGCGACTATGAACAAGCCGAGACACTGCTCACGGCTGAGCTCAAGCGTGCCGACAATCCGCAGAAGACGCTGCTGCTGGGGCGCGTCGCTTTCGAGACGGGGCGCTTTGACGAGGCCTTCGATCGTTTCCTAGTTGCCGTGAAGGCACTGCCCGACGACGCCGAGGCACAGTACTGGTATGGCTCCGCCGCCGGCACGCTGGCCGGCAACGTCAGCATGTTCCGCGCCGCCGGTTACGCCAAGAAATCGCGGCGCGCATTGCAACGTGCGCTCGAACTCGACCCGAAGCACATTGGTGCGCACCAGGCTATGGTTCAGTACCTGTTGCAGGCACCAGGTTTCATGGGCGGCGACAAGGACGAAGCGCTGGCGCTGGCCAAAAAGCTCAGTGGATTCGCGCCCGTCGAGGGCCACCTTTTGTTGGCCGCCATCTACCGCCAAACCAACCGCGAGGACGAAGCCCGGGCAACGCTGGCCGAACTGACAAAGCGCCTGCCCGACGATCCGCGCGGCTGGTTGCAACTGGGATTCGCGCAGCAGGGTGACGAGAACTACGCCGATGCCCATATCGCCTTCGCACGCGCCGCCGAGCTCGGCGCCGAATCGGGCGATGTCACGAGCGAACTGGGCGCGCTCTACCAGGTGGCGCGGACCGCGGTCTTCAGCGAGTCACGTGTCGATGACGGCATCGCCGCCATGGAGCGCTTCATAAAGATACGCCCCGCAGATGACACGAGCTTGCCCGGTGTCGACTGGGCACATTTCCGGCTCGGTCAACTGTTGACGAAGCGCGGCGACACGCAGGCTGCAGATGAGGCCTTTGAGACCGCAATTGCGATCACCGAAGACGACAGTCTGCCCACCGCAGTAAGGCGCTTTCGACGCAGCACGTAGGCCCTGAATGGCGTGGTACGCTCTGGCCATCCGGCCGGAGCGAACCATGCAACTAGAGATCAACGGCGAGGCCTTTGAGGTCGACGTCGAACCTGAGATGCCCCTGCTGTGGGTGCTGCGCGACGAACTCGGTATCAAGGGCCCCAAGTACGGCTGCGGTATCGGGGCCTGTGGCGCCTGCACCGTGCTGCTCGACGGCAACCCCGTGCGCTCCTGCAGCCTGCCGGTCTCTGCAGTGCAGGTGCCCGTCACCACAGTCGAGGGTCTCGGCACCCCGGACGCTCCCAGCGACGTGCAGCGAGCCTGGATCGAGCACCAGGTGGCACAGTGCGGCTACTGCCAGTCGGGGCAGGTCGTCGCCGCCACGGCCCTGCTCGAGCGCATCCCTGAGCCCACAGACGCCGATATCGACAGCGCGATGTCGGGCAACCTGTGCCGCTGCGCGACCTACCCACGCATTCGCGCAGCCATCAAGACGGCGGCGCAGCGCCGCAAGCTCGGTTAGCCGTGGGCAAGATCGCGAAGATCACGCGGCGCACGCTGCTTGTCGGTGCCGTTGCCGTCACCGGCGGCTTCGCGGTTGGCTACTGGGCCTACAAACGAGACCCGGGTAACCCGCTCGCCGATAACCTGCCCGA
>JBCCBB010000005.1:0-69418 GCA_039814545.1 Pseudomonadota bacterium
CGACCTCAACGACTGGGGTTTCGAGCGGTGCTTCGCGTTCATGCAAAGCGTCGGCAACCACTTCATGAAGGCCTACGAGCCGATCGTCGAGCGCCGCCGCAACGACGCCTACACGGACGCCCAACGCCAGTTCCAGCTGTACCGTCGCGGTCGCTACGTCGAGTTCAATCTGGTCTACGACCGCGGCACGTTGTTCGGCTTGCAGTCGGGCGGCCGCACCGAGTCCATTCTCATGTCGCTGCCACCGCAGGTGCGCTGGGAGTACGGCTTCACCCCCGAGGCTGGCACGCGCGAGGCCGAGCTCACCGACTACTGGCTCAAGCCGCACGAGTGGCTCGTGGAGCTTGCGCCCGCCGCGGGCTGATCGCATGCCGCGGCCGTTTCACCTGGCACTGCCCGTAGGCGACCTCGGTCCGACGCGGGTGTTCTACACAGCGCTGCTGGGTTGCGCCACGGGCCGCGAGGACGCGCGCTGGGTCGATCTCGATTTCTTCGGCCACCAGGTGACGCTGCACCTTGTCGACGCGTCCGATGCACCGGCGGCGACGAACGCCGTCGATGGAGACGCCGTGCCCGCGCGCCACTTTGGCATTATTCTCGACCCGGACGACTGGCAGACCTTGGCGCAGCGGCTCGAGGCGCAGGACGCCGACTTCATCATCCGGCCGCGCACGCGCTTCGCGGGCAGCCCGGGTGAGCAATCCACATTGTTCGTGCGAGACCCGTCCGGCAACGCGCTCGAGTTCAAGAGCTTCGCCGACGACGCACAGATCTTCGCCAAGGAGGCCAGCGCATGAAACCCACCGCACCACCGCAGCTCGAAGCGCCGTCGCGACTGGCCACCATGGCCGAGCTGCGCGCGCCGCTCGACGCCATCACGCTGGCGCTCAACTTCCCGCGCCTCGTCCACGCACCGCGCGGCGACGGTCGCCCCATCCTGCTGTTGCCGGGCTACCGTGCCGACGCCAACTCCATGTTGCCGCTGCGCGGCTTCCTGCGCCGGCTGGGCTACGACGCCCGCGACTGGGAGCTCGGGCGCAACACGGGCAACGTCGACAAACTCACGGCGCGCATGCGCGAGGTGGTCGAGGCGCTGTACGAGGAGCGCGGTGGCGATGCCATCACGCTGATCGGCTGGAGCCTGGGCGGCATCGTCGCCCGCGAACTGGCACGCCTTGAGCCCCAGCGCGTGCGCGAGGTCATCACGATGGGTTCGCCCATCGTCGGTGGCCCGAAGTACACGGCCGTCGGTCGTCGATTTGCCGACAGCAACACTCTGGACCTCGACGCCTTTGAGCACCAAATCCACGAGCGCAACAGCCTGGGATTCGATCAACCCGTGACCTCGATCTACAGCCGCTTCGACGGCGTTGTCGGCTGGCAGGCCAGTGTCGATGTCTACAACCCGCAAGCCCGCAACATCGAGGTCGCGTCATCGCATTTCGGGCTGGGCATCAACGGCGCCGTGTGGCGGATCATCGCGGAGACCCTGGCCGGCGACGACTAGGACATTTCTTTACAGTTCGCTGTGGAATAATCGCCTCATGCGACGTCTCGCCTTTATCGTTCTTTTTTCCCTGCTGGGTGCAGCCCCCGCCGCAGCGGAAATCTCGAGCCTGGGCCCCCAGGCCACGGCTGTGGGCGCCGATGGGCGCGCCACCTACATCGTGCAGCTGGCGGCGCCCGCCGCACTCGCCCGTTCGGGCCGCGCACCGCGTGACGGCCAACTGCCGCTCAAGCCTGGGGCAAACGTCGCGGAACCGCGTAAGGACAGCCGCGTGGCAAGCGCTGCCGCCGTGGTCGAGTCAGAACAGCAGTCGCTGCTTAGGCGCGCGGGTATCACGAGTCCGGCGCTGCATCACTACCGCTACGTATTCAATGGCTTCGCGGTCCGCCTGACACCCGGTGAGGCGGCACGGCTACGCAGCCAGGATGGCGTCGCTGCCGTCTTCGCCGATGCCTCACGCTCGATCACGACCAACGCAAGCCCGTCGTGGCTGGGCCTCTTCGACAACACGAACGGCTTGTCTGGCGCCAATGGGCTCACGGGTGAAGACGTCGTCATTGGCATCGTCGATTCCGGCATCACACCTGAGGCCGAGAGCTTCAGGGACACCCGTGAGGCAGACCGACCCCGCGCCTGCCGATCTGAGTGGGCACGCGTCTCGTTGCTCGGTCGATGGCTCTGCGCCCGTTACCGTCGCCGTCCCCCTGTGCTCTTTTTCGATCCGCCCGAAAATTGGGGCGGCGCTTGCATTGCCGGCGAGCGGTTCACGGCCGAGGACTGCAACAACAAGCTCATTGGCGCGCGGTTCTACCCCGAAGGCGCACAGGCAACGGGGCAGCTCGATGCCGGGGAGATCCTTTCGGCGCGCGACGCTGACGGCCATGGCACGCACATCGCCGCCACGGCTGCAGGCAACCCTGTGCGCGCGATCCTGAACGGCAGCGACGTCGACGGCATTCGCGGCATCGCACCCCGCGCGCGAATTGCGGCGTACAAGGCCTGCTGGCTACGACCCGGTGCCACGCGCGCGAGTTGCCAAGTGTCCGACCTCGTACGTGCCATCGACGACGCCGTGGCCGACGGCGTCGACATCATCAACTACTCGATTGGAACCAACACGGAAACGCTCGCCAATGCCGATGACGTCGCCCTGCTCGAGGCCACACGCGCCGGCGTACTCGTCGTCGTAGCTGCAGGCAACAACGGGCCCTTGTTGGGTACCGTGGGCTCGCCAGCCGCATCGCCCTGGGTGATCTCTGTCGCCGCAACCAGCCGCACAGGCTCGCGCTTTCGCGAAGCCAGCGAAATCCTTACACCGCCCTCGCTCGCGGGTCGCTACGCGAGCCTCGAGGCGCAGTTCACGCCGCAACTCACGGACACAGGAAGCATCACCGCCAACGTCGTGCGCGTCGATGATGGTGACACGGCTTCACCCGCAGGTGAGGCGGGGAGCATTCGCGACGGCTGTCAGACGCTGACAAACGCCAACGAGATCGACGGCCGCATCGCACTAATCGCACGCGGCGCGTGTACGTTCGATGAAAAAATCACCAACGCAGAAGCGGCGGGCGCCGTCGCCGCGATCGTCTTCAATACGACGGGCGACCCTGTGCTCATGGTTGGGGACGGCACCGACATCAACATCCCCGCTGTGTCGATCGGCGCCGCCGACGCCACGCTGATCGTCGACGCACTCGCTGACGGCGAAACGGTGCAGGCGACACTGGCCGCCGGCTTATTCCTCACGGAATCCGATCCAGGCAACCGCGTGGCCAATTTCTCATCACGCGGTCCGTCGCTTGCCGCGCAGGCCGTGCTCAAGCCCGACGTGGCCGCGCCCGGCGTGGATATCCTCTCGGCGTTTTCGCCTGACGTCGCCAACGGCACCCCGGGCCAGCGGTTCGGCTACCTGTCGGGCACTTCCATGGCGGCACCGCATGTCGCGGGCGTCGCGGCCCTACTCGCGGAAGCCCATCCCGAGTGGACGCCTGACATGCTGCGCTCCGCGCTCATGACCACAGCGCGCCAGGACATCGTGACGGCCGATGGGCTGAATGAAGCCACACCGTTTGATATCGGCGCCGGTCACATCGTACCCAACGCGGCGCGCACGCCGGGGCTCGTGTACGCGGCGACGGGCGCAGACTACGACGCCTTTGTGTGCGGCATCGATGACTACCCGATTGACGCGGTGCGGTGCGACGCATTGGCCGCCGCGGGTGCGAGCTTCGACCCCCAGGCACTCAACCAGCCCGCTGTTGCGATTCCTGAGCTGACGGGCACGCGGACCATCACTCGGACCGTTACCGCCACGCGCGCCGGCAACTGGCGCGCCCGGTTGCTCGTTCCAATCGGCTTCACGGCCAGCGTAACGCCGGGCACCTTGAGCCTTGCCGCGGGGGAGTCCGCGCAGTACGCCGTCACACTGACGGCCGTCGACGCGGCACCGGGCCCCTGGTACGCGGGCGCCGTCGAGTGGATCGAAAGCGACGATGCCGTGACGCGTATTCCGCTCGTTGCGAGGCCCGTCGAACTCTCTGCACCGCGCGAGCTCAGTGGCGCTGGTGGCAGCGGCAGTGTCGATTTCGACCTCTCGTTTGGATTTTCGGGCGGCTACTCCGCCAGCGTTTTCGGACTCAAACCGGCAACACTGAACGCCGGCAGTGTCGCCAATGACCCGACGCGTACGTTTACGCCGCGCAATGGCAGTGGTGTCGTTGGCTACTCGCTGAATGTCCCTGACGGATCGCTGTACCTGCGCCTAAGCTTGTTCGACAGCGACACCGATGGCGACGACGACCTCGACCTGTATCTCTTCTTCTGCCCAACGCCCGGCAATTGCGAGCGCGTCGATGAAAGTGGCAGTGCCACCTCTGCGGAGCAAATCGACGTTGCAGGGCCGGCGCCCGGCGCTTACGAAGTCTATGTGCACGGGTTCGAAACGGATGAGGTCAGCGGCGGACCCGGCGCGAACTTCACGTTGTCGACTTGGCTTGTGACCAACACCGACCAACCCGGCAACCTGACCATCAACGGGCCCAGCCTCGTTAGCCGGGGCACCACGGAAACCTACAGCGCCGACTGGCAGACGTTAGTCTCAGGCAATCGTTACTTCGGCATCGTGGTTCACGAGGCCAACAACGAGGCGGTCGCGCTTACGCGCATCCGGGTCACCAACTAGGCTCAGAACGCCTCGCCCAGCTCGGCGCACACGGCGTAACGCGGGCAGTCGACAACGTGGTCGTTGACCATGCCCACGGCCTGCATGAACGCGTACATCGTGGTCGACCCGACGAACTTGAAACCGCGCCGCTTGAGGTCTTTCGAGAAGGTGTCCGACACGGGCGAGGTCGCGGGGCAGTCCGACTGGATGCGCCAGGCGTTTTGCACGGGCCGACCGTCGACGAAATCCCAGACATAGTTGGCGAAGCTGCCCATCGTGGCCTGCACCTCGAGAAACGCACGCGCATTGCCGATCGTCGACTCGATCTTGGCGCGGTTGCGGACAATGCCCGCGTCTTCGCGCAGACGCGCCGCGTCGTCGTCATCGAACCCGGCGATGCGACTGGCATCGAAATGTGCAAACGCATGCCGATAGCCCTCGCGCTTGTTCAGAATCGTGGCCCACGACAGTCCGGCCTGGGCCGTCTCGAGCACCAGAAATTCGAACAGGATGGCGTCATCGCGAACGGGCACGCCCCATTCCTCATCGTGATAGGCCAGGTAGACGTCGTTGACGCCCAGCGCCCAGGGACAGGTGCCGGGGTGCGCATCGGGGGGGGAACTACTCATAGCGGGCTCTCGCGGCGGTGGGCATTATCGGGATGAAAATTCTCGCCCAGCCGGGGGCCGCACGCACGTGCAGAACCGGGTCGGGCGGGCACAAAACGTGCTCAAAGAGAGCCTGCGCGCGGCTCAACTGCATGCAGCACCTCCTGAGCCAGCTCGACGACCCGGGTAAGGAGCCGAGCGTCGTGCACGGCCCGGACCCGCTCATCGTCGGGACGCCGGCACAGCTTATCGAGAAAGACGCCCACCTCTGGGAGTGAGCGCCCGGGCGGGCTCGCCTAGGTCGAAAAGCGCAGGTTGCTGTCCGCCATCTCGCGGACGGCATCGACACTGGCCGCGTCGCGACCGATGATCGCGATGCTGCCCGATTCACCGACAGGCAGCAGCACACCCTCTAGGCCGTCACGCGAATAGGACACCGGTGCCTTGAGATCCTTGTGCGGCAGGATCAGCACCGTGACCGGGCCGTTCTTACCCTGCACCACGAGGTGCGGCACGCTCTCGCCGTCGATCACGCAGTTCTTGGCGTAGCTCACCAGGCCGGGTGCATCATTGCGCGTCATGTTCACGCCCGCTGGCTGCAGCGCAGCCGAGAACATGCCATCGTCGACGGCAACACTGGCCGGGCTCATGAAGCCGAGCTCATGCTCGATGTGATCGAACACCTCAGCGGCCAGTGCCTCACCGTCAGGGTCAATAATCTCGGCTGGCGGGCGCAGAACGAACACGGCCACGAGCGCCACAGCGGCGGCCAGGCTCGCGAACGCGGGCCAGCGGTACATGCTGCTGCCGCGCGATTCAGTCGGCTTGCCGGGGAACGCGACAACGTTGCCCTCACGACCGACCTCTCGAGCTTCGGCGAGCGCTTCAATGTCCGGCATGTCACCCGTCAACGATGGCGGCACGGGTACCGACATGGCCGCAGACAGTCGCAACTCCATGGCCTTAACGCGCGCAAGAAAGGCCGCGCACTCAGGGTCTGAGGCAACCTTCTCCAGAATCTCGGGGGTCTCACGGTGAGGCTCCGCCAGCACGGCCTCTTTGAAATCAGCCGTGCTCATGCGACCGACTTCCCGGGCTTCGGCGAGCGCCTCGATGTCGGGCATCTCACCCGTCAGCGACGGCGGCACCGGCACCGACATGGCGGCCGACAGCTTGAGCTCCATCGCCTGCACGCGCGCGAGAAAGGCCGCGCACTCAGGGTCTGAGGCGGCCTTTGCCATAATCTCGGGCGCCTCGCTGCTGGGCTCCGCGAGTACGGCCTTTTTGAACGCTTCGAAATTCATCTCGTTCGCTTGCTCTAATCGGCCTCGGGCTCGCCGAGGTCGAAGTTCTCAATCAGTTTTTTCCTCGCCCGGTGCAGCCGGGTAAGCACGGCACCATTAGTAAGACCCATGATGTCGGCAATTTCTTTCGTCGAATGCCCCAAAACCACCTGCAGCACCAGCGGCTCGCGGTAATCGGGCTCCAGTTCGCCAATGGCCTTGTGCAAGTCGTCCTGGTCCGTGGAATCCTCGCTCGAGATCTGCAGCGTGGGCGCACCCACCAGCTCGTCGATATCCACAGTTTCGTGACGCTTGCGCTCAAAGAACCGCGCGTTCTCGCGCCGCACGATGGTCAGCAGCCACGGCTTGGCGGCGGCGTCCTCGCGCAGGTTGTCCAGCGAGCGCCAGGCCCGGACCATGGCGTCTTGCACCACGTCTTCGGCCAGCGCCGCGTCCCCGTTCAGCCAGTAGGCGTATCGGAACAGGTCCGCCCTGTGCGCACCGACCAATCGGTCGTAGCGCCGTTTACGTTCTAAATCAGCCTTGGCGGCTTGTGACATCTCTAGACCTGCTCTCGGGCCGATTCATTACCGGAAATTCGAAACAATTTTCGACACCCGGTGCCGTCCTTCGCCGGCGCGCTTTACTTTACTTGGACACGCCGGGTGATAACAGCCACAATCTAAAGAGAAAACGGTGCCCAAACCCGCATGCATAACGACAAGACACCCGGTTTCCCGCTGACGCGCATGCGTCGCCGCCGTCGCCATGGCTGGCTCCGGGAAATGCTCGCCGAGCACCGGCTCGACGCCAGCGACTTCATCTACCCCGTATTCGTCACTGACGGCGAGGGCATCGCCGAGGCCGTGCCCTCGATGCCCGGCGTCTCGCGGCGCAGCATCGACGTGCTCGCGGAGCACCTGGGCGATGTTGCAGCGGCGGGCATCCCAGCTGTCGTCCTCTTTCCGGTCATCGAGGCCGGGCTCAAGAGCGAAGACGGCGACGAGTGCCACAATCCGGACGGGCTGGTGCCCCGAACGATTCGCGCCATCAAGCAGACCTACCCCGATCTCGGCGTCATCACTGACGTCGCACTCGACCCCTACACGACTCACGGCCAGGACGGCATCATCGACGAGACGGGCTACGTCCTCAACGACGTGACCGTGTCGATGCTCGAACGCCAGGCGGTCTCGCACGCTGACGCCGGTGCCGACATTGTGGCGCCGTCGGACATGATGGACGGCCGCATTGGTGCCATCCGCCGGGCGCTCGAGGTCAACGGCCACATCAACACGCTCGTGCTGTCTTACGCCGCCAAGTACGCCTCGTGCTACTACGGGCCCTTCCGCGACGCCGTGGGTTCGGCAGGCAACCTGGGCGGTGGCGGCAAACACAGCTACCAGATGGACCCGGCCAACGGGCGCGAGGCCATGCACGAGGTCAGCCTGGACATCGACGAGGGCGCCGACATCGTCATGGTGAAACCTGCGCTGCCCTATCTCGACGTCATCCGTCGCATTACGGCCGAGTTCGAGACACCCGTCACGGCCTACCAGGTCAGTGGCGAATACGCTCAGATCAAAGCCGCCGGCGCCAACGGCTGGCTCGATGAACGCCAGGCCGCACTGGAGGCCCTGTTGTCGATCAAGCGCGCCGGCGCCCGGGCGATCCTGACCTATTACGCACTTGATGCGGTAGGCTGGCTCAACGATTAAGCACTTGCAGGGACGAGGAGCACAACCGCTGTGACTGACGAGACCGCGATCCTGGACCGATACGGCGTCATGGGCCACCCTGTTTCGCACAGCAAATCGCCCGTCATCCACACGCTTTTCGCCGAGCAGACGGACCAGCACCTCAAGTATGAATTGCTCGACGTCCCTCGCGACAAGCTGGACACGGCCGTGCGCCAGTTTCAGCGCAGCGGCGGCCGCGGCCTCAACGTCACTGTGCCGCACAAGACGCGCGTCGTGCGGCTTGTCGACGAGCTTTCCGAAGAGGCCAGCATCGCGGGCGCCGTGAACACACTCATCATCGAGTCGGACCGTATCGTCGGCCACAACACAGACGGCATCGGTCTCGTCCGCGACCTCACCGATAACTGGGACTATTCCGCGGGCGGCAAACGCATCTTGGTGCTGGGCGCGGGCGGCGCCACCCAGGGCATCCTGGGTCCGCTACTGGAGCTGTCACCCGAAGAGCTCGTCATCGCCAACCGGAACGTTGAAAAGGCCAAGGCGCTGGCCGACCACTTCGGGACGCTGGGAGATGTGCGCGCCGTGAAGTTTGGCGAACTGCGTGACGGCGACACCTATGACCTGATCATCAATGCCACCTCGGCAGGATTGCAGGGCGAAGCGCCGCCGTTCCCGCGCAACGCTATCGACAGACATTCGACAGCTTGCTACGACCTGGCCTATGCGCTTCGAACGACGCCGTTCATCGCCTGGGCCCAACAGATGGATGCAGCCCGCACCCGCAGCGGCTGGGGCATGCTCATCGAACAGGCGGCAGAGTCTTTCCGGCTCTGGCGGGGCGTGATGCCCGACACAGGCCCCGTGCTCAAACAGTTGCCCGTCACCTGAAGCACCTGGCCCCGCCTCCAGGGGCTTAGACAGATAGTTCGACAGAGCTGTCGCATCAGTGCGACAAAATCTGTGCATCCACCCTAATCTCGACGTCGAATCCGCGCTGGCAACCCGCATCTGGTTGTCAGAATTAAGGAGCGACTCCATGTTGAAGAAGTTTTTTGCCCCGGTGCTCGCGCTGGGTCTGCTGGCGGTAGCTGGCTGTGACGTATTTGACGATGATGACGACAACGTCGTACTCGAGTCGGCAACGATCCGTGTCCTGCACGCATCGCCCGACGCCCCGGACGTCAATGTCCTGATCGACGGCGACACGTTTGTTGCCGGCGCGCCCTTCAAGGCCGGCACGGGCTTCAGCGTTGTCCGCCCGGGCACCTACAGCGTTCAGGTCGACGGCATCACGCCCGGCGGCACGGCGACCGTCATCTCGGCCGACGTCACGCTCGACGCCGACACCGAAACGACGGTCATTGCCGTAGGCGGCGTCGCCAATATTGCGCCCCTGCTCATCACGAATGAGCGCAGCGCAGTCGCAGGCGGTAACTTCCGCGCCACAGTCGTGCACGCAGCACCCAATGCCCCGGCTGTAGACGTTTACGTCACGGCACCGGGAGCAGATCTCTCGGCCAGCGCGCCGCTCGGCAGCTTCTCGTTCCAGGGCTCGCTGGGTCCCGTCGATGTGGCCGCTGGTGACTACCAGATCAGCGTCACGGTGGCCGGCGATGCCAGCGCCGTCGTCTTCGACAGCGGTACGATCACGATCCCAGACGGCGCCAACCTGCTCCTCGCCGCCGTCGAGAACACGGGCCCGGGTGCCGCGCCCATCAGCCTCGTCGTACTCGACGGCGCGGGCGCCGGCGAAATCCTCGACACCAACACGCCGGCCGCACTTCGCGTGATTCACGCGTCACCCGACGCACCGGCTGTTGACGTCGTCGTCAACGATGGCTTTGCAGCACCGCTGATCGAAGACCTCGAGTTCCCGAACCCCGCGCCTAACGCCGTCGACTACGTCGAAGTACCGGCTGCGGACTACAACGTGAAAGTCACGGTCGCCAACGACCCGGGCGTTATCGCCATTGACGCTGACCTGACGCTCGACGCTGGTGTGAACTACTCGGTCTACGCTGTCGACTTCCTGGCCAACATCGCGCCGCTCGTCCTCGTTGATGATCCGCGTGCCATCGCCACGGAAGCACGTGTGCGCATCGTGCACGCCTCGCCCACGGCTCAGGACGTCGACATCTATGTCACGGCGCCGGGTACCGACATCGCGACGGTCGACCCGACCTTCGCCACGGTACCGTTCCAGGCTGAGACGGGTTACGTCCCGCTGGCCGGCGGCACCTACACGGTGACGGTCGTACCAGCAGGCACGACGACGGCAGCCATCGGCCCGATCGACATCACGATCGCCGACGGCGGCGTCTACACGGCGATTGCCCGTGACCCGCTGCCCGGCTCGACGGACCTCGGTCTGATCCTGCTCGACGACTTCAACGACTAAGCTCGTGGTGCCGGCCACCCCGCTGGCACAGTCGTACAGGCCTCCCCGCTTCGGCGGGGAGGCCTTTTTTGTGCGCTAGCGCATCGTGACGAATTCTTCGGCGCTCGTCGGATGGATGGCCACGGTGTCATCGAAGTCGCGCTTGGTCGCACCCATGCGCAAAGCCACCGCGAACCCCTGCAGCATCTCGTCGGCGCCATCACCAAAGACGTGGCAGCCCACGATGCGCTCCTCCTCACCCACGCAGACGAGCTTCATCGCGGCGTGTCGCTTCTCCGATCCGAGCGCGTAGCGCATGGGCGTGAAGCCCGAGGTGTAAACGCGCACGGCGTCGCCATGTTCGGCGCACGCTTCGGCTTCGGTCATACCCACCGTGCCCGTGGGCGGATGGGTGAAGATCACGGTGGCAATGTTCTCGTAGTCGAGGCGACGGTCGGCCATGCCGCCCCAGAGTCGATCGGAAAGCCGGCGGCCCGCCGCAATGGCCACGGGCGTGAGCGCGACGGCACCCGTGACGTCGCCGAGCGCGAAAATATGCGGCACGGTGGTCTGCTGCCAGGCATCAACGGGCACAAACCCGTCTGCATCGGCCCGCAGGCCCGCCGCCGCCAGATTGAGGTCATCGGTCGCCGCAGCGCGGCCGATCGCCCAGATGACACAGTCCAGCCGCTCGAACGCCCGCCCATCCTCGGTCTCGAGAGTGAGCCCGTCTGAGGTCTTCATCAGTGAGGTGGGTACGGCGTGCTGTTCGACGGTGATGCCATCCGCGGCCAACGCGCCGGCCACCTCTTCGCGCAGCATCTCGTCGAAGCTTCGCAGCACCCCGTCGAAACGCGTGAGGATCGTCACCTCCGCGCCCAGGGCCTGCAGGACCCCGCCGAGCTCGACGGCCACGTAGCCGCTGCCGGCGATGGCGATGCGCCTGGGCATCTGCTCGAGCTCGAAGAAGCTGTCGGAGGTGATGCCGAGTTCAGCGCCGGGCAAGTCGGGCCAGCGCGGGAAACCGCCCGTCGCGATCGTGATGCGTTCGGCCCTGTAGCGACGGCCGTTGGCCTCAACCGTGTGCGCGTCGACGAAGTGCGCGCGGCCGTCGATGACCTCAATGTCCTTGCTCGACAGGTTGCGCGCGTAGATGTCGTTGAGACGGCGCACATAGGCGTCGCGGGCCGTCTTGAGCGACGCCCAGTCATGGCCCGGCGCGTGCGGTGCGAACCCGTAGGACGGTGCCAACCCGCCTTCGTGGGCGATACTGGCCGCATACCACATGACCTTCTTGGGCACGCAGCCCACGTTCACGCAGGTACCGCCGAGCGGACCCGATTCAAACACCAAGACACGGGCACCGTACTGCGCCGCGCGCTGAGCGTGGGCCAGGCCGCCGCTGCCGCCGCCAATCACAATCAGGTCGTAGTCGTCACTCATCATTCGTCTTTTTCGAAGCCGGCTGGAGCGCCGAAAACGCATGCTACACTTCCGAGCGTTCTAGCTTAAATCCGTCGCCACATGCCGCCTTCCACAACGCAGGACGCGTTCCCGGGCCTGCCAGATTTCGACTCGATCACCGCGACGGATATCGTGCCTTTGACCGAGGCCCTGATCGCGCGCAGCCGCGAGCGCGTACAGGCACTTGAGGCACTCGAGTCGCCCGACTTCGACAATTTCGTGGTGCCCTTCGAGGAGCTGCGACACGACGTGTCGCGAACCTGGTCGCCCGTGTCGCACCTGCAGATGGTGCGCAACAGCGAGACCTGGCAGGCGCATTACCTGGAGGCACTGGGCCTGTTGGCAGCCTTCCAGTCCGAGCTGGCCCAGAACACCCGGTTGTTCACCAACTTCGAAGCCCTGCACGATGCGCTCGATGAGGACGCCGACCACGAGCAGCGCGCGCTGCTAGAACACGCGTTGCGCGACTTCCGGCTTGCGGGCGTGGCGCTCAACGAGGACGACAAGGCCCGCTTCCGGGCGCTCTCGCAGGCGCTGTCTGAAGACCAGGCCAGTTTCTCAAGCAACCTGCAGCAGAGCGGCGACGCGTGGCAGTGGGCCACGCGCGACGCCGATGCCGTTGCGGGCATTCCCGACACCTTTCTGGCAACCGCAGCACGCGCCGCCGAGCAGGCCGGGCAGGACGGCTGGTTGTTCGACCTGGCGCAGCCCACCTACATTGCCGTTATGACCCATGCCCGCGCGCGCGACACGCGCAAGCGCTTCTACACGGCCTGGCTGACGCGTGCCGCGGACACGGGCCCACACGACGTGAAGTGGGACAATGCGGCGCTCATGGCACGTATCCTGGGCCACCGCACGGAGATGGCCGGGCTGCTCGGCTTCGACAATTACGCGGAGTACTCGCTGGCACCCAAAATGGCCGGCAGCGTCGATGAGGTTGTCAGCTTCCTGAAGGACCTTGCACAACGCAGTTTGCCGACGGCGCGCCGCGAGCTCGCCGAGCTGCAGCTGCTCGCAGGTCACGAGCTTGCGCCCTGGGATCTCGCGTTCTTCAGCGAGCGCCTGCGCGAGCAGCATTACGCCATCTCCGAGGAGCAGGTCCGCCCCTACTTCCCTGCGGGTCGTGTGATGGACGGTTTGTTCGGCCTGGCCGAGCGCCTGTTCGGGCTGTCGCTGGAGCGCAACGAAGCACCCTCCGTCTGGCACGACAGCGTTGAGTTCATCGTCGTCCGAGATGCCGGCGGCGAGATCATGGGCAGCTTCTACACCGACCTCTACGCGCGCGCGGGGAAACGCGCCGGCGCCTGGATCGACGAGTGCATCGTCAGAAAGGCTTTGCCCGGAAGCAGCGCCCTGCCCGTTGGCTACCTCGTCTGCAACTTCCCGCCCGAGCAGCCCGACGCGCCTTCGCTGCTGACGCACGACGAAGTGGTGACGCTATTCCACGAGTTTGGCCACATGCTGCACCACCTGCTCACGCGGGTCGGCTACCCGAGTATTGCCGGCATCAACGGCGTGCCCTGGGACGCCGTCGAGCTGCCCAGTCAGTTTCTCGAGAACTTCGCCTGGCAGTTCGATGTGTTGCGCCAGTGCTCGGGGCACTATCAGGACGGCACGCCGCTGCCGCGCGTCGTCTTCGACCGACTCGCCGCCGCGCGCAATGCCGGCGCGGGCCTCAGCATGCTGCGCCAGCTCGAGTTTTCGTTGTTCGACTTCCAGCTGCACGCCCGCAGCGACGCGGCCGAATCCGGCGTGCTCGAAACCGTGCGCGACAGCACTCGCGCCGAGGTTGCGCTCGTGCCGCCACCCGAGTGGGTGCGGTTTGAGAACGGCTTCGCCCACATCTTCGCGGGCGGCTACGCCGCGGGCTACTACAGCTACAAGTGGGCCGAGGTGCTCGCCGCCGATGCCTTTGCCGCGTTTGACGAGGCGGGCGACGTGTTCGACCCGGGTACCGCCGGGCGATTCCGCCAGCACATTCTCGAGGTCGGCGGCAGCCGCGATATTCACCATGCTTATGTCGCGTTCCGTGGCAGAACGCCGCGAATTGACGCCTTGCTGCAGCAACACGGCATCGAAGCCGCCTGACGCACGTCGGGTTTGCTGGCGCCGAGCCCGGGCGCTGCCGTACACTGGGTCGATTCGACAGAAGTTCAGGTTCGACCCGATACGTGCCTAAAGAACTCGACAACAGCGTACCGCGCATGCGCCCGTTGCGGGACCGTCGCAACAACTACGACGTCACCGATGAGGTGGACGTGTCGTCCATGGTGGCCGTCCGCGACGCGGTCGGGACCTTGTTCCTCGAGAGCTATCCCGAAGCCGCCTACGACCGCATCTGGCTGGCCTTCCACGATTTCGAACGCCTGTTCACGGGTCGCATGCCCGACTACCACGGCTGTGACACGACCTATCACGACGTCCAGCACACGCTCGATATGACGCTGGCCGTTGCACGGCTCATTGCAGGCTATGAACGCAGCGTCGATGCCGAGCGCTCACTGGGCCCCGCGCGCGCGGAGCTCGCACTGATCATCTCGCTGTTCCACGACGCCGGTTACATCCGCCACATGCAGCGCGACTCCGATGTTCGCAATGGCGCGCACTACACACGAATTCATGTCTCGCGCAGCGCCGAGTTTCTGCGCAGCTACTTGAACCGTATCGGGCTCGGTCACAGTGCGGACCGGGCCGCCGAAATCGTGCACTTCACGGGCTACGAGATCGACCTAAAGCGGCTCAACGTGCCTGACCCACGCGACATCCGACTCGGCTGCATTATCGGCACGGGCGATCTGCTCGCGCAGATGGCCGACCGCTGCTACCTCGAAAAATGCCGCGACCGCTTGTACGACGAATTCGTCATCGGGGGCATCGCCATGCCTATGGGCGACGACGGTGACCCCGACGTGCGGTACGAGTCAGGGGAAGACCTGCTGCGCAAGACGCCGGGCTTTTTCAAAGACGGTGCGCAGCGCAGGCTCGACGCCGAGTTTGACCGCACCTACCGCTTCATCGAGCCGCTGTTCGACGGCCGCAATCCCTACATCGAGTCCATTAATCGCAACATGCGTTACCTGCAGTGCGTCATCGACACGGGTAACTGGGCGGGCCTGCGCCGGCAGCCGCCCGTCTACGTCGGGGAGCCCGATTCCTCGGAAAGCATGCGGGTGCTTGTGGACGAACTGCGCGATGCCGTCGCGCGCGAACAGGTGGCCTGAACCGTCAGACGACGGTGCGCGGCATCTCCGTCAGGTAGCGCACGAAGCGATTGCGTTCATCGACGAGAATGGCGCACGGATCAAGCGGGCGGTCCGTGAGTTCGAAGGCCATGATGATGAGCTCTTCACCTTCACTGATCAGGTGTGCCGCGGCCCCGTTCATGCAGATCACGCCCGAGTCGCGCTCACCGGCAATGACGTAGGTTTCGAGACGCGCGCCCGACGTGTTCGAGACGACAAGCACCTTTTCGTTTTCCCACATGCCCGCGCGCTCGATGAGCGCACGGTCGATCGTGATGCTGCCGACATAGTTCACGTCGGCCTCGGTGACCCGGGCCTTGTGGATTTTGGAACGCATTACCCAACGCACGGCGTTGACTCCATTCTTTGTGATGCGCGTACGCCCGGGGGCTTTGGCTCCGGGCCGCCGACCTGCCGATTCCGGAGGCCGAAGCGCTGCGCAAAAGGGCGGCTATTGTAGCCGATCGCCGCGGCCCGGGGCGCCTCAGCCGCTATCGGGGCGGCCGCACTGCCAGCAGGCCGCAAACTGCGGCTCGTTCTCAGCACCGCAGTTGCTGCATCGCCAGGGCTCGCCGGCCACGGGTGCCGCCCGGGCCTCCTCGATGATCTCGAGCGCCCGCTGGGCGTCGAGTGGCTTGACCCAGAGCTGGGGCCAGACCTCCGTGAACGGCACCTCGCCGAGCACGCCGCCCAGGTTCTGGTTGCGGATTTCGGTAGGGATGCCTTCGGCTTCGAGCACGTTTCGGTAGTGGGCCACCGTCACGAGATTGTCGGCCGTGAAGACCTTCTTCACGGCGTGCGCAGCGCCGCCAAAAACGCACCCGGGTTGTCGCCGCGCTCAAGCACTTCGACGAGCGCCGAGCCGACGATAACGCCGGCGGCAGCCCCTGCCAGACGCTCGACATCGGCGCGCGAGCGAATCCCGAACCCGGCGCAGACCGGCAGGTTTGAAACGTCGCTGACATTCTTGAGATAGTCGGTGACTTCGGCAGGCAATTCGGCGCCGCCGCCCGTAATCCCCGTGATCGTAACGGCATACACGAAGCCGCGGCTCTCACGGCACAGGGTTTCCAGCCGATCTGCGGGTGTGGCCGGCGTGACGAGCTGCACCAGACCAATACCGTGGGCCTGCATGGCTTCGCGGAACGCCTCGGACTCCTCGAACGGCAGATCCGGCACGATGAAGCCGCAGACGCCCGCCTCGAGCGCGGCCGCGCCCAGCGCGTCGTAGCCATAGGCCAACAGCGGGTTGAGATAGGACATGAGCACGAGCGGCGTGTCGATCTGCTCACGGTTCGCCGTGAGCGTTTCGAGGATCCAGCGCAGGCTCACACCTTTTTCGATGGCCGCGAAACTCGATCGCTGGATGGTCATGCCATCGGCCATGGGGTCCGAAAACGGGACGCCAATCTCGACGACATCGGCGTGTTCCGCGACCGCCTGCAACGTTTCGATAAACGTATCCGGCTCGGGGTAACCGGCCGTCATGAACGGCACGAGTGCGCCGCCCTCCGCTGCGCCCTTGTTCAGTGCCTCTGTGATGCGTTCATGCGCCTGCATGGCGAGCCCTCGTCGTGGGATGCTGAACCAGTGTCGACATGTCCTTGTCACCGCGGCCCGAGTTGCCGATGAGCATCGTCTTGCCGGGGTTGTTGCGCGCCCATTCCCGGGCGCCGACGAACGCGTGCGCCGTCTCAAGTGCCGTCAGGATGCCTTCCTCGGCGCACACCTCATCGAGCGCGTCGAGGACCTCGGCATCACCGGCCGCCTCGTAGCGTACGCGACCGATGGACTGCAGGAACGCATGTTCCGGACCGACTCCCGAGTAGTCGAGACCGGCAGACACGGACTGGGTTTCCTGAACCTGACCGTTGGGGTCCTGGAGGATCATCGTGTAGCTGCCCTGCAAGACACCCGGCGTGCCCGTCGCGAGCGTCGCCGCGTTTTCGCCGAGCCCATTGCCGATACCGCCGGCCTCAACGCCCACGATCTCGACATCGGGATCACCGAGGAACGCGTGGAACAGGCCAATGGCGTTCGAGCCGCCTCCCACGCAGGCAAACACGGCGTCCGGCAATTTCCCAGCCTGTTTGAGCATCTGCGCGCGCGCCTCGTCACCAATACAGCGGTGCATCTCACGCACGAGGTAGGGATACGGATGCGGCCCCACCGCTGAGCCCAGCAGGTAGTAAGTGCCATCGGGGTCCGACACCCAGTCGCGCAGCGCCTCATCGATCGCGGCGCGCAGTGTCTTGTCACCCGACTCCACGGCGACTACCTCGGCACCCAGGCGACGCATGCGATCCACATTGGGCGCCTGGCGCGAGATATCGACGGCGCCCATGTAGACGCGACACGGCAGGCCGATGCGCGCACAGGCTGCGGCTGATGCGACGCCGTGCTGACCCGCACCCGTTTCCGCGATCACGCGCCTGGCACCCAGTCGCTTGGCCAGCAACGCCTGACCGATGGCGTTGTTGATCTTGTGCGCGCCCGTGTGGGCCAGGTCTTCGCGCTTCAGCCAGACGTCAGCGCCCCAGGCCCGCGACAGTCCGCGTGCCGGTGTCAGCGCCGTCGGGCGCCCCACCCACTCGAACAGCTCGTGGCAGAACTCTTCCTGGAAGCCAGGCTCGCGCAGGTAGTCGCGCACGCCGGCTTCGAGCCGCTCCAGTGCCGGTACGAGTGTCTCGGGCACGTAGCGCCCGCCAAACGCACCAAAGCGGCCGCGTGCATCGGGCAACTCGCCCGCCAGCAACGCCGCCAGCAATGTTGCGTCGTCTTGCCCCTGAGGTTTCGCTTGCATCCTGATCCCTTCCCTTACGCAAACGCTGCGCGCGCCGTGCGCACAAACGCCATGATTTTTTCGAGGTCTTTCTGCCCAGGCGCCAACTCGACGCCGCTCGAGACATCGACGCCCCAGGGCGCCACGTCGACGATGGCCTGGCCGACATTGTCCGAGTTAAGCCCGCCTGCCAATACAAGGTCGCGCCCGCGCGCCACGCGCGCGGCAAGCCCCCAGTCCGCGGTTTCACCGCTGCCGCTGTTACGACCCTCAAACAGGAGCCGCTGCGGCAGGTCATCGGCATCCGTGACATCGTGGTCACGGTACACGGGCAGCGCCGCGACGCCCGGCAGCAGATCAAAACTCTCGTAGTCGCCAACGTCCGTCTGCAGCACATCGGGCGCCACACGGGCCTGCACTTCATGCGCCAGCTCGGGCGTCGGGTGGCGCATGACGGCCACGACCCGCGCGTGCCCGCGTGCGAGACCCGCGAGCAACACCGCCGCGTCGACCGACACGGCGCGCGGTGACTCGGCAAACACGAAACCGACAGCATCGACGCCAGCCTCAATCGCCGCCGCCACAGCGTCGGGCGTGGTCAAACCGCACACCTTGATCCAGCCGCTCATGCGTGGCCTCCCGAGGCAGCCCGCCCGGCCTCGACGAACTCGATGACGGCCTGGGTGGCGTCGTCGCGGCGCATGAGTGCCGTGCCAATGAGCGCGACGTCGTAGCCCATACCGACGGCACGTGCCGCATCGGCGGGCGCCTTGAGTCCGCTTTCCGCAACGCGCGGCAGTTCACGCGGCAGATGATCCACAAGGCGTTCGAGGCGTTCATTATCGACTGCGAGCGTTCGCAGGTCGCGCGTGTTGACGCCGACGAGCAGCTGGCCTGCTTCCGCGAGTTCGGTGCCCGGGCGCGTATCCACGAGGCGCGATGCACGCGCCGCGTCTTCGGCGTCAAAACACTCGACGAGCACAAATAACCCGAGCTCGATCGCGCGCGCAGTCAGGTTGGCCAACACGGCGTCCTCGAGCATGGCGACGATGGCGAGAACGCCACCCGCACCCGCGAGCCGGGCTTCGACAACCTGGTAGTCGTCGACGAGAAAGTCCTTGCGCATTGCAGGCACGTCATGGCCGGCGAGCACGCGCGCCGCGGCCGCGAGGTGCTCGAGAGCCCCCGAGAATCGATCGGGCTCCGTGAGCACCGAGACCGCGGCCGCGCCGCCCGTGGCGTAGGCTGTCGCGCGTGCGGTGGGATCGAAGTCCGCCACATCTGCAAGAGCGCCCTCTGCGGGCGACGTCGCCTTGATCTCGGCGATGACATCGAAACCACCCGCCAGCGCCAGGCGCGGCGCCGGACTCGAGTCCTCGACGAGCCGCATAAGCCGATCCATGCTGCGTGCAGTGCGCGCGGCTTCAAGCCGGCGCAAGCTCCACGCGGCCATGGTGGCGAGAAAGTCAGCCACGACCGAACTCAGCGAGCCCGTCGAGCAGGCGCGCCGCATCTCCCGAGTCGATGGCGGCCTGTGCACGGGCCACGCCAGCACGCGCATCATCGACGAGCCCCGCCACCTCAAGTACGAGTGACGTACCCATGAGCAAGGCATTGCGGTGGGCGCCCGTGTCCGTGCCGCGCAGCACATCGGCCATGGCGCGCGCGTTGACCTCGGCGTCACCGCCCGCGAGATCCTCGGCGGTGCAGCGGGCAATCCCGTAGTCCTCGGGCGTACGCGTGTGTGGCACGACCTGTCCCGGCGTCACGTCGAACAGCGTGAACGGTGACACGGGCGTCGCCTCGTCCCAGCCGTTGTCGCCGTGCACGACGAAGGCGCGCTCGATGGCGAGCCCCGACAGCGCATCGGCCATCAGGGCCGCCACGTCTTTCGAAAACGCGCCGATGACCTGGTAAGGCGTCTGTGCAGGATTCGTGAGCGGGCCGAGCACGTTGAACACCGTGCGAACGCCCATGGCCTGGCGCACGGGCACGACCGACTTCATCGCCGGGTGGTAAGCCGGTGCGAACAGGAACGTGAAATGGGTGGCCTCGAGGCAGCGCCCGGCGGCCGCCGCGTCGAGCGGCAGAACCAGGCCGAGGGATTCCAGCACATCGGCACTGCCCGACTTGCTTGAGACCGATCGGTTGCCGTGCTTCACGACGCGCGCACCGGCTGCGGCCGCGAGCAGTGCGGTGCCCGTCGACAGGTTGTAGCTGCCCGAGCCGTCACCGCCCGTGCCCACGGTGTCCACCGTCGGCAGGTTCGGATCGATGTCTGGGCGCAGTGCGCGCTCGCGCATCACGGCCGCGAAGCCACGAATCTCGTCGGCAGTTTCTCCCTTGGCGCGCAAGGCCGTAAGTAACGAGCCCGCCATCGCGGGCGCAAGCGCATCATCGGCGAGCGCCGTCATGATTAGTGAAGCCTCGGCCTCACTCAGGTCCTGCCCCGCGAGGAGCGTTTCAAGCAGCGGTGCGAATTCAGGGCGACTCATGCGGCTGCCTCCTGGCGCAGGAAGTTGTTCATGAGCGTATCGCCTTCTGGTGTCAGCACGCTTTCCGGGTGGAACTGCACGCCCTCGACCTGCCAGTCGCGATGGCGCACGCCCATGATCTCGCCGCGGTCCGTGCGCGAGGTCACCACGAGGCAGTCGGGCACGCTCTCGGCCTCCGCCGCCAGCGAGTGATAACGGCCCACGGCCATGGGATCGGGCAGCCCCACAAATACACCGGCGCCGTCGTGGCTGACGTCCGAGGTCTTGCCGTGCATGAGTCGCTGCTCGCGCACGATGTTGCCACCGAAATGCTGCACGATGCTCTGGTGCCCTAGGCACACACCCAACAGCGGCACCTGACCTGAAAAGGCCTCGATCATGGCCAGCGACAGACCCGCGCCCTCAGGACGTCCGGGCCCCGGCGAGATGACTACGTGCGTCGGTGCGAGCTCGCGCGCCGCCGCGACATCGATGGCGTCATTACGATAGACGTGCATCTCCGCACCCTGCGCCGCAAACGCCTGCACGAGGTTGTAGGTAAACGAGTCGTAGTTGTCGATCATGAGCACGCGGGGTGTCGTCTCGCTCATAGTCCCTCTCCCGCCAGCTGCAATGCGCGCCGGATAATGGCGCTCTTGGCCAGCACCTCTTCATACTCCCGCGACGGGTCCGAGTCGGCCACAATGCCCGCGCCCGCCTGAAAGCTGTACTTGCCGTCGCGGAACACAACGGTGCGGATCGTGATGGCTTGATCCATGTCGCCGCCCTGGCCGAAGTAGCCGACCGTGCCCGCGTAGAGGCCGCGCCCGACGGGCTCGAAGCCGTCGATCAGTTGCATGGCGCGCACCTTGGGCGCGCCCACGAGCGTGCCCGCCGGGAACGTGGCCGCGAACAGGTCGAACGCGTCCCTGTTCTCGGCGAGTTGCCCCTGCACGCCGCTCACGATGTGCATGACGTGGCTGTAGCGCTCGATGGACATATAGGGGTCGACGCTGACGCTGCCTGCAGCCGCGACGCGGCCCAGATCGTTGCGCGCGAGGTCGACGAGCATCACGTGCTCGGCGCGCTCCTTGGGGTCGGCCAGCAGGCGACGGGCGTTGTCGTCGTCCTCTGCGGCGTCTGCACCACGCGGCAGTGTGCCCGCGATGGGTCGTAATGCGGCGTCGCGCCCACTGAGCCGCACGAGCGCCTCGGGCGACGACCCGGCGACCTGCAGATCACCAAAGTCGCAGAAGTAAAGATAGGGCGACGGGTTAAGCAGTCGCAGCGCACGGTAGACCTCAAAGGGCGACACGTCGGTAGCACCCTCGAAGCACACCGACAAGACGATCTGGTAGATGTCACCCGCGGCGATGTACTCGCGCGCCGCATCCACATGGCCGCAGAACGCGTCCCGCGACAGGCTCGCCCCGGCCTCGGCGACGTGGCCACCCGTCTCGGGCTCGGGCAGTGCACCGCGTAGGCGGCACACGATGTCACCGCGCAGCGCCTCGCGCTCAGCCTCTGTGCCTGCGTGCAGCAACGCAATGCGGCGTGTCAGGTGGTCAAAAACCAGCAGCGATTCCGTCGCGAGATAAGCGGCCTCGGGAACGCCCGCCGCCGGCTCGGGCTGGTCGGGCAGGTGCTCAAAGCGGCGCACGACGTCATAGCCGGCCACACCCACGAGCCCGCCCGCGAACGGCAGGTCGGGAATCTCGGGCGCGAGCCTCGGGGCCTCGTCCAAAGCGGCCCGCAGCGCGTCGAGGTAGGCGGCCTGGTCGGCCGGCGCGGGCGAGGTCTGGTCGCCGCGGTGCATCGTGCCCTCAGCAATACGGATTTCCTCCGCCGCACCGAAGCCCAGGAACGAGTAGCGCGAGAGCCGCTGCCCCTGCTCGACACTCTCGAGCAGATAACGCGGCGCAAGGTCCGCGAGCTTCATGTAGGCCGATACGGGGGTATCGAGATCAGCCAGGATGTCAAAAGGCGCCTGCATGTTGTCTGCCTATGCGTTGTCCAGGTCCCGGTTCCGGACGCAGACACAAAAAGACCCGTCTGCGCACCTGCGGAGACGGGTCTTGCTTGTTACCGGATCGATTCGAGTTCGAACGTACGGAAGCACCACCCGCCTAGCGGAGGGGCCACCACCACGCGTTGCCGCGTCCTTCGAAGGTCACTCGATTCGTCATGGCTTGAGTATCGACAAGCACCGGCTGGCCGTCAACCCGCCGCATCACGCTAGAGCCCGTAAAGCCAGGGCAGCACGAACGAGAAGCCCAGCCACATGATGATCGTCAGCGGCACGCCGACCCGGGCGAAGTCCGAGAAGCGGTAGCCCCCGGCACTCAGGATGAGCAGGTTGGTCTGGTAACCAATCGGGGTGGCGTAGCTCATGTTGGCGCCGAACAACACGGCGAGCACAAACGGCCGCGGGTCCGCGCCGAGCTGGGTCGCGACGCTGATCGCGATAGGCGTACCGATGACTGCGGCCGCATTGTTCGACACCACATTCGTGAGCACGGACATGATGAGCATGAACCCCGCCAGGATGTAGGGCACGGGGAGTCCGTCGGTCAGCGAGACAAAGCCCACGGCCAGCCAATCGGCGGTGCCCGTGACCATCAGCGCATTACCGAGTGCGAGGCTCGTCACGATCAGCATGATGATGGGCACACTGAGCGCGTCGGCCACATGCTCCCAGGTCAGGCAGCGCGTCGCGAGCATGAGTGCCACGCCAATGAGCGCGCTCACGGAGATCGGCAGCAGGCCCAACGCCGCCGTGCCGATCACAAAGCCCATAACCGCCAGCGCACGCTTGGCGCGGTGGGTGTGCGGCAACTCCGTGGTGCCATCGAGCACGAGCATGGTGCCGTTCTGCTTGAGCAAATCGATGGCGCTCGAAGCGCCCTGCACGAGCAATACGTCGCCGGCGCGCAGGCGGATCTTGCCGATGTCCTGCGTCACGCGCGAGGACGGGTACCGCGCCCGGTGCAACGCCAGCGGCAGCAGGCCAAAGGTCGGCGCGAAGCTCACGGCATCGAGCGTGCGCCGGTGCAACAGCGAGCCGCGTGTCACCACGAGCTCGGCGAGCCGCTGACCCTCAGCGCTAAATGACACCTCGCCGTTGCCGTCGCCATCGGCACCGCCTTCGGCGTTGAACAGCCGCGTGCCCAGCTCCCGCTCATAGAGTTTAAGCTGATCGGCCGTGTCCTTGATGTAGATGCGGTCGCCGGCCTGGAACTTGAGCGACGGCAACTTGGCCAGGAACAACGAGTCGCCGCGCTGAATGCGGTCGATGCGCAGAGAGCCCCCCGTCTTGGCGCGCACTTCCGAGAGCGTACGCCCAACGGGGTAGCTGTCTTCGACAACGTAGAGCTGGGCTGTGAATACGCGCGGCGACGTGTCGGCCAGGGGCGGCTCACGGCGCGGGATCAGGTAGGGTGCGACGAGCCAGAGAAAGAGGATACCCACGGCGCCCACAATGGCGACGGGTAAGGTAAACGAGAACAGACCAAAGCGCTCGAGCCCTAGGTCCACGGCCAGCCCCACGACGAGCAGGTTGGTCGAGGTCCCGATCGTGGTCGCCATGCCGCCGATGATCGTCGACAGCCCCATGGGCATGAGGATGCCTGAGACGGGCAGCTTCGCGCGCAGCGACACACCGACGAGGATGGGCAGCAGCAGCACGACGATGGGCGTGTTGTTTAGGAACGCGCTCAGGACCGCGCCCACGACCATAGTGACGAGCAGCGCCAGCACGGGACGCACTGTCCAGGCGCGTGCGATCACGCCCGCGAGCGGCTGCAGTGCGCCCGTGGTTTCCATGCCCTTGCCCACCACCATGAGCGCACAGACTGCGACCAGCGCCTCGTTGCCAAAACCCGCAAAGAAAAAGCCGGGCTGCAGCGGCTCGCCCTCGAAGCGGAACGGGAACAGCGTAAACGCCGCGACGAGCACGACGAGCACCGTCAGGCTCGAGGTCTCGAGCGCGAAGCGGTCGCGCGTAAACAAATACAGCGCGAGGCCTGTCAGCACGAGAACGAACTGGCCGTGCGCGGTCAGGTCGATCGCGTTCAAGCCACGCCCTCGCAGGTGGCGCACGGAAGCCTGGGCATCACTGTTATCACGTCGGCGCTTCCCCTCGTCGCGCGCGTTATGGGACCGGCCACCGTCAGCGGCGACCAGCCGGTATGCTATCTCAGGCCCCGGGCGGCCGCGCAAGCTTAAGCGGCTCGCTGTGATCTGCTATCGTCACGCACGAGTTCAACTGGCAGGCATTCCGCGCCCAACCAACCTTATGAGCTTCAAGGCCTTGCTCGAGCGCTGGCGCGACACGCCAGCCACAATCACCACCGAATCCGCCTATGCCATCCGCCTCGATGTCGACGATGCCGCCCGCGTCGAAGCCCTTGCCGCGCTGTTTCCGGGCATCGACGCTGAGACGGTCATCGCCGACCTGCTCCGCGCCGCACTCGACGCGACGGAAGCCGCCATGCCCTATAAAGCCGGAGAGCGCGTGATTGCCGAAGACGAGTTTGGCGACCCGGTTTTTGAGGACGTCGGGCTGACGCCGCGCTACGTCGAGCTCGTGCGCGCCCGGCGCGACGACCTCAACTGAGCCAACCCGTGTCAGACACGCCCGCCAGCGGGCGCTTCGGGCTTGGTGTTCTCGCCTACAGCCGCGAGGCGCTGTCGCTCGTCTGGACCACCAGTCGCCCACTGACCTTCGCGTTCGGGGTCCTGACGCTCGTGGCCGGCCTGTTGCCCGCGGCCATGGCCTGGGTCGGGCAACTCATCGTCGATGCCGTCGTCGCTGCGCTGCAGGAAGGGCGCAGCGCCGACGAGGCCATCCGTTACATCATTATTGAGGGCGCGCTGTTCCTGGGCATCACAGCCGCGCAACGCGGCATCTCGCTGTGTCAGTCGTTGCTGCGCGCCCAGCTCGGTCACCGCGTCAATGTGCTGATCCTTGAGAAGGCGCTGACGCTGTCCATGAGCCAGTTCGAGGACGCAAGCTTCTACGACAAGCTCACACGTGCGCGGCGCGAGGCCTCGAGCCGACCGCTGTCGCTGGTCAATCGTACGTTTGCCCTCGCCCAAAACGCCGTGTCGCTGACGAGCTATGCCGTGCTACTCGTGCAGTTCTCAGTCTGGGCCGTCGTTATTCTTGTGGTTGCAGGCTTGCCGGCGTTCCTGGCCGAGACCAAGTTCTCAGGTGACGCCTTCAGGCTGTTCCGCTGGCGCTCGCCCGACTCGCGCATGCAGATGTATCTCGAGACCGTGCTGGCGCGTGAGGACCACGCCAAAGAGGTCAAGCTGTTCCGCTTCGGCCCCCTGCTGCTTGAACGCTACCGCAGCATTTTTGCCCGCTTGTTCGGCGAGGACCGCGCGCTCACGATCCGCCGCGAGAGCTGGGGACTGATCCTCGGCACGATCGGTATCGTGGCGTTCTACGCCACCTATGGCTGGATTGCCGTCGCCACCGTGTCAGGCCAGATCACGCTCGGCGAGATGACCATGTACCTGCTCGTGTTTCGCCAGGGTCAATCAGCCGTTGCCGCAAGCCTGTCGGCCATCAGCGGCATGTACGAAGACAACCTCTACCTGTCCAACCTCTACGAGTACCTCGACCAGCCCGCGCCCGTCGCAACAGGCACGCGCACCGAGGGCGCCGACCCCGCCGACGGCATCCGCATCGAAAACCTGAGCTTCGCCTACCCCGACGCCGAACAACCCGCATTGGCGGACATCGATTTGGCGGTGCGCCCCGGCGAGTCGCTGGCGCTCGTGGGCGAGAACGGCGCCGGCAAGTCCACGCTGATTAAGCTGCTCACGGGGCTCTATGCGCCCGACGCGGGCCGCATCCTGCTCGACGGCTCGCCGCTGGCCGAGTGGAACGAGGCGGCGCTGCTGGCGCGGTTTGGGGTGATCTTCCAGGACTTCACGCGCTACCAGCTGCCCGTCGGTGAGAATATCGGCGCGGGTGACGTCAGCGCCTTCGACGACGAGGCACGCTGGCGTGAGGCTGCCGCCCAGGGCATGGCTGCACCGTTTATCGAGCGCATGACCGCGGGTTACGAGACCCAGCTCGGTCGCTGGTTCGCCAAAGGCCAGGAGCTATCCGTGGGCCAGTGGCAAAAGATGGCACTCGCGCGCGCCTTCATGCGACAACAAGCCGACATCCTCATCCTCGATGAGCCGACCGCGGCCATGGACGCGGCCGCCGAAGCGGAGCTGTTCGAACACTTCAGAAAGCTCACGCGCGACAAGGTCACGATCCTCATCTCACACCGATTCTCCACCGTTCGTCGCGCTGATCGCATCGCCGTCATCGACGGCGGCCGAATTACGGAGTACGGCACGCACGAGTCGCTCATGGCCGAGGGCGGCCGCTACGCCACCCTGTTCACGCTGCAGGCCGAAGGTTACCGCTGACACCACCGCGGACACGCTGACCGCTGCGGCCGCGGTCTGATAACCTTGCCGGTCCCCCATAACCGGCTGACCCCCATGTCTGCAACCGCTTCGCTGTTCCGCGTTTCCGTTCTGCTGCTCGCTGCTTTGGCGCTTGCCGCCTGTGGCGACCGCGGTGACCCGCAGGAAACGACAGCCGATACGACGCCCGAGCTCGCCATCGGTCCCTGGCATGCGAGCATCACGCTGCCCGGCGGCGAGGCGCGATTCGGGCTGGAGCTGGCCCGCGATGGCGACACCGTCACGGCGACCATTGTTAACGGCAGCGAACGCATCCTCGTACCTGCCGTCGACTTTGACGGCGAACGGATGGCGCTGCGCTTCCCCGCGTTCAACAACCGCATCGACGCCGTGCTCACGGCCGACGGACTCGACGGCTCACTGACGCTCGTCAAACGCTACGGCGAAACGCAGGTCATGCCCTTCCGCGCCGCACCGGGTGCGGGGCCGACCACGGGCGCGTCGACAAGCCGTGACCTGTCGGGCCGTTGGGCCGTTACGTTCACTGAGGACGATGGCACGACCTACCCGGCGGTCGGCGAGTTCCAGCAGCGCGGCACGCGCCTGCTGGGTACATTCCTGACGCAGACGGGCGACTACCGTTACCTCGGAGGCATCGTCGACGGCGACACGATGCGGCTGCAGACCTTCGATGGCGCCCATGCCTTCCTGTTTACGGCGACCGTCGACGAAGACGGTGCGCTCATGGGCAAGTTCTGGTCAGGCACGAAGTCGATTGAGGACTGGTCGGGTGCGCGTGATGCGACCGCCACGCTCGCCGACGCCACGGAGCTCACGTTCCTTAAAGAAGGCTTCGACCGATTCACTTTTGCGTTCCCGGACCTCGAGGGCAACACCGTGTCACTCGATGACGCACAGTTCGCCGGCAAGGTGGTATTGGTGACGCTGGCGGGGTCCTGGTGCCCGAACTGCCACGATGAAGCGGCGTTCATGACGGAGCTCCACGCGCGTTACCAGGCACGCGGCGTCGAAGTGGTGGCGCTCATGTACGAGCATCTCGAAGACACGGACGCGGCACGCAACCAGGTGCAGGCATTCCGCGACAAGTTCGGCATTGGGTACACGACGCTGCTCGCCGGTATCTCGGACAAGACCAAAGCGGCCGAAACGCTGCCCGCGCTTGATCGCGTACTGGCGTTTCCGACCACGATCTTTATCGCCCGAGACGGCAGCGTGCGCGAAATCCACACGGGCTTCTCGGGTCCGGGCACGGGCGAGCACTACGAGCGCCTGAAGAAACGCATCTACAGCCTCGTCGATACGCTGGTCGACGAACCCGACGCCAGCGCCGAGCCGCTTGCGGCCGTCGCTGCCGACTGATCAGGAGAATCGATCATGCCCTCGTTCGACGTCGTGTCCGAAGTGGACCTGCACGAACTCGCCAATGCCGTGGACCAGGCTAACCGCGAAGTCACCAACCGTTTCGACTTCAAGGGGACGGGCGCCGAATTCACGCTCGAGGAGTCAACGATCTCGCTCAAAGCGCAGGTTGAGTTTCAGCTGCAGCAGATGCTCGACATCCTGCGCCAGAAGCTCGCCAAGCGCGGTGTCGACGTGGGCGCGCTTGAGGTCAAGGACCCCGTGACCAGCGGCAGCGATGCACGCCAAACCGTACTGGTGCGCCTGGGTATCGACACGGCACTGGCCAAGAAGCTCGTGAAGAAGATCAAGGACGCCAAGCTCAAGGTGCAGGCGCAGATTCAGGGTGAGCAGGTGCGTGTCACGGGCAAGAAACGTGACGACCTGCAGTCGGTCATTGCGTTGCTGCGCGAGGCTGATGTCGACCTGCCACTTCAGTTCAATAACTTCCGCGACTGACCACACGAGGGCCGCGCCGTGAATCGACCCGTTATCAGCCGCAAGGACCTCGTCTTTGCCGACAAGGACCGCGAGCTGCGCAGTGACGTGCGCATGCTGGGCGCCATGGTCGGCGAATTGCTGCGCGAGCAGTGTGGCGTTGGCTTCTACGACCAGGTCGAGAGCACACGCCGCATGGCCATTGAACGCCGCGAGGGCCAGGCCAGCTCAGCAGAGCTCGCCGATACCGTCGCCGGTTTCACGGGCCCCGCCGCACACAACTTTATCCGGGCGTTCTCGACTTACTTCCAGCTCGTCAACACGGCTGAGAAGGTGCACCGCATCCGCCGCCGCCGCGATTACCTGCGCGAGACGGGTGCGCACCAGCCGCACGGGGTCTACGACATGCTGTCGCGCTTTCGCGATGCGGGCGTCGATCTCGACGGCGTTGTGGAAGCCTTCGGGGAGACGCTGATTGAACCCGTCTTCACGGCGCACCCCACCGAGCCGACCCGGCGCACGATCCTGCGCAAGGAACAAAACATCGTGCGCCGCCTGGTCGACCTGCTCGACTCGGGCCTGCCGCCGCAGGAAGTCGCCGCGGCGCACGCCGTCATCCGCGCCGAGGTGACCTCGGGCTGGCAAACCGAAGAGCACCCCAGCGAGAGCATGACCGTGGCCGACGAGCTCGAGCACGTCCTGTTCTTCCTGACCGACGTGCTCTACCGTGTCATCCCGCCGTTCTACGAGAATCTACACACCGCGCTTGCCGAGGTGTACGGCGACGAAGCCAAGGGCGTCGAGCTGCCCACGCTGACGCGCTTTGCGTCCTGGGTTGGCGGCGACATGGACGGCAACCCCAATGTGGGCGCCAAGACCATCCGCAACACGTTGGCCCGGCAGCGCAACCTGATCCTCGATCTTTATTTCCGCGAGTGCTCGACCGTTGCCGGCAAACTCAGCCAGAGCCGCACCCGCGTGCCCATCGCGACCGAGATCGACGCGCGCATCGAAGACTATCGCCACCACTTCTCGAAAGCCTGGGGATCGGTGCCCAACCGTCACCGCGAAATGCCCTACCGCGTGCTGCTCAAGCTCGTGCAGGCGCGCCTTCAGGCGACTTACGACGACGACGCCTACCCTTACGAATCGGCCGAGGAGTTTCGCGCAGACATCCAGCTGATCGGCGACAGCCTCAAGTCCCACCAGGGCGAGCACGCCGGGCTGTTCGCCGTGAACCGCCTGTTACGCAAGATTGACTGCTTCGGCTTCCACATGGCCACGCTCGATATTCGTCAAGACGCACTGGTACACCGCGAGGTCATCGGCAAGTGCCTGGGCGACGAGCAGTGGATGCAACGCACACCCGAGGATCGCCTTGAGCGCCTTTGCGACGCTGTGACCAATCGCGAGCCGCCCGTCGACGTGCAGGACACGCAGGTCCGCAAGACGCTGGCCGTATTCCAGACCGTCGCCTTTTGCCGCCGCAAGTACGGCGCGCGCGCCATTGGTCCCTACATCATCAGCATGACGCAGGGCGCGGACGACATCGTGTCCATATTGCTGCTCGCGCAGTGGGCCGAACTCGGCAACCGCCGCGGCGAGGTCCCGCTCGACATTGCACCGCTGTTCGAGACCGTCACAGACCTCGAGAACGGCCCCGCGATCATGGAGGGGCTGCTCAACAACAGCGTCTACCGCCACCACCTGGAACGCCGCGAAAATCGTCAGACGATCATGGTCGGCTACTCGGACAGCAATAAGGACGGCGGGCTCGCCTCCGCACGCTGGGCGCTGCACCAGGCGCAGGCCGCGCTGCGCGACGTGCTGTCCGCGCACGAGATTGAGCTCACGCTGTTCCACGGCCGCGGTGGCACGGTCAGCCGTGGCGGTACCAAGATGCATGACGCTGTGCTCGGCGCACCGGCGGGCACGGTTGCCGGCCGCATGCGCGTCACCGAGCAGGGCGAAATCATCAACGAAAAGTATGGCCTGCGCGGCATCGCACTGCGCACGCTGGAGCAGGCCGCGACGTCAGTCACGGCCGCCTCGGTGCTGCGGCCCCGCAGCGAAACGCTGGCACCCGAATGGGGCGAGATGATGAGCCTGGCCGCCGACACGAGCAAGGCGCACTACCAGGACCTGACCCGGTTCTCGGAGGGCTTCTTCGACTATTTCCGGTCAGCCACGCCCATCGACGTCATCGAACGCATGCGCATTGGCTCGCGCCCGGCGTCACGCCGCAAACAGCAGGGCATCGACGATTTGCGTGCGATCCCCTGGGTGTTCTCGTGGACACAGTGCCGCTGCATCCTGCCGGGCTGGTATGGGCTTGGCACGGGTCTCGAGCGCGCCGTCGACGCGCACGGTGAAGAGGCATTCCGAGAGATGTGCGACCAGTGGCATTTCGCCAAGGCGTTGCTCGCCGACGCGCAAATGGTGCTGGCCAAGGCCGACCTCGAGATTGCAGCGATCTATGCAGAGCTCTCAGGTGAGCTCGGTGAGCGGTTCTTCCCACGCATCCGCGAAGAGTACGACCGCACGGTCGACCTCGTGCTGCGGATCACGGGCAACAGCAACCTGCTCGACAATGACCCGACGCTGCAGCGCACGATCCTGCTGCGAAACCCTTACGTCGACCCCATGAGCCTGCTGCAGGTGCGCCTGCTGTCAGAATGGCGCGCGACGGGCCGTGAAGACCCCGCCCTGCTCGACGCGCTGCTCGCCAGCGTCAACGGTATCGCGCAGGGTTTGCAGAACACGGGCTGACGCGCTTGCAGCCCGGCCGCACCGCGACACCGCTCTCGGAGCGCCGGCTCGCCTTCGCCCTGTTGCTGGGCGCAGTCATGTGTCTTGGCATGGGGCAGACCGTGACGTTTGCGATCCTGCCGCCCATCGGCCGCGAGCTCGGCCTGTCCGAGCGACAGGTTGGCGGCATCTTTTCGATCTCCGCGCTGCTCTGGGTGCTATTGAGCCCCTTCTGGGGACGCTTGTCCGACCGCTGGGGCCGCAAGCCCGTCATCCTGATCGGCATGGCCGGCTACATCACATCGACCGCAGCGTTCACGGGTGCCATCAGCTTCGGCCTGGCGGGCGGCGCCAGTCTAGGCATCGTGTACGTGCTCATGGTCGCCACGCGCAGCATCTATGGTGCCATCGGTCCCGGGGTACGCGTCGCCTCGCAGGCCTACATCGTTGATCGCACGAGCGTCGCAGACCGCACCGTGGCCATTGCGGGCATGTCGGCCGCGTTTGGTCTGGGTAACGTGCTCGGGCCGGGCCTGGGTTCGGCCATCAGTGTGTTTGGGTTGCTCGCACCGCTCTGGGCCATTGTCGTTCTCGTCACGCTGGTCGCGATCGCCACGATCCTGTTCTTGCCCGAGAAGAGCGCACCCGGCAGCGCGTCGACAACCCGGCGTCTGCCTGTCCGCGACAAACGCGTCCGCCCGTTCCTGATTTACGGCATCACGGCCAGCTTTGCCGTAGCAACACCCATGCAGGCGAGCGCGTTCTACTTCATCGACGTGCTGGGACTCAGCATCGACTCCGCCGCACAGTTTGTGGGCGTGGGGCTGTCAGGGGCGGCCATGGCGGCGCTGTTCTCACAGCTGGTGCTCGTGCAGAGATTTCGCCTGCCGCCCTGGTTCATGATGCTGGCCGGTGCAGCGCTCATCTCGGTCGCGCAACTGGCTATGGCGGCCAGCTCGAGTTTCGGCCCCATGGTGTTCGGCCTCATGCTCAATGGGTTGGGCGCGGGCATGGCCATGCCTGGCTTCACGGCGGGCGCCTCGCTATCGGTCACGGCCTCCGAACAGGGCGCCGTCGCCGGCATGACCGGGGCGGTCGGCGCGGCGGGCTTCTCGATTGTGCCGCTCGTGAACTTTACACTCTACGCTTATGCACCCGAGCTGCCGTTCCTCTTCGACGCCGTACTCATGGCCAGCATGATCGCCTTCGTCGCGCTCAACCCCACCCTGCGCCGCAGTGGCCGCGATTTGCCGCCGCCTGAAACGACGGATACGCCAAGCACGGGACCGGAGGGCACATGATGCGCGCGCTGCTCCTATCGCTGCTGGTCACGCTGATCGTTGCGGGCTGCGGTGGTGACACCAAACCTGACGATCTCGTCGCGCAGTTTCGCGCCAACACGGCCGATGGCCCGCGCATCGATCACGGCGACTGGCAGCAGGTGCTTAACCGCTACCTCGTAACGAGCTACGCCGGGCTCAACCGGGTCGACTATGCCGGGCTGGCCGAGGATGGCACCGAGCAACTCGACCGCTATCTCGCGGCCATGTCGGCCATCGACCCCGAGAAGCACCCGACCGATGAACAAATGGCCTACTGGATCAACGTCTACAACGCATTGACCGTCCGTCTGATCGTCGAGGACTGGCCCGTCGAAAGCATTCTCGAACTCGGCGACAGCGCGCTCGCGCGCGGGCCCTGGGGTGATCCCGCCATTACGATCAATGGGCGCACGCTCTCGCTCGACGACATCGAACATCGGATCCTGCGCGTGGTCTGGCAAGAGCCGCGCATCCACTTCGCCGTGAACTGCGCCAGCGTGGGCTGCCCTGACCTGCAGCCCATCGCATTCACAGGTGCCAATCTCGAGTCGCAACTGCGGCTCGGCGCGCGCAATTACCTGGCAAGCCCGCGGGGTGTCGTACGCGAGGGGGATGCCCTACTCGTCTCGAGCCTCTTTCAGTGGTACGCCGATGACTTTGGCGACTCCCCCGAGGGCGTGCTGGCGCAGCTTGCCGAGTTCGCCGATCCGGACACGGCAGCACGGCTGCGCTCGCACGAGGGACCACTGCGTTACGCCTACGACTGGGCACTGAACGCGGCGCGGTAAGCCTCGGGCCGGGCGGTATACTTGCCCCATGGAACTCACCACGGAACGGCTGCGGCTACGGCAATGGCGTGACGACGATCTGGGCGCCTATGCCGCGTTCTTCGCCGACGAACGCCAGGCACGCTTTGTCGGTGGCGCCTGTCCCGACTACGAAGCCTGGCGCCGTCTGGCTGTGGTTGCAGGCCACTGGGCGCTCAAAGGCTTCGGGCTCTGGGCGGTTGAAGAACGCGACGGCGGCGGTTTCGTGGGCTGCGTCGGTGTACAGAAACCCGAAGGCTGGCCCGAGACGGAACTCGGCTACTGGATCGCGCCCGAGATGCAGCACCGCGGCTACGCCACCGAGGCTGGGCTCGCAGCCCGAGATTACGCCTACGACACGCTCGACATCGACACGCTCGTGAGCTTCATCCATCCCGACAACGCGCCCTCCATCCGTGTCGCCGAGCGCCTCGGTGCGAGCCTCGAACGCTACATTGAGTTGCTCGCCTTCGGTCGCCACGGCGTGTACCGACACCCGGGGCCCGACGCATGAGCGGGCCGGCCAAGCTGCGTGTCTACCACGACGCAAGCTGCCCCATTTGCCGCGCAGAAATCGAGGAGCTCGCAGCCGTCGATTTCGAGCAGCGCCTCGAAGTCATCGATGCAGCCTCGGAGCATTTTGAGGATGACGACGCGCGCGAGGCGGGGCTCGACCAGGAGATGCTGCTGTCGGCCATGTACGTACGCGATGAGCAGGGGCAATGGCACACGGGCCCGGACGCGTTTGCCCGGATCTACGAGCGGGTCGGTATCGACCGCATGGCGCGACTCTGGGGTTCTCGCACCTGGCGACCGCTCGTCAATCTCGGCTACCGACTCTTCCTCGTCACGCGTGGCCTGCTCGTGGCCCTGGGCGGCGACCGTGTCGTGCGCTGGTTCGTGCGGCGCGAAGCGCAGGCGGCTGCGCGACGCAGTAACTACTGCCGCACGCGCGAAGACTAAACAAGCAATGCCGGGGCCGCGTAACGGCCGATGATCCAGATGATGGCGATCGCCAGCAGATTGAGCCAGATGCCCGCGCGTACCATCTGACCGATCTTGAGCGTGCCCGTGGAGAACACGATGGCGTTCGGGGCCGTCGCGACGGGCAGCATGAAGGCGCAACTCGCGGCCAGCGTCACAGGCACCGTGAGCAACAGCGGCGGCAAGCCCGCCTGCAGTGCGATGGCACCCATGACCGGCAACAGCGTCGCCGTCGTGGCCATGTTGCTCGTGAGCTCAGTCAGAAAAATGGTCAGCGCCACGGCCGCCAGCAGCAAAACACCCACGCCGAGCGCATTGAGCGGCGCCAGAGACTCACCTAACCACAGCGCGAGTCCGCTGGCATCAACAGCGGAGGCCAGCGACAGACCGCCCCCAAACAACACGAGCACGCCCCAGGGCAGCCGCGCCGTGTCGTCCCAGCGCATGAGCGCGCGCTGATCCCGGTCGCCGCTCGGCAAGAGGAACAGCGCCACGGCAGCGGCCATGGCGATGGCCGTATCGGAGAGATCGGTGATCCCTGTTACCGCCTGCAGCGGCCGACGCAACATCCAGCCCGCAACGAGACAAGTGAAGACAATGGCGACGCGGCGCTCAGGCACAGACAACGGCCCCTGCTCGATGCGCATGCGTTGCAGGTGCGCGCGAACGGCGTCACTCGAGCCGATGTTGACGGGAAACAGTCGCGCTGTGAGCAGCCACCAGGCGACGGGCAGCAACAGCGCTGTCACGGGAATGCCCAGCAGCATCCAACGGGCAAAGCTGATCTCCAAACCATGGCGCTCAGCCAGGTAGCCGATAAGCAAGGCGTTGGGTGGCGTGCCGATCAGTGTCGCCAGGCCACCAATGGAGGCGGCGTAGGCGAGACCCAGCAGCAATGCGAGCCGAAAGTGGTCCTGCTGCGTGTCGCCGATGCCCGCGACGTTGTCGCGCATCACGGCGATTACGGACAACACGATGGGCAACAGCATCATCGTTGTGGACGTGTTGGTCATCCACATGCTCAGTAAGGCCGATACGAGCATGAAGCCACCGATGAGGCGCCGGCCCTCGGTACCTGTCTTGTCGAGAATGGCGAGCGCAATACGCCGGTGCAGGTTCCAGCGCTCGAGCGCGAGCGCCATGACAAAACCGCCCAGAAACAGAAAGATCGTGGGGTGCGCGTAAGGCGCCGCGACGGCGCGGATATCGGCGATACCCAAAGGCTGAAACACAACCAACGGCAGCAGCGCGGTGGCGGGTACGGGAATTGCCTCCGTGGCCCACCAAATTGCCATCCACAATCCGGCTGCGGCGGCGCGCCAGGCCGGGTCGGGCATCACCTGCTGCAACGGCGCCAACGCCAGCATCGCCGCAAACACGGCGGGGCCCAGCCAACGTCCGACGCGCTGCGCGCGCCCGCGACCCTCGTTGGGATCGATGGACGTAGTCACTCGCCACCCCAGGGATCAACCGCCACCACGCCGACGGGGATCGCAGACTCGGCATCGATAATCAGCGCAAAGCTCTGCAGACGCTTGTTGACGACGGGCGCCCATCGCAACGTATCGGCATCGCGCCCCGAATCGGTCAGCACACGTGAGACGCCTTGCGCGGCAGCCGCGGATTTTCGAGCCAACGCCTCGAGACGCTGCGCCTTGTCGAGCACCGACGCGCGTTGCGCAGACAACGGCTGCCAGAATTCGGGCTGCTGCTCGAGCTCGATGCCCTCGTCGAGCGAGCGTACCAGCAAAGCGTTGCGCAGCTCGGTGTCGTCTGGCCGCACTGCCACGGCCAGGCACGGCGGCCGGGTGGCATCGGCGCAGGCAGCGATCGCGCTGCCGTCGTGGACGAGATCCGTCTCGGGGAGCACCGTGAATCGATCCACGGAAAACACGACGAACAATGGGCGCTGTTCGTAGATCACGCGCCCGCCGTAACCCAATGCCGCGACTTGCATCGCGGCGACACACACCATGTCGAACCACAAACCCTTTTTGCCGGGCTTGTAGAGGTAGATCGTCAGCAACGGCCCGACCACAAGGTGGACACCGAGCAACATCAACAGCACATCGCGGACACCGCTCACAGCAAAGTAAGGCGCGGGGTACCAGAGCATAAAGATCACGGCGACGATGCCCGCAGCCACAACGGCAGTCAGTGCCAGGTGCAACAGAATGGTGGTCTTGCGTTCGAGCATCATGGTTGGATTCGGATCTTTGGCGACGCCCGAGTATACGTGCGCACTCGGTCCCTGCGGCCGTGCAGAGCGCACACTCAGGTCCGAATTGACTTGGCGCAACACGGCTGGCCCAATCGAAGCATGCCGCTGCAAGACCACCACAGCCTGTGAGCCTGACGCGCAGAGCCCTCATCGCCGCTTCAGTGGCTGGGCTGGCCGGCGGCAAGGCCGCGCGCAGTACTATCCCGCCCCGCGAATCCCTGACCTTTGTATGCGTGCCGGGTACCTGGCACGGCGGCTGGGTCTGGACGCCGCTGGCGGAAGCCCTGCGTCGACGCGGCCATCGCTGTTTCCGCGTGACCTGCACCGGTGTGGGTGAACGCGCACACCTGATCAGTCCCGAGGTCGGGCTCGACACCCACGCACGCGACGTCACTCAGGTCATCCGTTACGAGGCGCTGGAGCGTGTGGTGCTCGTAGGCCACTCCTTTGCCGGGGTCACGATTACCGAAGTCGCGGACCGACTGGCAGGCAGCGGACGCATTGCCGCATTGCTCTACTACGACGCCTTCATTCCCACAGCAGAGCGCCCCGCCTGGGTCATGCGCGACGAAGCCGGTCAGTGGCCCGAATGGTGGCGCGACCGCGAGTCTCGATTCGTGGAGGGCTACAAGATGGACTTCGCCAGCGAATACCCGATCCAAATGCTCGTGGACCCAGAGGCGACGCCCAAACTCGCACGCTCTGTCGCCGAACGCCTGACCTACCACCCGGCGCGCCAGTGGATCGAGCCTGCGTCTTTTGCAAACGGCGGCTGGCAAGACTATCCCCGCGCGTACGTGCACTGCACGGGACAGGCGTACCGGCAGTCGTCGAGCGCCATGTTTGGTCCGGCCAAGGGGCCTGGCTGGCAATTTGAAACGTCGGATACAGTGCGACTGGGCATGCTCACGGCACCTGATGACACGGCTGCGCGTTTTGAGCGCATCGGCTACAACCTTCTGGCGACATCGACATGAGTGACAAACAATCGTCCCGCCTTAACCTCGCGACCTCGCTCGTCGCCATTGCCATTTCGATCGTTGCCATGCTGGTGTCGCTCGTCGAAGTCTCGGCCATGCGTACGCAGCAGCGCGCCGAAGTGTGGCCATACATCGATCTGGCGACGGGCTACAACAGCGACGGTTTCTACTTGCGACTCGAGAACAAGGGTGTGGGACCCGCCCTCATGCATGAGGTGCAACTGTTTCGCGGCAGCGAACCCGTGACGGACCTCGACGCGTTTGTGCTCGACGTCGTCGGACCCGATGACGCCTTCAGTTACGACACCTACTTGAGCAGCAATCCGAGCAACTCGGTGGTGGCGCCCGGCGAAGTCAGCACACTGTTCGGTGTGCCCTGGGAACCTCGTACCCGCCGATTCGTCGAGAATGTAGGTACCGACATCGATGTCACGGCTTGCTACTGCTCTATTCACGAGGACTGTTGGCGCGCGTCGTTACTGGCGTCACGACCGGAACCCGTGGACCGCTGCGACTAGGCTGGCCCCGTGACCACGGGCAACGGGCCCGGCTGACCCCATTCAGCCCATGACCCGTCATACACGGAAACCTCGGAGCGGCCCGCGACTGTAGCCGCCCAAGCCAGCAATGCGGCAGTAACGCCGGAGCCACAGCTGAACACAAGCGGCGAGGAAGCGCTCGCCAGCGTGTCGAAGTGGTCCCGCACCGCTGCAACCGGAAGCAGGTGACCGTCGACGATCAACGAACCCGCCGGCAGATTGCGGGCGCCTGGCATGTGGCCGGCCCGCAGGCCGGGACGGGGCTCGGGCTCACGACCTTCAAACCGGGCGGCGGGCCGCGCGTCGATAACGACAGTTGTCTGGTCTTCGAGTGCCGCACGTACACGCGCGCTGTCGGCGATCCAGTGGTCTGTCGGCGCCACGACGATGTCGCCCGTGGCTACCGGACGTGCGGGCCCGGTCTCGATCGGATGTCCCGCGGCCCGCCACGCCGGCAAGCCGCCGTCGAGCACCGCGACGGCGTCGTGACCCGCCGCACGTAGCATCCACCAGGCACGCGGACTCGAAAAGACGCCGGCGCCGTCGTATGCGACCACGCGGTCGTTCGCGCAAATCCCAAGCGCGCGCAGCCCAGCCTCAAATTTTTGTGGGTCGGGCAGCATGTGGGGCAGGTCCGACGCCGTGTCGGAAAGCGCACCGTCGAAGTCGAAGTACCGGGCACCGGGCAGATGGGCCTGCTCAAATTCCGCGGCTGCGTTACGAGACTCGGCGGGCAGATACCAGCTCGCGTCGAACAACTTGAGATCCGATGCGCCCAGCAGGGCGGACAACGTGCCGACGTCGATGAGGGGAGACATACCGACAGTATGCCGCGCAGAGTGTGATGCGTGCTATGGCACGGGCGCTTCTCGCGGTTTAGGCTGTCGATCCAGCAAGGACGAGGTGGTGCCTGCATGGCCACCAAACCAAGAACATTCCCCGCGCCGGGTGCGCCGCAACAGGACGATGCGGGCCGGCTTGGATCAGAGTACGCCTACCAGAAGCTCGATCCCGAAAAGCTCGACCGTGAGCTCGCAACACGCGTGCTCGGGCAGCAGGACGGACTCTGGATTCTCGATGTTGCGAGCAACACGCTGAGCGTGGACGGCACGCTGTTCGACATCATGGAAACGGCAGAGCCGACCAGCGGCGGTGGCCTGCTCGACATTTACTCGCCCCTGCATCCGGACGACGTCGCACCGGTGCGCGAAGCGCTTGAGCGTCACCTGATCGACCGCGAACCCTACCGCGTGCTCATTCGCCTGCGACATCACAATGGACACTACCTCTGGGTTCGGTCTCACGGCCAGGCCACCTGGGACGATGACGGCTGTCCTGTGCAGATGATTGGCGTCATGCATGACGTCAGCGATGCCGTTGAGCTGCGCCAGTCACTACGCGACTCCGAAGACCGGTTTTTGAGCATCTCGGACAGCATGCCCGGAGCGCTGTTTCGCTACACGCGAAAAGCGGATGGTCGCGATGCGATCGACTATCTCAGCCCGGGCTGCGAACAGGTGTGGGAGTACGCCGCCGAGGAACTCGAGCACGATCCAAGCAAGCTCTGGAACACGGTCCATCCCGACGATCTCGCCGATATGGTGGAGAGCGTCAACGAATCCGCAGACAACCTGACACCCTGGGTGCACGCCTGGCGCATCGTCACGCGATCGGGCAGCGAGAAATGGCTCGAGGGCAGCGGCACACCCATCCTTACCGAAGCAGGCGACACGGTCTGGCACACGATGGTGTTCGACCGCACGGAGCGCGTGCGTGCGCAGCAGGCGCTGCAACTGCAAAAGGAGATGCTGCACCAATCGCAGAAGCTGGCCTCGTTGGGCCGCATCGCAGGCGGCGTGGCGCATGATTTCAACAATCTGCTCGCCAGCATTCTCGGCAACGCCGAGTTGCTGCTCGGCGACACGGTCACCGACGAGGACCGACGTCGCTTCGCCACTGAGATCGAACGCTCGGCCTACCGCGGCAGCGCACTCTCGCAGCAACTGCTCGCGTTCGGTCGCCGGGCCCACCTGAAACCCAGCGTCGAGTCAGTCCGCACGATCCTCGAAGAATTCCGGGGCATGCTCGCCCGCGTCATCCCCGAGAACATCGAAGTCGCCGTCGTATTGCCGCCCAAACCGCTGGCCATGTTTATTGACCGCAACCAGCTCGACAACGCGCTGCTGAACCTCTCGATCAACGCCCGCGACGCCATGCCCGACGGTGGCCTGCTGACCTTCTCGGCGCGTCATGTCGCGGCCGACGGTTTGGACGATTTTGATCCCGCCGAGCCGCTGGTGCCCGGCGACTACATCGAGTTGGCAGTCAAGGATTCAGGGGTCGGCATGTCGGCCGAGCTGCGTGAGAAAGTCGTGGAGCCCTTCTTCACAACGAAGCCCGTGGGCGAAGGCTCCGGCCTCGGCTTGTCCATGGTTGAAGGCTACGCCCGTCAGTCGGGCGGTGGCATGCGGATCCACAGCACACCAGGTGGCGGCACCACCATCACGCTTATGCTGCCGGCGGCAGAACATCAGGCCGAGGCCAGTGCCGCCGCCGCTCCTGATGCGCGCGAGACACGCGCTGTCAAAGTGCTGCTCGCAGAAGACAACCCGGCCGTGCAAAGTGTGCTGCGCCAGCAGCTCGAGTCGTTCGGTCATGAGGTCCACGTTGCCGACGATGCGGCAGCCGCAGTGGCGCGGCTTGACGCCGGGCTCGAACCGGAGCTGTTGATCTCAGACCTCATCATGCCCGGTCCTGTTCGTGGCACCGACCTCATCCGCGTCGCCATTGAGAAACTGCCGGACCTCAAGGTCATTGTGCTGTCCGGCTACCACCGCGAAAGTGCGGCCGAGTCCATTGCGCTGCCCAAGTCGATCACCTGGCTGCAAAAGCCCGTGACCATGGCCCATTTGCGCACTGCGATCGCTGACAGGCTCGACGGCAGCGCCTGAGCCCCCACCCTCTCGGTGCTACCATCTGGGTTTCCAATCATGACCCGGGAGGGTTGCCGTGCAGCTCGACATCGCCACAGACATCATTCTCTCCAACACCGAGACCGTGCCTGGCAAGAAGATCACCGAATTCTACGGTGTGGTGACCGGCAACACCGTGCGCGCGAAACACGTCGGGCGCGACATCATGGCCGGCCTCAAGAACATTGTTGGGGGCGAGCTCAAGGGCTACACCGAGCTGCTCCAGGATTCGCGGCGCGAGGCCACGGAACGCATGATAGAGCAGGCGACGGCCATGGGCGCCAACGCGGTGGTCAACGTGCGCTTCGCGACGAGCTCGATTACGCAGGGCGCCTCCGAGCTGTTCGCCTACGGCACCGCGGTCCGGGTGATCTGACGTCATGGGCGAATTTACGCTACTCGTCAATATCGGGCTGCCGCTGACGGTCCTCGTGATCGCTTACCTGACGGGGAGCGTTCTCGAGCGACGTCACTTCGCGGACATCCGGAAGCGCGAGGCCAAGATGCAGCGCTTTCCGACGACGACCTTCGAGGCCCTGCCCGACGACTGGGAGGTCGCGGACTGCGAGCTCATGGCGGAAAGCGTCGTGGTCTCACTCGACTACTTCAAGCGCGTCATCGCCGGGTTGCGCGCCATTGTTGGCGGGCGCATTACAACCTACGAACCGTTGCTCGACCGCGCCCGCCGCGAAGCGGTGCTGCGCGTGACGGAGAAAGCCAAGGCCGAGGGATTCGACGCCGTCATCAACTTGCGCCTCGAAACCTCACGCATGGCCAACAGCGAGACAGGCCAGGGTATCGGCGGCATCGAGATCCTGGCCTTTGGTACCGCCTTGTTACGCGCACAGCGCTAGTCTCATGAAGTTCGAGCCCCGCCCCGCGGACAACAGCGTCAACGTGACCGCGCGCCACCCGCTTGCAGACGCTACGGTGCTCGTACTGGGGCTGGGTGCGGTCGTGCTGCTGGTGACCATCGTGCTGGCGTTCTTCGCCGACGCGCTCGTCGCGCGCATCAGCATCAAGACCGAGATGCGCTGGTTTGGCGGCATGTCGCTGCCCGCGGTTGTCGAGGAGTTTGAAGACACCAGCACGAGCGAAGAACAAGCACTGTCGGGTCTGCTCACGCGGCTCACGCAGCACTGGGAAAGCGACTACACGTTTCGCTTGCGTATCAGCGAGGACGCCGCACCCAATGCTCTGGCCTTTCCGGGCGGACTGATCGTCGTGACGCGCGGCCTACTCGACAATGTTGAGTCTGAAAACGAGCTGGCCTTCGTCCTCGCGCACGAGCTTGGCCATTTCAGAAACCGCGACCACCTGCGCGGCCTCGGTCGCGGCGTCGCAATCTCGCTTGTGGTCGGCACCATGACCTCGGGCGGCAGTGGCGGCTTCGGATTCGGCATTGCTGACATCGCGTTGCGTGGTTTTGGGCGCGAACAGGAAACGGACGCTGACGTGTTTGCACTGGGGATGGTTTACGCCGAGTACGGCCACGTCGGCGAATCGTGGCGCTTCTTCGAGCGCATCCAGTCGGCCTTCGGCGACGGCAATGCCGTGCTCAACTATCTTGAAACCCACCCGCTGCCCGGCAGTCGAATCGATGACTTAAAGCGCCTCGCGCGCGAGCGCGGCTGGCCGACAGAAGGTACGCTTGTCCCCTGGAATCCGGGGTTAGACACCCAACAGGACTGAATCATGCCCAATCCCATTAACCTGGCCACGTCGCTCGCCGCGACCACGGTCACGCTCCCACGCGGGCTCATGACGCACGCGGCGGCCACGCAACCCGAACGCCCGCTCGAACTCTACGAAATGGAGAACTGCCCCTACTGCCGCGTCGTGCGCGAAGCGCTGTCGGCGCTCGACATCGACGCACTCGTGTACCCCTGCCCAAAGCGTGGCGAACGTTACCGCCCGCGCGTCGTGGAACTGGGCGGCAAGGCGTCGTTCCCGTTTCTCGTGGATCCCAACACGGGCCAACAGATGTACGAGTCGGCGGACATCATCGACTACCTCTACAGCACCTACGGCGGGCGCCGGCCGCTGCCGCGCGCAGCCATCAAGCTACTTGTGCAGCCGGCTGCCAGTCTGGCTTCGGCACTGCGCGCCGGCGCCGGACTGCGCATGCGCCCTTCGCACGCACCCGAGCAGCCATTGGAGTTATTCAGCCTCGAGTCGAGCCCGTTTGCGCGATTCGTCCGCGAACGCCTGTGTGAGCTCGAGCTGCCCTACCGCTTGCGCAACATGGGCCGCACACGTGCGGGTGACTTCATCCCGCCGGCCGTACGCCGACGCCTCATGCCGCGCTACGCGCACGCAGGCCGAAACCGCAAAGCGCTGGCGGAACGGACGGGCACGGTGCAGGTCCCATACCTCTACGACCCCAACACCGATACGGGTCTCTACGAGTCCGACGCCATCATCGCGTACCTCACCGAGACCTACGCCGCCTGACCGGAGCCTCCCGCATGCGCAATCCACTATTTGTGATCCTCACGCTACTGTTGGCCCTCGTTGCGGGTAGCGCCAGTGCCGGTGAGGTCATCGCCAAGTTCTCGGGCTCTCGCGGCAAGACGACTGTCGCGTTTGAAACCGACGGGCCCTGGTTGCTCGAGTGGCGCATCAACAGCGAATACGTGCGGCAGTCGTCGTTCGAGCTGAACCTTATCAATGCCGATACGGGGCTGTTCGACAGCCGCATTCTGCAAACCAAGCGCCTCGGCAACGGGCTGAAGCTGTTCCGCCAGGAAGGTCGCTGGCGCTTCGAAGTCAGTGGTAACTTCACGGACTGGTACCTGACCGTCGAGCAACTGACGGAAGCCGAAGCCGAGCAGTACACGCCCCGTTAGGGCGAGCCGTCAGGCCGCGATACGCTGGCCCAGGCGTGCCTGAATCTGGCGCGCAAACGGCAACGGCACGCGGCGCGGTAGTGTGAGGTGCACCTTGCGCACATTCAGAAAGATCCAGCGGTGCTCGAGGATGTTGAAGGCTGCGGCCAAGTCCCAGACGGGCGGCAGCACGTACACCACTTCCTTGCCCACGCGGCGCAGCTCGGCGTCGAAACGATCGGGGTCATCGATGTGCTCGGCGGTATGGGAGCACAACACCGTCTCGAACTGGCCGTCGTCAAAAGGTAGCCGGTAGATGTTCTTCACCTGAACGAAGTTCGGGACATCAGCGTGCTGCGTGATGTCGGCGTTGACGCCACCACCGTCAACGGCGCCGCAACAGATGTTGAGGTCCCAGCGACGTGCGCCGACGATCCTGGTCTTCAGGTGCCGGTAGCTGTACCAGTGAAGGAACACGACGATCATCGTAACGGCGACGACGAGTGCAAAGAACAGAGCCATGGGCACCCCCGGGATTGCGGGCAGGCAAAGTGCCGGAGCCTATCAGACGCCCTGTGACGGTTTCGTGACGGCGGCTAGTCGCGAGCCCGCACGTCTGCCACAAAGGGCTTGTGCGCAGCAATCTCGTCAGCGTCGAGACCTACGAGCTCATAGGGCAACACGAGCCAGTCCTGCGTTTCGTGCAGGTAATAGTCGGGAGCTGCGCCTGACTTGTTGAGGTCGGGTTTGTGCCAGATCGTGGCTGTTCGCACGTCATCGGGCATGTTGCGCTTGAGCTTGGTCGCCAGCCGGCGGCGCACGACATCGAGTGTCGAGCCCGAACCCGACACATCGTCCACGATGAGCAAGCGGTCTTCGGCGTCGAGCGTTTCCAGCAGGTACTGCGTGCCATGCACGCGAATCTCAGCGGCCGGGTCGCCAACCATAGTCTCGTAGTGCGCGAGGCCGCGGTACGACGTACGCAAGGCAATGTGGTTGGTCTCGACGCCCAGATACTGCAGGCACTCCTGCACGTAGATGCCCACGGAACTGCCACCGCGCCAGAGACCCACGAGAAACGTCGGCCGGAAGCCAGAGTTGAAAATCGCTACACCGAGCCGAAAGCCGTCTTCGATGAGCGCCTGTTCACTCACAAATGTCTTCGTTGCCATACGCCAGTCTAGCACCGGCTTGCACGCGCGCGCCGCGCGCGCGACAGTGGGTCATGGTGGACAAGCTCTACATTGACGCCCAGGACCTGCTCGAGGACAGTTTCAAACTCGGGGCGGATATCGTGGCCAGTGGCTTTCGGCCCAGCTTCATTCTCGCGCTCTGGCGTGGGGCCGCGCCGATCGGTATTGCCGTGCAAGAGTTTCTGGCGTGGCACAGTATCGAAACCGACCACATTGCTGTGCGCACGGCGTCGTACACAGGCATAGACAATCAGTCGCGTGAGATTGCCATCTACGGCATGGGCTACCTCGTCAAGAATGTGACCCATGAAGATCGGCTGCTGATCGTCGATGACGTCTTCGACACGGGCCATACGATCGAGGCGATCATCGCCGAGCTGCGCGCCAAGACCCGGCGCAACGCACCACAGGACATCCGCGTTGCGGTGCCCTGGTACAAGCCTTCACGCAACGAGACGGGCCGTGTGCCCGACTACTTCCGTCACGAAACGACACGCTGGCTCAAATTCCCGCATTCGCTGGAGGGGCTGACGCCCGCAGAGGTGCGCACGCACCGCCCGGCGCTCGCCGACATCCTGGCCGACGCCAAGACAACCTAGAGTCGGAAGGGTGGCAGCGTCGGCCGCTGCAGCCAGTTTAATGGGGACCATTCCACGAGCTGCTCTGTCACGTGCATCGTGAAGGCGTGCCGTGATTTCTGCGAGCGGTTCTCGGAACTGTAGTGCGGCATGCGCTCGTGGAACAGCACGACACTGCCCGCGGGCACGGGCACGGGCACGGCCGGCTCACTGCCCTGCCAGGGCGTGTCGTCGAGGGTATCGAGACCGCCTTCACGCGCGCGCCAATCCACGGTGTAGCGCTCGCGCAGCGGCAGCCGATGCGCGCCCGGCTGCATCCAGAGGCAGCCATTGGTCTCCGTTGCATCCTCGACGGCCACCCAGACACCCGTGACGCCCGGTGGCGCCGAGATCAGGTAGCTCGCGTCCTGGTGCCAGCGCACCTCACCGCCAATGCCGGGCTGTTTGAAGATGTACATGGTCTGCATGACCACAGGAGCGCTGTAGCCCAGGTCGCGCAGCGCGGCGCCGAACCAGGGGTGGCTGCAAAACGTGCGAAAGGTCGTGTCGCGATCGTGCAGCGCGTGGCCGATCTTGTTGATGGCCAGCGATTTGTCGCGATTCAGGCTGCCCGATTCGTCGACGGCCCCGGCTTCGAGAAAACAGTGCACGGCCTCGGACGAATCGAAGAAGTAGTCGTCGCGACCTGAATCCCGGTCATCGGTTCGAAACACCGTGCGGTGCGCGTCGGCGTCGAACGCCTCGACGATGTCGAACGCCGCAGCCTGCAAAGCATGCATCTGCGCGGGCCGAAACACGCCCTCGATGGCCAGGAAGCCCTGCTCCCCAAACGTTTCGATATCCGTATCGGACAGGGCCATGGCTTATCCGGCGCTTGCCGTTGCCCTGTTTGTGAGACCACCCGCCTCGATCACAAACTCGGCGACGGCGTCGACCTGTTCGCCAGCGCGCACATTCGTGAAGAGGAAGGGTCGCTCGCCACGCATCTTGCGCGCGTCACGGTCCATGACCTCTAGGCTGGCGCCCACCATTGGCGCGAGATCGATCTTGTTGATCACGAGCAGATCGGACCGCGTGATGCCCGGGCCGCCTTTGCGCGGAATCTTGTCGCCGGCCGAGACATCGATGACGTAAATCGTAATGTCGGCCAGCTCGGGCGAGAACGTGGCTGCCAGGTTGTCGCCGCCCGACTCGATGATGACCAGATCAAGATCTTCAAAACGCCCGTGCATCTCGCGCACGGCGGCCAGGTTCATCGAGGCGTCCTCGCGAATCGCCGTGTGCGGGCAGCCCCCCGTCTCGACACCGATGATGCGCTCGGGCGGCAGCACGCCGGACCGGGTCAGAAACTCGGCGTCCTCGCGCGTGTAGATGTCGTTGGTGATTGCGGCCACCGAAAACTGGTCGCGCAGGCGTTTACACAACGCCTCGGTCAGTGCCGTCTTACCCGAACCGACGGGTCCGCCGATGCCCAGCCTCAAAGGTCCGTTGCTGCTCAACACACGTCTCCCACGTGAGCCCATACCCATGCTCGACTATCGAACAACGTTCGGGTCCGCGCAAGCACGGTGCCGCGCACTCATTCGAGATAGACATCGATTTCATCGAGCACGCGCTCGAGTGCCGCGTCGGCGGACTCGTACTGCAGGCGCAGCTGGCCGATGAGGTCGAGCTTGAACAGCGCGAGGTTGCGGATGATGCGCATCTCGGGCAACGGTGGATCCTCCCCGACGGGTATGTCGTCGAGGTTGAACGGACTGTCCGGCACATAGCCAATCGCAAGGTTGTCGACGATGAAGCGATCAAAATTCATCTGCTGGACCGTCAACAGGTCCTGCTGGGACACGCCTATCGCGAACAGCGCGGCACTCATCCGGGCTAAGGACTGGCGCAGCGAATCGCTCGTAAGCAATGCCAGTTCGCCCGAATTTTCTAGATCGTCATAGACGTTCATCTCCGGCGTAAAGCGCGGCCCGAACAGGTAGCCGGCCATGAGCGTCTGTTTCTTCTCCGGCCCGAAGTCTTCGGTGCCCTCCCAATAGACGATCTCCCGAAGCGCGCGCGCGACCTGGTCCGTATCCTCGATCGCGGATGCCAGCCGCTCTCGCGTCGCAACGACGTTGTCCCGGAGCGCCGCGATCCTCGCCGCCTCCTTCTTGCGATCTTGCCGGTCGGCCACCCAGCCATCGGCCCAGAGCGCAATCAGGACACCCAGCACGATGATCGCGAGCTCAGCGATGAGTCGAACGGGGAGACTGGTGGCTTCCTGGGACTGGGGCTTACTCATCTAAGGTCTCCTGGCTGACCGTCCGGCCCTGTCGTCTTGGTGACTTGGGGCTGACGCGACCATCATCGTAAGCGGCATCGGGGCGCCTGAGACAGCGGAGCTTCATGTCTTCTGCGGCCAGTGCGATGTTGTCCGAGTCCCGTACGCGGGCCTGCGAGTAGATTCGGCCCCGGTTCCTAGCCCGCAACACGAGGCCACGGGTGTCGTCGGCCGCGTAGCGTTGCAACACCCAGGTCCAGCCGTCGCGCTCGATGGCGCCACCCTGGTCATGGGCCCAGACGGCGCGTTCATCCGTGAAAGTACATCGGAAGGGCCGCGCTTTGCGCGCATGCGTCGGTGTGTCACCGCGCATTCCAAACAGGTACTCACCCGCTGCACTGAGCCCGCGATCGGCAAACCAGATCGCATCTGTGCTCAGCATGAGGTATTCGTCGAGATACACGCGCTGGCCAAAGCGGGCGGACTCAAAGCTACAGGCGCCCTCATCGAGTCGACCTACTAAGCGATCGCCTTCGCGCTGCCAGAACAGATCGCAACCCGGCCACACAGTCGTGTCTTCAGGCCGAAGCTCGGCCAGCAACTCAGGCTTTCGATAAGCGCCGAGCAATGCATCCGTATCGGGCGGGATGTGCACGCGTAGCCGCAGCTGTTGCCGCTCTGGATCGATCGACACCGCGTAAACCCGCTGCCGGTACACCGCCTCCGGATCGCCATCGCGGTACTGCTCGGCGTAATACACGTATTCACCGAACGCGGGCAAATCTACACGACGGAATATTGAGTGCCGACGGTAGTTGCGCTGTTCCGGCGGCAGCCTGGCGAGCCGCTGCTCCTCAACCTGCAAGGCGCTGTCGTAGCGCCCCGGAAACCAGTCTGCGAAATCCGCGAGATCCGCCTCGGGACCCTCTGCCCACGCGGTCTGCGCATAAAGCCAGACCAACGCGGCGAAGAACGCGCGCATCACGACCGGAACAGCCGCGTGTACTGCGTCTCGTGTTGCATGGCAGCGATGTCGGAAGCCAGCGTCGTGCTGGACAGATCGTCGAGCGCCGTCGCACCGGCCCGCGCGACCGCCGCATCGACAGCCGCTTCGAGCTGGGCCGTGATGCGCTGACCGTCGGTCTGCCCCAGCGGCACGAGTCGCACGGCTGCCGAGACGAGATTGGCAACGAACGCGTGCGCGTAGCCCGTTAGCGTGGCGCGCTTGGGAACGCCGTGCGCGGCAGCGGCAGCGCCGACCGCCACAGGGTAGGCACAGTCGTCAGGCAACATCTCAAGCGATGCGTCTGGCCACGTGGCGCGCACGGTGCCGACGAACGCCGTGCCCTGCGCCTGCGTTTCGGTAACGCGCTCTGCGGTGCCCGAGAACGCGAGTGCGAGCTCGGATAATTCGTTAACCGGCGCGCCCTCGCTTACTGCACGCCAGGCGGCCCCACAGAGCACCAGATCCGACTGACCACTGCCCTGCCTGATGAGCTCGGCGATCCAGTCGCGCACAGGTTCGGGCCGGGTCAGCCCTTCATGCTCGATCTGCCACTCGAGCCCGTGACTGAAGGCGTAAGCGCCGACGGGAAACGACGGCGACAGCCAGCTCATGAGCCGGTACAGCGCAGCCGCGTCGTCGCGCATCAGTGGCCGTGCCCTGAGTAGGCGCCGCCCTCAGGCTGGAACGGGCGTTCGGCGGGCGTCGCTGTGCCACCCAGACCCGTGACCATGTCGGCGATCACGTGGTCGCTGGCGATGATGATGTGGTCGGCGTGCAGTTCTGCGGCCAGGTGACGGTTGCCGATGTGCCAGGCGATGCGCACGAGCGTGTCCGTGTCGGGTGCCGTGATCTCGAGCACGGGCTCGGCCTCGGCCACAACACGCACGTGGCTGCCATCATCGAGCGCCAGGATATCGCCGTCGCGCAGCGCCACGGCGTCGGGCAGGTCGAGGACGAAGGGCTGACCCGCGTCGGTGGTCATGGCCATGCGGCGGCGGTGGCGACGGTCGTGCGCAAGCGTCACGGTGTCGTTGGCGTCGGGCGCCGCTGTGCCCGGCATCACGGTGATCGCGCGCGCGGTCATGAAAGGCCTAGTACAGGAAGTAACGCTGCGCCATGGGCAGCACGTCGGCCGGCTCGCAGGTCAGCAGTTCGCCGTCCGCGCGAACCTCGTAGGTCTCGGGATCCACTTCAATCTCAGGCAGCGCGTCGTTGAGCACCATGTCGGCCTTGCCGATGTTGCGTGTGTCCTCGACGGGCAGCGTGGTTTTCTCAAGCCCCAGGAACTCGCGCAGGCCGCCTTCGTGCGCGGCCTGCGAGAGGAAGGTCACGGCACTATTTGCGAGTGCGCCACCGAAGGCACCGAACATCGGTCGGTAGTGCACGGGCTGCGGCGTGGGAATGGACGCGTTGGGGTCGCCCATCGGGGCAGCGACAATACTGCCCATCTTGAGTACGAGATCCGGCTTCACGCCGAAGAACGCCGGCGCCCAGAGAACCAGGTCCGCAAGCTTGCCGACCTCGATGCTGCCCACGTGCTGCGAGATGCCGTGCGCAATGGCCGGGTTGATCGTGTACTTCGAGATATACCGGCGCACGCGCAGGTTGTCGTTGTTGCCCTGCTCCTCGCTAAGCCGGCCCAGCTGGCGCTTCATTTTGTCGGCCGTCTGCCAGGTGCGAATGAGCACCTCACCCACGCGACCCATGGCCTGGCTGTCCGAGGCGATGATCGAGAACGCGCCGCGGTCATGCAGGATATCTTCCGCCGCAATCGTCTCTTTGCGGATTCGGCTCTCGGCGAAGGCCACGTCCTCGGCAATTTTCGGGTCGAGGTGGTGACACACCATGAGCATGTCGAGATGCTCGTCGATGGTGTTCACGGTGTAGGGCCGCGTCGGGTTGGTCGATGACGGAATGACGTTGGGGAGACCACAGACCTTGATGATGTCGGGCGCGTGGCCGCCGCCCGCGCCCTCGGTATGGAAGGCATGAATCGTGCGGTCCTTGAAGGCCGCTACCGTGTCTTCCACAAAACCCGACTCATTGAGCGTGTCCGTATGGATCATGACCTGCACATCGAGCTGATCGGCCACCGAAAGACAGTTGTCGATGGCTGCCGGCGTCGTGCCCCAGTCTTCATGCAGCTTCAACGCACAGGCGCCCGCACGGACCTGCTCTTCGATAGCCGCGGGCAGGGCTGCATTGCCCTTGCCCGACAGCGCGAGGTTCACGGGGAACGCGTCCGCGGCCTGCAGCATGCGGCCGATATGCCAGGCGCCAGGCGTGCAGGTTGTCGCGTTGGTGCCTGTGGCCGGACCCGTGCCGCCCCCCAGCATCGTCGTCACGCCCGACATGAGCGCGTCGTTGATCTGCTGCGGACAAATGAAGTGAATGTGCGCGTCGAACGCGCCCGCGGTGAGGATTTTGCCCTCGCCCGCGATGGCCTCGGTTGACGGACCGATGACGATGTCGACATCAGGCTGAATGTCGGGGTTGCCGGCCTTGCCGATGCCCGCGATGCGGCCGTCGCGCAAGCCCACGTCAGCCTTAAAGATGCCCGTGTGGTCGACGATGAGCGCGTTGGTGATGACCGTGTCGACGGCACCGTCGATGCGCCGCATCTGCGACTGGCCCATGCCGTCGCGGATGACCTTGCCGCCGCCAAACTTGACCTCCTCACCGTAGGTGGTGAAGTCGCGTTCGACCTCGATGAACAGGTCCGTGTCGGCCAGCCGCACCTGGTCGCCCGTGGTCGGGCCAAACATCGCGGCATAGGTATCGCGTGGAATCGTCGCCATGGTCAGAGTGCACCCATGATCTTGCCGTTGAAGCCGTACACCCGGCGCGCGCCGCTGTAGGGCACCAGCGTGACCTCGCGCGACTGGCCGGGCTCGAAGCGCACCGCCGTGCCCGCCGCAATGTCGAGCCGCATGCCGCGCGCCGCATCGCGGTCGAAGTCGAGCGCGCCGTTGGTTTCGAAGAAGTGGTAGTGCGATCCGACCTGGATGGGCCGGTCGCCCGTGTTCGCGACGTTCAGCGTGACCCGTTCGGCACCAGCGTTGAGCTCGATGTCCCCGGGGACAGTGATGACTTCTCCAGGGATCATGCGAACGCTCCTAGCGAATGGGTTCGTGAACGGTGACGAGCTTGGTGCCGTCGGGAAAGGTCGCCTCAACCTGAACGTCATGGATCATCTCGGCGATGCCCTCCATGACCTGGTCGCGGGTGATCACTTTGGCGCCTTCGTCCATGAGCGTGGCCACGGACTTGCCGTCGCGCGCGCCCTCGATGACGAATTCTGTGATCAGCGCAATGGCTTCAGGGTGGTTCAGTTTGACGCCGCGTTCGAGTCGGCGGCGGGCGACCATGGCGGCCACCGAAATGAGCAGTTTGTCTTTCTCGCGGGGCGTGAGATTCACAGGCGCAGCCCTAGCAGTCGAACACGCGGGGACGATCGAAACCCGAGAACGGGCGTGTCTCTCCCCAGCCCGAGATTATTGCATCGAGCAGCCGCTGCAAAGCCTCACGCAGGTCAGACGGTTCACGCGCCAGCGCGCGCACCACGATGACACCGCGCGCGTTGCTCACGCCCGTGCGCATGTTGCACCGAGACAGTGCATCACGCAGATGGACGACCCCGGCATCCGCATCGGGCGCAATGATGACGGCCGTCGCGATCGCGCGCGCGCCTTCTGCCACCGCGGGACGGTCGAGCTGTGCCTGCAAGCTGTCCCGCGCGTCAGACAACTCAAAGCCGTCGGCGAAGACGAGCTGCCCCCCGACGCGGACGCGCCAGCGGTCGAATAGATGGCCCGCGTGCACGGTCTCACCCATGGCGCCGCGACCGAAAACAATCGACTCGCATGCGACCAGGTGCGCCGACGCATCGACCAGATCGATTTCAAGCGTACGGCGGAAACGACCACCGTCGAACAGTATCGTCTCTTGCGGTAACCAGAGTGCCGCCGAATTCGCGGCCACCTCGAGTCGATTGTCGATGCGCGCGTCGCCGCCTCGTGAGCGGTAGACACGCTCGGCGGCCTGCGTCGTCACGGTCGCGCGGGCACCTTCGGCCCAGTGCGCAGACACGTCAAAATGGTCGCCGTCGGTGAGGCCACCCGACGTATTGATGATGACGGCCTCGCCGGGTGCGCCTGCACGCCGCCGCGGCAAGCGCAGCTTGGCGCAGCCCGATTGATGTAGATCGGCCAGCACGGTCTGATCGCCACGCCGCTTAAACCCGACGCGCGCGCGACCTCGCGCGCGTTGCAGTGTCGGTTGCGACGCCGTCACGACCCACACTCGACATTGCGAACCCACGCAGCCCCGCCTCCGTCATTGCGAGCCCGCGCAGCGGGCGCGGCAATCTCCCAATGACATCGTGAGGCCGAAGAGATCGCCGCGGCGCTTCGCGCCTCGCGATGACGGAGGTTTGCGAACGCCTCGCGATGACGGGCATTCATCATGACGGCCCCTGCGCGAGCGTTTCCTCGTACAGCGTGAGCACGGCCTCGGCGTCAACGCTGGCGCACGACTCGTGCTCGGGACGATCGGCGTCGGGCGCGCGACGCGTGCGACCGATGTTGTCACCCTCGAGGTCTACGGTAATGGGTGCGACCGCGGTGTCGAACAATGCCGGCGCAACCGCAAACGCCACGGCCGAGCTGTCGTGTACAGGGAAGCCATCAAAGTCGTGGCGTTCGCGGTAGAACGCGTCATAGAAGCGCGACACCTGCCACACGAGCGCGCCCATATCGCCCGCGGCGTCGCGAATGCGCTGCATGCGATCGTCGGTCATGATGATCTGCATCGTGACATCCAGCGGCACGACGGCCGCAGGCCAATCGGCGGCCAGCACAATATCGGCCGCGTGCGGATCGCCATGAATGTTGGCCTCGGCGACCTTGGTGATGTTGCCCGAATGGCCGTTACCGCCGAAGGCGCCGCCCATGATGACAACGCGCCCGATCTTGTCGGCAATGCTCGAGTCCAGCTCAAGCGCCAAGGCGAGATTGGTGAGCCGACCCACAGCAATAATCGCGACCTCGCCCGGGTAGCGGTTGGCGCAATCGACCAGAAACTCGGCCGCGCTCAGCGAGCTGACTTCACGGTGCTCCACGCGCGGGTCCGTGTTGCCGAGCGCGTCGTCGCCGTGCACAAACGTCGGTGGCGGTCCTGCGGGCACCACGAGCGGCGCGGCCGCACCGCGGAATACGGGCACGGGGATATCGAGCCGTTCGACGAGGTGCAGCGCGTTGCGGGTCGTGGTCTCGATCGTACCGTTGCCCGTCGTCGTCGTGATGCCGATGAGCTCGAGCGAGCGGGCGCAGTCTATGAATGCCAGAGCCATGGCATCGTCGATGCCCGGATCGGTGTCGAAGACGACTTTTTCGGCCATGGGTCCCCCACGCGGTACTGCGGGCCGAGTGTGGCAGAATCGAGGCGGACCGGTAAGGGTGGGCATGAGCAACACGCAGCGCATCACGCTGGCGAGCTTTCTCGCCTACTTCGTCATGTCGGGCATGCTCGCGCCCATCGGCATCATCAGCGGCCCGATGGCCGAGCACTTCGGCCGCGAGGTCACGGCCGTCACCGCCGACTTCAGCTGGCTTACGGTCGGCATCCTCCTGGGCGCCGTCATCGCGCTGTTTGCCTTCGACCGCGGCGGCTTGCGGCCCTGGACCGTCGCGCTCTATGTGCTGATTGCGTTGTCCATCGGCTCGGCTGCGGGCATCGACACCCCGCAAGCGGTACGACTTGCATTGGGCGCTGTGGGCGTCGCCTGCGGGCTCGGGCTGGCCGCCGCTGCGCTGGCTATCTCTCTGACTTACGCACCCGCGAAACGCGCGTCGGCGCTCGTGGCCACGGATGCCTGTTTCAGCACCGCTGGCATCGCCATGGCCTGGCTGGCCACACAAGCTGTGACGCGCGGCTGGGCCTGGTCCTCGGCCTACGTCGCCGTGGCTGGTGTCGCGGTGCTCGTCGCCCTGCTCGCCCTGACGGCGCGCTACCCGCAGGCGGTCCCTGATGACACGACTCCGCAAAGCGGGCGCTGGCCGCTCGGCATCTGGCTCTGCGTCGTCACCCTGTTTCTCTACACGCTGGGCCAGCAATCCCTGCTCTTCTGGCTGCCCAACCATCTGAACACCGTGCATGGCGTGCCTCTCGGTCGCGCGGGCGGCGTGGTCGGACAATTCTGGACAGGCATGTTCATAGCGCAGCTGCTGGTCACCGCCGTCGTGCTCAAGACCAGCGCCCGGCCCATCGCGCTGCTGGCCGTGCTCACCACTACGCTGGGCGCCGTGCCGCTGCTGCTGGTCACCGAAATCGATGCCCTGCTCTTACTCGCGCTGGTTTGGGGTGTCGCCAATCTGGGCCTACTTAAGGTCGTCTTGAGCTTTGCGACAGAGCTCGTCGCTGTACCACCACCACGGCTCGTGTCGCTGTTGTTGCTGGGCGCGACGAGCGGTACGGCGGTTGCGCCAAAGCTCTCGAGCACTGTCGTCGAAATGTCGAACACAACCACCGTGTTGCAGTTCGGCGTGGGCTGCTACGCGGCCATGGCGCTGCTATTCTATGCGGCTGCCCTTTGCCAACCCCGAACCCTGTTATGACCGCACCGCTCACCCAAGATGCGCCCGCATCCGCCGTTGAAACCGTCGATTTCGCCGCCCCTGACGCCGCACAGGCGTTCGTCCGCTCGATCCACGAGACGGGCTTTGCTGTGCTGCGCAATCACCCGCTGCCCCAGGTGCTGCTCGATCGCCTCGACCAGGACTGGCGCGCGTTTTTCGCCGGCGACGAGAAGTTCGATTACCGCTTCGAGGGCGAAGCCGACGATGCGCAGTTTGGCTACTTCGGGCTCGACGTCAGCGAGCGCGCCGTCGGTCATGAGCACAAGGACATTAAAGAGTTTTTTCATGCCGGCCCGGGCGGCCCGATGCCTGAGGCACTCGAAGCCGACGTGGCCGAATATCGCCAGCGCGCGCTTGAGCTCGCGCGAACGCTCGTGGGCTGGTTCGACGCTGCGCTCGATGATGACGACAAGTACGACCCCGCACTTAAACTCGCCGACGTCCTGTCGGACCCGGTCAGCGTGTTCCGCATCCTGCATTACCCACCGCTCACGGGCGATGAGCCCGAAGGCAGCCTGCGAGCCGCGGCGCACGAGGACATTAATGTCATCACCCTGCTGCCCGTGGCCGAAGCACCCGGCCTGCAGGTGCGCACGCGCGGAGGCCGCTGGCTCGACCTGCACGGGCGCCGCGGCGAGCTCATCATTAACACGGGCGACATGCTGCAGGAATTTACGCGGGGGTATCTGCCCTCGACGACCCACCGGGTCGTGAACCCGAAGGCGACAGGCGACAATCGCTCGCGTATCTCGATGCCATTCTTCATTGCGCCCGAGACGGCTACGCGATTGTCGGATCGTTACACGGCCGGCAAGTACCTGGCCGAACGCCTCACCGATATTTCAGGTCGCGATTCATGACTCGCGCCGCGGTCACGGTGGTCGGTAGTGTCAACATCGACTACTCGATGCGTGTACCCACCCTGCCGCAGCACGGACAAACGCTGGCGGGAGATGATTTCGACATTTGTCTCGGCGGCAAAGGCGCCAACCAGGCTGTTGCCGCTACCCGCCTAGGCGCGTCGACTCGCCTGATCGCCTGCGTGGGTGACGACGCGGGCGGGCGACAGGCGCTGGCGGCGTTTGCTGCAGACGGACTCGACACGCAAGGCGTGGTGACTGATAACGACGCTCACACGGGCAGCGCGTTGATCTTCGTGGATGATGCGGGCGAGAACTGCATCGGGGTCAGCCCCGGCGCCAACGCGCGGCTGCGACCCGAACACGTTGAGCAGCATTCCGATGCACTGACGGGTGCGCACTGCCTATTGCTGCAGCTCGAGACGCCCCCCGGAACCGTGCTGCGCGCCGCGCAACTGGCCCGCACCGGCGGCTGCCGCGTGATCCTGAATCCGGCACCGTTGCGCGGGCCGCTGGCCGACGCCCTGCTTGCCGAAGTCGACCTCGCCACGCCTAACGCGCATGAGGCGGCCGACTTGACGGGTGTGACGATCGCAAGCCCCGAGGACGCCGAGCGTGCGGCGCGCGCACTCCGCGACCGCGGCCCGCGCGCTGTCGTCATCACCCTGGGCGCCCAGGGCGCGCTGGCGTTGACTGAGGCCGGCGTCGAGCACGTCCCGGCCCCTACCGTGGACGCCATCGACACCGTGGGCGCGGGCGACACCTTCAACGGCGCATTGGCAGTGGCACTCGCACGGGGCGACGCGCTGAGCAGCGCGCTGCGATTCGCCGTCACAGCCGCGTCGCTGAGCACGCTCAAGCGCGGCGCCCAACCCTCGATCCCGCGTCTCGATGCCGTCGAGGCCGCGCTGGGCTAGCGTCTGGCTTTGCCCGCGGGCCGCGTCTATATTCAAGAACTTGGGCGTTGGGGCGGCGCCCACTACGGGAGCCGCAATGGGCAAGCTGACCACGCACATCCTTGATACGAGCGCCGGTGCACCGGGACGCGGCATCGCGCTCCGGCTCTACCGCGGCGAGGGTGTGGCCCGCGAGCCGCTGGGCGATTATGTCAGCAACGATGACGGTCGCTGCGATACGCCGCTCCTGGAGGGCGACGACTTTGCCTCGGGCACCTACGAGCTCGAATTCGAAGTGGGCGAGTACTTCCGCGGCACAGGTGCCGTCGACGCCAAGCCCGCATTCCTGGAAACCGTGACGCTGCGGTTCGCGATCGCCGAAGACAGCCACTACCACGTACCGTTGCTCGTCTCGCCCTGGAGCTACTCGACGTACCGGGGCAGCTAACGTGGGTGACACCGTAAACCGAACCCTCCGCTTCCTGCACGACGGCAACATCGTCGAGATCGACGGTGCCGCGCCGACACGGACCGTGCTGCAGTGGTTGCGCGAGGACCGTATGCGCTGCGGCACGAAGGAAGGCTGCGCCGAGGGCGACTGCGGCGCCTGCATGGTGGTCGTGGCATCGCTCAACGAAGACGCAACAGCGCTCGACTATCACGCCATCAACTCCTGCATTCAGTTTCTGCCCACACTGCACGGCAAGGAACTCATCACGGTCGAAAATCTGAGCCCCGCAGCGGGTCCGTTGCACCCCGTGCAGCAGGCGCTGGTCGATTGTCACGGGTCACAGTGCGGATTCTGCACACCGGGCTTCGTCATGACCTTGTTTGCGATGTACAAGTCGGGCGCGCCCGAGGCACGCAGCGACATCGACGACGCCTTGGCCGGCAATCTCTGCCGCTGCACAGGCTACCGCCCGATTATTGATGCGGCGCGACGCATGGTGGCGCTCCAGCGGCCGGCGGGTCGTCACGCACAGCCGCACGGTGCAGAAAGCAGCGATGCGGAGCGCAGCGCGATCGAAACGCTGTGTGCGCTCAATGACGACGCTGCACTGCACACCGAGAGCAGCAAGGGCACGTTCGCCGCACCCACCGACGTCGACGCCTTCGCACGGCTCTACGCCGCCGAACCGAATCGACGCATTCTTGCGGGCGGTACCGATATAGGCCTTTGGGTCACCAAGGACTACCGCGACATCGACGATGTGCTCTACATCGGCAACGTCGAGGCACTGCGCGACATCACCGTCACCGACTCGGTGATCGATGTCGGCGCCGCCGTGACCTTTACAGAGCTCATGCCCGTGCTGCTCGATGACTACCCCGAGCTCTCGGATCTGTTCCGACGCTGGGCGTCACCGCCCATCCGCAACGCAGCGACGTTGGGCGGCAACATCGCGAACGGATCGCCCATCGGCGACTCGATGCCGGCACTCATCGCGCTGGGCACCCGCGTGTTGCTGCGCCACGATCACGACACACGCGAGATTGATCTTGAGTCGCTGTACATCGACTACCAGGTGAACGACCTGCAGCCCGGTGAATTCGTGAAACGCATCCGAATCCCGCGTCGCCGGCCCGGCCAGCTCGTCGCGAGCTACAAGCTGTCCAAGCGCTTCGATCAGGACATCTCCGCAGTCTGCGCCGCGTTCTCGGCACAGGTCGCGGACGGCCAAACGCAACACATCCGGATCGCCTACGGCGGTGTGGCCGGCGTCTCCAAGCGCGCCCTGGCCACCGAGACCGCGCTCGCCGACAAACCGTTCGACGAGGCCACGGTGCGCGCCGCGATGGCCGTGCTCGACAAAGACTTCGCGCCGCTTTCAGACATGCGCGCGAGCGCCGACTACCGCGCAACGGCAACGCGCAACCTGCTCTACCGCTTCTTCGCCGAGGCCACCGGGCTTGGCGCCACGGACGTCTACACCTATGCGCGCTGAACGCGAGCTTGAGCTGCGCAAAGCCGGCGAGGATGCGTCGGGCGCGTCCCGTGTTGATGGCGCCGTCGGCACCGCCACACCACATGACAGCGCCGTGCTCCACGTCAACGGGCGCGCCACCTACACCGACGACATTCCGGAGCCCCGAGGTTTGTTGCACGCCGCCTTCGGCGTCTCAACGCAGGCGCACGCGCGCATCCGCAGCGTGGACCTCTCGCGCGTCGAGGCGGCGCCAGGTGTTGTCGCTGTCATCACGGCCAGCGACGTGCCAGGCCCCAACAACTTCGGCGCCGTCATTGCGGACGACCCGATTCTCGCCGAGGACGAGGTGGTCTACGCCGGGCAGCCCGTGTTTGCCGTCGCGGCGACGACTGTGGACGCCGCGCGGCGGGCGGCCCGTCTCGCGGACATCGACTACGAACCGCTTGAGGCCATCCTGGATCCGGAAACCGCGCTCGAACGCGAGTCGTTCGTGCTGCCTTCGACGACACTGGCGCGCGGCGATGCGGACACGGCGATTGCCATTGCGCCGCACCGGCTCACGGGTACGGCGCGCGTCGGCGGCCAGGATCAGTTCTACCTCGAGGGTCAGATCTCGATCGCGATCCCGCGCGAGGGTGGCGACCTGTTCCTCTACAGCTCGACGCAACATCCGGGCGAAATCCAGCACGCCGTCGCCAAGGCGTTGGGCTTGCAGCAGAAGGACGTCACTGTGGAGTGCCGGCGCATGGGCGGCGCGTTTGGCGGCAAGGAAAGCCAGCCCGCGCTCATTGCTTGCACCGCGGCGATCCTCGCACGCCGTACAGGGCGGCCCGTCAAGCTGCGGCTCGATCGCGACGCCGACATGATCATCACGGGCAAGCGGCACGACTTTGTCAGCCAGTACGAGGTCGGCTTTGATGACACGGGCCGCATCCTTGGGGTCCGCTACAACCACGCCTCGCGCTGTGGCGCCTCGGCCGACCTGTCGGGGGCCGTGAACGATCGCGCCATGTTCCACAGCGACAACGCCTACTTCCTCGAGCACGTCGCCATCGACTCGCACCGCTGCAAGACGCATACGGTTTCGAATACGGCCTTCCGCGGCTTTGGCGGCCCGCAGGGCATGTTTGCCTGCGAGCAGGTCGTCGATGACATCGCGCGCCATCTCGGGCGCGACCCGCTCGATGTGCGGCGCGTCAATTTCTATGGCACCGACTCGCGCAATGTCACGCCCTACGGACAAACGATCGAAGACAACATCATCGCGGAGATCGTCGACCAGCTTGAGGCGAGTGCCGACTACCGCGACCGGCGCCGCGAGATCGAAGCCTGGAACGCAAAGAGCCCGATTCTCAAGCGCGGCATAGCACTCACGCCCGTCAAGTTCGGTATCTCGTTCACGGCCACGCACTTGAACCAGGCCGGCGCACTCGTCAACGTCTACACAGACGGCACGGTGCAGCTGAACCACGGCGGCACGGAAATGGGCCAGGGCCTGTTTGTGAAGGTGGCGCAGGTTGTCGCCGAGACGCTGCAGATTGATCTGTCCCGTATTCGTTGCACGGCGTCGGACACGAGCAAGGTACCCAATGCGTCGGCTACGGCCGCCTCCGCAGGCAGCGACCTCAACGGCATGGCCGCGCGCAATGCGGCCGAGAAGATCAAGCGCCGTCTCACGGGCTTTGCTGCCCGGCACTACGGTTGCGACGAACACGAGGTGCGCTTCGACAACAATCGGGTACACGTCGGCAGCGAGACGTTGACCTTCGCCGAGCTCGTGCACGCCGCCTACATGGCGCGCGTGTCGTTGTCCGCGCAGGGCTTCTACAAGACGCCGAAGATCGACTACGACAAGACCACACTCACGGGGCGGCCCTTCTATTATTTCGCCTACGGCGCAGCCTGCACCGAAGTCGTCATCGATACGCTCACGGGCGAGAACCGGATGACGCGCGTCGACATCCTCCACGACTGTGGCCGCTCGCTGAATCCGGCCGTCGATCTTGGCCAGGTTGAGGGCGGCTTCATCCAGGGCGCGGGCTGGCTCACGACCGAAGAACTCTGGTGGAACCTGCGCGGCGACCTCAAGACGCACGCACCGGCCACCTACAAAATCCCCTGTGCCTCGGACCTGCCGCCCGACTTCCGGGTCACGCTGCTTGAGTCTTCCGAGAACCGCGAAGACACCATCTACAAGTCCAAGGCCGTCGGCGAGCCACCGCTCATGCTGGGCCTGTCGGTGTTCCACGCCATCCGTGACGCCGTGGCCGCCTGCGCGGTAGATTCAACCCGCGCGCCCGAGCTCGAGGCACCCGCAACGCCCGAGAACGTGCTCGATGCCGTGACGGCCGCGCGAGGTGACACCGGTGTTTGACTGGCCCAAACGGCTGGCCGAGCTGACGGAGGCCGGTACGCCCTGCATCGCGGTCACAGTCGCCGGCGTTCGGGGCTCGGCGCCGCGTGAGACGGGCAGCAAGATGCTCGTCACGGCAGACGCCGTGTTGGGCACCATCGGCGGCGGCCAGTTGGAGCACAGCTGCATTGCGGCGGCGCGTGAGCGACTCACCGCCACCGAATCACCCACGCAGGCGTTGCGTCGTTTTGCGCTCGGTAGCCAGTGCGGGCAATGCTGCGGTGGCGTCGTCGAGGTGCTTTTCGAGCGCATCGATGCGAACGCTGAATGGTTGGATGCCGCTTACACGACGTTGCGCGCGGGGGGCCGCGCTGCATTGGTAACGCGAATCGGTCATCGCGAGTCGCGGAGCGACGCGGCGATCTCCCAACCCGTGCGACAGACTCGAGAGAATGCCACGCCCGCTACGCGGGCTCGCAATGATGCAAAGCAGGTCATCACGGCCGCACGCATCGACGCGCTGTCGCCCATGGCTCCGGGTACCGACGCAACACTGACCGAGCCCGCCATGCTGCGCGCGTTACGCGCCGCCGTTGCGACACCCGGCGACGCCGCCGTCGTCCGCCTGCGTGGCGAGACGCTGCTTGTTGAGCCCATCGGACCGCCGCCGCTAACCGTCGTGATTTTCGGTGCGGGTCACGTGGGTCGCGCCTGCGCTACGGTGCTCAGCACACTGAACGCCGCTGTGTTCGTCGTCGACTCGCGGCCCGAACAACTGCAGGGCGACTGGCCCGAAGCCGTCATGCCCGCGTTCATCTCGAACCCCGCAGAATTCGTGGCACACTGCCCGCCGCACAGCTGCTACCTCGTCATGACACACGACCACGGACTCGACCTCGATCTCTGCCGCGAAATCCTCGGGCGCCCCGATCGCCGCTTCACAGGCCTCATCGGCTCGGCGTCGAAGCGGCGCCGTTTCGAGAAGCGCCTGCGCGCAGCGGGCTACGACGACGAGACGCTGGAAAGCCTGACCTGCCCCATTGGCATCGACGCCATCACGGGCAAACACCCGGGTGAAATCGCTGTTGCGGTTGCCGCGGAGCTCGTGACACTTGCGCAAGCCGCGGTGACGGCGGAGGCCAACCCCGCCTCGGGCAACGTGACGACGCTGCACGCGCCGCAGGGACACGGCACCACCTGATGCTGCCCTACTTGCTCGAATGGCTCGGCCTGTTGGGCCGATGGCTGCACTTCATTGTCGGCATCGCCTGGATTGGCTCGTCGTTTTACTTCGTCTGGCTCGACAACCATCTCGAGCCGCCCAAGCTCAAGGGCGACGACGAGAAGGGCGTCGGCGGTGAACTCTGGTCCGTGCACGGCGGCGGTTTCTACCACGCACAAAAGTACGCCGTGGCCCCCGCGCAGTTGCCTGAGACGCTGCACTGGTTCAAGTGGGAGGCCTACACGACTTGGCTGTCGGGCATGTTCCTGCTGGGGCTCATCTACTGGCTCGGTGCCGACGTCTACCTCGTTGACGCGAGCGTCCGGGAACTGGCACCCGGTGTGGCCGTTGCCATCGGCGCAGCCTTCCTGGTGGGCGGCTGGCTCGTCTACGACCTGCTCTGTCGGTCACCGCTGGGCCGCAAGGCGGGCGCGCTCTCGGCGCTGCTCTACGTCCTGCTGGGTGTTGCCGCCTGGGCGCTGTGCCAGCTCTTCAGCGGCCGCGGCGCCTACATCCACTTTGGTGCCCTCATCGGCACGATCATGGTTGCGAACGTCTTCTTCGTGATCATCCCCGGGCAAAAGCGCATGGTCGCCGCCACCGAACGCGGCGAGCCTGTGAACCCCGAAGATGGCCTGCGCGGCAAGCAGCGCTCGGTGCACAACACCTACCTGACGCTCCCCGTTCTGTTCGTGATGATCTCGAATCATTACGCGATGACCTTCGGCCACGCCTGGAACTGGCTCATCCTCATGGCGTTCGTGCTCGCGGGTGCGCTCATCCGCGTCTACTTCGTGGCGCGTCACAAAGGCAACGCATCACCCGTGCCGGCCGTCGCGGGTGTGCTCGTACTCGTAGGTGTTGCGATCGCCATCGCACCGCAGCCTCGGGCGGCCGCAGAAACGCCCGTGGTCGATACGGCCACGTTCGAGGCCCTGGCGCCAGGCGCCACAGCGCGATTCGACGACATCGTTCGCATCGTCACGGTGCGCTGCGCGAGCTGCCACGCCGACATACCCACGCAGCCAGGCTGGGTTTCGCCGCCCGGTGGCGTGGTGTTCAACGATGCCGATGACATCGTGCGCCAGGCGCGCGACATTTATGAGCAAAGCGTCGAGGCTCAGATCATGCCCGTGGGGAACCTCACGCACATGCGAGATGCCGAACGTGAAGCCATTGGAGATTGGTTCGCTGATGGCGCACCCGCTGACTGGCGCCAGTAACGGAGTCCACGACATGAGAAAGACCGCCGCGTTTCTTGCCCTGACATTGTTGACCTCAGGCGCCTGCCACGCCCAGGCTTACGACAACCACGGCTTCGCGATCCTGTTCGGCGTCGGTCCGACAACCATCGAGGACCGGGACGGCCCCAACGACGTCTTCGACGGCAGCGACACGGGCTGGAACATTGAACTCGAGTACCGGATCGCGACCTACTTTGGTTTGGGCTTCAGCCGCACCGCATTCGGTGAAGACACCCAGTTCTTCAATGGCGCGAACACCACGATCGAGGTCGACGGCACGGGCTTTTTCTTTCGTGGCTACCTACCGGTTTCCGACCGGGTGACCCTGAGCCTGCGTTTCGGTGAAACCGCGTACGACGCGGATGTTGAGCCCGGTACCGGCAACTTCCTGTTCGACTCCGCTCTCGACTACGGGATCGCCGGAGACTTTAACTTCAATGAAAGCCTCGCGCTGCGCCTCGAGCACCGCATCCTCGACGGCGAGCGACAAGAAGAAGGCAGCATCACAACAATCGGCCTGCGCTGGCAGTTCTGACGTGCTGCGGCTCTACGACTTCTGGGAATCCGGCAACTGCTACAAGGCGCGGCTCGTGCTCGCGCAGCTCGGTATCGACTACGAGCGCGCTGCCATCGACATCCTCAATGGCGAATCGCGTACTCCCGAATATCTCGGGAAGAATCCCAACGGCCGTGTGCCACTACTTGAATGGCCCGACGGCCGCACGCTGGCCGAGTCGAACGCGATCATCTGGCACCTCGCCACTGATACGCCGCTGCTGCCGCGCGATGACTGGCACCGCGCCAAGGTACTTGAGTGGCTGGGGTTCGAGCAGTACAGCCACGAACCCTACATCGCCGTGCTCCGCTTCTGGCATTTCGCGGGGCAACTCGATGATCACCGCGATGAGATCGCAGCCAAGACCGAGCGCGGTCACGCCGCACTCGCGGTCATGGAAAATCACCTCGCCGAGAATGGCTACTTTGTCGGCAATCGCTACTCGATTGCCGACATCGCGCTCTACGCCTACACGCACGTCGCCGGCGAAGGCGGGTTTGATTTGTCGCGTTATCCGGCCATCCGTGCCTGGCTCGATCGCGTTGCCGCACAGCCCGACCACGTGCGCATTGATGCAGGGCGGCCGGAAGGCCACTAGCACCACCGGGCGACTGACCCGCCTGCAGGTCGCCGCGATGGCGTCGTCTTTACAATTCCTTTCATTGCTCGGACTTCCCTGACACGCCTGTCCTTAGTCTCTGTTTGACCCGCAACGCGGCACAACCGGAGACGCCAATGACGAGCCCAGACCCCAAACCCCTTGTGGCACTGACCGCACTTGGCTGCGTACTCGCAGCCGGTCCCGCCCACGCACAAAATACCGGGGAGCAGCCGCTGGCGGGCAAAGAGTCGGTTTCAGCCGGTCAGGGCAGCCGCTTCGTGTACTCGGCGACCTTGCTGACGGCGACGACGCCGGTACGCATCGAATCGCTGACCATCGATGCCTCCGAGAACCTGCTCGTTGAAGACCTCGATGTCCAGGTCGGTGATGTGGCAGATGTCTCGTCGCAGACCTTCATGGCGTCAGTGGCCTTCTATCCGTTGCCGCTCCTGGAAATCTCGGCCGGTACGGGCATCGTCAGTTCGCAGTCCGATGCAGAGATCGGCATCAGCGGCAGCTTCGTCGATCCTTTGCCGATTCTTGGCGATAGCTTCTCAATCGTGTCGGATACAGAACGCGACAACAGCGGGTACTCGTACAACGGTGGCCTCGCCGTACTGGTCCCCATCGTGCGTGACCCTGATGCGCCACTGGTGCTGCGCGTGGGGGCGATGTATGGCTTCAATGATCTGGACAACATTGAGACCGAGACGCTCTCGTCGAGCTTGACCCTGGCGCACATCCGATCCGTCTACGGACGCCGGATGACCTTCGCTCTAGGCGTTTCTCATATCGAAATCGACCGCGTCGTGGAGTTTTCGAGCACCTTCGGCGGCAACGACCTTCGCCTGCGCCAGGTACAGCAGATTGACGACCCTTGGAGTCTGTCGACGTCGTTCGCGGTGCCCGTCGACGACACTCTGACCGTTTCCATCGCGGCATCAAATAATTTCTCTGGCATGTACTCGCTGGCCGGCCGCTTGTCCGTCCGGTTCTAGCAGAGCCGAGTATGTTCACGCGTGTCGCGCTCCTACTTCTACTTCTTGCCATGGGCGGCTGTACGTTGACGCCGTCACCTGACGCGCCGGAACTCGTGACCCGGATTACGTCGCTGCCGAGCTTCGACTCGGGGTCGTCCGAAGCATCAGTTGCGCCTGATCCTGCTGGCTGGTGGCGACAGATTGGCGGTGACGAGCTCGAAACGTTAGTGACGGTATTGCTCGACGGCAGCCTCGTGCTCAGCGAAGCACGGCTGCAACGCGAGCAGGCTGCCGAACGCGCCGTGCAAGCCGGGGCGCAGCGTCGACCATCGGTGGGCTACGCCGCGGACCGGCAGCGGCTGCGCAACCCGGACCCGACCGGAAGCTACTCGTGGGCCGACAGTCACTCAGCCGGCTTTACGCTCAACTATGAACTGGATGTCTTCGGTGCACTTCGCAACAGCGTGCGTGCAGCAGCGCTCAGCGCGGAAGCGGCTGCACTGTCTTACGAGGCTACAGAACAACTTGAGATCGCGCGCCTCTCACGCCAATGGGTGGCCGCGGTAACCCTGCAGGAACGGCTAGCGCTGGCCCGCGCCACCGCTGCGAGTTTCCGTTCGACCCTGGAGCTCACGGAGCAACGCTACCGGCTGGGCTCCCAGGGAGTCTCTGCGAGCGATGTCCTCATCGCGCGGCAGAACCTTGAGTCGGCGCGAGTCGACATTCCCGACCTTGAAGGGCAACTGCGCAGCCAACTGCTGCTCATCGATGAGCAGCTCGCGCGCATTCCGGGAACCACGGCACGTGAGTTCACCGGAATTGCAGGCACACCGACCGCGACGATGGCCGTGGGATACCCCGCGGCGTTGATGGCGCAGCGCCCGGATGTCGCCGCCGCTGCATTGCGCTACCGCGCTGCACTCGAGGACATCGGTGCAGCACGCGCGAACCTGTACCCGGCGCTATCACTAACCGGTGCGCTCACGTTTCAGGGCGAACGGCCCGGAGATTTCTCTTGGGACAACTACCTCTCGTCGTTGACCCAATCGATCACGGGCCCCGTGTTCCAGGGTGGCCGCTTGCGCGCCCAGGTGCGTCTCGAGCGAGCCGAAGCAGAGGAGTTGGCAGCGAGCTTTGCGCGTGCAGCCTTGGCGGCACTGACCGACGTCGAGATCGCGCTGACCGAGCGCGACGCCAGATTGACCCAGCAAGCCTTGGCGCAGGCCGCGGTGCAGACCGCGACACAATCCAATCGTGTCGTGTCTACGCGCTACCGCCAGGGTCTGAGTTCGCTACTGGCCGTACTCGAGACCCAACGTAGCCTCAACTCCGCCCAGCTCAACCTGATTCTTACGGAGCAGGCGCTACGTAATGCATCGATTGACCTCTACCTAAGCCTGGGTGGGGACTGGTTCCCCACGGGGGCAGCGCGATGACTGCAAACGACAACCCGCATACCCACGCGCTGCGTGGCTACCTTCAGGTCCTTCTGGTCGTGGGTGTGCTCGCCGCCGGGGTCATCGCCAACGGTCTGCTCAAACGCAATGACCAGGAATCGCCATTGCGCGCAACGGCCTCCGCGACGCCACAGGTTGCTGTGGTCTGGCCCGAAGTGCGCGATCTGCCGATTCGTATCGAAGAGGTGGGTACGGTGCAAGCCCGCAACAGCATCCAGCTAAGTCCCCTGGTCAGCGGACGTGTGGTCGCCGTGTCGCCGAATCTCGCCGCGGGCGGCTATTTCGCCGCCGGCGAAGTGCTGTTTAGACTGGACCCGGCGGACTACCAGGCCAACGTCAATCGTGCGCTGGCCGAGCAGGCGGCCGCGCGCGCGGATTTGAGCTTCGAGCGCGCCGAAGCCGAAATCGCGCGCAATGAATGGTCGCTGGTCTATCCCGGCGAATCGGTACCGGATCTCGTGGCTCGTCTGCCACAGATTCGTCGCGCAGAAGCCGCGCTGCAGTCCGCCAACGCGGCGCTGGCCGACGCCGAAATCAAGCTCTCGCGCGTCGCCTTCTCGTTGCCTTTCAGCGGTCGCATGCAGTCGACCACGATTGAGATCGGACAGAACCTGATCGCCGGGCAGTCCTATGGCCGCGCGTACAATGGCGCAGACATCGAGGTTTATGTGCCCGTCACGACCACGGTGCTCGCGCAGCTCGAGCCGGTGCTCGATCGTCAGGCAACGGTATCCGCAAGGGCCGGGGGCGGCCGGGCCCAGCGACAGTTCCGCGCCCACGTCGTGCGCGCCGACGCCGAGCTGAATACGCAGACGCGGCTCGGTGGGCTGGCCCTGCGTTTCGATACCACCGTGCCCTTGCTGCCCGGCGCATTCGTCGATGTGGTGCTGTACGGTCCGATCATCGAATCCGCGCACCTCGTACCTGAGGATGCCCTGTCCGCGCATCGTGAAGTTTGGGTCGTCGAGGGCGATCAACTCGCGCGACGCGCACCGGACATCCTGCACAGCGATGACGGCTTTGTCGTGACCGCACCGTTCGACTTCGCGGACGGTGTGGTGCTCTCGCCGCTGCGCAATCCTCGAGCGGGCGATGCCGTGCGCGTTGTGTCAAAGCCCGAAAGCGCGGCAGGCGCTCCGTGAACCGCCTGATCGCATGGTTCGCGAGTAACGCCGTGGCCGCCAATCTGCTCATGGCCTTCCTGCTCGTAGGCGGACTGGCCTTCATCAATAAGACCAACGCAGAGATCCTGCCTCAGATTGACCCTCGAATCGTCACGGTGCAGGTAAGTTATCCCGGGGCGACGCCCGAAGACGTGGAGATGGCCATCACGCGTCGCGTCGAGGAAGCC